>JBBRMR010000026.1:0-58197 GCA_038230735.1 Cytophagales bacterium
AATTTGTAAATTGTGAAGTTTATATTTATTATTTGGCATTTCTTCAACTTTACTGCAAGTCATTGTTAAACCATTATTATAGCTCCAAAAGAATTTCGATTCATCTTTATCAGCACTTGTTGCAATAATTTTTGAGTTTAAATCACTCCTTTTAAAATAATCTCTAATATTAGCCTCAAAAATTGCAGATTGATGTTTCCTTACAAGTTCAGCAATATCCAAACCATTGATTATGCTTATATATCCATTAAGTTTACTATTCGAGTCAGTATCAGTAATATATTTAAATGTTTTTTGATACTCGATTATATCAACAATTTCTTCATTTTTAGAAGGGGCTTTTATAAGATTTTCGCAATCTGTAATCACTATTTTAGAATTAATAAATCCACTATTTTTTAATGTGGAAATTATGTCATCTAATTCATCTTTAATTATCTTTTCTTTGTGTAAATTACTTTCTATTCCTCCAAAAACTACATGACATAAAACACTAATATTATCACTAGAAAACTCAGTAAAAAGCTTTGATTTTATCTCATTCAATACAGCCATCCTATTATAGAAATATAAGCTATCTTCCTCTTCTAAATCTTCATCAATCAGAACTTTTTTTATTCCTCTCTTAAATTTCAATAAATCAGCTTGTGAAATACCTGTTCCTCTTTTAAATTGAAATATTTGAATTTTGAATTTTGTATCTTCATTATAATCTTCTAACTCATTTGGTTGCTCAATGAAATCATTAGAAGCAGTGATGTAAATGGCATCAATTCCATAGTCATATCTTTCTTCTCGATATGATGAATCAACTATACCATTTTCAATTTCATCAATTTCTTTATCCTTAAAAAGGTTAGATAAAGCGTACAGCATAAATTCAGACCCTTTTAAAACATCTCCTTTTTTGTCAGCAAGATATTCTGAATAGTTTTCATTGCTTTTATTTATATTTCCTTCTAAAACTTTAAATATACTCATTTTCCTATGATGTTATTATTTGTTATAATTATTACAAATCTTAAATATGAGAGACTGATATTGTACTTCTTAATGTTTTTACTGTATCAACAACTCACAGAATTATTAACATACTATACTTTGTACAGTTAAAAAATGTTCTAACAACCAAATAGCCTTATTCTATATTGTAGGATTTGCTATAGCTCTCACAAACAAACACAAAACACCTCAGTAAAACTAATCAATCCTTTCTTTTTTATTTAGTAGTAAATTCCCCCTCCAAAAACCATTCCCACCCAAAATCCGTTAAAGAAATACGTTGAATCATTAATCCACCATTTCTTCGTAAATTTGTATCATGATTACAGTTAGAGAGAGACCAATTACGGATTGGTTGCCCATCACCAAGAAAGAAGTTGAACAGCGGGGCTGGGGAGAATTAGATGTTATTCTGATTTCGGGGGATGCCTATGTGGATCATCCTGCCTTTGGTACTGCCGTGATTGGACGTATCATCGAGAGTGAGGGCTTCAAAATTGCCATCGTTGCTCAACCCAACTGGAAGGACGATTTGCGGGATTTTAAAAAATTGGGCAAGCCAAAATATTTCTTTGGCGTAACGGCTGGTTGCATGGATTCGATGGTGAATCATTATACCGCCAACAAACGCTTACGTTCCAACGATTCTTATACGCCTGGGGGCGAGGCAGGTTTCCGTCCCGACTATGCCACTACGGTTTATACCAAAATTTTGAAACAACTCTACCCCGATGTCCCTGTGTTGATTGGCGGCATTGAGGCTTCTTTGCGTAGAGTTACGCATTATGACTACTGGCAAGACAAATTATTGCCCAGTATCCTCCACGACTCGGGGGCGGATATGTTGGTCTATGGTATGGGCGAACAACCTTTACGAGAGATTTTGAAATTGGTAAAACAGGGCGTTCCCTTGAATACGATTCGTAATATTAATCAGATTTCTTATCAGCAAGAGACCGCTGAACCCTTAGACGAATTTAATAATTGGAGTACCGTGGAGATTTCGAGCCACGAAATTTGTTTGAAGGATAAAATCAAATACGCCGCCAATTTCAAGGTGGTTGAAGTAGAATCGAACAAGTGGCAAGCCAACAGGATTATTCAGAAAGTGGGCGATAAAACTCTCGTAATCAATCCACCTTTCAAGACGATGGACGAAAAAGAAATGGACGTTTCTTTTGACCTGCCCTACACTCGGATGCCGCACCCCAAATACAAAAATCGTGGACCGATTCCTTCGTATGAGATGATTAAATTTTCCATAAATATGCACCGTGGCTGTTTTGGAGGATGTAGTTTCTGTACGATTTCTGCTCACCAAGGCAAATTTATTGCTTCTCGAAGCCAAGAGTCGATTATGAAGGAGGTGGATCAAATCGTGAAACATCCTGAATTTAAAGGGTATATTTCAGATTTGGGTGGTCCTTCGGCAAATATGTATCAGATGAAAGGCAAGGACGAATCTATCTGTAATCGTTGCCAAAGTCCAAGTTGTATTCACCCCGTAATTTGCTCAAATTTAGACACTTCGCATACGCCTTTGACGGAGATTTACCGAAAAGTGGATGCTCACCCAGAGGTCAAAAAAGCCTTTGTGGGTTCGGGCGTGCGCTATGATTTATTGGTGGATGATTTCAACAAAAACAATCAAGACGGCAACCATGATATTTACATGGAGCAATTGGTAACTCGCCACGTTTCGGGGCGTTTGAAAGTAGCCCCCGAACATACTTCTGACGATACTTTGCGAGTAATGCGTAAACCAGGATTCAAATATTTCAAGAAATTCAAGGAGAAATACGATAATATTCAGGCGAAACATAACCTAAAACAACCCTTGATTCCATATTTTATTTCCTCTCACCCAGGTTGTGAGGAGGCAGATATGGCAAACTTAGCGGCAGAAACCAAGGATTTAGGTTTTCAATTGGAACAAGTGCAGGATTTCACGCCAACACCCATGACGGTTTCGGAAGTTATTTATTATTCGGGAGTACATCCATATACGTTACAACCGATAAAAACTGCGAAAACCAAGGAAGAAAAGCAAAATCAAAATAATTATTTCTTTTGGTATAAACCCGAATTTAAACAATGGATTCGTAATCGTTTGACAAAAATAAATCGCCCAGATTTAGCGGATAGACTCTTGAAAAGTCCCCAACAAGCTGCCATTGATAAGTTAATTGGTGAAGGTGCTGCGGTGAAGAAAAAGAAGTGGAAGAAGTGGTAGAGTTCAATTTATTTCATTTTAAGGGAGGCTTCGTTTGAAACGAAGCCTCCCTTTTTTTTCAGTTGGCGGATGGGAACACTCACCACGGATAAGGAGTTTTCCAACTAATAGAAATAGTAAATAAATATTTTTCACAGCTCCAATGCACATTGGGCAAGTTGGCGGAGGTTACGATACCAGCCGTTGTTGGAGTTTTCTCCAACAACATGAGTGTCAGCAACTCGCCAACTATGAAAATAAGAATATATTCTTCTGATATCCAATACTTTATATAAAAAACACTCTCCCTTTTCATATTTATTGCGTAGCTTGTACAGGTGTAGTTGGTCGAAAAAAGACCAACTACGGCGGAATTATCAAATCATCAATAGCGAGGAAATTAATTCCCTCGCTATTGATGATTTGATGGATATTACTCAACTGAAATCTATCTTAACTCCCGAAAATTAGTCTTCACAATATCTTCCTCCGTCCGATTATGCTTCCATCTTCTATGCGACCAAAGATAATCTGCGGGGTGTTTATGAATAGATTTTTCTAAAATTCTGACGAATCTTTCTGTGATTTCTCCCGCTGGCAAATCCTTGTAATCAGGTTTGGCGATTTCGGTAAATTCTATTTCGTAATATCCCCTTCTAATCCTACGCATTTCACTAAAAATTACGGGATAATCAAACTTACGAGCAATGCGTTCTGTACCCGTAAAAAATCCAGAATCTTGATTCAAAAAAGTTGTCCAATAGGCAGTTTTCCAATTTTGGGGCGATTGGTCAGACCCCATTACCAAGGCACGTACAACGTCTTTTCGTTCGATGGTTTTACGAAGGGTATCATCTTTTTCAATCATCGGCGTAATAGCAAATCTACTTCTGATAAAAAGTGTGAGGTCATTAAAAAACGGGCTACTGAGTTTTTGATAGACAATATCCATCGGAATATCCATCAAATTCAAAGGATGTAATAGCCATTCCCAATTCCCGATATGCCCCGTTACGATGATGACAGACGTATTTTTATCGGTATAATTCCTAACCACTTCTGGATTAACGATTTGTACTCGCTCCAAAATCTCTTCTTTTGACATGGAATATCCTTTCAAAAATTCTGTAAAGAGGTCAGCAATATGATGATAAAAATTCTTGGTAATTTGCTTTATTTCTACCTCAGATTTATCAGGAAAAGATTTCTGTAGATTCTCAAAAACCACCTTTTTGCGATACCCAATTACCCGATAGATAAGAAAATACGCAAAATCAGAGATGCCAAACAGCACAAATAAAGGTAACTTTGAGAATAATTTAATAAAAAACATGGTTTTGATTAAAATAAATGACTATCAACTTACAATATTTACCCAGTCTCGAATATTTTTGTGCTTTGCTCAAACATGATGAAATTATCATTGAAGCTCACGAATATTTCGAAAAGCAAAGTTACCGAAATCGTTGTATAATTCAGACAACCAATAAAATTGATGCCTTAACCGTTCCCGTAAAAAATGGCAATTCAAAGGTTCTAATAAAAGATTTACGCATTGATTATCATCAAGATTGGACTCGCCGACATTGGGGGGCGATTCATTCTGCCTACGGGAAAAGCCCTTTTTTTGAATTTTATTCAGATTATTTTAGGATATTAATTGAAAAAAAACCTGACTTTTTGTTCGATTTTAATATGGATTTACTGACAATTTGTCTGAAACTTTTACGTCTCGAAAAAACCATTATATTTACTGAAAATTACGAAAAAGACGTAGAAAATGATTTCAGAGGGCTAATTCACCCGAAAAGGAACTTTATGCAAAATCAACTCTATAAGCCAGTTCAGTATAGACAGAACTTTGGCAATGAATTTGAACCTAATCTCTCCATTCTTGATTTACTTTTTTGTCAGGGAAATCAGGCTTTGAGCATTTTGAATGAATCTGTAATTATTGAACAAAAAAATAGGATTTAGGGTTAAAAGATAAATAAATTGTCATGCAAAAAAGTAATTTCAGAGATTGGAAGTTGGAAGATGTTGAAAGAACGTTTGACTTAGTACAAGTTACGGAATTGCCTATTTTACAAACTCTCATTTCTTATGAATATCTTCCAAATGAGCATGAAGAATATAATTTAAAAATGTTACAAAATAATTATATTGAACATGGTGGAGATGACTGGAATGAAATTGAACTTGAAAACAAAATAATAAGCCCAGTAATTGTTGCATCTGGCATTGACAACAAAAAATTTGCTTACTTTTTGGAAAGAGAATTAACAACAGTTATTGATGACTATGATCTTTCTGGTAAGGTTGATGGGATGATTGCAACAGGTTTCAGAAGCCCTCATTCACCCTATTTTTGTTTAAATGAATACAAAAGAGGAACTGACCCTTACGGAGACCCAAGAGGTCAAGCCTTGATTGCGATGTTGGTAGCCCAGAAAATAAATGATAATCAAAAACCAATCTTTGGCTCTTATATTATTGGGAGAAACTGGTACTTTATGGCTTTGGTAAACAAAGAATATGCAATCAGTAAAGACTACTCTTGCGTGGATGATGAAATATTTGATATTTTCAGAATCTTGAAAAGTTTGAGAGTGCAGATTGAGAAATTGTTATAATTTATTAATTGAGATTTATTTACACCGAAATTGAAATTACAAATCAATAAAATCAAAAGTGATTTGAACTAAATACTGATTTAAATATCAAAATATAGTATGGTCAAATCACTAATCAAAACCAAAAATGGAGGCAAAATTTTCAAACAGAGTCAAAGAGGTAATTTCTCTCGCCCGTGAGGAGGCAATCAGGCTTGGGCATGATTATATAGGCACAGAACACCTCATTTTAGGAATGATTCGAGAAGGTGAAGGTATTGCCCTCGACTTAATTATCAAATGTGGAACAACCCTCGACGACTTGCGTGTAACCATTGAACAGGCTACCAAAAGTGCAGGGCGTTCGTCTTATACTATCAAAAATAAGCAGGATATTCCTCTCTCTCGCCAATGCGAAAAAGTATTGCGAGTAACTTATTTAGAAGCACGAATTTTTAAAACAGACCTTGTAGGAACGGAACATCTCTTGATGGCGATTCTCCGAGATGAGGACAATCTCGCCAAGCAGATTCTTGAAAAGTTCCACATTCATTACGAACTAATTAAAGACATGGTAGAATATCAATCTAACCCCAATATCAAATCGGGTCCTTCGGATACCGATGATAATGACGATGACGCAAGAATGTTTGCGGGCGGAGGTTCAGGCACTGGCGGAGGCTCTACAACGAACAAAAACGCTGAAAAATCTAAGACTCCTGTGTTAGATAATTTCGGACGTGATTTGACGAAAGTAGCAGAATCTGGAAAACTTGACCCCATCGTTGGACGTGAAAAAGAGATTGAGCGAGTTGCCCAAATCCTTTCACGTAGAAAGAAAAATAATCCAATTTTGATTGGTGAACCTGGAGTTGGTAAGACTGCCATTGCCGAAGGTTTAGCCCTCAGAATTGTTCAGAAGAAGGTTTCTCGAATTCTTTTCGGAAAACGAGTAATTACGCTTGATTTAGCTTCATTAGTAGCTGGCACAAAATATCGTGGTCAGTTTGAGGAGAGAATGAAGGCAGTAATGAACGAATTGGAGAAGTCTCCAGATGTAATTTTGTTTATTGACGAATTGCATACTATTGTAGGTGCAGGTGGTGCATCGGGTTCTTTGGATGCTTCAAATATGTTTAAACCAGCGTTGGCTCGTGGCGACATACAAGTTATCGGAGCAACAACTTTGGATGAATATCGTCAGTATATTGAGAAAGATGGAGCTTTGGCACGTCGTTTCCAAACCGTCATGGTTGAAGCAACTTCGATTGAAGAAACCATCGAAATCTTGAATAATATCAAGGATAAATACGAAGATCATCACCACGTAAGTTACACGCCAGAAGCAATTGAACAGTCAGTTAAATTATCAGAACGTTATATTTCAGATAGATTCTTACCTGACAAAGCGATTGACGTAATGGACGAAGTAGGTGCGAGAGTCCATATCTCCAACATTTCAGTTCCCGAAGATATTGTTCGTTTGGAAGAAGCGATTGAGAATATTAAGAAGGAGAAAAATGCGGTTGTAAAATCGCAGAAATACGAAGAAGCCGCTCAATTACGTGACCGTGAAAAACGCCTTCTCGACCAATTAGATCGTGCAAAACGTGAATGGGAAGAGGATACAAAACGTCGTAGATATACTGTTACTGAAGAAAGTGTTGCCGAAGTTATTGCTCAAATGACGGGTATTCCAGTAAACAGAGTGGCGGCTACTGAGGGTCAGAAATTGCTGAATATGAACGAGGAATTGGCTGGTAAAGTTATCGGTCAGGAGAAATCAATCGCTAAATTGGTAAAAGCCATTCAGCGTACTCGTGTGGGTTTGAAAGACCCTAAAAAACCAATTGGTTCATTTATTTTCTTGGGACCAACGGGTGTAGGAAAAACGGAATTAGCGAAGGTATTGGCGACATATTTATTCGATAAAGATGATGCTTTGGTACGGATTGACATGAGTGAGTACATGGAGAAATTCAGCGTATCTCGCTTGATTGGAGCTCCTCCAGGCTATGTGGGTTATGAAGAAGGTGGACAATTGACCGAGAAAATCAGACGTAAGCCTTATGCGGTTGTGCTTTTGGATGAAATCGAAAAAGCTCACCCAGATGTGTTTAATATTTTGTTGCAAGTATTGGACGATGGTATTTTGACGGATGGAATGGGCCGTAGAGTTGATTTTAGAAATACAATCATCATTATGACTTCAAACATTGGAGCAAGGGATTTGAAAGATTTTGGTGCGGGTATTGGTTTTTCTCCAAAAACTAAGTCTGATAATATTGAGGAAGTGATGAAAGGAACGATTCAGAGTGCTTTGAAAAAAGCCTTCTCTCCTGAATTCTTGAATCGTTTGGATGATGTAATTGTGTTTAATTCTTTGGAAAGAGAGCATATTCATTTAATTATTGATTTGATGTTGAAAAAACTCTTTATCCGTATTTCTTCATTAGGATATAGCGTTCAATTAACGGAAAAAGCCAAAGATTACATTGCCGAAAAAGGATATGATTCACAATACGGAGCAAGACCTTTGAATCGTGCTATTCAGAAATATTTGGAAGACCCCGTGGCAGAAGAAATTTTGAGAGGAGATTTAAACGATGGCGATGTAATCTTAGCGGATTATTCGGGCGAGGGCGATGAATTGATACTTTCAAGAATTTTGGCAACTGCGGTGGCGGAAGAGTAGTTTCGATATACGATATACATTTTTCTATTTTTGGAAAATATAAGTTCAAAAAGCCTTCAAAATTTGTTTTTGGAGGCTTTTTTGTGAGAAATAAACAAAATGAGTCAAATCCAAATCAACGAATATCCATACAATTCATATCAACTCGAAATCTTAGATTCTGAAAAGGTTTTATCAAATGCTACAACTTTTTATGAGAAAATGGACGGTAGGAGAAGTGTACGTGAGTTTTCAGATATGCCTGTAAGTCAGGAGGTTATTGAGCAAATTATTCTCACGGCTTCCTCCGCACCTTCGGGAGCTCATAAACAGCCGTGGACATTTGTGGCGGTACAAAATCCATTAGTCAAATCAGAAATCAGAAAAGCGGCGGAAAAAGAGGAGTATGAAAGTTATCAAAACCGAATGACGGACGAATGGTTGGACGATTTAAAACCCTTGGGGACGGATTGGCAAAAGCCTTTTTTGGAAATTGCTCCGTGGTTGATTGTGATGTTTGCTCAAACGACTTCGCTCGACAAAAAGAAACATTATTACGTCCAAGAATCTTGTGGCATTGCCGCAGGTTTTTTGATTTCAGCCATCCATCATGCAGGATTGGTTACACTTACGCATACGCCCAGCCCGATGAATTTTTTGAAGAGAATTCTAAATCGTCCTGACAATGAAAGAGCATTTCTTTTGTTGCCAGTGGGTTATCCTGCATCGGATTGTTATGTGCCTGATATTCAGCGGAAAGGAATCAGTGAAATTGCAATTTTCATGTAAAAATTAGAACAAAAACAACTATTATTTTTCAATTAATAATTATTAATTCTCCCCTCCGTATCTTTGTATCATGTTATCAATCAATAATTTATCATTCTATTTTGGTTCTCGTCCGATGTATGACGGGGCAAATTTACACATCAAACCCAAAGATAAAATCGGTCTGATTGGGGCAAACGGTACGGGCAAATCTACGCTTTTACGCATCATAGATGGCGAATACCTACCTGACGGCGGAAGTATCTCAAAATCAGGCGATTGTACCATTGGTTTCTTGAATCAGGATTTACTTTCTTATCAATCAGAAGAATCAATTTTGAAGGTTGCCATGCAGGCTTTTGAACGCCAAAACGTCCTTCAAATCGAAATTGACAAGGTTCTTGATAAAATGGAAACTAATTATGAAGATTCAGACATTGATAAATTAGCTCGTTTTCAAGACGAATTTGAGGCTTTGGGTGGTTATACGATGCAGTCGGAAGCGGAGACAATTTTGGAAGGATTAGGTTTCAGTACCGAGGAATTACAACAACCGCTTCATACCTTTTCGGGAGGTTGGCGGATGCGGGTAATGTTGGCAAAATTGCTTTTGCAAAAACCATCATTATTAATGCTCGATGAACCTACTAACCACTTGGATTTACCATCCATTGAGTGGGTAGAAAATTATATAAATACATACGAAGGAGCAATTATTGTAGTATCTCACGATAGATTTTTCTTGGATAACACTGTTACGACTATTGTTGAGGTAACTGGCTCAAAATTAGTCTCTTATGCAGGAAATTACGAGTTTTATGTAGAAGAAAAAGCCCTCAGAAATGAGATTCAAAAGGGTGCTTATGAGAATCAACAACAAGCGATTAAGCAAACGGAAAAGTTTATTACTCGCTTCAAAGCAAAGGCAACAAAGGCTCGTCAGGTGCAGTCTCGAGTGAAGGCTTTGGCTCGTTTAGATATTATTGATGATGTGCTTGATGAAAATGCCAAGGTCAATTTCAAATTCAATTTTGGTACACAACCTGGTCGCTTTATCATGACGTTGAACCACGTTACGAAGGCTTATGGACCCAAGAAAATCTTGACCAATACCGCTGGAATGATTGAAAGAGGTGACAAAATTGCCTTGATTGGAGCAAATGGAAAGGGAAAATCAACGTTATTGAGAATTATTGACGGTTCAGAAGCCATCACGGGTGAAAGAACCATTGGACATAACGTTATTGACTCCTTTTACGCCCAACATCAATTGGAAAGTTTGGATGTCAATAATACCTTACTTGAGGAATTGAAAATGACGGGTACGGGTAAATTAGAAACAGAATTACGGAGTATTTTAGGATGTTTCCTATTCTCGGGCGATGATGCTTTCAAGAAAATTAAGGTGCTTTCGGGAGGAGAAAAATCGAGGGTTGCTTTGGCAAAAGTATTGATTTCAGAAGCTAATTTTTTGTTGCTTGATGAACCAACAAATCACTTGGATATGATGTCGGTCAATATCTTAATTCAGGCTTTACAGCAATACGAAGGCACTTTTGTGGTGGTTTCTCACGATAGATTTTTTGTTTCTGAAATTGCGAATAAGATTTGGTACATTGAAGACGAAGAAATAAAAGTTTATCCAGGCACGTATGACGAATACGAAACTTGGCAAGAACAGCGAGTATTGAATGGTGAAGTAAAACAAGATAAATCACCAAAAAAAACGGTTGAGAAAGTTGCGGAGAAAAAGCCCGTGGTTGATGATTTTGCGAAGAAAGAAGCCCAAAAAAATCACAAAAAATTGAATCTAAAATTAACTGAAACGGAGGAAATTATTGCTAAATTGGAGCAAGATAAATCAGCCCAAGAAATTACCCTTGCCGACCCTGCAATTTATAATGATGTAACAGCGTTAAAACGTGAAAATTCAGCTTACCAACAAATTCAGCAAAAATTACAACAAACCAATAAAACTTGGGAGGAAGTAATGATGGAAATTGAAGAATTGGAGGGCGTTTTAGCTTAAAATCAGAAAATTAAATTCATGAAAATATTCACATCATCATTTATAGGAACGTGCCTTTGTGCGTTCCTATTTTTGTTCTCGGCTACTGCCCAAAAGAAGAAAAGAGACGATTCGTTTATTCCCAAAAAAATCATTTACAATAACCACATTTATGAACCTTACATCCGTACCGTTCAATTATATCCAATCCTAAATTCTGGAAAATCGGATCAGACTGCCTTGAATCCTCCCGTGGTAAAATTAGAAGACAACCAGCCATTACTCTTAGAATTTGATTGCTTAAATCCTGAATATCAATTATTTAGGGTAAAAATATTTCATTGCAATTCTGACTGGACTCCTTCGGTTTTAAATGAAATAGAGTATTTGCCCGAATTTAATGATTTTCCGATAAATGATTATCGAAACTCTTTTGCCACTAAAATTTCCTATAATCATTTTAAGTTTGAATTGCCTTTGACCAAAGTTTCGGGCAATTATATCGTAATGGTTTATAAGAATCGTGATGAGCAAGATATTGTGCTTACTCGCAAGTTTATGGTTTATCAAAATCGGGTAAATGTAGGCGGACGAGTGAGTTATCCCAATAATGCCCAAAGACGACTTTCGCATCAACAGGTAAATTTTGGCATTAATTATGGTGGTTATGAAATCATTAATCCTCAACAAGATTTGAAGGTATTGATTCGCCAAAATTATCGAGATGATAAAACTACCAAACCGCTGAAACCTTTTATGGTTGATTCTTATAATCAGAAATTAGATTACCAATTTTTTGACAATGAAAATCAATTCGAAGGACTGAGTGAATTCAGAATGTTTGATGGACGAAGTACGCAACAAAAATTAGTGAATATTTCTCATATCACACAAGGCGAACGTGAAAGTATTTTAGAATTATATCCCGAGAAATCCCAAAATAGAATGGCATATTTATCGAATAATGACTTTAATGGAATGTTTGTGATTGATAATTATGAAACAAATCGTGGAGAAACTGATGCCGATTATGTGCGGGTTAGCTTTTTGTTAAAGTCTGATTCCTTAGAAAATAAAAAGGTTTATGTCAATGGTGGTTTCAATGATTGGAAATTGGATGAACGAAATCTTATGCATTATGTTCCTGAAAGTCAGGCGTATGAGATTTTTATTCAACTAAAACAAGGCGTTTATAATTACAATTATCTAACCGTTGACAGCCAAGGAAATAAGTCCGAAACTGAATTTGAAGGCACCCATTCACAAACAGAAAATGCTTACGAGATTCTAATTTACCACCGTCCAATTGGAGTAAGAGCCGATGCCTTGGTGGGGTATTCACTCATTAAATCAAATTAAATTCATTATGACTATATCATTCTATCCTTCCTATCCTACCTATGTGGTTACAAATTTGTTAATGTTTCGTTAAAGGCACATTGATAAAGCAAGAAGTTTTTGTAAATTTCGTTCAATAATTATTAAAAAAAACGATAAAAATGAAAAAATATCTTTGGCTCTTAGCTATTTCAGTTGTAATTCAAGGTTGTGGGGTTTACGGAAAATATCCACAAGGTTCTGGCGGGTATGATGATAGTAAAACGGGTGGAGGGACACAAAACCCTAATAGTGGCAGGCAACAAACTCCTGAACCTACCCAATATCCTAATGATAGAGGTGGTTCGACAAATCAAGGCAAAACTCAAACGGGACGATCAGCAAATGATAATATTTCTGTTGGAAATATCCGTTTGACTGATCAATATACCATTGTTTATTTGACCTTTACCAACGATAATCAAGCTGGCAATTATCGTGATAAAAATGGGAAACAGGTTTATTCTGATGGTATTGAAAATATTGCTTGGAGTAATACTTCTCAATTAATTGCCGCCGATGGTGCAAGAACTTTTGCTTTTCAGAAAGTAGAAGGACTGCCAACTATACGACCTGGTGATGATTTAACCAGAAAAGGTTATAAATTATCGCCTGGGAAAAGCGTAAATTTTGTAGTTTATTTTGATCGCTTAGATAAGGGTTTAGAAAACTTTGACTTATTTGAATGTCAATCTGATGGCTATGTATGTTGGAATATTTACAATTTATACGTCAAGAATCCTGCCGATAATATTCCTATGCCCACACAAAATCCACAACCAACTCCTCCAGTAGATAATACACCTACAAAAGCACGCACAAAGACTGGCAAAGTAGGTGAAGTGGATAATACACCGCCTCCTGCCCCAGTAGTTACAAATGTGAATGTAGGCGGTATTGTGCGGGATGTAAAGACTAATCGTCCCATCAGTGCTACGATTGATTATCAATTGTCGAGTTCTAAACAAGTGATTGATTCGGTTCAGAGCTTTTCAAGCACTGGACTTTATCGGATGATTTTGCCCAAAGGTCAGGTTTATACTTTAACGACTTCGGCAAGAGGATATTTATCGGCTAATGATGTTTTGGATTTGAGCAGAACGTCTGGCGGTCAGAGGGTTACGAAGGATATTTATTTAACGCCCATTACCATTGGAGATAAAATTGTTTTGAAAAATATCTATTTTGAAGTTTCCAAATCCAACCTTTTGCCCGCTTCTTATGCTGAATTGAATAAATTGGTTTCAATGATGCAGGATAATCCTTTGATGGTAATTCGTTTGGAAGGGCATACTGACGTGGTGGGAGACCCCGAAGCAAACCTTGAACTTTCGCAAGACCGTGTGGATGCTTGCGAAGTATATTTGGTAAAGCAAGGAATTCCATCCGCTCGTATTGAGGCAAAAGGCTATGGCGATACGCAACCAATTGTGAAGAAAGGTACTGATGAGGAAAGAAAAGTGAATCGTCGGGTAGAGTTTGTGGTGCTAAAATTATAAGTTTCGATGTTCGTTTTCCGATGTTTGATGCGGGTAACAAATCGAAAAACGAACATCCAACATCGAAAATCTATTTTTTCCAAAACCTCCAACCTTTCCTTTCTGTCTTTTCGTAAAAACAGGCATAGGGAAGCGTTGGAGGTTTTCTGAAAATGGGGATTGATAAACCAAAATAAATATCGGTACTCCTTGGGCGATTAATATTCAGAAAACTCCCTAAATTGTCGGTTCCTAAAAATAGCGGACCAATTCTTCCCGCAACGCCAAAAGCGAAGGCATTATAGTTATCAAAAAGTACAAAAGGCATCGCTACTTCAAACCATTTTCCTTCCCAACGAGGTGTTACAGACAACGATGAAGGCATTTTCATACCTATTGATTGGTTGCCTCTAAGCCTTTGTACCCAGAGACTATTCACATAAAATTTATCTCGTAAGTGACAATCCAAATTGATTTGGAAGGAAGTCGGTAAACCCGTACTGAAATTACTTTGACTGCTCAAATCATTTAATCCGATTGTCTCATTAATTCTTTTATAGGCATCATCGGATCCATCGATCATGCTCACATCACTGGAATTGAAGGTTTTATTATTAACATCCACTTTCCAATTCCGTACATAATTTGGATTATTATAACTGATTCCACCAATATCCAAAAGTGAAATGCCTACTCTAAATTCATATTTGTTTTTAGAAGGGTCAAGTTTTGCAACTCCTTTTTCACGATAGGTATATTTTCGATTACCAGGGCGATATTCATAAATAATTCCCAAATCAACACCCCAACCTGCTCCTGCCGATTGGTCGCCTATTACCCAACTGGGAGAGACTTTTGCGTTTTTATAGGAACCCTCCGTAGTGAAACCATAATCCGCTTTGAGGGTATTAATTTTCAAAATTTGCTTTTTACGGTTAGGCAGTAAAGTCAAATCCGTTGGATCGTCAACTATCTCATAATCAGATTCTTGTATATTTATATTCGATGAATAAATTCCAACGACTCGTTTTACGGTAACACCAACTTTAAAAAAATCTTCGTCTTCATCTTTCAAAACTTGTCCGTAAGAAAGCCCGATTTCAGCGTAACAATTTACGTTAAGACTCGTTCCCGACAAATTAAAAGGCTGATTTTTAAGCGATAAAGTATCTGTTCCTAAGCGAATTACCTCCGCCAAAGGTTCGGAAACACCGTTGAAATTTGTGATAGTTCTTATTCGTGAGAGCAAACCAACGGAATGTCTATCATTGATGGTAAATAGGACGGAAGGTCCACGTAAATCATCCAATAGATTAGCATGGAAAGGTTCGCCACCCTTATTAATGTCATAATAAGCATTTTTGAAAATGATAATATTCTTGGAATTTCGATATTCCGAAGCCGCTGAGTTTGTCAGTAGCTGAAAAACAGAGTAGGGAGCATTCCAACCGACATAATTATTGGCAAAAAACAAATCGTTTCCCACCAAATTCACATACAATTTATACCTTGAATCGGCAAGATTGGCAGGATTATTATATACAGAATTGGTACCCGCATAGTTACTACCCGATATACCTAACCATTGTTGAGTGTAGGAAGGCAACGACCAAACTAAGAAGATGAGACAAAAAATTGTTTTTTTAGACATCAATTTTTCAAAAATTAGTAGGTAAGCGTTGGTTGAATCGAAATTGGCGGGGGTCATTTTATCACAAAGATACTTTTAATACGAATTAATGGTTAGCCTTATTACTTTAGCGATTAATAATTATCAAACGGCAAAAAACTTTGTTCTATTTATTGTTGGAATATTTATATTTCATGTTAAAACAATCATTTTTTTAAGAAAATCATTAGAAACATCACTTTTAAACAATAAATTTGCAAACGTGATGAAGGGAACTTTTACGATTCTGTTTTACCAAAGTAAAGTTGGTTTAAAATAAAAATATGTTTTATTTATTTTTTAAAAAGACATAAAAAACAAATAATATTTGGATTTGTATTGAAATTACTAATACCAATCAGCCATTTTTGACAAAATAAATCCTTTTTTGAGGAACACTAAATCAAATGAAAAGAATTGCAGTATTTACTTCGGGCGGAGACGCACCAGGCATGAACGCCTGTATTAGAGCAGTAGTTAGAGGGGGATTACATTACGGAGTTGAAGTTTTTGGGATAATTAGAGGATATAACGGCATGATTAAGGGCGATATTATTCCGCTTAATTCACAGTCAGTAAGTAATATTATTCAAAGGGGTGGGACAATTTTAAAATCTGCCCGAAGCAAAGATTTCATGACCGCCGAAGGTCGTAAAAAGGCTTATGACCAACTAAAATCTCACGGGATTGAAGGTTTAGTCGCCATTGGCGGAAATGGAACTTTCACAGGAGCAGAGATTTTTTATAACGAATATCAAATTCCAACGGTTGGAGCTCCAGGCACGATTGATAATGACCTTTTCGGAACGGATAATACCATTGGTTATGACACAGCGGTAAATACGGCTTTGGATGCCATTGATAAAATTAGAGACACGGCAGATTCGCACGATAGAATTTTCTTTATTGAAGTGATGGGGCGTGATTCTGGTTACATTGCCGTGCAATCGGGCATTTCGGGCGGGGCAGAATCCATTTTGATTCCCGAAGAAAGACAAACCGTGGATGATGTTGTGAGAACATTAAAAGCTGGATTTGAGAAGAAGAAATCATCCTCGATCGTGATTGTTGCTGAGGGAGACGAAGAAGGACACGCCGCCAGCATCGCCGAAAGAATAAAACAAACCATTGATGTTCCAGTGGATATAAGAGTTACCAATTTAGGACACATTCAGCGAGGAGGAAGCCCAAGTGCTTATGACAGAATTTTAGCAAGCAGATTGGGTTTGGGAGCAATTGAAGGACTTTTGGCAGGACATAAAAACGAAATGGCGGGCATTGTGAACGATAATTTGGTTTATACCCCTTTTCACGATACTATCACAAAAAAGAAAGAGATAAATCCTGATTTATTGAGAATTTCTGGAATTTTGAGCAAATAAAGCAGACAAGACAAAAAGCAGGAAGGGAGAAAGGATAAAATACTTAAATCCTGCCTCCCTTCCTACTTTTTCCTTCATCCTCTTCTATGGTGCTTCATCCGCCCGAGTAACAAAATAATCAGTATCGCCCATCCAGAAGAATTTTAGATAGCGTTGTTCGTAATGTAAACGTAGTCTTTTGCCCGTCAGCATAGCATCTTCTAATTTCTTACTCACATTTGGGTCGCCCGAATCTACGGTAAAAGCCCAAAGGTTATTCGCCATATTACCCACTTGCCCCTGAGCTCCCACATTCAGTTCGCCTTCATACGTTTTGATAACGTATCCTTTTCTGGAAAATTTAGAGACAACTCCTGCCCTTTCGCCCTCTGAATAAGGAACTTTGGTAGCTAAGAAGCTCAATAATAAAGCGATAACGGCAATGACCAAAATGCCAATGAAAAGTCTTCTGAAAAATCGCATAGTTGAGTTTTTTGCGGTTGTGAGATGTTCGTTTAAAGCCATGATTGTTTGTTTTGGTTAAATCAATTATCATCAAATTTAAAGGTATTTTCTGAATCTTCATTAATTAATTTTATCAACGTAATCCTTACCATCGTAACCAATTTTATAAATTTTGTTGTTAAAATCGCTGGCAATGATATAATCCGCTCGAAGTTCACATTCTATCCCATCGTCCATATTCATGAAAATATCCTGTCCTGAATACTGCCAAATAATTATACCATCATGATTTATCTTCGAAATATTGATTTCGCCATGCACAATGTAGGTGTCTTGATGGGCAAAAATTTGAAAACAAGTAAAATCATCCGCTTGTATTTTCCATAAAAGATTCAAATCTGGAATGGATAAGCAAAAGATTTTGTTGCCACAGCAAAAGATTAATTTATCTTCTTCAAGCACCAAGGCACTATTATGAACACCCGTTTCTCCGCCTTCTGAGCTAATTACGGCACTTTTTAGGCAAATACCATTTTCAAGAACTTTAACTCCAAAGATTGTTGAGGCTGATTTTTCAAGGTATTCAAAATTGAATTTGGACAAATTATCTGCCGAACCAGATTTGTAGGTTGGATGATAATCAATGTCTATTTCGTATTTTTTTGTGGCAAACATATTTTATTATCTTAAAACTACTCTATTCGCTTTCCATTTACTTTGTTGAACTGAAACGCCTAAATTTGAAGCCGATGAATTAACCGCTTTTTTATGGGTTAATAAATGATTAGCTAAAAGTGCTGCAATGATTTCTTCGTCAGGGTTATTGATTTCATCTAATTTTTCGGGGGTGTAATATAAACCAATAAAACGGGTGTCAAATTTCCCCGAAACGAAGGCTTCGTGTTTCAAAACGAATTTGCAAAACTGCAAAGTAGTTTCGATGCCCGATATTTTAAATTCATCAATGGCTCTAATCATCTTGTCGATGGCTTCGTTACGGTCTTTTCCGTAAGTTATCAGTTTTCCAATCATCGAATCGTAATAAATTGGAATCTCCATACCTTGCTCAAAACCGTCATCCACCCGAACACCATTGCCTTGCGGACGCACGTAGGTATGCAACGTTCCCACATCGGGCAAGAAACTATTTTTGGGATCTTCGGCACTGACTCTGATTTCTATCGAATGTCCATTAATTTTCAGGTCTTCTTGCTTGATGGTAAGCGGTTTTCCTTCGGCAATCCAAATCATTTCCTTCACCAAATCAACACCAGTAATCATCTCGGTAACGGGATGTTCCACTTGCAGACGGGTATTCATTTCCAAGAAATAAAAGTCTAAATTTTCGTCCACAATAAACTCAACCGTACCCGCCCCGTAATAATTACAAGCTTTCGCCACCATAACGGCACATTGTCCCATTGCCTCCCGAATTTCGGGCGTGAGGACAGACGAAGGAGCCTCTTCAACCACTTTTTGATGCCGACGTTGCACAGAACACTCTCTTTCAAAAAGGTGAATTACATTACCATGTTTATCGCCAAGTACTTGAATTTCAATATGTTTGGGGGCAGTAATATATTTTTCGATGAAAACCGCACCATTGCCAAATGAAGAAATAGCTTCCGAAACGGCTCTATCCATTTGCTCATCAAATTCCGCTTCATTTTCCACGACCCGCATCCCCTTTCCTCCGCCACCCGCCGATGCTTTTATCAAAACTGGATAGCCAATTTCTTGGGATTTTTGCTTGGCAACCGTTCTATCCGTAACGGCATCGGGCGTACCTGGCACCATCGGAATATTGTACTTGGCAACGGTATGTTTGGATGTCAATTTATCACCCATCAACTCAATACTTACTGGCGATGGACCGATGAAAAGGAGCCCAGCATCCATGACTTTTTGACAAAATGCCGCATTTTCAGACAAAAAACCGTAGCCTGGATGAATGGCATCGACTTTCAAATCTTTACAAATCTGAATAATTTTATCGCCCAATAAATAAGATTGGTTGGAAGGCGGTGGTCCTACGCACACCGCTTCATCCGCAAAACGCACATGAGGGGAATTTCGGTCAGCCTCCGAAAAGATAGCTACCGTCTGAATACCCATTTCACGGGCAGTACGCATAATCCGTAAGGCAATTTCCCCACGATTGGCGATTAGGATTTTATTTATTTTTTGCATTTTATTTTGATAATATACTTTTACCATATAGGTTTGATAGAAAAGATAGTCGTAATTCGTAAGATGCGAGCTACTAATTAATGTTACTCCTCATCAAACTCAATCCGATTAAACAATGCCCTAAAAGTTTCAGACATCGTAATCAAATCGTGAACTTTATTTTTGGCGAGTTTCATAATTCTCACTTCTTCACTATTTATGATTCTTTGGTCAAATTGATTCCAAAGGGCAATCATATCGTTCATATTTTCAGCAAAACGTTCTACGATGAATTGCTCAAATCTTGGATTACCCCCTTCTGCCAAAAACAGAATTACATGAAAGTCTTGTTCTACAAAAAACCACTTCATTTGACTTCTCGTAAATTCATTAATCATAGCGTTGTTATCCACCAAGAAATCAATAATCTCGACTTCATTGTGGGCAAGTTTTACTTTTTCCATATTATTCCAATGATGAACGGAGTGCATAATTTGAGTGAATAATTTTTCCTATCCCCTAATATACCAAACCTAAATTATAATGAAAAATTTAAAAGCTAAGTTCTTGAAATATTACCGTGAATTACAAAACATTAGGGTTCATCAACTTGATTTAATACAATCACTCATAGATATTGTATATAAAAAATATTCCCTTAACTTTGTGATTATTTTAAGTTATTTACTCGTTTAAAGTCCAAAGTATATAACATTACCAAGATTTGTAACATTTTTCTAAGACAATTTAGACTGCCCTACAGTCTAACAATAAATTAACAACTATAAAATTTTATAAACGTGGATATTTTCGATAAAGTAGGTAGAGGTCTTGGACCAATTGGAGCTCATGCTCACTTCTCTCATCACTATTTCACCTTCCCAAAATTAACGGGAGAATTAGGTCCAAGAATGATGTTCAACGGCAAAATGATGTTGAATTGGTCTCTAAACAATTATTTAGGTTTGGGAAATCACCCAGAAGTGCGTGAGGTAGATGCACAGGCTGCCGCTGACTATGGTTTGGCATATCCGATGGGTGCCAGAATGATGTCGGGCAACTCTGACTTACACGAAGAATTTGAAGCACAATTAGCGGAATTTGTGGGAAAAGAAGATTCTTTCCTTTTAAATTTTGGCTATCAAGGCGTAATGTCGGTGGTGGAATGTATGTGCGATAGAAACGATATTATTGTGTATGATGCCGAGGCTCACGCTTGTTTGATTGATGGTATTCGTTTGCACAAAGCCAAAATGGGCGATTATTACAAATATAATCACAACGATATGGATTCGTTACGTAAGAATTTGGAACGTGCTACTAAGAAAGTGGCTGAAACGGGTGGCGGTATTTTAGTAATTACCGAAGGCGTTTTTGGAATGTCGGGCAAAGTGGGTTCATTGGACGAAATTGTGAAATTGAAAGAGGAGTTTAATTTCAGAATTCTCTGCGATGATGCACACGGGTTTGGAACGATGGGAAAAACTGGTGCAGGGGTTCCAGAAATGTTGGATTGTATGGACGGTATTGATTTATACTTCTCAACTTTTGCTAAATCAATGGCTTCGATTGGTGGTTTTGTAGCTGCCAACAAGGATATTGTTATGTTCTTGAAATATAATATGCGTTCACAAATTTATGCAAAGGCTTTGCCAATGCCTTTTGTGGTGGGCGGTATGAAACGATTGGAATTAATCAAGAAGCATCCAGAATTGCGTGAAAAATTGTGGGAGAATGTTCGTGCATTGCAGTCAGGATTGAGAGCAAGAGGTTTTGATATTGGTGAAACTACATCTTGCGTAACCCCAGTTTTCTTGCATGGAGATTATGAATTAACACACGTAATTGGGCTTGTTCAAGATATGCGTGAGAACATGGGCGTGTTCTGCTCGATAGTAACTTATCCCGTTGTACCAAAAGGGCAAATCATGTTGAGAATCATTCCAACGGCGGTACATACTTTGGAGGATGTAGAATATACAATGGATTGTTTTCAAGAAGTTCAACGCAAGCTTCAAGATGGAGTTTATCGTCAGTTAGCGGAGGAATTTATTGCTAAACAACTTGAAATGGCATAATTTTCATACTTTTTTTCACTTTTTTGTCTCTTTTTTATTATTTGGATTTGTAAGGTGTAATAAAATAGCTATATTTCGAGACAAATATTACGTTGTGGTCTTACAAATAGGCTTTTTAACCAATTTATTCAACTTAAAATCCAGATTCTATTATGAACAGATTTGCAGAAGTACATGATTTGATAATGTCCTTAGAAGGAGATTTCGATAAATTTTATGACAAAGGAAATGCAGCCGCAGGTACTCGTGTGAGAGGTGGAATGCAAGCACTGAAAACTTTGGCTCAGGACATTCGTTCTCAAGTACAAGACATGAAAAATACTGCGAAGTAATTTTAACAGTATTTAGTAAAAAAGGCTCAGAAATTGTTCTGAGCCTTTTTTGTTGGGAAGGGATTTGAGAATTACATCCGTGGCTATTATAAATAATCCAAACTTCCTAAATTACCCAACCCCCAATCACCTAAACTAAAACTCCGCTTTATTCATAATTACCGCCATTCCTTCGGTGGTTTTTTTGCCCGTAGAAATGTCAAATATTTCAGTTGAAATTTCAGCGGTGTGTTTATCGGGATTAATGGACATTACCGTGAAAACCGCTTCGTATTCAGTATCAACGAACATGGGGCGTTTGTATTCTGATACTTGCTTCATATACACACTGCCAAAACCAGGGAATTCTGTTCCCATAATTTTTGAAAAAACACTTGATGCTAAAGCCCCGTGAATAATGGGGCGTTTAAAAGGTGTGGTTGCCGCAAAATCTGCATCAAGGTGCAATGGATTATTATCGCCCGACACTTGGGCAAAAAGAATGACATCGTTCTGTGAAAACGAAAATTTATGTCGATAAACGGTATTTAATGGAATCATAATTTGGATAAGAAATGAAATAGTAATTTTTTAGTGCTTTAAAATTTAGTAATTTTAGGTAAAATTGTTTTGTAACAAAATTTACAATGAAATTCAACGAAATTATTGAAAAATACAAGGATTATTACATTATTGATGGTTTGATGTATCTTTCATTCATCATTGTGTTGATAATCTTGTTTGTATTTTTTGGATGAAACCCCTAAATAATGAGTATATATTTTATCATGAATCCGAAATCGGGGACAACCACCTCCGCCCAAAAAAATAAAATCAAACTTTTGGTTTCAAAGTTACCCAATGCCCAATTAATTTTTACCGAATATCCTGGACACGCTACTGAAATAGCTCAGAAAGCCGTAAAGGAGGGTATGGAAAAGGTTATTGCGGTTGGAGGAGATGGCACAGTGAACGAAGTAGCTCGTGGATTGATGGGTTCAGAAACGGCTTTGGGGATAGTGCCAATTGGTTCGGGGAATGGTTTGGCTCGGCATTTAAAGATTCCTTTGAAGATGGATAAAGCTATTCAATTTGCCGTAAATCAGCCCAGTAAATTGATGGATGTTTGTTTTTTGAATGACATTCCATTTTTCTGTACGGCTGGTGTTGGTTTTGATGCCTTAGTTGCTCACGAATTTGCTAAACAAGATTCAAGAGGCTTGAAAACGTATGCTCGCATGGCGCTGAAATCATTTAGGACATATAAATCTGAAAGTTATCTTTTTAATAATCAATTCGATAAAACTGCCTTTGCCATCACTTTTGCCAATGCTACGCAATACGGAAATAACGCTATGATTTCGCCAAAATCTAAAATTGATGATGGGCAAATTGAGATGGTAGTTTTGAAGCCTTTTCCTTTTGGAGCGACTCCAATTATTGGCGTAAGATTGTTCAGAGGAACGTTGCCCAATTCAAGATATATCGAAATGAAATCTGATAATTCTTTTAATTTGAAATCATCTAAAAACTTCTTGATTCATTTTGATGGTGAACCTATGACCCTGAATACCAATGAATTAGAGATAAGTATTAAAAATAAATATCTAAAAGTAATCGGTCATGTCTAAGAATAAGAAAATTCCAGTGGGTGTCATGTATTCCACCAATCCAGATTTCGAGTTTGATTTTAATGAAGAAATCATTGAAACATTGCCCAATGAAAAGCAAAATTTAAGAGTTCAATTAGATAAAAAAGCTCGGGCAGGGAAACAAGTGACGCTCCTAACGGGTTTCGTGGGTACAGATGACGATATGGAAATTTTAGCTAAAAAACTCAAAAATCTTTGTGGTTGCGGAGGTTCGGCAAAAGATGGTGAAATTTTGTTGCAAGGCGATTTTAGAGAAAAGATTATGATTTGGCTCTTGGCACAGAATTATAAATCGAAGAAAGTGGGTGGGTAAAAAAGCAATATTGAAAAATTTATTAATTCATGGAAAAACATCTAAAAAGTTCAGATTTTATAAAAGATATAGTTATTGGAATGTCTGACGGATTGACTGTACCTTTTGCACTGGCGGCTGGACTTTCTGGGGCGGTTGCCAATACAAGTATAATTACTACCGCAGGAATTGCCGAAATTGTGGCGGGTTCAATTGCCATGGGCTTGGGCGGATTTTTAGCGGGGCAAACCGAAGTCGAACATTACGATGCTGAACTTAGGCGTGAATATGAAGAGGTTGAACTTTTTCCCGAAAAAGAAAAAGATGAAGTCAGAGAAGTTTTTGCGGATTATGGTTTAGATGAAAATACGCAAAATTTAATTGTGGAGGCACTTTCTAAGGATAAACACAAGTGGGTGGACTTTATGATGAAGTTTGAATTAGGATTAGAAAGACCCGATATTAACCGAGCCAGAAACTCAGCATTGACCATCGGAACGTCATATATCGTTGGTGGAATCATTCCATTAGCACCCTATTTTTTTGTTTCAGATGCTCACGAAGGACTAAGAATTTCAGTTGTTTTAACGTTGATAACTTTATTCGTTTTCGGGTTTTTCAAAAGTAAAGTAACCGACCAAAATCCTTGGACGGGTGCTTTGAAAGTGATGTTTATTGGTGCAGCAGCGGCTGGGGCAGCATTTTATGTGGCGAAATTATTCAGTTAAAAGTAATCAGTTAATGAGTATTAAGTTTATAAGTTTATGAGAAAAATATCCCTATATCAATTTGATTTTCAGCGGTTTATACTCATAAACTTTATACTCATTAACCATAAACTATTTTATAATGTGTACTTATCAGCAAATTAATTTATGATTACAAAAGCAACAAAAAACGATATTCCTGAATTAAATATTTTAGTAAATTCTGCCTACCGTGGAGAGTCTTCAAAAAAAGGATGGACTACCGAGGAACACCTTTTGGGTGGAATAAGAACTGACGAAGAAGGATTATTACAAACCTTTGAAAATGAAATAATTACCATTTTGAAATATACCGAAAACGATAAAATTATCGGTGCCGTTTCCTTAGAAAAGCAAGGTAATAAATTGTATTTGGGAATGCTAACGGTTTCGCCAGATTTGCAAGGTGGAGGCATTGGCAAACAATTATTGAAAGCATCTGAGATATTTGCCAAAGCCGAAAATATTCCAAAAATTGTTATGACGGTTATTTCAGTAAGGTCAGAATTGATTGCTTGGTATGAACGTCATGGTTATGTCCGTACGGGCGAAACAAAGCCCTTTCCGATGGATGATCCCAATTTTGGAATGCCCAAAGAGTTTTTGGAATTTATTGTTTTGGAGAAGTTAATGTAGCACGGGAATCCCTTCCCGTGCATCTTCGTCCAATATACGGGAAGAGATTCCCATGCTACATTTAATACCCAACCGAAGTATCATCCGCTCTTACGTCCGAACCGCCTTCATACGTGCCATTGGGCAAGACCAAAATACAGTCCATTCTGCCGATCGTATTCTTTTGTGAATCAATCTTATAACCCCTTTCTCGCATTCTGATTAGTGTTTTTTCGGTAAATCCACCTTCTTCAAAAGTAGTGCGGTCGGGAAGCCATTGGTGGTGAAAACGGAGGGCATCTACTGCCTGTTGCATCGTCATTCCATGTTCGGCTACATTTAAGAATACTTGAAAAACGGAGGTAATAATAGTTGAACCTCCTGGCGTTCCCAAAATCATTTTCAACTTTCCGTTTTCCTCCACAATCGTTGGAGTCATGGATGATAACATTCTTTTGTTGGGAGCAATAGCATTGGCTTCGTTTCCAACTAATCCATACGAGTTTGGCACGCCAGGTTTTACCGAGAAATCATCCATCTCATCGTTCATTAAAAAACCTGCACCGTCCACTACAACTTTGCTTCCATAGGAATTATTCAAGGTTGTGGTGATGGAAACGGCATTACCTTCTTTATCCAAAAATGATGAGTGCGTAGTTTCGATACTTTCGTGTCCGCCAATGATTCCAGCCTTAATTTTCTGACTGTCGGAGGCTTGGGCGAATTGGAAGGTTTGCCAACGAGTTTTGATAAAATCATTGCTCAATAGGTCTTTTTGAGGCACTTTTACGAAATCAGGATCACCAAGCCAAGTGGCTCTGTCGGCAAAAACTCTTCTTTCAGCTTCAATCATCACCTGAGTAGTAGAATCCGAATGCCAGCCCCAACGAGTGAGCGGATAAGGCTCAACGTACTTTAATAATTGAACCAAAGCAATCCCTCCGCTTGATGGTGGGGGCATCGAAATTATTTTCATGTTTTTATAACTTTCGATGATGGGTTCACGCCAAGTAGCTCGGTAATTATCTAAATCTTTTTGGGTAATAATCCCTCCTCCACGCTTCATTTCTTCCAATAATAATCTGGCTGTTTCGCCTTCATAAAAGCCCTTCCTGCCTTGCTCTTGGATTCTGCGGAGCGTTTTTGCCAAATCTTTTTGGATTAATAATTCACCTTCTTTCCAAGTAATAGTATCGGGTTTTACGAAGTAGCTTTTGGTAGGATTATATTTTAAAAAATCTTCCTTCGTGCGGTTGAGTCCACGGGCTTCACGCATGGTGAGTTTTACCCCATTTTCTGCCAAATCAATAGCGGGTTGTAAAATCTGTTGCCACGTCAGTTTTCCGAAGCGTTTATGAGCTTGTTCTAATCCATCGACCGCCCCTGGCGTACCCGATGCAGTGTGTCCGTACCAACTTAATTGACCAGGTTTTATGTCTCCCTTTTCATCTAAATACATATCTTTACTGGCATTCTCGGGGGCTTTTTCACGGTAGTCGAGGGTGTATGATTTGCCAGTTTTATCTCTGAAAACCAAGACTCCGCCACCGCCAATATTACCAGCAGCTGGGTGAACAACCGCTAACGCAAATTGAGTAGCGATGGCAGCATCAATGGCATTTCCGCCCATTTTCAGAATGTCCACGCCCACCTGCGAAGCCACAGGATGAGTGGCGGCAACCATCCCATTTTTGCCATACACGGATTGTTTTTTCGCAAAGAAAGGGGAAGCGGTTGAGTCTTCGTTTGAAAATTGATAAAAGCCCGTATTTTCAGCGGGCTTTTGAATGGAATTATTTTTTGAAACTTGCTGAGTAGTTTTACAAGAAGAAACTACGATGGTAATTCCAAGAATGAGAATTAAGGAAAATTTATTCATGTTGATGATTTTTTCCTCAATTTAGTGAAAAATCAACAAATAGACCGCAGATTTTACAGATTTACATTGGGTATTTTTATTTTAATTACGATAAAAAAAGAGGATAACTTACAGCCACACTGTATCATACGACATAGTGGATAGGCTTTTATCCTCAAATAGCTTACCTTATCCGTAATTGTAAGTCTCGGTAAAAATAGATTTTAATTCATGAAACGTCAACTCATTCAAACAATTCAATTCACCTGACTATTCACGATAACCCCATCTGTAATCACTATTTTACTTCCATCTGAACCAACGGCGGTACCTGAAAATATGGCATTGGCATGCGTTATGGGTGTGCCAACTTTTGTTTTTGTGATAGTAACAACTCCCAAAGAACCTTTTGTATCTTTTCCAATAAAATAGCTCACTTTTGTGGCATGTCGGGTAAATTGAAAAAGTCGGTCATTGGCAGTTTCAATTTTATAAGCCGTACTAATGGCGGTACAATTGACCAAAGTCATCGCCAAAATATCTTTTCCGCCCACAACTTCCAAGGCTCCCGTGGCTGAAAAACCATCCCCTGAAACGGCTCCCGCCCCAACGCTACTTTTCCATTCTACGCCATTAATTTTCATGGAAATATAACTTGAACCTATTACAGGGGCTGGGTCGCTGGATTTTGAGCATGACAGAATACTACAAAATAATATAAGAGAAAAAAAATATGTTTTCATAATTTTCGAGTTTAAAATCAAAGGCTTTGCACACTCTAAACCCTTTGAATTGTTTGTGATATATGTTATTATTGCTTAATAACCAATACGTTGAAGGTTATTCCCACAGGCATTGCTGAAATATCTTCCAAGTAAATAGTCCAGTTTGTTCCAGTCCAAAAAACGCCGTAAGCTTTGTTCAAATACGGTCCCGAAGCCCCATAATTATGAGTAACCATCACAATATCAGTGGAACTATTAGCAAGCGTAGTATTGGGAATAATGAGTTGGTTAAAACTTATATTTCCTGCACTTGAAACAATTTTAAAAGCGGGCTGTGCCGTGATTCCACCAGAAACCCTAATGGCTCCTGTAACTTTAAGTGCTGTTGTAGCAATTACCTCTAAACCGATTCCACCCGATAAATTAGCAAATTGAGCCACAGGAACAGTAGCCGAAGTATTCTCCGCATAAATACCAATACCACTCGAAGAAACTGCCGCTAAACCAGTTCCTGATGCACTTCTAAAATATCCTCCATAACCGCTGTTTGCTTCTCCTTCAACGGCATTACCCGTTCCTGTCATTACCCCATAAACGCCCGTTCCATTTGTGCCTTCAAATCTTCCCGATATACCTGTGCTATTACTATTTACAAATTTCCCTGTGGCATTAGTCGAAGAGTTATTCACTGCAGAAACGCCACTTCCAGAAGTCGTAGTTGCGAATAATGCGTTTCCAGAAGTCGATTCTGCAAAAACCCCATTCGCTGAATTTGAAAATCCATAAATACCATTGCCAGTACTTGCTACAAAATATCCAGCTCCAACACCCGCCCCTAAAGTTTGACCCGAAACCGCTGGACCTGTCCCTGAATTAAACGCTTGGATAATACCATTACTAAATGCACCCCCATTGATAAATCCACTTACTGAGAAAGGCACTGCCATTCTACTGGCGGCAACCCAACCCGCCAAACCTCTGTAAATCTCAATTTCATTGGTAGTGGTATTATAAATCATCAAACCATTAGCAATGGCAGGCATATTATCTCGTTGAAAAGTCGATAATCGTGGTAATAAAAAGCCTTTATTCGTACTTCTTACGTCTAACATCGCAGCTGCATCTGGCACTTGCCCCGTTGAATTTACGCCCATCTGGGCATTTGCTGATTGTACATATACGCACAGCAAGAGAGTCAATATGTAATAAATCTTTTTCATTAGTTTGTTTATTTGGCTTTAAGCTTTTGGCTTTTGGCTTTCGGCATCAAGCAATTATATTTATTGAGATATTAATTTTCTTTAATAGCTTACAGCCGAAAGCTATATTTCATTTAAACTATTTCGTTTCCTTCTCGACACCGCCAACTGTGTTCCATCTTTCAAAAAAAGGCTTGTAATATGCTTTATATTAGATATTTCACTATCTTTTATGTGTTTTTTATTGACAATATAGGCTCGATGAATCCGAATGAATGAATCGTTCAATGAGTGTTGAATATGATACAAAAGGGTGCGGGGCGAGAGTTTGATTTTCCCGTTATAGAGATGAATGAGTGTATAATTGATATTGCCTTGTAAATAAAGAATATCATCAAAAGGAATTTTATCCTTACGCTTGTGCTTGTTGGGTAACAAGAAGAATCGGGAAAGTTGAGCTTGTGTCATCATGGCTTTATTGTTGAGGTAAGTAATAGTTATGAATTATGAGATATAAATTATGAATTCAAGTCGCTTATAAATTTTCATCAAATTTTATACAACAAAATTCCACAGAATCCATAAAGAAGTAAATCCTTAGATTTAAGGATTTTGTATCCCTAATTTTAGGGATATTGCCATTTTCTTTATCTTAAACATCATGAAAAAAATCTTAACCCTAATTTTATTGATGTCGAGCATCTTTTCCTTTGGGCAAAGGGGGAAAATTGATAGCTTGAAAAATGATTTAAAAAAAATTGAAGCCATGTCGCCATCCTACGCACGGGACACGTTTAGTTCAAACAAAATCAAGAAGTTGATGTATTATTATACCTTCTTCAATACCGATTCGTCCTTATTTTACACCAATAAACTATTGGAGATTTCTCAAAAGCGAAATATTGAAACCAATATCATTCACTGTTATAATTATTTTGGGTATTTGTATGGCTTGGATGGTAATTATTTCATGGCTGCCCAAAACTATTATAAGGCTTTAGGGATGGCAGAAAAAAGCAAAAACGAAAAAAGGATTTTAGATAGCAAACTATATTTAACCGAAGCCTATATTGGTTTAGAGGATTTTGATAAGGCTTTAAAATACGGGAAAGAGGCTCTTGTTTTAGCCAAGAAAATGAAAAACTCTAATGAAATAATGAGCGGATTGAATGATTTAGGAACGGTCTATTTGAATCAGAAGAAGTATAAAGAAGCCAAAGCTATTTTTGAAGAATTACAAGTAATAGCCCTTAAAAAAAAGATGCGGATTATACGCCAATCAGTTATTATTCATTGGGGCAAACGGAATTAAACCTAAAAAACTATAATAAAGCCTATCAATTTCTAAACAAAGAATTAGCATTTTATGAACCTAACACGATGAGATATTCCACCAGTAAAGTATATATTTCGGAGGTTTTGGTGGCTCAAAAAAAGTATAGTTTGGCAATTCCCGAGATTTTATCTGCCCAAAAAATTATCGTAAAAGAGGGTGGTGATGATGTATTGAGATTATCCTATAAACTTCTCTATGAATCTTATAAAGCCAAAGGAAATACGTCAGAAGCCTTGAAATATCACGAAAAATTTATGACGATGAAGGATAGTCTTTCGACTGAAAGTACACAAAGTCGCATCCGTTCCCTACAATTTGAATATGATAATACTTTGAAAGAGAGTCAGTTACAGAAGAAGAACATAGAATTATTGGAAGAAAAAACCCAGAAACAACAAATTTCTCAAACTCGAAATCTCTTTTTGTTGTGCGGACTTTTAGCCTTGATTTTGGCGGGTGTTTTATTTTGGAATAATAGAAAACTGAATGCTAAAAACAAGCTGATTGAATCGCAGAAAATGCAAATTATGTTGGCACAAGAGCAATTAGAAAATGCCAATCAAAACTTAGAATTCAAAGTTGTTCAAAGAACCAACGAATTAGCCAGTGCCAATGATGAATTAATCCATAAAAATGAGGAAATAAAAACGGCGATGTTCACGGGTCAAAGTATTGAACGTAAGCGAGTTGCTTCTGAACTACACGATAATGTGAGTAGTCTTTTGTCGGCGGTAAATATGACCATGCAAGCGATAAGTGGCAAGGCATTATCAGAAACTGACCAAAAGATTTATCAGAACGTGCGGGAAATGATAAAAAGTGCGTATTCCGAAGTCAGGAATATTTCGCATAATATTATGCCAGCAGGTTTGGAAAAAGATGGACTTTTGAAAACGGTTGAGCAATTATTAGAAAAAATCAATGTCAATAAACAACTCTCATTTAGCCTAATCTCAAAAGGAATGGAAACACGGCTTCCCGTTCAGATAGAGTTGAATATTTACAGTCTAATTTTGGAATTAATCAACAATATTATCAAACATTCAGAAGCAAGTAGGGCAACAATTTCTATATCTCAAAAGGATGATTTTTTGAGTCTTGAAGTAAAAGATAATGGAATTGGATTTGATATGAAAGATAATAATTTAGGCAATGGCATGATAAATATGCAATCAAGAGTAGATGCCTTACATGGTAGCTTTCAGTATGAATCGAAGAAGTTACAAGGTTGTCAGTTTGCAATAAAAATCCCTCTCAACAGTTGATTAGAGGAATTTTTATTGCAAAAAGATTACAAATAATTAGCTTCAACGATTACTGGAATCGCAATATTTACTTCAAAAATGGACATTTGATATATTTCACCACCTATACATGAACCTGCACCACAGATAGGAGGAGTTCTGGGGGGATTTGTAGCTTGTGTACCCGTGGCATCCAATTGAACGATATTAAATTTAGGGCTTGAAATTTTCAAAAAGTTGTGAATATCGTTTTTTAACGTCCCTGCATCTTTGAAAAGCAAAGCCCCTTGAAATTGATTGTTCACCGCATTGCCAAAAAGAGCGGCACCGTCTAACAATGACGATACTGGAATCTGTAATTTAGTATTCCCATTACTTAATTCAATAATAGTATTATTTTTCAAAAGGGTATAATTTCCATGCAAAAGAATTACTTTTTGCGTTACAACGGCGGCGGTTCGGGCTGAGTTTGCATTAGCCGCATTAGGGGTTACGGAAGTATTGCAAGAGAAAGCAAAAATCACCGCTAAAAGCACTGTGAGAGATAAGAAAGTCTGTTTCATGACATTTTGGATTATTGGTTTGACGATTATTTATTTGATGATACAAAATTAGCGGAGAGAACTATCGTCAATCAATCCCTAATTTTAGGGGTTTTTATAGTTGATTTTGAGGATATTGCTGGTGAGATAAATGGCACACGGATTGAACGGATGCTACGCAACACGGATTTACACTGATTTAAAAAAAATAAAATGGATTGAAAAACTACCTAAAATTAAAAATCCTCTTAAATCCGTGTTGCGAAGCATCCGTGTCATCCGTGTGCCATTTATAATCACGAAATACCGTGTTTCATCGCATATTTGACCAAGCCAACACTGGTATTTACCCCAATTTTTGAAAATAGATTCTTCCGATGGCTTTCTACGGTGGTGGGACTAATAAAAAGTTTTTCAGCAATTTGAATGCCCGACATTTCTTGGGAAATGAGTTTCAAAATCTGTAATTCTCTTTCGGTAAGCATCGTTTTAAGGACTTCTTTATCCGAAATAAAAATTTCATTTTGGGCTTCGGCAAGGCTTAAAATGGCTTTATCGCTATAATATTTTTTATTGTTCATTAAACTCGAAATGGCTTCCTCCAATTCCTCTCTTTCGGCGGATTTAAAAATAAAACCATCTGCACCTGCTTGCAAGGCATTCTTGATGGTTTGTGAATCCTCTGAAACCGTCAGCATTAATACTTTAATATGTGGAAATTGCTGTTTTACTTTCCAAATCAGTTCTATACCATTCATCACGGGCATCATTACATCCGAGACAACAATATCGACCTCTTTATTTTCAAGAATCTGCATGGCTTTTAGTCCATTGGAGGCTTTGCCAACCAGTTCAATATTGGGTATCGTGCTGATTAACAAACTAATACTTTCCAAAAGAATTTGATGGTCTTCGACAACAATTACTTTTTTGATATGATTTTGTGGATTATTCATACGGAAATTTAAGCGTTTTATGTTACTAAATTCGTGAAACAAGGTATAAATTAGTTAAAGGCGAAACGTAAATAATTACCGTCAAATTTAGGAGGATGAATATTTGAAAATAATTTCCCTACCTGAAACGCTTTGAAAACCTTTGGGCTTTTGTATTTTTGTTAAAAATCAATAAAAAATATTTTCCAATGACTGAAAACGCAAAATCTTTCCTGTACGAATACCTAAATAATGCTTCGCCAACGGGTTTTGAAGCCTCTGGACAACAAATTTGGTTAGATTACCTAAAACCATACATCCACGAAACCATCATTGATACTTACGGAACTGCCGTAGGTGTTATCAAAGGCACTGGTGATTATAAAGTAGTCATTGAAGCCCACGCCGATGAAATCTCATGGTTTGTAAATTATATTGATGATAATGGCTATATTTTTGTGCGAAGAAATGGGGGATCTGATGCCGTCATTGCTCCTTCGATGCGTTGTAACTTACATACTAAAAATGGTGTGGTGAAGGGCATTTTTGGCTATCCCGCCATTCATGTGCGTGATACCGCCAAAGATAAAGCCCCAACAGTCAATGATATTTTTATTGATTTGGGAGCCGCCAACAAGAAAGAAGTGGAGGAAATGGGCGTTCATGTGGGAACAATAGTAACCTTTGAAGATGGTCTGATGGAACTCAATAATCGTTATTTCGTAGGACGTGCCATCGACAACCGTATGGGTGGTTTCATGATTGCCGAAGTAGCCCGAATGTTGAAAGAAAATGCCGTTGAATTACCATTTACGCTATATATTGTCAATGCAGTTCAAGAAGAAATTGGCTTACGTGGGGCGGAAATGATTGTAAGAAGATTGAAACCAGATTTAGCAATTATTACTGATGTAACGCACGATACCCAGTCGCCAATGTACAATAAAAAAGAGCAAGGTGATTTAAAATGCGGACTCGGTCCAGTGATTTGTTATGGACCAGCGGTTCAAAATAATGTACGTGATTTCATTATTGACGTAGCTAATGAGAAAGAAATTAAATTCCAACGCCAAGCCGTTTCCCGCTCAACGGGTACAGACACGGATGCCTTTGCTTACGCAACTGAAGGTGTAGCTTCGGCACTGATTTCATTACCCTTGAAATATATGCACACTACTGTAGAGACAGTTTCAAAAGAGGACGTGCAGGCAGTAATTGATTTAATTTATCAAACCATTATTGCTTTGAAAGGGAATGAAGATTGGAGGTATTTTAAGTAGAAAAGTTAATAATTCTCAATGTTGTGATTCGATGCGACCGTCGCTCGGTTTAGATTTTACCGAACATCGAATCACCAACAGTCAATTCCTTTTCTCTTTCTCCCTCACAATCTCAATTCTGAAAGGAGGATTATCAGAAGCATCTAATATTGCATTAAACACATTTTTGAGTTTCGCAAAAAAGCTTTTTGGTCGGTTTGTGGTATCAGATTTATCAACGGTACTCACAAAACGAATTTTTAATTTCCCTTTTGGATTATCAACAGGCTGTATCTCAAATACTTGAATCTCTTTGATGGGTTCTAAGGGATGATTGGAAAAGGAAGAAAATGCTTGAAAAATCAGAAGTGAAGCGAATAAATAAATACGTTTTTTCATAGAATTTGATAAGGTAGTTTATGTTTCAATAATTGGTTTTGAGCGAACACGAAGAAACTATTTATTCTCGAAAATTGGAAATATTTACAAACATTTTCCATCCCTAAAACCAATAAATTTACGTACTTTTCAATATTTTTACTATGAAAAAAAATTACTAAAACCCTATCCTTCTTATCCTGACTATGTGGTAAAAAAAACGTAAGACTGAATCAAGTAAATGAAACAATCTTACGGTCAAGCAAAGATTATAGTTCAGAATTTTAAAAATAAATAACTAACACTGAACAAATCTAAAAAAATAAGGTCAGTATAAACATCAGAGGTTTTGACGGGGTCACCCAATTTATAAATTAAACCTTTGAATAAAGTGGTGAGGTATTTAGGCTTTCACTCGAACACGGTTAAAATATTTATATAGTTTTTGCATGGTTTTTTCAACGTCTTTATCCGTTTCTAACATATCGCTGATGGTCTGAACGGCATGAATAACGGTACTGTGGTCTCTTCCGCCAAAATGATAACCGATTGATTTCAAAGGAAGATTGGTAAATTCTTTCATCAAATACATCGCCACTTGTCTCGGAAAAACCGATTCCCGCTTGCGACTTTTACTCTTCAAATCAATCATCTGAACGTCAAAATGATTCGTAACGGCATCTAAAATAGAATCAACGGTTACTTCTTTTTCACTATCCATCACGATATTTTTCAAAGTTACTCGTGCCAAATCCATGTCAATTTCTCTTCGGTTCAGCGAAGCATGAGCCATCAAAGACACGATTACACCCTCAATTTCACGCACGTTAGTATCAATACTATGAGCTAAATACTCAATTACTTTTTCATCAATAAAGATGCCATCCGCCTGTAATTTCTTTTGAATAATGGCGATACGAGTCTCAAAATCAGGCTGTTGTACGTCGGCAGTTAGTCCCCATTTGAATCTTGAAAGCAAACGGTCTTGCATACCCGCCAACTCCCGTGGTGGTCTATCAGAAGACATAATAATCTGTTTGCCTGACTGGTGCAAATGATTGAAAATATGAAAAAATGATTCCTGCGTTTTTTCTTTTCCTGCCAAAAACTGCACGTCGTCAATAATCAACACGTCCACCTGCATATAAAAATTGGTGAATGCTTGGAGTGTATTATTTTTGATGGCGTTGATAAATTGCGTACAAAACTTTTCGGACGTTACATACAACACAAATTTATTGGTATGCGTATGTTTGATATAATTGCCGATGGCTTGAATTAAGTGCGTTTTCCCCAAACCAACGCTACCATAAATCATTAACGGATTGAAAGAAGTTACGCCCGGGCGTTGAGCCACTGCCAAACCTGCCGAACGACCCAAACGATTGCAATCGCCCTCCACAAAATTATCAAAAGTATAGTGCGGATTTAGGTACGAATCTAAATCTAATGAATCAAGGTCTTTTAGTTGAAATGGACTTTCGTAAACCGTTGGTTCTGGTCGCTTTTGAGCTTGAACGGGAACGGTTGGTTTTTGATTTGGTACATTGTAGGCAATTGGCGGGTTTTTCTTATCTCCTTTATCAACAATTATCGAATATTCCAACATTCCGTTTCTGCCCAGTGCATGGTCAATTGCCTTGCGAAGCACGTGGACATAATTCTCCTCCAACCACTCATAAAAAAACTGGCTCGGCACTTGAATTGAAAGCGTTTGATTCATTACCTTTAAGGGTACGATAGGCTCAAACCAAGTTTTAAAACTTTGCTCATTGACTTCTTTATGTATAATTTCAAGGCATTTAAACCAAACTTGCCTTGCTTGAGGTTGGGGTTGTACGGTTGGGTACATAGAATTAAGATAAAAATATAGCGGGGTATTACAAGAACTTTCTCTAAACCTTTGGTTATCAGAAAGTTGTAAGTAAGGGGGGATAAATAGCTAAAAATTCAATAAATTGCGTGAACAAAAATAGTAAAATTTATTGGACTTTGATACCTAAATATTGAGCAATTTCGTAAAAAAAAACAGGCACTTTATTGAAAGAAAAACTTATCTTAGAATAATGCAACACAACACTTGAAATTTGTAGTAAAATACGTTTTTTACCCCAAAAAAATGTAATTAACAAGATTTGCTTAACTTTGAAAAATTAAATAATAAATTAATGGCAAATAAACTATTCGATAATTTTAAATGGCACAGTAAAGCACAGTGGAAAGAGCAAGTCATCAAAGATTTGAAAGACAAGGACTTTGACGAAACACTTCTTTGGCGTGTTGATGAAAATGTATTAGTGAATACGTATTACAACCAAGAAGACACGTTGGAGATACCCGTAAAATCAATTCAACAGGCTCAAAATCAGCGAGTTAATGGTTCTTGGCAATACCGTGAATCTATTAAATTTATTAATGAAAAAGATTGTAATAGACTGATAATCAATAGTTTACTTACTGGAACAAACAGTTTTTTAATTGATTTTAGTGGTATGTATGAATGGAAAGTTGAAGTTAAGGAATTGTTAAGGAATATCAAAATATCAAACACACCATTTTTTTTTAAAGTCGAAAATAATAGCTTAGAATTGATAAATTCATTACAACAAATTGCTCCTTATCAATGGAAGGGTGGTATCAATTATGATGGTTTAGCACTTTGGATGCTAAAGGATATTTGGCATGAAAATTACTGGTCTGGTCTGGGGGTAATTCTTAGAAAAGTACAAATTCATCCGCAGTTCAGAACTGTCATTATAAACAGTCATCATTTTCATAATTCAGGGGCAAATGTAGGGCAGGAATTAGCCTATACGTTAGCCAGTGCCATTGAAACTATTGACAGGCTTTCTGAACAAGATTTTACACTACAAGAAATTGTGCAAAAAATGGAATTTTCAATTTCAGTGGGAACTACTTATTTTGTGGAAATTGCGAAGATTAGAGCCTTGAAGTTTTTATGGCAAAAGATTTTAATACAAGGGTATGGTATGAAAGAGTCCGAAGTTCCCCCGATTTCAGTTCATTGTGAAACGTCTTCTTTTTATAATGCTGCCATCACCCCGCACACCAATATGTTACGGGCAACTACGGAAGCCATGTCGGCAATAATTGGAGGTTGTGATTCTTTGACGGTTAAGGCTTTCGATGAAAATTTCAGGAAATCTAATGAATTTAGTAATAGAATTGCTCGAAATATTTCAAGCATTTTAAAAGAGGAGTCATATTTTGATAAAGTGATTGACTCCTCGGCGGGAAGTTATTTCATCGAAAACTTGACTTTAAAAATTACCGAAGAAGCCTTGAACCTTTTGCAACAAATTGAAAGTCAAGGGGGAATTATGGAGGCTTTCAAAAATAATTATATCCAGAATGAGATAAAAAGGAATTTTGGAGAAAAGGAAGATGATTTAATTTCGGGAAAGACTACGATGGTTGGTGTGAATAAATTTAGATACGACGAAGTGCCTTTTACAGCACCACCAATACTTGAAAACGATGTAATTACCCGAGATTTTGACTTATTAATTGATAAAAGAATAGCCAGTGGCTTTGAACAATGATTTTTTATGAATTTGGATTCGTGGGATTTGCGGATTTATTAGATTTTTCATCGAACATAAATCCAATGAATCCTTTAATCCGACGAATCCAAATTCAGACAATTATTCCCTAAAATATGCGACCAAACTTATCCAATATAAATTTCAATTCATCAGCAAATTATTCGATAGAAAATTCACAACCCAAACCGTGGAAAACTGCCGAAGGAATTTTGGTGAAAAACCATTTCAAATCGAAAGATTTAACCGATGCGGAACACCTTGATTTTGCGGCGGGGCTCCCCCCCTATTTACGAGGTCCGTATTCAACCATGTATGTTCAACAACCGTGGACGATTCGTCAGTATGCGGGATTTTCAACGGCAGAAGAATCCAATGCTTTTTATCGAAAAAACTTAGCGGGTGGTCAGAAGGGACTTTCAGTAGCCTTTGATTTGGCAACTCATAGAGGTTATGATTCAGACCATCCACGGGTAGAAGGAGATGTAGGAAAAGCTGGCGTAGCGATTGATTCAGTCGAAGATATGAAAATACTTTTTGACCAAATTCCATTGGATGAAATGTCGGTATCCATGACCATGAACGGGGCAGTTTTACCCATTATGGCATTTTATATTGTGGCGGCAGAAGAGCAAGGTGTTTCACACGATAAGCTATCGGGAACGATTCAAAACGATATTTTGAAAGAATTTATGGTTAGGAATACTTACATTTATCCGCCCTTGCCTTCAATGAGAATTATTGCGGATATTTTTGAATATACCGCTAAATATATGCCTAAGTTCAATTCTATATCTATTTCGGGTTATCACATGCAAGAGGCAGGTGCAACGGCAGATTTGGAGTTAGCTTACACGTTGGCGGATGGTCTGGAATACCTCCGCACGGGCATCAAAGCGGGTTTGGATGTGGATAAATTTGCCCCGAGATTATCGTTCTTTTGGGCAATTGGTATGAATCATTTTATGGAAATTGCCAAGATGCGGGCGGGGCGTTTGTTGTGGGCAAAAATCGTTAAACAATTCAACCCCAAAAGCGATAAATCATTGGTTCTCAGGACACATTGCCAGACTTCGGGTTGGTCATTGACGGAACAAGACCCATTCAATAACGTTGCCCGAACCACCATTGAAGCAATGGCTGCCGTGTTGGGGCATACCCAGAGTTTGCATACTAATTCCTTGGATGAAGCCATGGCTTTGCCAACCGATTTCTCGGCTCGGATTGCCCGAAATACACAGTTATATTTACAACATGAAACCCAAATAACTAAAACCGTTGACCCTTGGGGCGGTTCTTATTACGTGGAATATCTCACGATGGAATTGGTCAAAAAGGCTTGGACATTGATTGAGGAAGTGGAATCTTTGGGCGGTATGGCGAAAGCAATTGAAACGGGTTTACCCAAAATGAGAATCGAAGAAGCGGCGGCAAGAAAACAGGCAAGGATTGATTCGGCGAAGGATATAATTGTGGGAGTGAATAAATTTAAGATTGAAACGCAAACAATTTTGGAAGTTAGAGATGTTGATAATCAGGCAGTTAGGACTTTGCAGATTGAAAGATTAAATGATATTAAATCAAAAAGGAATACGGAAGCAGTCAATAATATCTTAGAAAAATTAACCAAATCAGCGGAAAGCGGAGAAGGAAATTTATTAGCATTAGCCGTTGAAGCGGCTCGACTTCGGGCAACTTTGGGAGAAATTTCTTTTGCCTTAGAAAAAGTTTACGGGCGACACAAAGCCATAATTCGTTCAATATCAGGAGTTTATTCAGCAGAAGTGACAGACGACGAGAATTTTAGAGTTGCCAGAGAAATGGCAGATGAATTTGCGAAAATGGATGGTCGCAGACCCAGAATTATGGTGGCAAAAATGGGCCAGGATGGACATGACCGTGGGGCAAAAGTTATTGCCACCAGTTTTGCCGATTTGGGCTTTGATGTCGATATTACGCCCCTTTTTCAAACGCCCGAAGAAGTGGCAAAACAAGCCGTTGAAAACGATGTCCACGTAGTGGGTGCATCCAGTTTGGCGGCTGGGCATAAAACACTCGTTCCTAAACTGATTGAAGAACTCAAAAAGTATGGGCGTGAAGATATTATGGTGATTGCAGGAGGCGTAATTCCTGCCCAAGATTACCAATATTTGTATGATGCGGGTGTAAAAGGCGTTTTTGGACCTGGCACGGTAATTTCGATTGCGGCACAGAAGATTTTGAAGGATTTGATGGAATAAGCCCAAATAATTTCCATGAATAAATTTAACTATGAATTAGACTTTAAAACTACTGATTTTCGTAAGAATCCAGCATTATACCGCATTGGCGTGGGAGAACAAGGGGTGCTTTTGGTTGAACCCTACAAATCAGAAATTTTACCTTTTTGGAAGTTTAAAAATGTGGAAGTAGCCACCAAATCAAGTCAAGAAATCTACGAATTATTTGAAAATTACTTGAAAACTTATGATTTTGTAGGGGCGGATATGGCAAGGAAATATCTTCAAATGGGTTTTACACGAGCAAGAAGGTACGCCAATCATGCCGATGGCAATAAATATTCTCAAGAAAAAACTAATACTGAATTAAAAGAATATCCATATTCGAGTGGCAGTAAATTTAAGGGAAACCTAATTTTACCCCAAGAAAATGATGCCTTTACCAATGAAAAAGCACAAGCGGCAACTATATTTAAAGAGGCTTGGTTTAAAGCAAAAGATAACCCTGAATATTTGAAACAGAAGGCGGAGTTTAAAGAAAAGTATTATCAAAAATAGGGATTAATAGCATATTATTTCCTTAAAGCCTCCACCAAAATTTGCTCAATTAATTTTTCTTTACTCACATTTTTAATTTCAATTACCCTCTCTTCTATGCCACAAAGTATTGAACCTGAGAAACTTAACGTGTTTTCCTTTATGGTATATACGCCACTGATACTGCACGCATCGGGGTATTCATCGGTGTCAATATAGATGATTGAATTATTACCTCCTCCATTGTTTTCCGAAATCTCATTAAGTTTATCATTAATGACTTTTGAGATTTTTAGAATGTCTCTTTTCTTCGTTTCTTCCAACAAAGTAGTTCTTACAAAAACAGGTTTAACCGAAGCAACAGTTATCAAAGATCTATCGTTTTCTTGAATGATTCCAATATCAAAACTACCGCCTTTGGGAATCAAATATTGTGGTTTTTGAATGCCACCAATATCCTTTGCCATTTTGGGTACTTCCTCGCTTGAATAATTCAAAAGCGTGGAGACATCCACAAATTTATTATCTCGCAAAGCCATTCCTCTCATGGCTTGCAAAACGGTATAAGTCAATAAACCCTGTCCAAATTTATTAGCTTCATAACTCACAGCATTTGCCGCACAGCCACTCAGAATATACAAACCCGTGCGGTCTTTCATGCGGTCGATGGCTTTAATTTGCGATGATTCAATATCTCTCCTCGCCATTAAATTATCTACTGCCTTGCCACTTCCACAAGCATCAATAACCATAAATTGTTTGAGGGCGGGTATATCGTTGAGCCAATCCGTGAATTCTTCGGTACTGATAGATTGCGATTTTCTGATGGCAGGGTCGGAAAAACTATCCGCATTACTTCCGCTATAATCAGTGGTAAGGTAGTAGAAATCCCCTTTTTCACCGCCATACGTTACGCCATGCCCACTCAAATATACCATCACTACGTCTTCGGGTTTGGCTTTGGCTTTGATAGATTCAAAAACTTTCTGAATATTTTGCTTGGTGGTCGTGTTTGTGCCATTACCTGAACTGCTCAATAGATATACGTGAGTGCTGTCTTTGCCAAATAAATTTCTTGCTCCCAATGTGATAGCCTTTGCCATTGAGGTAGCATCAATTACTGGATATTTCAGATTCATGGCGGTATTACTGAACTCGCCCGTACCACATACCACGGCATAAAAAGCGGGTTTTTTAGGTTTAGTAACGGGTTCATCGTCCAGCGAAATTACTTCTTCTCCCCTACTACTTAAAAAACCATCGGCACTTTTAACTTTTACAAAAATTCTGTTTTCAACACCCTCCAACAAAAAACCTTTAATTTCAGGATGAGTTTTGAGGTTTATGCTAATCGTTTGGATTGGTTGAGAATCATCAAAATCATTGGGGCGAGCATCCTCAAGCACTTCTTTATTGTTGATATAAACAGAAACTTTGCCGTAGCCTCCCTCCCGCTTTTTGAGTTTTATTAATAACGTATCATTTTTAATTTCGCCAAGTTCTACTTCGGGTTGGAGTTTCAAATTATTCATGCCTTCCACGCTTCTCAATGATTTTCCATTCATTATTATACTCCAAAGATTGGGTTGCCAATAGCGGTCTTTAAGTTGATTAAAGGCAATTATTTCATCTTCTTTCACCCAATACATTTTTTCCATGGCATTAGGGCTGGCATCAAACAATCCCGATGGGTGAACTATTGCCCAGTCGGTGCTGTCAATGACAATTAAATTCAACAAAAGCGTTTTTTTGTTAAGGTCAAATAATTGAATTTCGCTATTATAAACCAATGAAAATTGATTATTGACAAAACTAATATCACTAAGAGCCGCTCCGTAAGGTATTGGTAGTTTGGATTTTTCCTGAGTATAAGTTTCAAGGTTGAATATCCGCAGAGAATCATCGGTATTAGGAACTATTTGCTTTCCGTCGGGTGAAAAATTTGACTTGGTAATAACATCTTGTAACCTTACTACGAAGCCTTTCTGGGTAGTTTTTATTGCCAAAATCTCAGCCGAAGTCCAGAAATCAGATGTTTTATCCACATAATTGATGACCACCTGTTTACCATTGGGTGAAAAAATAATGCTTTTAATTTTACCTTCTCTACTTTTTACCGTTTTTAGTAATTTACCCTCTGAAACATTCCAAATATGAATCGTATTATTGTTTTCAAGGCTCAAAACCATTGTGTTTTCGGGTGAAAAATACACATCTTTTATGATCCCTTTTACCCCTTTAAAATCTTGTAACAGTTTCTCCGAAGCTACGTCCCAGTTATCAACAGAATTGTCTTCGGATGCCGCTATGACGTTTTTACCATCGGGTGAAAATGAAGCAAAGTAATAGCTTTTTCTTGCTTTACCTTTCAGCGTTTTTGAGGTATTTTTGGTAATTAAATCTCGTATTGAAACCGTGAAATCTTGATTATTTGATAGATAATTGCTCATGTCAGGCGAAAGATTGAGCATTTCTGTTTTTTTAGTATCAAAACTTTTTAATAATTTTCCAGTCTCAGCATCGAATATATACATCCAGTTTTTGGCAGAAATTTTTACTTTTTTCCCATCGTTTGAAAACTCAACCGCTTTATATTGAATGGTATCATTATCGCTTACATTGCCCCTATTTGAACAGATAATTTGCCCGTTAATGGTATTCCAAATTTTAAAACTTTTGTCTTCAAAAACGGTAATCATTTTCTTACCATCGGGAGCGTATTTGGCAAAATCAGCAAATCGGGTATGTCCTTCTAATTTTTGCATCAATTTACCATTGGAAGCATCCCAAATTTTAGCTTTTTTATCAAAGGAGGCAGTGAGAATTAGCTTACCATCGTTTGAAAAACTCGAAGTAAATACCCCATACTCCTCAAAAGTAAACTCTGTTTTTCTTGTTTGAAGATTGACAACCTTTGTAATGTCAGCTCCAGAACTTAATATCATTTTTTTTCCGTTGGGTGAAAAACTAATAGATGATATTATAGGATTTCTTTTGTCGTTATTATAGCCATCAACACTAAATAACCACTTACCTTTTGAGTCCCAGATATTCGCAAAAATATCATTGGTAATGGTTACGACAGTTTGCCCATCGGGAGAAAATAAAGCCTTGTAATATTGAGAATTAAAAAAATGGGCATCCTCCTTAGAATATTTATTTGGAGCGATAGGAAGATTATTTCTTGATAAATTTATTACTAATTTTCCCGTTGCCAAATCCCAAATTTTGGCGGTACGGTCTTCTGAAACGGTAATAACTTTGGTATTATCAAAAGAAAAATCGGCAGAAATTACTGGTTTGGTGTGTCCAACCAAAGTATGTAACAATTTTCCAGATTTGACATTCCAAATCTTAGCAGTTTTATCATCAGAGGTCGTGATTATTGTTGCCCCGTTTGGAGAAAAAGCGGCAGAATTAACCCTATTGGAATGTCCCGTAAAGCTATGAATTAACTTCCCATTTTTTATGTCCCAAATTTTGGCAGTTTTATCAAAAGATGAGGTAAGAACAGTTTTTTCATCTGGTGAAAATATAGCCGTAGTGATGTATGCGGTGTGATATTCAAGACTATCAATTAAATCTCCCGTAATAGCATTATATATTCTGGCAGTCAAATCATTACCACCATTCGTAACAACATATTTACCGCTGGCTGAATAATTGGCATCCAACACTGGATTTATATGACCCTCTAAACTATGCACTACACTACCCGTTTTTACATCCCAAATTTTGACAATATTATCATCAGAAGCCATAATTACTCGCTTTCCATTGGGCGAAAATTTAGCAGAATTGATTGAACCAAGCTGACCAATGGGCAACATCAATTTCACTTCTTGGGCATAAAGAATAGTGGTGGAAATAATTGAGAGTATGAGTATTAGGATTTTCTTCATAAGTAATAATTTATTTTTACAGTCTCAAAGCCAACGCCACAATTTGCTCAACTAATTTTTCTTTACTAACGTTTTCAAGCTTGATAGGTTTCTCTTTTGAACCACAAAGTATTGATCCTAAGAAACTTAACATTTCCCCCGCAATGGTGTATGAGCCACTAATACTGCACGATTCGGGATATTCGGCTGCATCAATAAAAATAATCGTATTGTTTTCATCGCCTTTCCCCGACACTTCGTTTAGTTTATCATCAATCTCTTTAGCAATTTTCAGAATATCCCTTTTCTTGGTTTCTTCAATGATTGTCGTTCTGACAAAAACGGGTTTGATGGTAGCTAAGGGTATCAAAGGTTTATCACTTTCTTGAATAATTCCAATATCAAAACTGCCACCTTTAGGAATTAACATTTGGGGTTTTTGAATACCTCCAATATCTTTTGCCATTTTGGGGACTTCTTCGCTTGAATAGTTCAAGAGGGTATTAATGTCAATAAATTTGTTCTCTCGCAGTGCCATTCCCCGCATGGCTTGCAAAACTGAATAGGTCAAAAGTCCTTGTCCAAATCTATTGGCTTCATAACTCACCGCATTTGCCGCACAGCCACTCAGAATATACAGCCCCGTGCGGTCTTTCATGCGGTCGATGGCTTTAATTTGCGATGATTCAATATCTCTTCTCGCAACCAGATTATCAACGGCTTTTCCACTGCCACAAGCATCAATTATCATGATTTGTTTGAGGGCGGGAATATCATTGAGCCAATCCGTAAATTCTTCGGTACTAATAGCTTGTGATTTACGTAAATCGGGGTCGGAAAAACTTTCGGCACTCGTTCCGCTATATTCGGTTGTGAGGTAATAAAAATCACCCTTTTCACCACCATACGTTACGCCATGACCGCTCAAATATACCATCACGATGTCTTCGGGCTTGGCTTTGACTTTGATTTTTTCAAAGATTTTCTGGATATTTTGCTTAGTAGTTTTGGTGGAATCATTCCCTCGGCTACTCAATAAATACACGTGGGTGCTGTCTTTCCCGAACAAATTTCCTGCCCCCATAGTAATGGCTTTGGCAACCGCTTTGGCATCAATTACGGGATATTTCAGATTCATTTTGGTGTTATTAAACTCGCCAGTACCACAAATCACGGCATAAAAAGCGGGCTTACGAGTTTTAGCAATTGATTCTTCGCTGAGGGCAATCACTTCTTCCCCTCGGCTACTCAAAAAGCCATCGGCAGTTTTGGCTTTTACGGTAATATTATTTTTGAACCCATCCAATAAATGGTCTTTTAGTCCAGGATTGGTTTTTAGATTGATTCTTATTGTTTGAAATTCCTTTGAATTATCAAATTCCTTGGGTCGAGCATCTTCAAGCACCTCTTTGTTATTGATGGCAACCGATACTTTGCCAAAGCCGCCTTCACGCTTTTTGAGGTTGATCAGAAGCGTGTCATTTTTCACCTCGCCGAGTTCTATTTCGGGTTGTAATTTTATAGAATTTATGCTTCCTACGCTCCGTAAGGGCTTTCCTTGCATAATCATACTCCAAAGATTGGGTTGCCAATAGCGGTCTTTTAATTGATTGAAAGCAATAATTTCATCCCCTTTTACCCAATACATTTTTTCCATCGCATTCGGACTGGCATCGAATAATCCCGATGGATGAACTACTGCCCAATCGGTGCTGTCAATTGACATGAAGGTCAACAATTCTGTTTTGTTCTCAAGATTATACAGTTTCACTTCACTATTATTGATGAGCGAAAACTGATTATTTTTGAAATTAACATCACTATACAAGGCTCCAAAGGGAAGAGAAAATTTTTGGGGTTGTTGAGGGAATTTTATGTCAAACACCCGAAGTGTATCATCTTCTGAAGTTGTAACTATCTTTTGTCCATCAGGAGAAAATTGGGCAAAATCTATTTTACTTTTTATACTTTGATGACTAAAAACTAATTTTCCATCTGTTACATTCCAGACATTTAAAGCATTATTTTTTGTAATACTCAAAACGATATTAATTTCAGATGAAAAATAAGCATCTTTTACTGTTCCAATCACACCTTGAAAATTACTTGATAATTTACCCGTTTTAGATTCCCAGATGTCCACTGAATTATCTACTTTGGATAGTGCCAAAATTTGGTTTTCGTCAGGATTAAATTTTCCAAAATAATAACCCTGTCGGGCTTTTCCTTGAAGATGTTGAAGTATTTTTTTTGTAGATACATCCTGAGTCAGTAAGGAAGAATCCCTTGAAGTGCTAAGATATTTGCCCATATCGGGCGAGAGATTGAGGAAATTTGATTTTTGAATTTGTAAAGTTTTCCACACTTTGCCATCCTCCGCATTCAAAATCCGTATAAAAGATTCTGTTTCAGTCAAATCGTGGATAAACTTAATCTTTTTACCATCATCAGAATAATTAACCGATTTTATGTAATCCAATGATTTTCCCGAAGAATTTGATAACATTATTTGTCCCGTATTGACATCCCAAATCCTAAAACTATTGTTATCATTTACGGTAATTATTTTTCTACCATCGGGTGAATACTTAGCGAAATCAACAATTTTTGTATGCCCTTCCAATTTCTGAATTAATTTACCCTCCACTGCATCCCAAATCTTAGCAGTATTATCGTATGAAGTTGTGATAATTTGTTTACCATCTGGTGAAAAACTTGCATTCGTAACATCATCTTTAAATTTATCAAAAGCTGACACTAACTTTCCCGTTTTTGCATTCCATAATTTAGCAATTGATTCCCCAGAACTTGTCAGTAGTATTTTTCCATCGGGAGAAAACTCAATTGAATTGATGATTTCATTGGCATTTATCTTATTGTTACCATCAATACTAAACAAAACTTCACCCTTGTTTACATCCCAAACATGAACCATATTATCGTTAAATATCGTTACTAAGGTTTGCCCATCGGGTGAAAAAATTGCCTTAAAAATTACCAAATTTTGCTTTCCCGAACTTGAAGAATTACTTTGATTTTGAAGGTTAACAGACGATTTCGTTTCTAAATTTTTCAGCAATTTTCCCGTTGTCAAATCCCAAATTTTGGCGATTAAATCTTCTGAAATGGTAACTACTTTGCTACTATCGGGTGAAAAATTGGCGGCAATAACCGACTTATCATGTCCCAAAAAACTGTGCAGTAAATTTCCCGATTGGGCGTTCCAAATTTTGGCGGTATTATCATCCGAAGTGGTAATAATTAATTTGCCACTTAACGAAAATGTAGCGAAATTAACTTCGTCAAGATGCCCTTTCAGTACATGAAGAATTTTTCCAGCTCGGGCATCCCAAATTTTAGCAGTGTTATCATCACAAGCGGTGATTATGGTTTGTCCATCAGGGGAAAATGTGGCATATTTAACGTTTCCAGTATCTTCTCCGAGGGTGTGAATTAGTTTTGCAGTAGTCGCATTCCAGATTTTAGCAGTCTTATCAATTTTGCCCGTGGAGAGAATTGTTTTACCGTCAGGTGAATAAATGGCAGTAGTTATAGGTCCAGAATGACCTTCCAAACTATGCACAACATTACCCGTTTTTATATCCCAAATTTTCACCGTGGCATCATCCGAAGCAACGACTACTCGCCGTCCGTTCGGAGAAAAATGAGCTGAATTGATGGCAGAAAGCTGACCAATGGGCAACATCAATTTTGCTTCTTGGGCATAAGGAAAAGTGGTTGATAATAAGAAAATAGTTAACGTTAGGATATTTTTCATGGATAATTATTGAGGTAATATTCACACGAATATACAAAATTTGTAGTTGAAGATATATAAAAGTAGCATCCGTAAAATGGATTTCAACAAAAAAACTATTCAACTATTATCATACAAACCGTTGATTATCAATATATTTGATACTAAGATGATTTATAAAAGACTAACAACACAAAACCCTAATTGAAAATGGAAAAAGTCCTCTTAATATTTTCACTTTTTTTTCTATCCGCACAAGCAAACGCCCAAACGCTTCATTTGATTTTAGTATCAGATTATGCTGACCCTGCATTTGGAAAAGTTACTTTGCAAAATGAAGTAGAAATTCAAGAAATGTTCACTAATGTTTCCAATAAATTGGGTTACGGGTTTAAAATATTATATCTCAACAATGGGCTGAGTAATCAACATTTTAATCGGATGGATGTAATTGCTGGTATTGACTCCATGAAGACCTATTCCGAGGATATTACCATTCTCTATTATAATGGATATGGTATGTATCAGACTGGAAAAAATAGTAATTTTCCAAGTTTTAGATTAACTGACGATACGCTTCCTATGGACGAAGTCACTAAGCACTTAAAGGATAAAAGTGGGCGTTTAGTAATGGTTATTGCGGACACACGAGACACTCAGAATCAGATGAAAGCATACAGCAGACCCTTACGAAAAGTAGAAGATTATTCAAAAATAATTACTCAAAAGCTATTTTTAGAACAAACTGGTATATTTAAAATATCAAGTTCGGGGAAAAACATGCCTTCATATCCCTATTTTACTATGGCATTTGTGGATAATTTTTATAAGGCTTTGGATATAAGTAAAGAAGAGGCTATTCCTTTGATTAATATTAAATATTTAAGACAAAAGACTCAAAATCAATTAGATAGCATGATTCTAAAATCTGAAATTACAAATCCTCAGAAAATCATGATGACTTACGAAAGAATTGACAAATCCGTAAAAACATATCCATCCTCTACTTTTGAAATACCAAGTTGGAAACAAATGAAAACTCAATTAGAACTTTTGACTAATAGTGCAGCCGAAGGCGACAGAAAAAAATCGGCTGAAATTATCAGAAATATATTTACCTCAAATGCCATTATTGAGGTGAAAACTGAGAATAGAAATATTAATGTTCAAAATAATGTAATCGTAAAAATGAGCCTTGAAGATTACATCATACAAACTGAAAAATATGACAAAACCATGAAGCGTACTATCAATTTTGAGGTTGGAGATTTTAAGAGAACCGAAGATTTTAAGAAGTTTTCTTCCTTGAAAATTGTTGAACGAATAAAGTAAGACATACTTTTCGAAGTTTAATGATGATATTTAACCCTAATTCAATATGAAAAAATATCTCCTAATTATATTATCATTTTCAAATATCATTCATGCTCAAACAGGCTGGATTGAAAACGAAAAAGACTATGAAAATATCCTCAAAAAGAACCTCCAAGCCACTTTTAGCACAAAACTACCTTCTAAGATAGACTTATCTAAATATGCTCCATCGGTCATTAATCAAGATGATTCTGGCGTTTGTGTGGGCATGAGTACCGCCTATTATATGCGTACAATTTTGGAGGCAATCAGTAAAAATATCACTGACAAAGACAAAATTGATAAACTTGCCTTTTCCCCTTCATACTTATACAATTTGGCAAAAAAACCAAACGACCCCGAATGTAAAGTAGGCACAGAATTAAAACGAGCTTTTGATGCCTTGAAGGTCAAAGGTGTTGCCACTTATGCCCAACAAGAATTTCCAAATTGTTCTAATGATTTGAGCTTATCCATAAATCCCGAATCAAAAATTATTGAATATGTCAGACTCTTTAGCCTCACAGACGGCAGTGAAAATGTAGATTTAATTACGAAAAAAGCCTTATCTGAAAATACGCCCGTTGTGGTTGGATTCATACTTACCGAATCCATCAATCAATTATCTGAAAACGGGTTTTGGAAGAACTTATGGCGAAAAATGATGGCGTTTTTGGGCGTAAAAGTTTTTGAAGAAATCGGGCTTTGGAATCCAGTAAATTCTCGCAATACGGGCGGACACGCCGTCTGTATAGTCGGTTATGACGATATGAAATTTGGTGGGGCATTTAAAGTCATCAATAGTTGGGGCAAAAATTTTGGCGAAGAAGGTTTCTTTTGGGTTAAATACGCAGATTATAAAAAACAAGTAAAAAATGCTTTTCAAGCCTTTCTACCTACAAAAAAGAGTAAAAACGAAATAACAATTGCGGCAGACGTTAGCTTTGTTTTTAGTGCCAGAGGTATTGAAAATAGGGATTTAAAATTCGTTTTGGACAAAACAGAAAGTACGGATAACTCAAATAATATAAAATCTTACCTTTTGTTAGACCCACAGACCTCTGGCACAACGTATAGATTCAGTGCTTTTATTGATTCCACAACTGACTACACTTATTTTTATATCATCAATGGAAACTCAAATTTGCTGGAAGAGACCGAAAAAATTTATCCTTTTGATGCCTCCGAAAGTGCCATTCTGAGTAGGAATACCAGGCTTGTTTTACCTCCCGAAGACCGTCCACATTTTCAATTGACTCCGCCTACGGGTATTGAATACGTGCTGTTTTTATTTTCAGACAAACCATTAGATAATATGGATAATTATATTGATAAAATCAGAGCGAATAAAGGGTCATTTACCACCCGAGTAACCCAAGTATTTGGCAGTAAATTAGTGCCAACCAGTCAAATAAACTATAAAACCAACAAGATGGGATTTGAAGTAAAGGGAGGAAAATCGGGGAGTATTATACCGATATTGGTGAGTTTCAGGCACGTAGCGAGGAGATTTTGAAATAGTGTAGAATTTACGAAAGGCTTCGTTAAAAAAACGAAGCCTTCCATGTTTTAAAATATTTAGTTTGACGGCTTTCTTGAAGCAACAAAATAGCCAATCACGCCTCCAACTGCCAAACCAATCAGTAAGGTGGTAATATCAAAATGAAATCCATTTCCAGAAGCATTGGTTTGTCCTTGGGCATTGGTTTGCCCCTGAGTTTCATTTTGAGCAAAAATAATGAAATCAACAAAAAATAGTAAAGCGAGGGTAAGCAGGTTCTTTTTCATGGGTTAATTTATTTTGGGTTTTAATTAATGGAATGTGTCCACATAAATATACTATTTTATTCAAAAATTATAACAGCCTGATAATCATTTATTTATCGGTAATTTTACCGTAAAAACTGTTCCTTTTCCTTCCTCACTTAGCACTTCAATCTTTCCATTATTGCCTTTCGTAATAATGTCATAACTTAAAGACAAACCCAGTCCTGTACCTTCTCCTGTTGGCTTTGTGGTAAAAAATGGTTGGAAAATTTTGGGTAATACGTCTTTCGGAATTCCCTTTCCATTATCAATTACTTCAACGATTAAATATTTATTCAACGTTTTTGTGATTACCTTAATGGCAGGATTTGCAGATTGTGCGGCGGCATAAAAAGCATTATTAAAAAGATTTAATAATACCCGACCAATATCCTGTTGATTCACTTTGATAATAGGTAAATTTTCATCCGCAACTAATTGATAATCAGCATTAAAAGATTTATTTTTGGCTCTCATTCCATGATAGGAAAGACTCAAATACTCCTCCACTAATTTATTAATATCCGTTACTTGCACTTCCCCATTACTCGACCGTGAATGTTCGAGCATATTTGATACAATACTGCTGGCACGTTTGCCGTGTCCATGAATTCTTGCTTGATTTTGAGTTAAATCATGCAGTAATTCTTCCAAATATTCTTTCTTGTCAGAGGGAATATTTATTTTATTAAATTCCTCTTTCAACTCGTCCGCCAATTCGATGGATAATTCCGAAAAGTTATTGACAAAGTTCAGTGGATTCTGTATCTCATGGGCAATACCCGCCGTTATTTCACCTAATGAGGCTAATTTTTCTTTCTGAACCAATTGCATTTGAGTAGATTCCAACTCATTTAAGGCATTTTCAGCTTTACTTTTTTGTAAGTCAATTTCTTGTTTTTGTTTACTCAATAATTTATTTGCCTTGTTTTGAATTCTATTATTTCTAAAAAGAATAACCGAAATCAACAATATCACCCCAATAATGGATAATAAAATGACCGACCATTGTCTATTTTTAAACTCTTTTTCACTATCAACAAGATCTTGATTTTTTAGGTTTTCAGCAAAACTTATATTTTCAACTTGTTTAGCTTTTTGCTGATTAAACATACTATCCTTAGCCACGGTTGCTTGTTTATAATATTGATATGATTTTCGAATATCAATATTCTCATATAATTCCGCCAACAAAGAATTAGATTCGTACAAACTTTTTATATTATTACTCTCAATGGCAGGATTAATGGATTTTTGGGCATAAATAAGGCTCGAATCAAGGAAATTTATTTTTTTAAAAATTGTTGCCATTCCCAGATAACTTTGTCCAAGAATGGAAAAATCTTCCACTTCTTTTGAATATGGTAAACTTTGACGATAAAATGCCAAGGCTAATTGATAATTTTTAGCTCTGAAATTTACATTAGCAAGATTCGTTAATAATACGTTGATATTGTTACTTTTTTGTTTCACGGCTAATTCATAAGCCGATTGGGTATAAATACGAGCAGAATCCAAATTATTCAGAAAGGCATAATCCATTCCAATATTTGACAGTAAGATTCTCTCTAAATTTTGGTCATGAACCTTTTTAGCTACTGCGATTCCCTTGAAATAAGTGTCTATTGCCTTTTTAGAGTCTTTTTGAACGGAATAAAACAATCCTAAATTATTATAATTCCTTGCCAGCCCTTCATAATCGCCACAATCCTCCGCAATTTTCTGAGCATCTAAGTGCATTTTTAAGGATTTAGGATAGTTGCCCGTAACCCTCATAATTGCCCCTATCCTATTCATATTACGTGAAATACCTTTGGGGAATTTTACTTTTTGTGCCACTTCCAAGCCTTTCTGGGCGTATTGCAAGGCAACCAAGGGTTTTGATGTCATCAAAGAAAGTCCTAATCTATCTAAAACGAGGGAACGAGTCGAATCTGGAATATTGGTTTTAAGCAAACGAAGAAGACTATCATTGGCGGCTTGCTGGGCAAAAACCGTTAATGATAAAAAAAGGAGTATTGTTATAAAAGTGGAGGTAAATATTTTGTTGATTTGCATAACACTTGGTTATTATTCTCGACAAATATAGGTTTTTATTTGGAAAAGTGTAATTACCACGATTTGAGAATCATTTTATGGTAAATATTATCAAATTTCATTCTCTAATTTCTCCGCAATTTCTTCTATTTCATATTTTTCTTTTTTCATACCCAGCCTAATATAAGCGAACAAACTCATGTAAATATTGGCAATCCAAATTAAGGAGAACCCCGCAATGAGGTAGCCCCGCCAATCATCAAACAGTAATTTATAATTAGTAAGAAATAACATAAAAACCGTTACGTAATGACTAAAACAATATTCGCAGGTGAAAAGATAGAAGAATTTTTTTTCTATTATGGTCTTTCCTTTTTTACACCGCTTTCCGCAATATTCACGGGGTTCTTTAAAAATTTCCTCGTGCGTAACCGTCCACGCAATGCACGCAATGGGAATTGCTAAAATAAAAAGGTAGATAATTTGAATGGGTAAAGTCATGTTTATTGATGATTTAGTTTTGAACAAAAATTAAAAATATTGTGCCAAAAGTATCATTAACGCATCTTGGTTCGCTTCACCAAATAAGCTGACATAATTTGCTCAAAACCTTCCGCAATATCCGCCTCAATAAAATCAATTCTGTATTGCCCACAACGCAATTTTAGTTCGTGATAAAACTGTTGTAAAGTCTTGCGATAATCCAATTTCACTTGCGAAGGATTCAGTCTTATTTTCTCATTCGTTTCCAAATCAATAAACTCATAAGGACGGTCTTCAAATTCAAAATCTGATTCCGTTTTTTTGTCCGTAACATGAAAAATCAAGACTTCGTGAAGATTATGTTTCAAATGTTGCAAAGCCCCAAAAAGTTTTTCAGCATCGGCAATATTATCAAACATATCACTAAAAATAACAACCAAAGAACGCTTATGAATCTTCTCCGCAATTTGATGAATCACATCCGCAACGGCTGTTTTCTTGTTCACAGCAGGTTTTTGAAGAAGATTGTCCAAATCTAAAAAAATCTTGTGAACGTGCGTACCCGTGGATTTTACGGGCGTTTGAATCTCAATCTCATCCGAAAAAGTGGTTAAACTAATGGCATCTTTTTGCTTTTGCAACATATACGCCAAAGCTCCCGCCGCCATTGTGGAGAACACAATTTTACCATTCGTTTTCTCAGGATAATACATCGAAGACGAAGTATCAATCAATAAATGACAGCGAAGATTAGTCTCCTCTTCATAACGTTTGGTGTATAAACGGTCAGTTTTGGCAAAGACTTTCCAATCAATATGGCGGGTACTTTCGCCCGTATTATACAAGCGATGTTCGGCAAATTCTACCGAAAAACCGTGAAAAGGCGATTTGTGTAGTCCCGTAATAAATCCCTCAACCATCTGTTTGGCAAGGAATTCTACGTTACCGTATTCTCTTATTTTAGCTAAATCCATTTTCAGTTATCAGTAAATAATTATCAGTCGGGCAACGAACCGTTATCAGAATTAATATAGACCGACCAGTATTCTAACTCAAATTTCGTACCTGTTCTTTATAAAACCTAATTCCCAATTACCTAATCTTCTGATACCTACTTCCGTTTCTTTCGACTTTCAAGATACGCTTTCCTTCGCTGTTTTGAGAGTTTTCTCAAATACGAACTTACTCTTAAACGGCGATATTTAAACTGCGGATATTTTCGTTTACGCCAGTTTTTCTTTAAACGATAATATCTTTTATATTTCAGTTTAGTCTTCTGATAAAACAGCGGCACAAAGCGTGGTGGAGCCGTTAAACTCAATGAATCGAAAGGTTCGAGCATGATGTCTCCGTCAAATCCCACCACTTTCACTCTTACTTTTTCTAATCCTTGATTGCCAATTCTGAGCCATCGGGCAGGGCTTTTCGTTAAGTCGATCAAACGTCCAGGTTTATAAGGACCTCTATCGTTTATCCGTACAATTACAAAACGTTTATTAACTAAATTTGTTACCTCCACCATCGTTCCGAAGGGTAGGGTCATGTGGGCGGCAGTGTATTGATTTTTTTGGAGAATTTCGCCCGTGGAAGTAGGTTGGTCGTAGAAGAAGTCAGCATAAAAAGAGGCTATTCCATAAGATTCATCTCCCAATTTTTGAGAATATACGTTTGTGGAGGCAACCACCAAGATGAAAATGATTCCCAGAAGTTGTTTGTTCATAATTTTGTTTTTCGTGGATATTTAGTTTCTCTGAACGCCTCATTCTAAATCGTAGCATCTTGCAAAAATACGTTTTTAACGGTTTAAATAAAATTTATTGTTGGTATTGTTCAATATTTTCTCCAATTTACCTTGTTTATTTCACAAAAAACAAATATTATTTTCTTAGATTTTTTTTGAAAAAAATAATATAATTCCTATTTTTACCCAGCTAATATTTTTAAGCATATTCTGAAAGAATTGTGTTCAAAAATTTACATCATAAAATCAAACCCTAAATTATAATTACACAGTGGAAGAAAGAGACAGAGAAGAATTGTTTTCAAAACGAGTGAGAGCAGGTAAACGTACCTACTTTTTTGATGTAAAATCGACCCGTTCCAATGATTATTACATCACCGTTACTGAAAGTCGCCGTTATCAGAAAGATGATGGTTTTGGGTATGAAAAGCACAAGGTTTTCTTGTATAAAGAAGATTTTGACAAATTCGCCGAAGGATTGAACGAAGCGATTAACCACGTAAAAACTGAATTGTTACCCGATGTTGATTTTTCTCAATTCGACCGTGATGATGAAGAGTATCAGCAACAGAATCCAGAGAAACAAGAACCACAAGAGCCACAGGATGGCTTTGGCAGTGATTTGAAGTGGGAGTAAGCCCAAAAGGCACAATTTCAAAAGCCTCTGAATTTTCAGGGGCTTTTTTATTTTAAATTGATTAATTTTGCACTCTGTTTAAAGAATTAGTATAAAGCATTTTGAGACATTAAAACAAATTCAGCTTAATTGGCTGATAATCAGATACATAAAATAAATGGGATTACAAGTAGGAATTGTGGGTTTGCCAAATGTGGGTAAATCAACATTGTTTAGTGCAATATCATCCAATAAGGCAGAAGTTGCCAATTATCCATTCTGTACGATTGAACCCAATGTGGGCATCGTAACCGTGCCAGACGCTCGTTTGAAAGTTTTGGAAGAACTCGTGAATCCTCAGAAAGTCCTGCCAACGGTGATTGAATTCATGGATATTGCGGGTTTGGTAAAAGGGGCTTCTACGGGGGCAGGTTTGGGTAATAAATTTTTGGCAAATATTAGAGAGGTTGATGCCATCTTGCACGTGGTCAGATGCTTTGCGGATGATAATATTGTCCACGTGGAAGGACGGGTTAATCCTGTTTCGGATAAAGAAATCATTGATTACGAACTCCAATTGAAGGATTTGGAATCGGTTGATAAGAAAATTCAGAAAACGGAACGTGCCGCCAAAAATGGAGAAGCTAAAGCCAAGGCTCAATTAGCCATTTTATTGCAATACAAATCCGTTTTAGAATCGGGAAATTCTGCCCGTACCGTAAAGGGACTCGACAAAGATGCTAAATTTGATGCCATCGGCGATTTATGTTTATTGACCGACAAACCCGTAATTTATGTAGCAAACGTTGATGAAAATTCAATAGCGGCACAAACCAATGAATACGTGGAAGCCTTGAAAGCAAGTGTGGCAACCGAGGGGGCAGAAGTTATCGTGATTTGTGCGGCATTGGAAGCTCAGATTGCGGAAATGGAGGATGAAGACGACCGTCAGATGTTTTTGGAAGAATACAGTTTGACCGAATCGGGCTTGGATAAATTGATTCGTGGGTCGTATGCACTATTGAATTTAATCACCTATTTTACGGCAGGAGTCAAAGAAGTTCGTGCGTGGACTATCCAAAAAGGTTGGAAAGCTCCCGCAGCAGCGGGTGTAATTCACTCAGATTTTGAACGTGGTTTTATTCGTGCAGAAGTAATCAAATATGCTGATTATCAACAGTATAAATCAGAAAATGCTTGTAAGGAAGCTGGTAAATTATCAGTAGAAGGGAAAGAATA
>JBBRMR010000027.1:0-56022 GCA_038230735.1 Cytophagales bacterium
CTTTAAGTTTTGCAACTCTAAAATAGTACCATTTTGAATCCTATGCTATTTTTTATACTCGGAATCTGAAAAGTTCACGTTAATTTACGATAAATATTTTATGTTATGGAAGATGATTTTGGTATTACCAAATCCTCCTAAGTATTTGAACCGCTGACGGGGTGAAAAACCGCCGTCAAGATTACAGACTCAAACCCTGACGGCGGTTTTCAACCCGTCAGCGGTTCTGCTAATATAAATTTAGACCTTTGTTAATGAGTGCATACATCTGAAATGATTATTCTATAAACTACCAAATAAACCTATTTTTTTTTGGAATAATTTTTGAACAATCTTCCTTATCACTCATAAAAATCAACCTGTCATGTCTAAGAAAAATAAGGCAAATCAATCGTCTAATATTTCCAATCTCGCCAAGAGAGACGTTTCTGTAAATGAGGCTATTAGCTCTCCAAAAGAGAACACAAAGATTTGGTTTTGGATATGTATAGCCGTTCTATCTGTTTCAGTCATTATCGCTTTTTCAGGTGGTTTTGATAATAAATTTGTTGATTGGGACGATAATGCCTACGTTACTGAAAACAAAATGGTGCTGAAACCCAACGGCAATTGGGGCAAGGCTTGGAATACGCACATTGCCGCCAATTATCACCCCCTTACGATGACTTCGTTGATGATAAATTCGGATTTATTTGGCACAGAATCCGCCCGTTCTTTTATCATTACCAATACTTTAGTCCACTTATTGAATGTCCTGTTGGTCTTTTGGTTTGTACTTTTATTACTCAAAAAGAAGGACGAAATCAATATTTCTAAAGCGGGAAAGCCTCTTTTTATTGCTTTTTTTACGGCTTTGGTTTTTGCTATTCATCCCCTAAAAGTTGAATCCGTCATTTGGGTTTCGGAACGAAAAGATGTGCTTTACGGCTTCTTTTTTCTTTTGGGTTGCATTAGTTATTTGAAATATTTAGGTTCTGAGTTGAAATATAAGTATCTGACTTACAGTTTTTTATTCTTTATTTTATCCTGTCTTTCCAAAGGGCAAGCGGTGGTTTTGCCCATCGTTTTCATTTTGTTAGATTATTGGTACGACCGCAAATTTGATAAGGTAGCCATCCTCGAAAAAATACCCTTTTTGATGGTTTCCTTACTATTTGGAATTATTGCTTCAAGCATTCAAAGTGGTGGAGATTTTTATGGATTAATCAATGGCAAATTTGAACTTACCGCCATCAGTGCCATCAATACCAAACACGGTTTATGGAGTGGCATAAAATATGCCTGTTACGGTTTTTCACAGTATTGGATTAACTTTTTGTTTCCCCATAATCTCTCATCATTCTATCCAGTGGGACTAAATGGCGAAACGGGAGCACCCAATTATGTTTTCGGAATCATCTTTACCTCATTAGCCATTGCGGGAACGATTGCCAGTTTCAAATGGTCGAAACTCGTCTTTTTTGGTATTGCTTTCTTCGTAATTTCCTTTGCCTTAGTCTCTCAATTATTGTTAGTGGGTGGGGCAATCAAAGCTGACCGTTATACTTATTTATCTTATATTGGCTTGGCTTTTATGGTGTTTTATTTACTATCAAATTTTAGCGAAAAGGGCGTTTTTCAACGAAATATCGTGTTGGGGATTTCGGGGATTTTTATGCTCTTTTTTCTTATAAAAACCCGTAGTCAAGTAGATGTTTGGGAGAATTCTCGTACTCTAATGACCCAGCGAGTAGATTTGTACCCCAAAGATGCCCGAGCCCATTTCGTATTAGGGAAATATGCGGGAGAGAAAGAAGATAATTACGATTTGTGTATCGAAGAATACCTCAAATGTATTGATAATGAGGACTCTACGAAAATTATTGAAGTCTATGGAAACGTTGCCACGGCGTATGCCAAGAAATTAGATTATCCCAATGCCATCAAATATTACGGAATTTCTATCGTAAAAGAACCAAAAAATGGCTTGCATTACATGAATCGAGGGTTTCAATACCTCAAAATTCAGCAACCCGAAAAAGCATTGCCAGATTTAGAAAAAGCCGCAAAATTACCCATGAAAAAAGAAGATAGAGCCTCCATTTTTGGCGGTTTGGGAACGGCACAATTGAACGTGGGATTAGTGAAAGAATCTTACCAAAATTTTAATACTGCCATTGACAAAGAAGGTAGTAAAGATGCCATTCATTTCTTCAATCGGGGTGTGGCAAGATTGAAACTTTTTAATGATAAAGCGGGGGCAATTGCAGATGTGAAAAAGAGTTTAGCCATCAATCCTAATTATGCCGAAGCCAAGAATGGTTTGAAGGTTTTGGGGGTTGTGAATTGAACTTATTAAAATCCCAACCGAAAAATCGTCCCCTTTCCTTCCGAAGAATTAACGGTAATTGTCCCTTTGTGAAGTGTCATAATTTGCTTTGATAAACTTAATCCAATACCCGAACCGTTGGCTTTGGAAGTAAAAAAGGGTACAAAAATTTTGTCCAATAATTCCGCCGACATTCCCACGCCATTGTCTTGTACTTCAATCACGGCTCGTTTTTCTTGATTGATAAAAGCAGAAAGTGTAACTGTTGGGTTTGGCTGAGGTTGTACAGCATCTATTGCATTGATTATCAAGTTAATAAGTACCTGTTCAATCAAAACCATATCACCTTCAATGGTCATATTGAAATCTTTTATTACCACATCAAACTCAATATTACTACGCTCTAATTGATTTTCCAACAAAATTTCAACGCCTTCAAAAAGGTCTCTAACATGAAATTCTGAAAAAGAAGTCATCGAAACTTTAGCTAATTGGCGGTAAGTATCGGCAAATTTCAAGAGGTTTTCGCTACGTTTTCGGATGGTGGAAATCCCCAAAGTAATATCCGCCAAACTTTCAGCATCTAAATCCATCTCCTCAAAATCCTGTCTCCCTTCCTTCTTTCCTCCCTTCCTCCTCAAAAGAGTTTTTTCCATCGTCTCCGCCAAGGAAGCAATCGGGGCAACGGAGTTCATAATTTCGTGGGTCATCACCCGCAAGAGTTTTTGATACGCCTGTGCTTCGGTGTCTTCGATGGCTTCATTTACGTTCTGAAAAGCCACTAAACTGGTTTCAATCCCGTCATTTAGAAAGGTTGTTTTTGCCAATAAAACTTGCTTTTGATTGATTTTTACCAACTGACTATCTCCATTTTCAAGGCTCATAATTACCTGATAGACAGCGTTTTCTCTTTTTTCGAGAGAAGAAATATTTCGTAAATAAGGCACATTCATCATCTTCTTGAAAGACTCATTTATCCAACCCACTTCTCCGTTTTGATTATACGACAAAATACCCGTATCCACCAATTCCAAGATTTTTTGGAGGTACTGATACTGCTCTTCCCGTTCAGAAGATAATTGTTTGAAAGTGGCATTAATTTGATTGAAAGCCCTGCGGAGTTGTCGGACGGAAACGGGGGCATTTTTCTCGGTAAATTGTAAAGAAAAATCTCGATATTGAACCGCCTCAATGAATTGCGAGAGTTCAATATTGGTTTTGTTGATGAACTGCATAAAGTTAAATATCTGAAAAACAAGTACAAAAACCGCAAAAATTAACAGCGAATATTTACCGCTAACAATGCAGTAAGCGGCAGCCGTAATGCTGGTAAGCAACAAGACAACTCTGATAGTAAGGCTAATTTCGTAGCGTGTTTTCATTTACCTAAATATCATATTTCCCCAATCTTCTGTACAACGCCGTGCGGGTCAATCCTAACTCACGGGCGGCTTTGGTGATATTGCCGTCGTGGCGTTCAATGGCTTTCAGAATAGTGGACTTTTCCAATTCGTCAATGCGTAAAGTTGAGTTTTCGAAATTAACCATCATGGGGCTTTCCAAAGAGGAATTCAAATCTAAATCTCTTGCCGTAAGTTCCTGATTATCAGACATTATCACAGCTCTTTCCAAACTATGTTGCAACTCCCTAATATTGCCAGGGAAGGCATATTTTCTTAGTTTTTCCTTCGCTTTATCATCAATTCCGAATAAAGTCTTACGGTATTTTTCGGCATAAATTTTCATAAAATATTCTCCCAAAACTATTACATCATTGCCTCTCACACGCAAGGGAGGTAACATGATTTCAATGGTATTTAGTCGGTAAATCAAATCCTTTCGATACTGATTTTGCGAAGCCATTTCCTTAATCGGTGCATTGGTTGCCGAGATTAAACGAATGTCAATTGAAATAGGGGCATTAGTTCCTAAGCGAATCACTTCACGGTTTTGCAGAACGGTCAATAATTTAGCTTGTTGAGGCAGTGAAATGTTGCCAATTTCATCCAAAAATAATGTTCCAGTATTGGCGGCTTCAAAACGCCCTGCACGGTCTTCTCGGGCATCGGTGAATGCTCCTTTTTTATGTCCGAAGAGTTCCGATTCGAAAAGGCTTTCGGTCAAAGAGCCTAAATCAGCGTGTATGAAGGCATTTTGATTACGTAATGACTTTTGGTGAATCAGTTTTGCTACCTCACTTTTACCCGTTCCATTTTCTCCCAAAATTAAAATATTGGCATCGGTTGGAGCAATTTTTTCGATTTTATACAATACATCCTGCATCGCTTCGGATTCGCCCAAAAGTTGTAAACCTTGTGATTTTTGATTTGAATTTTTAGAAGATTTTGCCTTGCCATCGTTCACTTTGTCGAGCGTATCTTCCAACGTAGCTAATAACTTTTCATTCCGCCAAGGCTTCAAGACAAAATCATTTGCACCTTCTTTTACTGACCGCACCGCTAAGTCAATATCGCCATACGCCGTAATCATAATCACGGCAACGGTTTTGTTGATTTCTCGGATTTTGCGAAGCCAAAAAATGCCTTCATTGCCCGTATTCAATGAACTTTTGTAGTTCATATCTAACAAAATGAGGTCAAATTGGTTTTGGGCTAAAAGCGATGGAATTTTTTCAGGATTTTTCTCAGTAATAATTTCTCTCACCTCAGGACGAAGAAGCATTTTTACCGCCACCAAAATATCTTGGTCGTCATCAATGGCTAATATTTTGGCGTTTTTTAGTAGCATAAATTTTTATTGAGAGAATTATATTTCGTGAAATTACCTGATTATTTTGAAAATCAGATACTTATTAAAGATGTAAATTTAAGGTAAAACGTTGCAGAGGAATTTATAAAAATTGTTGAATTAAGAATAAGTATCCAATAAGTTTACTTTTATCACAAAACATTCAAGAAATTTGAAATACTAATCGCCCATCTCTAATTACTAATTACTACTAAATTTCTACCTTTGTCCATATAAAATAACAACAAAATGAACGAGCAATTTAATAATTTACCCGAAAAAAGACAATCGCAATTAATGGCTTTCGACCGTCTGCTAACTATCATGGATGAGCTTCGGGAACAATGCCCTTGGGATAAAAAGCAGACCATAGACAGCCTTCGCCACCTCACGATTGAAGAAACCTATGAACTCTCTGATGCCATCATGGAAGGCGATTTGCAAGAAGTTAAAAAGGAATTAGGCGATGTGATGTTGCACTTGGTATTTTATTCCAAAATAGCCTCAGAAACCAATACTTTTGATATTTCAGACGTGTTAAATGGCATTTGCGAGAAACTTATTCACCGTCATCCGCACATATACGGGGATGTAAAAGTAGAAAATGAAGAGCAGGTAAAACAAAATTGGGAAGCAATTAAATTGAAAGAAGGCGGTGGTAACAAAACGGTTTTGGGCGGTGTTCCAAAGTCTTTGCCCGCCTTAGTAAAAGCCATGCGAATCCAAGAAAAAGCCCGTGGTGCTGGTTTTGATTGGGAAGAAAAACATCAAGTTTGGGAGAAAGTTGAAGAAGAGATGAATGAGTTTAAAGCCGAGTTTAATGTTGTTGATAATCAAGTAATTAACCAAGAAAAAGCCGAAGGAGAATTTGGCGATTTACTGTTTTCATTGGTCAATTACGCCCGTTTTATCGACATTAATGTTGAAACTGCTTTGGAAAGAACCAACCGAAAATTCATTAATCGTTTTGGATATTTGGAAACAAAAGCTAAAGAAAATGGCACGACTTTGCAGGAAATGACTTTGGCAGAAATGGATGTGTATTGGGAGGAAGCGAAGAGGCGGTGAAGTTTAAGATTTTAACTTCCCGAAAGTAAAAAGAACTTTCGGGAAGTGTCTGCAAAACATTAACCTATCTCAATATCTCCCTCGCAATTACCATTTTCTGAATTTCGGACGTTCCTTCATAAATCTGGGTAATTTTAGCATCACGCATCAATCTTTCTACGTGAAATTCCTTTACAAAACCATATCCTCCGTGAACCTGCACGGCTTCAATAGTCGTATCCATTGCCACTTGCGAACAAAATAGTTTTGCCATTGCCGCAGATTTGACGTAATCACGGTGATTATCTTTATCTAAAGCCGATTTTAAACATAGCAAACGAGCCGCTTCAATTGAAGTTGCCATATCCGAAAGTTTGAACTGAATAGCTTGGTGTTCACAGATGGGTTTGCCAAATGACTTTCTTTCTTTGGAATATTTCACTGCCAATTCATACGCTCCCGAAGCAATACCCAAAGCCTGAGCCGCAATGCCGATACGTCCACCATTAAGTGTACTCATGGCAAATTTAAACCCAAAACCATCCTTTCCGATACGGTTTTCTTTCGGTACTTTCACATCCGTAAACATCAAAGAATGAGTGTCTGAACCACGTATACCTAATTTTTGCTCTTTTTTACCAATCTGAAAACCCGCCATTCCTTTCTCCACAATGAGGCAATTAATTCCTTTGTGTCCCAATTCTGGATGCGTTTGAGCCATCACCAAATATACCCCCGCACGTCCACCGTTGGTTATCCAGTTTTTCGTTCCGTTCAATAAATAATAGTCGCCCATATCCTCAGCAGTGGTCTGTTGCGAAGTGGCATCCGAACCCGCTTCTGGTTCAGACAAAGCAAATGCACCCACGATTTCGCCCGTTGCCAACGGCACAAGATATTTCTGTTTTTGTTCCTCCGAACCATAAGCCTCTAAGCCATAACAAACCAATGAATTATTGACCGAAACAATCACCGAAGCTGAGGCATCTACTTTTGAAAGTTCTTCCATCGCCAATACATACGAAACCGTGTCCATCCCTCCACCTCCGTATTCAGGCGATACCATCATGCCCAAGAAGCCCAATTCGCCCATTTTACGGACTAATTCTTCGGGAAAAAATTCTTTATCATCACGTTCAATTACGCCAGGTAATAGTTCTGTTTGGGCAAAATCACGGGCAGCCTGTTGCACCGCTAAATGTTCTTCGGTTAAATCAAGGTTCAATCCTTCTAAGGTCATTGTACTCATATTTTTATCTGATTTTGAGTTTTTGAGAAATGGCTTCAAATATACAAAAAATAGTATGCTTGCATAACAATTTTTAGGAATAATTTTTGAAATAATATTGGTAAACTTTCATTTTATAGCATTATAATTTATTAGGAGTGTATTTTGTAGAGACAAGGCACTGCCTTGTCTAATGTATGTCCTTTTGTCTGGATGTTTTGATGGACATTAGTTAGACAAGGCAGTGCCTTGTCTCTACGAATCCCAACTAATCATTTTACGTTTAATTCAGACCAAATTGAATGCTTTGATTTAGAAAAATGTTATAGAATAAAATTTTTTCCAATAGAAAAGACAATTTTTTGTACTTTTGGATAGTTTTTATCTGATAATAGAGATTTAAACAATAATTGTATGTTCCCGACAGTAAGCCCCAAAAAGACCTCTGAACGTAGGCAAGAATTACACAAAGAGGCACAAGCCTACAAGAAAACAATTGACGGTCAGGTGAATGACCTCAAAACAGAAGCCACCCGTGTAGGTACAACCGCCCTGATTGTGGGTACGGTTTTGGCGGGTGTATATGTAATTTTCAGTCTTATAACCTCTGATACAAAAGAGGAAAAGAAGATTAAAAAGATTGAGAATACTAATTTGCCCGTAGTGATCAAGAAAGAAAAAACTGGGGATTTATGGATAGTTTCATCAATCAAAGGCTACATAGCAACCTTTATATTGGCATTTGCCAAGAATAAAATCATGGAAGCCATTACGATTTTAAAAGAAAATAATGACCCAAAATCTACTAATTAATCTTTACGAACGAAAAGCCCACGGCAAAAAATCTTTCGCTGTTTTGATTGACCCCGATAAGGTAAATCTGGATAACTTTTCAAATACGTTAGACCTCTGCATCCAACATAATGCGGATTACATTTTCGTGGGCGGTAGTTTGATTACGGATTACGTCATGAAAGAAGTAGTTTCCGCCATCAAATCTTACACTGATATTCCCGTAATTTTATTCCCTGGTAATGGCTTACACATTGATAATCAGGCAGATGCGATTTTGTTATTGTCGCTAATATCGGGAAGAAATCCAGAATTTTTGATTGGTCAGCACGTTATTTCAGCCCCTATTTTACGGAAAAGTGGTTTAGAAATCCTGTCTACGGGTTATATGTTGATTGATAGCGGACGACAAACAACGGTTTCGTATATTTCCAACACCACGCCCATTCCACACGATAAACCTGGTATTGCAGCTTGTACGGCGATGGCGGGTGAAATGTTGGGTTTGAAACTGACTTATCTGGATGCGGGTTCGGGGGCATTGAATGCGGTTTCGCCCGAAATGATTGCCGCCGTGAGACAATCCGTTGAAACGCCCATTATTGTGGGTGGAGGAATTAATTCCATTCAAAAAGCAAAAAATGCCCTTTCGGCAGGTGCAGACGTGATTGTAGTAGGCAATGGTATTGAACAAAATGTAGATTTATTGGCGGAGATTGCGGGTTTAGTAAAAAAGTTGAATTTGGAAACAATTTCTGTTTAAAATTTTGTTACTAATCAATGACACGTGGAATTGACTACGTATTAAAACTTTAATCACCCAATGGCAAAACGTAATTTCGGAGCAGAACTTTCTCCCGAAGATAAAAAAAAAGTAAGTAAAGAGGGATTCAATAAAGCCCTAAGCATTTTCAGATTCACACTTCCCTACAAAGGCACATTCGCCATAGGTTTCATTTTCCTGATACTTTCGCAGATAACTTCCATGAGTATTCCCTTGTTGATGGGGCAAATGGTGGGGGCGATTGTTTCGCCTAAAAGTGCTGTTAATCAAGGGGTTTCGCAAGTTCCGAGTAGTGGAATTACCGAAAAATTGGCCCATATTTTTAATCCAAATTCAACCCAACTGACCCTTAATAACGTTACGGCTCTCTTCGTAATTTTACTGATTCTGCAAGCGGCTTTCTCATTTTTTAGGGTTTATACTTTCACGAGGGTTTCGGAGCAATCCATGCGTGATTTACGGAAAGCACTTTATACTAAAATCATTACGCTTCCCATTCCGTTCTTCGAGAAAAATCGTGTTGGCGAACTCATGAGCCGTATTACTACCGATATTACGCAACTCCAAGACGTACTTTCAATCACCTTAGCCGAGTTTTTTCGCCAGATTTTTACCTTAGTGGGAGGGATAATTTTGATTTCTTTTCTATCAAGTAAATTAACCCTTTTCATGCTGATGACCTTTCCATTTTTGGTGGTGGCGGCAATTATTTTTGGCAGATTTATTCGTAAAAATTCTAAAAAAGTACAGGACGAATTGGCTTCTACTAACATTATTGTAGAAGAAACTTTGCAATCAATCAATGTCGTGAAGGCATTTACCAATGAAGATTTGGAAGTAAAACGGTATAGTTCATCGGTTCAAAAAGTGGTTGATTATGCTTTGAAAGCGGCAACTTTCAGAGGTGGATTTATATCCTTCATCATCTTTGTATTGTTTGGCGGCGTTGTGGGTGTAGTTTGGTATGGTGGGAATTTGGTGCTACAAGGTGAATTGGCTTTCAAAGACCTTTTTACTTTCATAATTTACACGGGATTCATTGGTGGTTCGGTGGGTGGTTTAGGAGATATGTATGCCCAAATCCAAAGAACCATTGGAGCTTCGGAGCGGATTTTGGAGATTTTGGGAGAGGAATCTGAAGTAAGTGTAGAGTTAAAAGTTGAAGGTACAAAGTTGAAAAATGTTAGATTACAAAACTTAAATATACCTAAAATAAAGTATCAAAAAGTTGCCTTTTCTTATCCATCACGTCCAGATATGGAGGTTTTGAGAGATATTTCTTTTGAGGTAAAATCGGGTGAAAAAATAGGATTGGTTGGTTATTCAGGGGCTGGAAAATCGACCATTGTGCAGTTATTGATGCGTTATTATAAATTATCGGGCGGACAAATTTTGGTTGATGGTAAAAATATCAATGATTATGATTTGACAGATTTACGAAAAAATATTGCCATCGTACCGCAAGAAGTTATGCTTTTTGGCGGAACAATTTATGAAAACATTGCTTATGGAAATCCACAAGCCTCTGAAAATGAAGTAATTGAGGCATCCCGAAAAGCCAATGCCTTTGACTTTATCAACTCGTTTCCCGAAGGTTTCCAAACCATCGTGGGCGAGCGTGGTGTCAAGTTATCGGGTGGACAACGCCAGCGAGTAGCCATTGCCAGAGCCATTTTGAAAGACCCTGCCATCTTGATTTTGGATGAAGCCACCAGTGCCTTAGATTCTGAATCGGAGAAATTAGTACAAGATGCGTTGGATAGATTAATGCAAAATCGTACTACCATTATTATCGCTCATCGTTTGGCAACTATCAGAAATGTTGATACGATTTATGTATTGAAAGGAGGTGAAATTTCAGAAAGTGGTTCGCATGATGAATTGCTTTTGGTTGAAAATGGAATTTATGCTAACTTAGTGAAATTACAGTTTGATAACGCAATTTTAGAAATGTAAGGTAATGGAAAAAACAGTAGAAATATCTCAACGCAAATCTCGACTTATTGCCATGCTCAATAGGATTGAAGACGTAACACAATTAGATAGAATCGAAAAGGTAATAATTAGGGAATCTAAGCCTAAAATGGTCACTTTGGATGAATTTTATAAAAAAATAGAAGAATCAGAGAGCGATGTGATTGAAGGAAGAGTACATACAATGGATGATGTAAAACAACAAATCAACGAATGGCGGAGCAAAAGAAAAGCGTAATATTTACCAAAACAGCTCTCAATGATTTGATAGATATTCAAATATTTTTAGAGGGAATTTCTGAAATTTATGCAGATAAAACGGTTGATGAAATCTATAAAAGAGCGTTTGATTTAGAAAATTTTTCAGAAATGGGTCAGCGAGAACCGTTACTTGTCAATTATTCAATAGTTTATCGGTGTTTAGTAGAAGGCGATTACAAGATAATTTATAGTAATGAAAACGATGAAATTATAATTAACCGAATTTTTGATACTCGGCAAAACCCCAAAAAACTAAAAATATAACACAATAATTATCGTTTAATAAATTCCATCCAAAACGCAGACTAATCTAAAAAAGTCTGCGTTTTTTTATATACAATTTTGACGGAAACAAATTTTATATTAAATTTATACAAAAAAATAAACGTATAATTATATTTTAAATTAAAACCTCTTATTTTGATTTGCCTAAGCCCGCCCGTAATTTTTTGTTAGACAAATTAAATTCAAAGCTATTTATGATGAACAAATGTATTTTTTTAGACCGTGACGGTGTATTGAACGTGGATAGAGTAGATTATGTCTATCGCATCGAAGATTTTATTATTCCCGAAGGGACAGTGGAAGCCCTCAAAAAGTTGAAAGATGCGGGTTATTTATTAATTGTAATCACTAATCAATCAGGAATTGCTAAGGGAATTTATACTCGTGAAGATGTGATGAAATGCCATAATTATCTTCAAGAACAATGTGGTAATTTGTTGGATGATATTTACTTCAGTCCCCACCACGAAAAATTTACAACGGCTTCGCTTACCCGCAAACCAGATTCGTTGATGATTGAAAAAGCGATGGCAAAATACAGAATTGACCCCATGAAATCATGGATGATTGGTGATGCTCACCGTGATATTAAGGCGGGAAGAAAGGCAGGAGTCAGAACGATTCATATTACCCACAAGCCCGAAGAATCCAAATCTGAAATCACTACAAATACGCTTTTAGAAGCATCTGATAAGGTTTTAAATTAGTCGTAAGTCTGTAAGTCGTAAGAATTCTTGTATTGGTTTTTACGACTTAAAGACTTACGACTTTCTATCACCAAGCCACCGTAACTGCCCCTTCTTTTCGCAATAATCCTCTCTCTGGAAAATATTCAGGCACGTAAGTAATCACCCACGCAAAGGAATCTGGTTTCACGGCTACACCTTTATATTTGCCATCCCAACGGTCTTCGGGCGTTTTAGCGGTGAAAATTAACTCACCCCAACGATTGTATATTTTCAAGTTATACTCCTTGATATGTGCCGTGAAAACCTCAAAATTATTGTTCAGTGCATCACCGTTGGGGGTAAAAATATTAGGGACTAAAATACTGGGTTCGCACCTATCAACCACGTTGGTTTGGGCGGGGGTTTTGCAGCCAAAACTGTTGGTTACTTCCACGGAATAGATACCGATAGTTGATACCATAATCTGTGGTGTGGTCTCGCCCGTGGGTTGCCATTTGTAGGTTAATCCTGCACCTCCACCAGCATTCAGGCGAACGGGAAGTTTATCGGGAACACACAAAGGAATTTCTGACCTTAACGTTACAACAGGAGCTGGTAAAAGTTTAACTACTATCGTATCCATGGTTCGACAAAGCCCCTTCGTAGCCGTCAAAATATATCTTCCCGACTTATCTGGTAGGATTTTGGATGTATTATCACCCGTATTCCAACGATAGTTTATACCCACTAAATCTGTTACTCCAATCAAATCATTAACACTCCTGCAAATGCTTCTATCAGCTCCTAAATCAATCACAGGAGCATCTTGCACGGTGATTTCTTTGGTATCAAAGCCTGGACAACCATTTTGATTTACTTCATATCTGACGGAATAAATCCCAAACATTGGCACTTTGAAAACGCCAGTTGCACTCACGTTTGGTCCTTGCCAAATTCCTCCCGTTGGACTGCCCAATAATTGCGTTGATTTTGGCGTGAAACAGAGTTTACTCGGGGCCGTAATACTCACCTTTGGCGAAGGCTTGAAAGTTACTTGGACTTTCTCGGAACTTTTACATTTACCGTCCAAAGAAGTTACGGTAACGGTGTATAATCCCGTTTTGGTAACATCGGTGCTGAATATGGTTGAACCCGTACTCCAAAGTATCGTTCCGCTGTCATTATTGATGGCGGTAAGCGTTACGATTTGCCCTTCACATACGGGAGGGGGAGTTGTGCCAATTTTGACATCAACCCTTGGAATTTTATTCAGAATTACATCATTTGAAATGAATTTACAACCATCATTATCCGTAAATTCTACATAATAAGTACCCGCAAATAAGCCTTTTATGGCATATTTACTCGTAGAAACAAATATGGAAGCCATTGCTCCTTTCGAGATTATGGCATCATTGTTATCCCGCTGGCGAAGTATAAAACTGATGGGTCTGAACTTACTGGATGCCAATACTTCAATATTGATTCCACCATCGCTTATGCACGAAACGGGCAAAGGCTTTGTCGTAATTTGACCAACTGGCGTTGCCGCTGAATTCAAAATCGTTGAGGTTGTTACCTGACAAGTAAGCGGACTATTGATAATTGCTTTGTACGAACCCGTTGTTAGCCCCGCAATAGATGCCGTTGTCTGCCCTGCCAAAACTGCCCCATCTTTATACCAAGCGAAAGTATAAGTACCTGGTGGAGTGAGCGTTAGCTGTATTTTACCATCATTAGTTTTACAAGCGGAAGGTAGAGTTGGCGTAACGATAAATGACGGTTTAGGTCTTAATCTTACGTTCACCGTGTCGGATGTCGTACAGGACGTTGTTCCAATGGGCGTTTTTACAGTAACAATGTATCTGCCTGGCGTGGTAACGGAAATAGACGAAGTTGTTGCTCCCGTACTCCACGTGTATGTAGAGCCTGTTCCTGCGGCACTTGAAGCATCTAATATAATGGTTTCACCCGTACAAATTAAAGTATCTGGACCTAATTGAAGGGCTTTGGCTTGTGCCAACACAACTTTGATGGTATCTAATCCTAAACATCCTCTTGCTTCCACTAATACGGCATAATTACCTGATTGTTTGACCGTTAGTGTTCGTAAACTATCTTTTGGCAAGAACTTTCTATTCTGAAACCAAAAATAATGGCTACTATCCAACGTAACTTTTGAGTCGAGCGTTGTCGTTTTAGCACAGAGGTTTAAGTCGAGTCCTAAATCGGGTTTGGGCAGAGGTAAAATCTCAAAAGGCTGGGGCGGAAGCATCGTATCAGTTTTGCAACGATTACCCATATTTACCACTACGTAATATTTGCCAGGTTCGGTAAAAGTATAGGTTGTTTTTAGTCCTTTGTCGCCCTCTCCCCCTTGAACACTGGCAACGGGCGAACCCACGGGTTTACCATCCTTTGGAACATCACCTTTATAAAAACGCCAATCGGTTTTTAGGTTTTTGAGTTTATCGCCACATAAATGATTCGTCTGAAAATTGCTCGGTGAACCCAAACAGGTGTCCGAGGCACTAATTCCAACGCCCTCATTTTTCATGCTGGTAATATTGTAGGTAGTCGGCAGACCCAACTGACTGGTTTTTCCGTTCAGATTAAACCCATTTCGTTCATAATAAGTCGTATCAATTTTACCCGTTTTTTTATCGTATTTCAAGGTATCGTTGGGCATTTTGATTAATCCCAGAAACTTACTTCCCGCCACGGCAAGATAAATCCGTCCATCGGGTCCTAATTGTACCGAACCGTAAATATCTTTTCGGGATGAATCAATCAAAACCTTGGATTTAGCAATCACCGTAGAGTCCTTATCCGTTAGATCAAAACGGAGTAATGATGAGTACGATTTTTTGTCTTTCAGAGTATCGGCTTGCAGTGTTACAAACATCGTTTTACTATCTGGCGAAAATTCTACACCGTAGAGTTTTGGTGGGGCGGGTCCTAAATCAATGATTCTTTTATTGGTAATTGCCCCCGTAGAGTCCGCAAAGTCATAGACTTCCACTAAATTTCGTCTTCCACCTGGAATGGCAACGGCTAATTTTGTGCCATCTTGTGATACTTTCAAATAACCTTCACCTTTGAATAAACTGTCTAATTTTGAGCCAATAGCAATCACTTTTGAAATAGAAACGCCATTTTTGGTAACTCTTCGCAAACGAATGGTATCATTGCCGTAATCGTGAGAAATTACCCAATACGTAGAATCTTTTTTGACAAAATGAGCAATGATTTGTTCGGTTGAGGCTTCATCGTCCAAGATTACATTTTTTTCAATAACTTTCCCTTGTCCTTTGTTCTGACGAATATCGACCACACTATAACTCAACTGTTTAGAGCCGTTAATATCCGTAGTTGTAAAAACATAATACAACGATTGACAACCTTGACAACTGGGCTGCGGCACAATAACGGCAGATTGCGTAGAAACAGCACTACCCGCCAAAGCATCGGGTTTGAGAGAAGCTAATTCTTTCCCATTTTTATCATAAATTTTTCTTCCATCGGTATAAAAAAGGAGGTTTCCGTTGGCATCCGCAATGGATGAAACGCCCTCTTTCGTATCAATTTTACCCTTATCATCCGCTGAAGCACTATTACCCGAAAACTTAATTCCCGCATTGTTTCCGAAGTACCAATAATTTTCGGGTGGCTTGGGTGGGGGCGGTACACAAAGGGCTACATTAATTTTATTTTGGAACGAACAGCCTGTGGTTGAGTCAGTTACCTGTACGGAATAACAACTGGTGGTGTCTGCTCGCAAAGTTTGGGTGGTGTCTCCCTTCGGATACCAAATATATTTATATTTGGGGTCGCCCCCGCCTTTGTAGGGGTCGAGGGTCAGGAAATCACCTTTACAAATGGTAGTGTCTTGTTGGGCAGGCGAATTGCCCAAGAAAAATGGTTTGGGTGTAATATTGATGGTAACGCTTTGGGTAGTAACAACGGGTAAACTATTGACGGTGCGGGTAAGCGTAACAGTTTTTACCCCAGGTGATGTGTATAAATGAGCAGCAGTTTTGAGGGTTGATATATTTTTTTTGCCACTCCCAATATCACCAAAATCCCACTTCCAAGCGGTAGCTTTTGAAGTGGTGATGGTGTCTTTGAAAATGGTTGCTGCCGTGGAGTCGGCACATTCGGGAATACAGGTTTTGGAGACTTTGAATTGTGCAAAGGCAATATTTGACCCTCCAAATGTTAATACTAACGTAAGGCAAATCAAAAAATATTGTTTTATGCTACTAATTCTTACCATTTTTTCGTTATCACTGAAACGGTTCACCGAAAATAAAACACGGCATTAAATTTGCTTGATTTCCATGGAGACATACGTTAAAATGTCTTCAAATATCTAAAATAAACGTAATTTAATCGTAAAAATTTTTCAAGAGCCTTAAATTGTATCATTTTAAATAGAATAAATACGTTTCTAAGTGGTTATGTCAAAAATTAAACCGTTTTTAGTGTTATATTGTTAAATCAATTCTGAATTAAGATATGCTAAAACATTCCTAAATCCATGTTGAAAAGAGGTTTTTTACTACTAATCGGTATTGTTTCTTGGACTTTCGCCCAAGCCCAAGACCCGCAATATTCGCAATTTTATGCTGCCCCTTTATATCTGAATCCAGCTTTTACGGGTTCAGCAATGGCTCCACGAGTAAATTTTAACCATCGAAATCAGTGGCCCTCATTGAGTGCAAATTTCGTAACATCCTCATTATCAGCGGATATGTACATTGATAAGATTAACAGTGGGGTCGGTATCTTGATGACAACCGACCGCCAATTTACGAATCTGACCACTACTGATATTGGAGCGATTTATTCATATCACCTAAAACTGAGCGATAATCTTACTGCTAAATTGGGCGTACAAGGCTCGTATGTAACCCGTGGAATCAATTTTGCGGATTATACCTTCGGCGATCAGATTAGTTCATATTTATCAACGGGAGCTTTTCCAAGAGTTTCTTCCGACCAAATTTTGCAGGGTGGCATTAACCTTACGCCACAGCTTAAATATTGGGATTTTTCAACGGGGGCTTTGGTATATTCCGAAAAATTCTGGATTGGGGCTTCTTTGCACCACTTGAACCAGCCTTCACAATCTTTTAATGATAAAGATATTCGCTTACCTATGAAAATTGGGATTCAGGCGGGCTTTCGAATTCCTTTGGCAGATTACGTGATTGGTAATAATTTGGGCGATGCCATCGAACGGGAAAAAAGTATTACGCCCGTCATTCATTACAAACGTCAAGGGGCATCCGACCAATTGGATGTGGGGGCGTATCTGACTTATTCACCCATGGTTTTGGGTTTATGGTACAGAGGGATTCCCTTAAAAACCTACACGAAGGATGATGTGAGCATTATTAGCCACGATGCTGCCGTGATTTTGATTGGTTATAGACAAGATAATTTTTCGATTGGTTATAGTTACGATGCCACCATTTCACGCTTAGGTTCAACTGGGGGGGCTCACGAAATTTCGCTTTCTTATGTGTTTACCGATTGGATAGAACCACGCAAGCACGGTCGCCCACGGAAGGGGGAATTGAAATGCCCTAAATTTTAGATCGGTTATAAGAAATTATAAATACCCTTACAGTTTTGAAATTGTAAGGGTATTTTTATATTGAGTGGTTTTGCGAAATACGGAAGTCTTTGGATTCGGCATCCCCTTCAAACGAAGACTTCCGTGTGGCAAGCACTTCCCGAAAGTTATTTTTATTTTTGGGAAGTGCCTATCCAAATTTAATTATCTTTGATTGAAAACTCCAAAACATGGCTCAAATTTATCAATACAATAGAGAAAATTCTCGCCGAAGCACAAAAGCCTTGCCTTTGAAAGATGTCATTGAAGATATGATGGAGTTGTATAAACTTAAATCTAAATTCAATGAGTCTTATGTGATTTCGTATTGGGAACAGATTATGGGTACGGTAATTTCTTCTCGGACTACTGAAATTTATATCAAAGAGAAAAAGCTGTTTATTCAATTGGATTCTGCTCCGCTTCGGAATGAATTATTATTGGCAAAACATAAAATCGTGTCCATGATAAATAAGGAAGTGGGCGAGGATATTATTGAGGATGTTATTTTTGTTTAAACCCCTGTCACTGTCAAATTAACTCCTAACCCCATTATTAAATTTCCATAATTTTGAAGATTCTTTATTGAGGCATTAGCACTGAGCGTTACGGTATGTCCCACACATATACGAGCGTTTTCAGTCGTGAAAGGTACTCGCCCGCAAGACCACGTTTTTTCATCATGCCAACTCCCTGTTTTTATTGTACAGACTTCATCTGTAAATAAAGAAACCGTATCAAAGGTTTTATTGACTAATAATGAAGCGGCATCGGTTTTACTTCTTCCAAACCAATCAGTCAGAATATCCCAATAAATTCTTCGGAAATCGATTTGCATTTTTAGGTCTTGATTTCCCGTTGTTCCGTTCAAATCTGATGGGAGATTAGAATATCCACCAATATTGGGGTTTCTGCCTACGGATTGCCGTTTGAGGCTCGACCCAAATACGAACATCGGAGATGCCACGCCGTGGTCGGTTCCAAAACCTGAATTTGAATTAGCCCTTCTACCAAATTCTGAAAAAGTGAAACCTACCACTTTGTCTTCAATTCCTCTTTGTCTAAGGTCATCTTGAAAGCCTTTTATGCCCATAGAAAGTTTTTCGAGCAGTATCGCATGACTCCCTGTGGTAACATTTGCCGCTGTATTGGTGGTAGAGGTAGTAATTTGCGAAGCATGAGTATCAAACCCTCCAATTGAAATAAAGTAAACCTTAGTTTTTAATCCGCCACCAATCAAACGAGCCACTATTTTCAATTGGTCGGCTAATGAATTACTATTTGAAAGGGTGGGAGTTGGATAGACAGGGGCTGGCGTAATGTTTCCTGCATTATGGGCAGCGGTGATTTCGGTTGAGTAACCAACCGCCAACGCTTGTTGCTGACGGATGAAAGCCACTAAATCGCCCGCTTCGCAACAAGGTAAATCGGTAGTAGTCCCTCCAACTCCTCCGCCAACCAAGGCAGCATAAGTGGCGGGGTCATTGATGGCAACTGCCATTGACTGATTGCTTCCCAAAAGTGTTGTGGAGGTTAAATAACCAATCTGAATGGCTAAGGGATCTTCCATCACCGCACTTGCCGCATCTCGGTCAGTGATTGGAGGCGTGGGATAATTGACAAAACGGTCTTCCAAATATCTTCCTGCCCAGCCCGTATCTGCTTGTACGTTTGAATCAGTACCAGTCATCCAAATATCCGTTGCTCGAAAATGAGAATAGCTGGGGGTTGGGTATGACACGGAATGAACAATGGATAATTTACCATCGTCAGAAAGGCTTTTCAACCCTGTCATTCTTGGGTGTAAACCCGTGGTTGCCGATGACACCGTTGCACCTTGCCCAATGGGAAGGATATTGGGTATTGAAACGGGTGTACCTGAATTTATCGGAAGGGCGATATTTGACCTCAGTCCAGAATATTGCGAATATTGGTCGAGTGGAATTACGGTATTAAAACCATCATTTCCACCGTTCAAATATATAATTACTAAGGCTCGGTCTTTGGCAAGGGCATCGGTTTTTAATAAAGATTGTACAAGGGGAGAATTTGCCCCGAAGGCTTTCACGCCCATTCCACCCACCATTACGGGTACTAAAAAAGAAGAAGTTGCGGCTATAAAATCTCTGCGATTCATGGGATTTTCGTTGTTAGATGCTTGATGTTCGGATTTTGATTTTAACAAATATTATACTCTGCCATTCTGAGCAAGTATTTTATCAAAGCATCCAGTTTACTTTTTACGGTATTTGTATTTGTCGTACTGGCATTTGATTTATAAGCCGTCCATTGCGTAGTCCAGTTGTTGAGGGGTTGCAGATTCATCATGATTGTCTCTACCAAAAATGTCCTTTGGGCGGCTGTGAATGATGTTGCGAACATATTTTTAACGATAAAATCAAAAACTGAATAACAATCAGTGGGAGTAGCGGCTTGGTCTGGCAGGGCGAGTACATTAATTTTTATGGTAACAAGCGGTGTATTGCCCGATACTACGCTATAACCCGTCAATAATTTATCGGTAAATGAATTTCGTAAACCTACTTGTGAAGTATTTATCCAGTTTCTGGAATAACCCGTTTGATAATACGCATCATAGCCAAAAACCGTAGGCTGGTCGAGGATTGACATTTGCATTTCGTTCATCCTGTCATAAAGATATTGAGCGTAATACCTATGATTTTTAATAGTATTTACCAAATTACCACCATCAATCGTTGGTACATTAAAATTGAAAAAACGATACGTGCCAACGGTAAATTCAAGGGGCGATTTAACCATTGCCCCGATGTTTGAAACATCATAAAAATGCTGAGAAGAAAGTAATTTTATGATGATTGGCTTAACCTCGAATGTTCTTCCAGTTATGGGGTCGGCAGTTTTAAAAGTGTCCGCTAATTGAGCAATAATAGTATCTTCAATAGCTTGCGTAACATTAGGATTTACGAAGAAACGATAGAGTTTGCGACAAATAAATTTTGGCGTTTGCGGATGGCGGAAAAGCATATCCAATAAGGCATCCAATTCAAATTCGCCTACGTTATTATAGCCAGTTGGCGTAGTGGCAGGTGTATTAATTATTGTTCCTAAACTTGAATTTTGGGGATCTGGATAATTTGTTTGTGAAAATTGCTTTGAGGTTGTATCATGCCTTGTTAAAGTAAAATCGCTATAAACGGAAGTGGTGGTATTACTGTAAAAATTTCGATAACGCCAACCCGTCAATACTCGGGCGGCGGCTTTTACGTCATTTTCAGTATAATTATTATTTCCCGCAAAATCCTTTGCTCCGACTACGAATAACTCTTGGAGTTCACGAGCATAGTTTTCGTTGGGTGTCCCTTTGATATTATCATTTCCGTTCAGATATTTCAACATGGCAGGGTCAATGGAAATTTGGTAAACCATATCTCTAAAATTCCCCAATACTCCTCCTCTTTGCACGCTATTTACCACAACCCCGTTTCTGATAAGACTGAAATATTTGTAAATACCACGGTATTCATCTACGGCTTCTTCGGTAGTTACAAAATGATTTTGCCAGAATAGCATCAATTTATCCACAATGGAAGGATTTCCCCCCTGCGAAGCCATCAAATTTATCCACCAATGTTTATAGTAAAATCGAAAGTCGAAATTACGTGTAGAGTCATACAAAGAATTGACATATTGCTGCCCAACCGTAGTTTTGGTCTCATTCAAATCAACGGGAGGCGATGGGAGGTAATTGATATTATTGATGAGTGTCTGAATGGCAAGGTCGGCACTCACGCCCGTAAACGTGGTAATTTCCGCTTGGGTTGGTCCCATAGTGGCTCTACGAAGCAAATGGGTTGCTTCTGCCGTTGTTAAAGCTGTTGCTTTGACGGGTAAATAATCTATCATGTGGTAGGGAAAATAAGAGTTTAATAAAAAAAGTAAAAAGGATTAAAAATAGCGTAGCAACGGAAGGAATTGTCTATTTTAGTGGTTGATTTTACGAATTTAAGGATAAATTTCGTTTCTCAAATTATGCAGACTATAAATTAACTTATGAAATGAGTGAGTGGTAAATTGTTGATAAGATTATCTTTAATTTTTTGGGTAATTTTGTAAAGAATTATTATTCATCCACAAAATATGAAAAAACTAATCATTTTCTTACTTCTATTTTCCATCAAAATTCATGCCCAAAAGCCCATAACGGCAATTTTAGGAGCATTTAGTGATGAAGTAAAACTCTTGGAAGATTCTCTTCAAAATAAACAAATTGTTACCCTCAAAGGCATCCGTTTCTTCACGGGTGAACTGCGTGGGCGTTCGGTGGTGGTGGCTCTCACAGGCGTGGGGAAAGTGAATGCCGCCATGACGACAACCATGCTTTTGATGAATTGGCAACCACAACAATTGATTTTTACGGGGATTGCGGGGGGCGTAAATCAAGACATTCAGCCTGGCGATATTGTGATGGCGAAGTTTTCTATTCAGCACGATTTTGGTAAAATAGATTCTACGGGCATGGTGCTTTGGCAGACTTTTAATCCAACCCAAAAAGCAAGAAATCCACTCTATTTTCCTGCTGATTCGGTATTATTAGTGAAAGCTCAAAAGGTTTCTGGACGAACAAAATATCGAACCGTTTTAGGCAGAAATGTAAAGGTAATGACGGGAATAGTGGCAACGGGGGATGTTTTTGTGAATTCAAACCAAAAAGTAGAACAACTAAGAACGCAACTAAAAGCCGATGCTGCCGAGATGGAGGGTGCCGCCGTGGCACAAGTTTGTTATCAGTTGAAAATACCCTGTTTAATCATCAGAAGTATCAGTGATAATGCGAATGCAAAAGCCCATTTAGACATGAATACTTTTGCCTCAATTGCCGCATACAATTCAGCAAGTTTGGTCTTGGGGATTTTGGAGGAATTATAAATACAATATATTTTAGAATTTTGCCCATGCCAAAAACGTGGGCTTTTTTGGTAACTTTATAGACTATTTTTTCGTTAAAATTACATGGCAACTCACAATTCAGACATTACTGGTTTCGACCACATTGAAATTCTCGGGGCAAGAGAACATAATCTTAAAAATATTGATCTAACCATTCCTCGCAATAGATTGGTGGTTTTTACGGGCATTTCTGGTTCAGGTAAATCTTCATTAGCTTTTGATACGCTTTACGCAGAAGGACAACGCCGCTACATGGAGTCGTTTTCTGCCTACGCACGGAGTTTCATGGGCAATATGGAACGCCCTGATGTTGATAAAATCAATGGACTTTCGCCCGTGATTTCGATTGAACAAAAGACGACTTCCAAAAATCCACGCTCGACAGTTGGTACGGTTACGGAGATTTATGATTTCCTGCGATTGTTCTACGCACGGGCGGCTGAGGCGTATAGTTACGTGTCGGGCGAGCGGATGATTAAACAATCTATCGACCAGATTATTGACGTGATTTTGCAAGATTATCAAAATCAGAAATTGATTATTCTTGCTCCCGTTGTGAAAGGGCGTAAAGGTCATTACCGTGAATTATTCGTGCAGATTGAAAAATTGGGTTATACAAAAGTGCGTGTGGATGGCGTAGTGATGGATATTCAGCCTAAAATGCAACTCGACCGTTTCAAAATTCACGACATTGAAATTGTGATTGATAGAATAATTGTCAAAACTGAAGACCGTTTTCGTTTGTCGCAATCCGTTCAAACGGCTTTGAATCAAGGAAAGGGTATTATGATGACTCGTGATGAGAAAAATGAGGTTCGCAATTTTTCAAAATTCCTCATGGATCCCGTTTCTGGAATCAGTTACGACGAACCTTCGCCCAATAACTTCTCCTTTAATTCGCCTTATGGTTGGTGTCCGACTTGTCAAGGTTTGGGCAAAGTCGAGGAAATTACCGAAGAATCTATTTTACCCGATAAAACACTCAGCATTGAAAAAGGAGCTATTGCCCCGATTGGCGAATACCGTGATATGTGGATTTTTAAGCAATTAGAAATATTGCTGAAACCCTACAAAGTGAGCTTGAAAACGCCCATTGAAAAATTCCCTGCCGAAGCCATTGAACTGATGCTTTACGGAACGGATGCTCCCGTGCCTGTGCCTTCCAAAAAGTACGAAGGAACGGACTGGAATACCAAATACGAAGGCATTGTGACCTTTTTGAAACGTCAACAAGAAACGGGTTCAGAGAAAATTCAAGACTGGATAAAAGATTTTATGGTTGTAAATACTTGCCCCGATTGCAAGGGTTTACGTCTGAAAAAAGAGTCGCTTCATTTCTTGATTGATCATAAAAATATTGCTCAATTAGCAGAAATGGATATTACCGAATTGGCGGTATGGTTCACGGATTTAGAGCCAAGAATGAATGAACGCCAAAACATAATTGCCAAAGAAATTTTGAAGGAAATCCGAAAAAGAATTGGCTTTTTAACGGGTATCGGCTTGGAATATTTAACGCTAAACCGCTCATTACGAACACTTTCTGGCGGTGAAGCCCAGCGAATTCGTTTGGCAACGCAAATTGGCACACAATTGACCAACGTCCTGTATATCATGGACGAACCAAGCATCGGTTTGCACCAACGAGACAACGTAAAATTAATTCAAGCCCTCAAAGATTTACGAGACTTGGGCAATTCTGTCCTTATTGTGGAACACGACAAAGACATGATGCTCGAATCAGATTATATTGTGGATATTGGACCAGGGGCAGGACGACACGGTGGCTCAATCGTTGGACAAGGAACGCCCGAAGAATTTCTAAAAAACGATTCAACAACGGCTAATTTTTTGAGTGGAAAAATTGGGATTGAAGTTCCAAAAACAAGACGAAAAGGAAATGGCAACTCGCTGATTATCAAAGGAGCAACGGGTAACAATCTCAAAAATGTTACCTTAAAATTGCCCTTAGGAAAAATGATTGCTATCACGGGTGTGAGTGGTTCGGGGAAATCTTCGCTGATTCACGATACGATGTATCCGATACTGAATCGTCACTTTTTTTACGCTAAAAAAGAACCCATGCCCCACAAATCGGTGGAGGGTTTGGAGCATTTGGATAAAGTTATTGAGGTTGATCAATCGCCCATCGGACGCACACCCCGCTCGAATCCTGCCACTTACACGGGAATGTTCACCGACATACGAGCCTTGTATGCAGTATTGCCAGAATCTAAAATTAGAGGCTATAAAGCGGGACGTTTTAGTTTTAACGTAAAAGGCGGACGTTGTGAAGATTGCGAAGGTGCGGGCATGAAAAAAATCGAAATGGAATTTTTGCCCGATGTTTATGTGGCTTGCCAAACCTGCAAAGGCAAACGTTTTAATCGGGAGACGCAAGAAGTACGTTTTAAAGGAAAATCCATTGCCGATGTGTTGGATATGACGGTGGAACAAGCCGTAGAATTCTTTGAAAATCAGCCAAAAATATTGCGTAAAGTTCAGACCCTCAATGAAGTAGGGTTGGGATATATTACCATTGGGCAACAAGCCACTACCCTATCGGGCGGAGAAGCTCAGCGAGTAAAATTAGCCGAAGAACTCTCGAAAAGAGACACAGGCAAAACGATGTACATCTTGGACGAACCCACGACTGGACTCCATTTTCAAGACATTAAAAAACTCATGGAAGTCTTGAACCGTTTGACAGATAAAGGAAATACCGTACTTATTATTGAACATAATTTAGACGTAATCAAGGTATCTGACCACGTAATCGACATCGGACCAGAAGGCGGACAAAGAGGTGGAAACATCATCGCCGAAGGCACACCCGAACAAGTAGCGAAGGTGAAAGGGAGTTATACGGCTGGGTTTTTGAAGGTGGAGTTGAAGTAGGGTAGATTAGGGGATTGGGAATGTTTTTTAAACTTCGAGACTTTTCTCCAGAACGTCTCGAAGAACGAAACTTAGTTATTTCACACTTCAAAAATACTTCAACCATCTGAAAAGGGATACCAAACTTAGAAAAATCCTATACTGAGTTTAATATTTGTCCTTGTTTTTTAAACTTATTAATGGTTATTTTACGTTAAAAACAAAATTATTACTTCTATTAATCATGAAAGTCCCCAAAAAAATAGACGATAAAATAAAGAATTCAGTTGTTCAAATTCAATTTGATTCTCATTTGCCTTCTGGCACTATTTTAGGATATTTTCACAAAATTTTTAAAAACGAAATTCAATTTACCCGTTCAAAAACGCCAATAATTGTAGATGGCAAAATAATTGGCATAGAGGAATCTAATCCGATAATGACAAGTTCGGACAAAATTTTCACTATTTTATTAAATGATAATTCCATAACATTTGATATAGTTAACGGATATAAAGGTTGGGATGAATACCTACATAATATAAAAAAATATCTTTCTCCGTTATTTGAAAAAGGTATTATTAGTAAAATTCAACAAATAGGAATAAGATATATAAATAATTATGAAAATTTCTTAATTTATGATAAAATAAATGCTCAAATAAATTTAGATTTCGTTGATGGCTCGCAAAAAGGTTTATCCAGGTTTGAGTTTCCAAAAGATGGTAATTACATAGTCCTCAATTTAATCAATGGTGCTATTACTAATATTGATAATAACTTAGAGAAATCAATTTCAGTTATTGATATTGATGTAATAAATCAAAATACTATTTTATCAGTAGAAGATTTATTATCTACCATTGACCAAATGCACGATACGGGAAAAAGTATTTTTTTCTCTCTTATAACAACCGAGTTCCTTTCAACTTTAAATCCATTGTACTGAAATGTTAGCTCAACTGCCTCCTCCACAGACGTATGTTTATTCAGATGATAGACTCCGTCAAAAATCTCCTTTTGTTCATATTGATGGGTTACTTTTACAAAAGCAAAGTGATGATATTAAGAATAGAGTCAAATTGAATGAAGTTTTTTTAGAAATTATGGAAGATTATCCCGCAGACAATTCCCTTAAGGAAAAAATTGTTGCTGAATTGGTTTCATTTTTAATAATAACACAATCCACCAATATCTCTTTTGAAAAAACCCCAGAGGATGGTTTTTTGGTGAAATCAAAATTCAATAATACTGATTATTTTGCTGCTATCTATTTTGACGAAGAAATCCAATCTGGGTATGAATGCTTTTTAAATATGTATCAAGGGAAAAAGTATATTGGTGCATTTGAGGGAGACCTTGAAAATGTTTTTTTAAGATTAATTAAGAGTTAACATTATTATCATTGTGGATAGATTAAAAAAGAGAGATAACTATATCACTATTGATTTTCTAATTATTGGGAAAGGCGACGGAGCGTATTTTTTGGTTAGAGGGACTGATTCTAAAAATTTAAAAGATGAACATGGTAGGTTGAAGTCTGAATTTGTTGCGAAACAAACAAGCCACATGAGAGATTATTCTACTAATTTATTAGGTAAAACTATTCCCTCTGATTTAATAGACGTAATAAAATGTGAGTGGTATTTCTTTTTGAAGTTAGACGATTTTAATCAAGTACAGATTAGACACGATATAGAAAGTAAAGTTATCCATACTCCATTGGAAGATAATTTTTGGCATTGTTCAATTCGCTGGTATTTAGAAGGTAAAGATAGCGAAAGTGATGAGTTGAGTAAAAGTCAAAAAAGAGGAGTATGGGAATTTGCTCGTAGTTATATTATTACAATGGCGATATTTGAAGAACCATTCTTTGAAGAAATTCCAGAATCATACTATTCTCATACCGAATAAAACAATATTTTCCCATGCTATTTCGGATATTGGCTACTGCCGTTTTCTGTGTCTTTACAGACAACGGCAAAGTTGTAACAATTTTACCCATTATCCTTTATCTTTGAGAAAACAAAATACCCTCATACAACATAATACAAAGCATTTCCATAGAAAATTTTAGGTGTTTTGATAAAACCGAAATCAAAGGTTTTGAACGAATGAATCTAATTACTGGTAAAAATAATTCAGTCAAAACGTGTCCGTTGGAGGCTTTGTATTTTATGCTGTTATTTAATTCCTCTTTTATAATAATTCCTTTTTTGTCGGTTTACTTTTTTAATTCATCTTTCAATTCCTGAATAATTGTATTTATCGCTTATTGATTAAAAATTAATTTTTTTTAAATGATTATAAATCCAAACATTTTAATTTATCGTTAGTTGTTATAATTAATTAACAAAATTTTCAACAAAACGATGCGGGGTTCCGCAATAAGCAAATCATGAAAAAGTTAGTATTAGTATTCACATTGGCATTAGTGTCTTTAGGTTCATTTGCACAAATGAAAAAATCAGTAATGGTAGGTGGTGCAGCCATGTATCCTACAAAAAACATTATTGAAAATGCAGTAAATTCAAAAGACCACACTACTTTGGTTGCCGCAGTGAAAGCTGCTGGTTTAGTAGAAACACTTTCGAGTGCAGGACCATTTACAGTTTTTGCTCCTACCAATGTAGCATTCAATAAATTGCCAGCTGGAACGGTTGAAACTTTAGTGAAGCCAGAAAACAAAGCAACACTTACTTCGATTCTTACGTATCATGTGGTTGCAGGAAAGATGAGTGCTGCTGATGTGGTTGCTGCTATTAAAGCTGGTAACGGAAAAGCAACATTGAAAACAGTTCAAGGTGGAACTTTGACAGCATCTTTGAAAGGTAAAAGTGTAATTCTTACTGACGAAAAAGGTGGAATGTCAAAAGTGACAATTGCTAACGTAAACCAAAGTAATGGTGTTATCCACGTAATTGATACCGTATTAATGCCTAAATAAGGGATTAGTGAATGATAACTAAAAGTTTGTAGTTAGAGAAACCGATTTGGAATTATTAATTCCGAATCGGTTTTTTTTATGCCTATAGTCAATATTTCCCTTGGATAAACAGTTTACAAATTTGTTTGTATCTTCACAATAAATAAATCAATTCAAAATCCAACAAACAAAAACCCCAAAACAATGAAAAAACTATTCAAAAATTTATTACTAATACTTTTTACGTTCTCTACGCTGGCGCTTTCGGCTCAAAGTATTGAAGGGCGTTGGGATATTACCATTACGAATGGGGATAAAAAAATCCCATCTTGGCTGGAGGTCAATCATTCGGGTAATAAATACCTCAATGGGCGTTTTGTGGGGAGCGGCGGCAGTGCCAGACCTATTTCACGGGTCAATTTCAAGGATAATAAAATGTCATTTGCCATTCCGCCGCAGTGGGATAAGGAGGATAAAGACCTTGTGGTGGAAGCCGATTTAAAAGATGAGATGTTGATGGGTACGATGAATCAACCGAATGGTGAAATTGTGAATTTTGTAGGGGTAAAAGCTCCAAAATTGATAAAATCTACTGAATCTGTTTTTGGAAAACCTGTTGCCATTTTTAACGGTAAAAATTTGGATGGTTGGAAAACTATTTCAAGAGAAGATCGTACTGAAAAAGAAAGCCAATGGATTGTTGAAAATGGCGTAATGAAAAGTCCAAAATCTGGTGCCAATATCAGAACGATTAAAACCTTCGGTAACTTCAAATTACACGTAGAATTTCGTGTGCCTGCGGGGAGCAATAGTGGCGTTTATTTACGTGGGCGTTATGAGGCTCAAATCACGGATGGCTTTGGAGTAGAACCGTCAGTGGGTGAATTAGGGGGAATATATGGTTTTATTAAACCCTTAGAAATGACCGCAAAAAAAGCAAGTGAGTGGCAAAGTTATGATATTACTTTGGTGGGAAGAATTGTAACGTTAATGCTAAATGGCAAGACGATAATTTACAAAAATGAAATTCCAGGCATCACGGGCGGAGCAATTGATAGCAATGAATCCGAGGCTGGTCCAATCATGTTTCAAGGCGACCACGGACCGATTGAGTTTAGAAATATCACGATTGCGATGGCTAAGTAGATAATTTTTTATTTTGGTCGTAGGGTCTGCTACGGCCAAAATAAAAACAAGGAATTCGTCTAACTCCTATCTCCTCTATCGACTTCTAAAGGTTGTATCAGTTCTCGATAACTGAATACGTTGGGTTCCTGAGTAATTAATGGGAATATTAACAAAAAATCCTCCTCTTCCTGCTTTTGCGTTACCTTGAATTCTCACTCGAACGTTTGGATTTAGAAAGATTTGGGCAGTATTTGCCAATAAATCCATGGCAGATGCTTCAACTGTAAAAGGCACTAAAGTAGTATCCATGGGCGGTAAACTAACCATATTGTTCATCGAAGTATGTCCCAATAGTCTATCATTAAAATAAACATCCATTTCTGCTTGCTTAACATTTAAGGCATATTTGTTGGGATTATAGAACTTTATGTCTGACATCACTACATTATTCTTTGCCCCCACTCTTCCTAATCTAAGGTTTTGATAACCTAAATAAGTGGGTTGAATGGGCTTACTGCACCCAACGGCGAAAAATAGTATAATGGAAAAATACCCAAAAATCATTACTTTGTTTTTCATTTGTTTTTAGTTTAACACGCTACACATTTATGATGGAAATATAACGGTAATGTATCTAAAAACTTATGCCAGTAAAAAATTAACTCATAATATATGAGTGGTTGCTATATATTATTCAGAACGTATTGAACAAACAAAAGCCGGGATAAAATCTCGGCTTTTGTTTGATGTGTTAATGAAAATATAATTACTTAGAAACCACTACTTTATGAACTGTACGTTTTCCATTTTCTAAAATACTGATAAAGTAAATGCTTGAGTTTATATCTTGCATAGGTTTTATCGTCATAACGTATGGAGAGACAATGCTTTTGATGCACGGAATTTCGCTGCCCATGCTGTCGTAAAGGTTCAATTTGGCTTCTTCAGCATTATTTACTTTCACATAAACAACACTACCATTATTGGGATTGGGATATATTAACGAAGTATTTTCTTCCTCCATTGACTTAATTTCTATTTTGTTGTTTTCACTAATTGCGGATATTCTACCCGTTTTTTTCGTGGTGGTATCTTTCACCACAATCGAAAAATCATTAGTTGAGCCATACGCATAACGCTCGCAAGCATCCGCCGCCGTTCCGTAAGATGCCCGTTGGGTACGTACCCGTAAAGCATAAGTGCCTGATTTTGAACCTAATGGAATCAAGATTGAATCACTCGAAATGCCTTTTACATTGGTTATACCTTGATAAAGCATTTCAGTTTTTGAATTAGCAAAAATACCATCATTATTCAAATCCACCCAAACTGATACGGAATAGGGTAAAGTTGTACTATCGGCGGTCATCGTGAGTGAAAGGCTATATTTTTTGCCTGATTTTACTCTTGCGGAGGTTTGGAGGCGATAATCATTATAGCCATTTGAGCAAGCGGTATCGGTTTTACTGATGCTTAATGAATCCGCTTTTAAGTTAAAACTTTTAATTCTTCCCCCTTTTACGCAGGGATAGGTATAGATAGGGACGCAATAATCGGTCGTGAGTTTAACGGGTTTTGCATTGGTAATATTTACGGAATAATCCTCAGTTTCACCCGTAGAATATTCAGTACAGGCACTTAAAACGGCTCCTCCTGTCATTCTTTGAATTCGTACACGCATACGAGTATTTCCCGCTAAGGCTGTCTGGGGAATGGATAAAGTATCATTTTTAATATTATCGCCCGAGATTAATCCTTGATAAACCATCTCCGAACCTTCGCCTACTTTCGTTCCAGAGAAGACACCGTCTTTATTGAAATCAATCCAAATGGAGGAGTTCAAACTAAAAAAGGTAGTGTCTGCTCTGAGGGATGTTCCGAGGGTGAATTTGTATTTTCTACCGCCCGTCAATTGCGTTGATTGACTGGTAAAATCTCCGTAGCTGGCAGTTGAACAGCCCGATTTCTCATTTTTTATGGTTGTGGAATCCCCCACTAACATAAATTTGTCAATATCTCCTTTCGCAGTACTCGCACAACCAATGGAAAAAGTTGGTTTGCAATAAACAGCTCCCGTTGTCAAGGAATCAATGTTACTAAAACTGCCTATTGTAGTATTGGACGGCTTAATTCGGTAAAAATATTTTTGATTAGATACCACACTTTTATCCACAAAAACAGTATCATTGGGTGCTGTGCCTCCTACACCCAAGAACGGTCCTTTTTTAGTATCGGCACGTTCCACGAAGAAACCCGTTTCGTTCTTTGAGCTATCTCGCCACGCAATCGCTACACCATTCAAAACGTTGAATTCCAGCTTTTTAATAGACGGAGCTTTCACTACGGAGGGTTGCCAAGATTTTGTTCCCGTCAAGAAATATTCATTTGCTGAATTTAGCCTTTCGTTTAGTCCCACAACACCCATCATGGTGTATTGATTGGGCGTAAAAGCATCATTACTACACTCAAAATAACTCATGATGTTTCTCATACTTGGTTCAAAAATATCATCATTCGCATCTTTGAGCGTAGTATCGGCATAAATACAATTGTTTACTTTGGGTTTTCTATCGAAGGGGTCGGATGGGGTATCACAGAACAAATCTCCTTTTAAATCGCAATTGGCGGGTTTTCTTTTACCGTTTTCCACTTTCAATCTTGTAGCTAACTCTCGCTCTGGAATGGTATCATTATTTCCTTGAAAAGTATGAAACAGATTGAAATAATGCCCAAACTCATGGGCAAAAGTTGAGTTATCATTGGTTTGCCCGTTCAACATCACGCAGGTATTTGAGGATGCTTCACGGGTCGGGAAATAGGCATAACCCGCCAATGCTTTACCATCAGCCAATAGGTTATTGACAAAATAGACGTTCACGGCACTATTGATGGCATATTTTGCGGTGATTCGTTCTTCCATCGTTTTGCCCGAAGAGTTTTTTTTTCCCGAATCAAAATCATAAAATGTTGAATCATCAATGTAATCAGGTTCAGTTCCTGCCAAATAAAACTGGATTCCCTGTCCTGCGTTGATGTAAAATTTATTGCAAATAGCTAAGGAATTATTCAAATCGAAAAGGGGTAATCCGCCCGTTTTATCGTTTTTACGAACAATGTGCGGACGCACTGGAATATATACCAATCCCTTCACGGTGTCTATCCGAGCCGATTTTTCACCCCTGATTAATTGACTTCGCAACTCAATTGTTCGTATTTGTTGAGTTTGACTTGGCGAGATTGTTCCGCAGCGTAATTGTGCATTACTTTTTAGAGATAGCAAGACTGCCATCATCGTCAAAATTGACCAAGATTTAATCGTGAATTTTAGCATGGGGTAATTTGTTTTACGTTAATACGTTGATTTACAGTAAGGAAGCAATTTGAGGAACGCAAATGTATAAATTATGTGGGTAAGAAAAAATAGGGGCTAACCCTTACTTTGTCCAAAATTATTTAACGGTCGATTAGAGAACTATAACCGTGATTTCTTCCTCAAAAACTCACCATACAAAACCATGATTAATAAAATAACACCAATGGTTTTTACGAAAAAATAAGGGTGTTTGGTATAAAAACTTTTTTTACTCACCGTCAAGACTTCTTGCGTGCCAATGGCTGATTTAAACCAAGGCAACTTACCTGAAATTCTGCCAACAGGGTCGATAAAACATGAGATACCACCGTTGGAACAGCGGGCAATGCTTCGGCGGTTTTCGATGGCTCTCATTCTGGTAAAACTCAACAATTGTTTCGCTCCTGGGCTTGTGCCAAACCACGCATCGTTGTTCATCAAAGCAATCATTTCAGCTCCTTCATTCACCAACGAAGCTACTTTTTCGGGGTACATCTGTTCCCAACAAATGGTTAAAGCTATTTCGGTTTTGATTTCATTTTTATCCAAAAAAGAAAATAAATATGGCTCGTTTCCCCTTTGCATGGCTGAACCTCTGAGCGTTGGTTTATCTTCAAAATAGGGCATCAATTCTACAAAAGGTAATCCGTATTGTTTTTGGTAAATCTTCACATCTTGGGGTTTTATTTTCAGTGAATCCCAATAAGTGGCTAATTGGGGCGTGAAAACAAGGGCATTGTTTCTGAAAATATGTTTTTGAGTGGAATCAGGATATTCTACAAAACCCAAAGCCACCGATGTTTGCCAACTTGTAATGGCTTTTTTCGTAAAATTTAAGAGGTTTTTATCTTGAAAAAGGGGCAACGGAATTACTGCTTCGGGCAAAACTATTAAATCAGGATGGGCGGTTCTAACGGCTGAATCTGTGAGAGAAACAATTTCATCAAAAGTCTTCTGAACGCTCAAAGAATCGTTGGAATAACTATCCAGATTCGTTTGAATTAAAGAAATTTTTGCAGTTCGGGTATTTGTTCCTATCGCACTTTTTGGGCTTAGAACCATACAATAAACTGAATATAAAAGTGGCAAAACCAAGCAAGAAATAGGCAAAATGAGGCTTTTTATAGATTTTAAATCAATCATTTTTACTATCAAAATATTCATCAACATTACCCAAAAAGTAATACCCCACATCCCGAAGGTATCGGCAAATTGAATAAGCCAAATATTATTGGCTTGTGTGTATGCCAAAAGATATACCTGCAAACCGTGAGGAGTGATATGGGCAAACCAGTCGGAGAGCGTCCAAATGAATGGTAGAAACCAAAGAGCTTTTTGAAAACCGTATCTTTTTTGTAGAAAATAAAATGTTAAAAGAGGTAATAACAGAAAAGGAAATTGCGAAAAAACACATACCAACAGAGCCTCAAACCCATAAATTCCCACCCACCAAACATCAATAAAAAGCATGACGATAATCATCAAACTTGCTTTGAGAAAATATTCTTTGAAGGAAAGTTGTTCCCTTATTGACCATAAAAAAGGAACGAACGCAAACCAAGCCAAAACACCTGTGGGAATTGTGTCGTAGGAAGGATATGATAATCCCCAAAGTAGGGCAGAAAGTAGCCAATAGGGCTTATTTAGAAGAATTTTCTTCATATAAAGTTTTTTTAGCGATTAGTTATCCTATCATTTTAGGTCGATTATCCTATCATTGTGATAGGATTTTTGTAGTTTTGTGATAGGATAAAGCTCAAAGAAATACCAAATGAGGCTTAAATATTGATGTATGTGAGCCTTATTTGGTATTTCTTTGAGCTTTAAATTTTACCTTTCATTTCTTCAAATCCTCAATCTTTCAACCTCTTCAATCGCTTCTTCAACCCATCAATTTCCTTTTGTTGCTGAATCGTATAAAGCGTTAATTCTTCCACTTTTTCCAATAATTTAGAAACCATCACGTCCATTCCTACGCCTTCTTTCACTACTTCACTTGCCGAGGGAATGTTTGGCAAATGCCCATTTTCTTGAATATATTTTTCTATTTTACTGATTTTCAGTAGTTTATAATCTTTTTCAAAAACCTTATCAGACCATTGCTTTTCAGTTTTATATCGAATTTTGAAATGACTCAACACGGGCGTATTGTCTGGGTCGATGGTCAGAAAAGGTTCTTTATTTATCTCAATTAATGACTGATTTGCAGAAGCCACAAAATTAATATTTCCCTTCAACCGAAATGCCCCACGTACATCCAAGCGTGCCTGTGGATTAGCTGTGCCAATGCCTACTTTTACAAGTGTGCTATCGCCCAAGACTAAGCCATCGTCCACCGCAACTTTGGCATTATAACCAATGGCTGAGGCTCTTTGTAAAGTATTTTGGTTTACGCCCACGCCACCTGCGTAACGACCGAAGTAGGAGGCGGTTTGAGCAAAAGAACTCGTAGCTAAAAAACTAATAATTAGCAAGTTGAATATATTTTTCATAATTTATTTCTGATTAATTGTATAACTAAACTTCACATCTGATTTTCCTTTTTGTAATTCTTTCACCTCAAAACCTTCACGGGTTTTGTTTGAAATGAAGAGTCCATTACAATCTCCTTCTGGTTGAATTTGGATAGATAAGTTCTCGAAATCTTCTCTTGGTTGATTGAATTTGATAAAGATTGAGCCATTCGCCAATCTTGCTGAACCCGTTGATAACGAGGTAGTCTCAGCCGAAATTCTTGCTGATGGACTCGACCCTAAAACCCTCCACCCACTTCCATCAAAATAATAAAACCCTGGTGTGTTATCAATTTGATAAACCAAAAGCCCCGTTGCGGGATTTGCAGGACGATTTGCTTTGGGAATCCTTGGAATTAAGATGCCTAAACTATCACTTTTTACATCCAAAATTGCCGAAGGATTTGCCACACTGTTATCCACATTGATGGTTACACCCTTACTATCGTTGTTGAGTTTTACGTCTTTATTTTCTGACAATAATGCCGTTGAAACAACCGTGCGATACTCTAAATTACTGACAGTAACCGTGCCACTTGTGCCAGAAATTTTTGCTTTGAAATGTTCACCATTTTTACTCAGAAATGAAATATAATTATCGGTAGAAACCAATGTATAGGCAACTGTTTCGTTGGGACGGGTATAGGTTTGCTGACTGTAAATCATCCGCAGACATTCGTGTGTACCCGTGGGGGTAGTGATGCTACCAAAGCCATTGACGGTCAGATTAATTACGAATTTTCTGGTTTTTTGATTAGTAATATAATCTGTTTCTTCGGAAGTGATGATGAAGGTGTCATTCAAATCAAGTGGAACATCGGCTACTTCGTAATCGCCTTCATCAAAAACACGATCAGTGCCTACTTCCAAATCATAACTACTACCCGTATGATTTAGAATAGTTGCTCCCAAGCTGTAATGGTCATAAACCGCCATGGGTCGGCTGCCGAAATCGTAATAATAGGTACGCATCACTTTGTTGGTACCCGCTACTCGCAAAGGTATTGGCACATCGGTTGGAGCGACAAAATCGCCTCTGCCAGCACCCTCAAAGTACGTCAGGAAATTGGGGGGTAAGACAAAGTTTTGGGACGTTAAGGTATTCGCCGAACCGATATTCATGGAGAAAGATGCCGCTTGATTTTGATACAAAAGCCAAGACTTACCAACGGCGGAAAAATTACCAAAATCTGCCAACGTAACCGAAATAGCACTATTCATGTTAGCAGCACTATTGGTGGAGGTATTGCTATTTTTCAGATTTAAAGCCCCAACATCAAACTTTTGGAGGCTATTAGCACGATACAATTCGGCACTGAGCCGAGCATTAATAGTTTGTCCTGCTTCATTGGTAGCCACACAAGCAGTTCTACCAAATACAATGCTGCTGTTGATGCAAAATAGAGAAATTATTAGATTTATCAGTAAAAAATATTGTTTCATAATTGTTATTGTTTTCAAGCTACAAAAGTATCGTTTTATGTATTTTCAAAAAATAGGGGCTAACCCTCATTTTTGAGGAGGCATAACTTATTGTCAAAAAACTTTACCTAAATTTGGCAGTTAATAAAACCTTATGCCACGTAAAATTCTCTTGATATTTCTTTGCCTTTCTGCCTTTATTTCATGGGGACAAATAACGCTTATCAATGAAAAAACGGAACAAATTGCGTTACAACAAATAGCAAAAGCATTTAAAGGCTCAGAAAATATCCATCAAATAATTGCGAATAAAAACTTGAATTTTAAGTCCCTTTCACACCTCAATATTGGCTTGACGTATCATAATTATTGGCTTCGATTTTCATTAAAAAATACTTCTAATAAAGATTTGAGCCTGTTTTTGGCTTTTGAAGCAATTGTGAATGATAGTTTAGTTTTATATAAAATAGCGAATGGAAAAGTCATTGAAAAAACTATTTTAGGGGAATTTTTGCCTTTTGCTCAAAGTGAAATAAAACATCAAATACCCGTTTTCAAAATCAACTTGAAAGCCCATGAACAGGCTCAATTTTATTTACAAACCATGGGTAACGGACAACCCATGAATCTTACCGCCAGCATGTTAAACACCGAAGGATTTCATCAGTGGGATACTCGAAAAATGTTTTTTTTAGGCTTAATTTATGGCGTTTTGATGCTCGTTTTAGTATTCAATTTTTCTTTTTATTTCATTACAAATGAAAAAATCTACCTCATTTTCTCGGGGCAGGTTTTATTTTCAACGCTTTGTATCGTTTATTTTGATGGCTTTATTTATCAATATATTTTCCCCGAAAACGGCTATTGGAGTAATCAAACCATTGCGATAGCTTTCTGTTTTACTTTTATTTTTTCCAATATTTTTATCGCCAATTTCTTCAATTTGAAGGTATTAGCACCTTTGGCAAATCGTATTTTTGGGTATATAACCTACGCTACTTTGAGTGTTTTGATGTTATCGTTTATTCATCCTTGGGGTTTCAATTTATTCATTATTGTTATCACGAGCGTAGTTTCATTGGTAGCCGTTTTACTATTAATTTCCATCCTCACGATGCGAAATTTGGGGGTATCGTCCTACTTTTTTATTTTTATGGCAACCTTTTCGCTCATTATTTTTGGTTCAACTTATCAATTATTCATTGCAGGGTTTGTGCAAGACCGCTTTTTTACGCACTATTCAATGCACTTGGCAGTAGTTTTTCAGTCGGTATTTTTGGCTTTGGCAGTTAATGATAAATTTAGGCTTATCAGAGAAGAAAATGCTCAAATCCAGATGAAGCTGAACGAAGCCCTAAATCAATATTCTCAAAATTTAATCAATAGTATCGAAGCCGAAAGACAAAGACTTGCCGTAGATATTCATGATGGTTTAGGACAAAATCTTTTGACGATTCGGAATAATATTTTGAGAGCCTTGAAGCAAAAAGAAATTTCAACAAAAACGCAAGATACTTTCTACGCACTTTTAGATATTACGACAGATACCTTGGACGACACCAGAGCGATGTCATATAACCTTCGCCCACCGATTTTGAATACGATGGGCTTAACGGTTGCCATTCAGTCTTTGGTTGAAAAAATGAGAGTTTCTTCAAACCCGAAAATTACCTTAAAAATGGATACTTCCATTGATGGATTGGTGGATAAAGACTTGGAAATCAATGTTTATCGCATTTTGCAAGAAAGTTTTAACAACGTCATAAAACACGCCAAAGCCAAGAAAATAGCGTTAGAAATTTTGAAAAAAAATCATTACCTCGAAATAACTTTTCAAGATAATGGCATTGGTTACGACCAAAATAGTAAGATGATGGGACAAGGAATTTTGGGTATAAAAGAGCGTGTGGCATTGCTGAAAGGCACTTTAATCATTAATTCTAATGAAAATACGGGTACATCAATATTCATTTCAATTCCAATTTTAACAAATGGAAATTAGCTTTTGGCATATATAATGTCAAAAGCTAATAGCTAAAAGCCGCAAAAACCAATGAAAACCATAAAAATATTTGTAGCCGATGACCACCCTTTGTTTCTAAAAGGCTTGAAAGATACGCTTGCCGAAGAGTCGGATTTTGAATTAATTGGTTCGGCAATCAACGGGCAAGAAGCTCTTTCCAACATCATTGATTTGCAGCCCGATATTGCCACTTTGGACTTAGATATGCCAATAATGAATGGCATTGAAGTTGCCAAAATACTGTTAAAAGAGCATAAAAATATCAAAATCATCATCCTAAGTATGCACAAAGACCCCGACATTATCAAGGCGGCTATGGCGTTGGGAATCAATGCTTACGTATTTAAAGATGATGCAGTAAATGACCTCGTGAGTGCTATTCGGGCGGTAAATGAAGGTGAAAATTACATCTCCATTGATAGTTCAAAATCAAAATTTTCCCTAAATACCAATGAACTATTGAATGATTTAACCAAAATGGAAAAGGTGATTTTAAAAGAAATTTCCCTGCAAAAAACCACTAAACAGATTGCCGATGAGCATTTTATCAGTACAAAAACTGTTGAAAATCACCGAGCCAATATTTGTAGAAAATTGAATTTGACGGGGAATAATAGTCTACTGAAATTTGCCTTGAAAGCGGGGGAATCTTTGAAAATACATTAAGTAATCAGGTTCAATGTAATTCTGTCACTACAAGGTAAATATTACTCCGAATGAAATTTTGATTCTAAACCTTTTTATGAACTTTTACGTTAAAACCCTACAAATCAAAATACTATGGAACAGGAACAAACGCCCGATAATAAACTCGACCGCATCATTGAAGCCCGCATGAAATTGAAGGGTAGGTTTGAGGAAAAAATGAAATTAACGCCTTCGATAGCGGACGAAAAACCGCAAGGAAAAGGGATAATTAATCGTCATGGAATGCCAAACACACCTGTGGGTCAGACACTTACAACCAAGTGGCCCGTCTTGGATTTGGGGTATCAGCCCAAAATTCCGATGGATAAATGGCGACTCTTTATTGATGGTGAAGTGGAAAACCCCATCGTGCTAACTTGGGAAGATTTCATGGCTTTGCCACAAACCGAAGATACATCAGATTTTCATTGCGTAACCACGTGGTCGAAATTGGATATGGTTTGGAAAGGTGTTCGTTTGTTAGACTTGGCGGCATTGGTTCAACCAAAAGAAACCGCTACACACATTATGTGTTATGGATACGACACTTATACTACCAACGTATCACTCGAAGAAGCCCTAAAGCCTGACGTTTTACTAGGACATACTGTTGATGGTCAACCACTTGCGGTTGAACACGGCGGACCTTTACGGATGATTACCCCACAATTGTACGCTTGGAAAGGGTCTAAATGGATAAAAAGAATTGAATTTTTGCCGAAGAATAAATTGGGATTTTGGGAAGAAAGAGGCTATTCAAATACGGCATATCCTTGGCGGAATGATCGGTATAGTTGAGAACTTGATTCAGAGTAAACGGTTAAAGGTGAACGGTTCTGGAAAATAAAAGGGGGCTTAATCTACTATAATGGTAACTTCAGCCCTTTATTATGCTAAAAAGCAAACCCCAACCTGACCGCCATTCGATTAAATTTATAATCGGTTTCGTTTAGATAAAAGTTATCTCGACTGGTGTTTTCAATCTTTGATTTGAAGGCATTATGCTTATAGCCCAAACTTAAAGTGAAATGAGCATTTCCACCCGTGGGAATCATCAATCCTACCATTGGACTAAGTGCCAATCCGCCCCTAATAGTCTGATTATCAGCCGTTTTTTCATTCAAAACCATTAAACCATAACCCGCATCTAAGCCCGTAAAAATTATTACTTTCTTCGTTTTTGTATCGCCAAAAACATTCCGAAGCCCCAAAGAAACGGGCAAAACTTGGAAATTACTAAACCAATCAACTCCCACCGTTGCCCCAACGGATAGATTTTTATAGACCTTCACACCGTTGTAAGTTTGGAAAGTAAAATGAGTGGTTGGATTTACGCTATATCCATTGGTGAAATTTTGGTAAAAGAGCGTATATGATTTACCAAACAATCCCCCAAAATCAGTAAAATTGACATAATTTGCCTTCAAAAAAGAGGTCTTCGAAACATCCTTTTTTACTTCCTGTGCGTATCCGAATACGACTGTACACGTGTATATGAGTGTGAGTATTTTTTTCATTTGATTATATTTGAGCTGTCAGCAGTTGGCTTTCGGCTATCAAGTTTTACGATAAATGTTTTGCTGTTCTGAAACCGCCAGCCAATAGCTGACTGCCGATAGCTGAAAATCACTGAACAACCTTCACCCCAATCTTACTCAACAACTTCAAATCATTCGGATTTGAATAATCGTACTGATACAAACCGTCCTTTCCAATCATCATCAACGTTTTATTTAATGGAATGACATCGTAGGCATCCATATTTTTAAAATGTTGTAATAGCTTAATATCCAGAGAATTAGCGGCATCGAAAGTCTTTAATCCATTAGTACCTTCACAGATAAAAAGTTTTTTATTATCCACTCCCAAACCATAAGGACTAATCATCGGGTAGATTTTTTTCAAAATAGGATTCATAGGATTCGATACATCAATCACATCCAATTGATTGGCAAGTGCCGATCCACAACGGCTAAAATTATTAACCGACCGAAGCGTAACATAGGCGATATCGTTCTCGACAACCACAGGGTCGCAAGCACGGGCGTGGTCGAGACGGGAAATATATTTGGGAGCAGTTGGCACTTTATTATCCCAAATCTGAACGCCCGTAGTCGTGCCAAGGAACAACATATTTTTGTAAGGAAAAATAGTTTCAACACCAAAGCCTAAATTCACCGAACCTTCATTAGCGGGTTTTGAAGAGATTTTTACATTAAAAAGTTTCATTTCTGACTGCGTAACGGCATACAAGCGGTCATCAACAATGGTAAATCGGGCGGAAGAACCTCCCGTACCTGAGCCTGAACTGGTGGGAGAGGTAGTAGAAATACCGCCATAACCAGAAGATTTAGCAAAACTTGCAACATCATAGTAAGAAGGACCACCGTAGTAATTTTGTTGTTGTTCGCAAGCAACTTCTTGCGTAGTAGTAATAAGTTTATATTTTGCATCATAAATCGTCTGGTCATTGGGATTATAATTCCACCAAAGCCCATCAACCTGTCCGTTTACAAATACATTATTTGTCCGTGAAACTTCCTTCACATCCTTAGGATTTGAAATATCCAAAGCTACAAAATCGGTATAACTATCGGCAAAAAGAATATTATCTTTCACCGCAATATCCACATTTCCAAGGATTTGAATAAACGAAATTATCTTAGGGGCAGATGGATTTGTATTATCAATCACATGAATTCCTTTCTTTATCTCATTGATAAACAGATAGTTATCTTTGATATAAATTTTTCCTGGGTTTTCCAGTTCCTGTGCGGGTATAGTTTTAATGCCGCTTCGCAATTCAAAAAGCGTCACTTTTATCGACTCTTGTCCTCGATAAGTAACGGTTTGGGTGCAATTGTCTTTGCAAGAGGCAAAAGCAGTGGCTAACGCTACCAATTGTAGCGTCCGTGAGACGAGTTTTTTCATAATGTTATTTGTTTAAACTATTGATAAACACCCACACCTGCGGATATTTTTACATTTTTGAAAATAGACTTTTTCTGTGGTTTGACTGGTGGCTTTACATAATAAGGTGTTTGGTCAGTTGGTAAATTTATCGTTGGGTTTCCCATTTCGGAATGAATATTTTTTATTGTCAATGGTTCAATCATTTCTACGGAATCAGTTAATGTTCTGATAGGAATTTCTTCATTGTTTTCTTTCTGCTCTTCCTCCTTGTGGTTGGTCTCCACACCCACTTCGATGACTTCTGCCTCGTAATTTGACCTTTTATTAGTTTTCTCAATAATTACTTCAACAGCTTTATCCAGATTAATAGGCTCAATTTTAACAAGCTGTTTTTGAGTTATTATCTGTTCTTTTTCAATAACTTGAATCTCTTTTTCAGTATTATTAAACCAAAGATATACTCCCAATAAACCCACAACGATTCCCCCAAAAAAGTAATAGAGTTTATTACCAACATTGGGTTTTGAGGGAAGAGTATTTTCAGGTATTAATCCTAATTCAATCTTCTCCCAAACCGACTCTGGCGGAGTCAATTCGGTATCGTCAAAGGCGTGTTGCCATTGTTCTTCAAGTGAATTATTGGTTGAATCGGTCATATTTTAATCAATTGACTTTGCAAAATTCCTCTTGCTCGTGCGTATTGCGACTTTGAAGTTCCTTCGGTGATGTCCAGCATTTTTGCGATTTCGGTATGTTTATAACCTTCTATGGCAAACAAATTGAATACCGCCTGACAACCTTTGGGTAATTTTTGAATCATCGAAATTAATTCTTGAAAATGAATTCCTTCGATACTCCCCTGATTATCAATAAGTTCATTACTATAATCTTGTACATCACTCATATTTTGAAAATGCTGTTGCAAACGAATTTGATTGATGGCAGTGTTTACCACAATGCGTTTAATCCAGGCCCCCAGCGTACTTTCAGCCCTAAATTTGTCAAGATTTTGGAAAATTTTAATGAATGCTTCCTGCAACATATCCTCTGCTTCGGCGGTACTTTGGGCATAGCGACTACACACCACCAACATCCTCCCCGCATAAGCCTGATAGAGCTTGCGTTGAGCATTTTGGTCGTTTTGTAAACAGGCGTGTATGAGCTGTGCTTCTGTTTCCAAAGGATTTAAAGAGTACCACAGGTTTCAACCTGTAAAACCATAATATAATAAAACAGGCTAAAGCCTGTGGTACATCTGGGAATTCACTGTAAAGACCCCGTTTAGGATAAAACGGTTGGAAAGGTAGGAAAATATTTTTGGAGAGGTCTAAAATTGCGAAACTTCCCGAAAGTAAAACTAACTTTCGGGAAGTAAAATATTAATTTACTCAACTGAAACAGCGTTTAACGAAGCCCCAACCATCCGAATTTCAGCATAACTAAAATCATTACCCAAAGCCATTTTTAACTCAGACCCTCGCACGGTCGGATGCTCTAACATATATTCTCGGATGACTTTTATTTTCTGTTTATCCATCAAATCTTCAACGAATAAATCACCCAATTTGACGTATTCTGTCAAGTGCCCTTCAATCGTAGAAACGGTCAAACTGCGGCTTTGGGCTATTTCCACAACGGTTTTACCTTCCTTAAACATGGTATAACTTAACTCTTGAGTCGAGCCTTTTACGGTAGATTTTCTGATACGTTTTTCGGGTATGGATATATGGCTGGTATCAATTCCGTTGTCTTGGCAATAGGCGGTGATAATGTCCAAAATTTCATCGCCAAATTGTTGGACTTTCACTTTACCCAATCCGCTGACTTTCGCTAAATCTGTTTTGTTTTGGGGTAATGTTTCCACCAAATTTTCCATCGTTTTTTGTGCCAAAACCTTGTATTTTTCGATGTTTTTATCCTCCGCAACTTCATCCCGCCAACGTCTCAATTGATTATACAAATCTCCGTTTGAACCTGAATCATTAGATTTTTGACTTTTGGATATTCTCAATTTTTCTGTTTCAAAATCAAGCGTAGCGTTGGCTTTAATCGTTAAATATTTGGTAGAATTAAAGCCCTGTTGGTTATTTTTTAGGAGTAATAATTTTTCAAAAATATTCTTTAAGGCTTGTTCCCAAATTTTCAGAACTGAGTTCTTGATTTCTTTATTATCACATTCTAAATTAATGATTTTTAATGGATTATAAATCAATTCTTCTAATTTGGCAGTAATATAAACGCTTCCCTTTTTGATTCTATCTTGCAAGTTGTAATCATCTTCGGGTAATTCCGATTGGGCAATCAAAGATTCTAATTGCTTTCCGAAATTCTCAATTATCGTCCCGATTTCAGTATCATAATGGTTATTTATCGTTGAAATGTTTCCATAAGTACCCGTTACAAAATGACTTTGAAACGGCAAAATTTCTTTCAAAAGCATTGTCAAGCCATATTTAATTCCTTTGAAATCAAACAGATCCATTATCCAGTCGCTTTGCATGCGTTTTTTGGCTTCGTTGAGAGCCGTTTCGGATAAATCTTGCTTTTCAGTTTCTTGGTCGAAAGTCAAAATGGTACTATCAGATTTTATACTTTGGGGCGAAATAGGTTTGCTTAAAACCAAACCCTCAAAAGTCTTGCAGCGACTAAGTGCCACATACACCTGCCCGTGGGCAAAGGACGAAGCGGCATCAATAATGGCTCTATCAAAAGTTAGCCCCTGACTTTTATGAATCGTAATTGCCCAAGCCGCCTTGATGGGATATTGCGTAAATGTGCCAATAATATGCTCTTGGAGGGTTTTGGAATCATCCAAGATATATTTGATATTATCCCAAGTAACCCTTGAAACGATGATTTGGTCTTTTTCATTAGGGCATTTTACGTAAATTAAACCATCATCAATCTCCGATATTTCACCTAATTTACCGTTGAAATATCGTTTCTCCGTATTAATATCATTCTTGACAAACATGATTTGAGCTCCTATTTTCAATTCCAAATTGAGTTCGTTGGGATACATACTTTCCGCAAATTCATCTTCAATCTCAGCGATAAAAGTATGCGTTTTACCTGCCAGTTCTTTCATTTTCGCTTTATTGATGGTCAGGGCGGCATTATTATGACTCGTGAGAGTAATGTATTTTTCGCCTTCAGGATATTGAAAATTGGGAATGTATCGAGTATTCAACAAATTTATGCTTTCGGCATCCAAGTTTTTGTCTCGCACTTTGTTCAGAAGCCCAATAAAAACCTCATCGGCTTGACGGAAAATATGCGTCAGTTCAATGGTCAAGAATTGGCTTTGAGCAAGGGCTTTACTTTCAAAGAAATATACACTCGGATAATAGAGTTTGAGCATCGCCCATTCATCGTCTTTTATCACGGGCGAAAGCTGGTGCAAGTCGCCAATCATCAATAATTGCACCCCGCCGAAAGGCAAATTTCTATTCCGAAAACGTCTTAAAACTTCATCAATCGCATCCAAAACATCCGCCCGCACCATACTTATTTCGTCAATCACCAAGAGGTCAATGGCTTTAATTGCCTTAATTTTTTCAGCGTTAAATCTTTTCTCAGAAGGCTTGTCTTCGCCATTTTGAGTGGGAATATTCGGTCTAAAAGATAGTTGAAAAAAGGAGTGAATCGTTACGCCACCCGCATTGATAGCCGCCACGCCAGTAGGGGCAACCACCACGACACGCTTGGGAGAAGTAGCCTTGATTTTTTTGAGAAAAGTAGTCTTCCCAGTCCCCGCCTTACCCGTCAGAAAAATATTTTTGTGGGTAAACCGAACGTACTGGTCTGCAAGTTCAAGGCGTGAGTTAGATTGAAAAGGAGATTGCATTCAGTAGTGGTTTTTTAGATGTAATGCAAATATAGCGTAGAATTTTGGCACGAAGATAAGATTACAGTTTTAAACCAAAAGCTAAATCCCCCGCATCACCCAAACCTGGTACGATGTAAAATTTATGGTTCAACTTTTCGTCCAAACTTCCTATAAAAAAGTCGGCATCGGGGATTTCTTTTTGCAAAAATGCCATGCCTTCGGGGGCAGCAATGGCGGCAGCAATGATGACTTTATCAGGTTTTCCGTAGGTCAAAAGGGCTTCGTAAGATTTTAAGAGTGATTTTCCCGTTGCCAACATGGGGTCAATCAAGATGATGGTTTTATCAGTCAAATCAGGACTTGCCAAATAATCCATCTGAATATCAAAGGTTTCATCAGGGCGATGTTTTCCTCGGTACGCTCCGATAAAAGTATTTTCGGCTCGGTCAAAAATATTCAAGAATCCTTGATGAAAAGGCAAACTGGCTCGTAAAATTACCACTAAAACGGGTTGATTAGTCAGTAAATTTGTGTGGGCAATTGCCAAAGGACTTTGAACCGTTGCGGCTTGATAAGAAAGCGTTTTAGAAACTTCGTAAGCTAAAATTTCTCCCAAGCGTTCCATATTTTTACGAAAACGCATGGCATCTTGCTGAATAGTTACATCCCGCAATTCAGCGATAAAATGGTTGGCTATTGAGTTGGTTTCGGAGAGGATAAACATAAATTCTGATTTAGAATATAAATATAAAAAAGAGTGTGTAACGTGGCTTAAAATAATAATAGCCAAGTAGAAAACTCGGCTAATTTGATGTTACTTCTTCACAAACCCCTTCTTCTGATGGTAAGGTTTTTTCTTGAAATTTCCACCACCCGCAACGCCCGAACTTACCCGTTTATGTGGCTGATACAGAGGGGCATCACCCATGCCTGAGGGTAAAGATAATTTCGGAATTTCACGTTCAATTAAGCCTTCAATATCGGCAAACTTACGTTGGTCTTTGTCGTTAATAAACGTTATTGCCGTGCCTGTGGTTTCGGCTCTTGCCGTTCTGCCGATGCGATGAATATAGTCTTCGGGGTCGTGGGGTACGGTAAAATTAATGACCAAACTAATACCTTCCACATCAATTCCACGAGAGAGAATATCCGTTCCAATCAAAATTTGAAGAGCTTTACTCTTGAATTCTAACATGATTTGCTCCCGTTCTTTTTGCTCCAAATCGGAATGGAAAGCCTTGATTTTCAGACCAGTACGCCTTAACTCAATGTCTAATTTCTTAACACTTTCTTTAGTAGAAGCAAAGATAATAACGGGTCCCCAATTCTGTGATTTCAAGATATTGGTCAAAAGATTTATTTTCTGAGTATCATACACCAAATAAGCCTGTTGTAAAATCCCTTCCGATGGTTTCGACATAGCAATATTCAATTGTTCGGGATTAATCAAGATGCTGTGAGCCAATTTTCTGATTTTTGGGGGCATCGTTGCCGAGAACAAAAGCGTCTGGCGTTTGGCGGGAATATATTTAATAATTTTGATGATATCGTCAAAGAAACCCATGTCCAGCATACGGTCGGCTTCGTCCAAAATGAGGTGTTGCAGATTGGAAAAATCAATCGTGCCACCCATCTGCAAAATCGCCATCAAACGTCCTGGCGTAGCAATAATTATTTCCGCACCTTCTTCCAAAGCCTTGCGTTGTTGCGACCACGCCGCCCCATCGCCACCACCGTAAATTGAAATGGAACTGATGCCCGTAAAATACCCCAAACCCTCTACCTGATTGTCAATTTGGGTAGCTAATTCACGGGTAGGGGAGATAATGAGCGTGTTCAAACGTCGTTGTTTGGCGGGCAAACCGATAATTTTATTGATAATGGGTAGCAGAAATGCTGCCGTTTTTCCCGTACCCGTTTGGGCACAGGCAATTAAATCACGGTTTGTTTGAATGAGTGGAATTGCCTGTGCTTGAATAGGTGTGGGCTTGCTGTAACCCATTGAATATAAGCCTTCTAAAAGTCTTTCGTCAAAATTAAAATCCTGAAATGTCAAGTGGTGATAGTGTTAAAATGTTAAAAAAACTAAGGAAATACTTGTGAATTTACGATAATCTTGACGTATTTCAAAGGATAAATTCCTTAATGCTTGATTACCGTGTTTATAATCATTTATGCAGATTAGAAAAGATGGGTTTCAATAAATCAATTTGCATTTTTTTAATTTTTTAAATTGATTTATGCCACACTTTGATGACGAATTTACCTTGAAACGAATCCAGTTAAAGAAACTCATTAACGGTTGAAGTACGAAAATGAAGATTCTGAATCCATAAAATCACGCAAGAAAATGAATTCAAATGCTCAATACCCCTTCAAAACCTCCCTCGCAATCACAATCTTTTGAATTTCGGAAGTGCCTTCGCCGATGGTACAGAGTTTAGAATCTCGGTAAAATTTTTCTACTGGAAAATCTTTTGTGTAGCCATATCCACCAAAAATCTGAACGGCATCGGTTGAGACTTCCACGCAGATTTCTGAGGCATAAAACTTTGCCATTGCCGCTTCTTTAGTCATGTGAGTACCTTCCATTTTGAGGGAGGCCGCTTCACGAGTCATTAATTCGGCGGCGTGTACTTTTGTTGCCATTTCTGCCAATTTGAAGCTAATTCCTTGAAAATTAGCGATTGGTTGTCCAAACTGATGGCGTTCTTGGGCGTATTTGGCAGCAGCGGACATGGCACCTTTGGCGATTCCCAATGAAAGAGCAGCAATTGAAATTCTTCCCCCGTCCAAAATCTTCATGGCTTGTTTGAAACCGTCTCCTTCTTCGCCTAAACGGGCAGAAATGGGTACTCGACAATCTTCCAAAATTACTTCGGCAGTTTCGGAAGCCCTCATGCCCAACTTATTTTCTTTCTTTCCGTATTTGAGTCCTATATTACTTCTTTCTACGATGAAAGCGGTTGAATTATTTTTCCCACCAACTTCGCCCGTGCGAGTCATTACGACCACTACATCACCTGATTTTCCGTGGGTAATCCAGTTTTTTGAGCCATTAATTATGTACTCATCGCCCTCTTGGACGGCAGTACACATCATACGAGCGGAATCTGAACCCGTGTTTGCTTCCGTCAAAGCCCATGCCCCAATCCATTTTCCCGTGGCGAGTTTTGGGAGGTACATTTGCTTTTGTTCTTCCGAACCGAATTGCAATATGTGATTAGTACCCAAAGAGTTATGAGCCGCAACCGATAAGCCGATTGAGCCACAAACCTGAGCGATTTCGTCAATAACCGAAACATATTCTTGATAAGTAAGTCCCGAGCCACCGTATTGTTCGGGAACGAGTACGCCCAAGAAACCATGTTCACCTAAATTACGCATTAAGTCGATGGGGAAAGTTTGGGCTTCATCCCATTCCATTACGTGAGGACGGATGTAGCGTTCGGCAAAATCTTGGGCAGATTGGCGGACTAATGTTAATTGTTCTGATTTGTACATTTCTTAGTTGATGATATTATATTTAACGATAAAATAGTGAATAAATTGGACTGAATCCTGTTTTCAAATACTTTTGTAAATCATATTTACGGAATTTTTATTACCTTAGACTTTGGAAAATCTCTCCATAAAGTGCTGTAATTTCTTAAAATTATTTTATTATGCAAGACATTTTGTCAAGTTCAGTGGTGGTAAAGATGGGTCAGGAAGGGGTGGTAGGGGTAATTTTCAGTAATCCACCTACCAATTCTATGCCAATTGTACTATTGGAAGAATTGGCAATGACCATTACAAAATTGGGTGAACAGAATGATGTACGAATCATTATTTTGCAAAGTGGCGGGGAACGTACTTTTTGTTCGGGGGCGGATTTTGAGGAGTTGAAGCAAATTAAGGATGCAGCGGCTGGAAAAATATTTTTCAATGGTTTTGCGAAAGTTATCAATTCCATGAGAAAATGCCCCAAAATTATCATCGGGCGAGTGCAAGGAAAGGCAGTTGGTGGGGGCGTTGGCTTGGCAGCAGCAACGGATTATTGCTTGGCAACCAAGTTTGCATCCATCAAATTGAGTGAATTAAATATCGGAATTATCCCTGCCGTAATAGAACCCGCCGTTGAACGAAAAATAGGACTTTCCTCATTTTCAAGGCTTTCCTTAAACCCCACAGAATTCTTTTCGCCCGAGTGGGCAAAGGAACAGGGGCTGTTTATGGAGGTCTATGAAAACATAGAAAAGATGGACGAAGCCGTGGAAAATTTGGCGAATAAATTAGCCCATTACAGTCCAGAAGCCCTTTCAGAACTCAAAAAAATCCTTTGGAAAAATACCGAACACTGGGATTCACTTTTATCCGAAAGGGCGGAGGTTAGTGGACGTTTGGTGTTAGGGTTGGATTTGGGATAAGGTCAAAAAATGGTAGAATTGTAGAGACAAGGCAGTGCTTTGTCTAATCTGTGTCCATTTTTTTGCCCATAATCTGGACGTTAATTAGACAAGGCAATGCCTTGTCTCTACGTTAGCCTAACGGCATTTGGATTTGGGGTGAATCTTGGCATTGGATTCATAGATTTAAAACATAAATTTGTGTAAACTAAGACAAAAAAATATGCAAGCCATCGAGTTTAATACACAAATCCAAATTGGTATCATCACGATTCCAAAACGATTTAATAACTTTGGTAATAAGCGAGTTAAAGTCATTTTATTGGATGAAGAAGATTCGTATCAAAATGCAAAAGAGGCACTTTTGGCAGCCAATCAAATTGCCAAAAAAGCAGGTCTTGACCAAATGACTATGGAAGAAATTAACGCAGAAATCAAAGCCTATCGGAATGGGAAATAGAATTATCAGCCAACAATTATCATCAACCGCATGTCTGATGATGCAGACAACCGTTCTTTAGAATTAGCTCTTACAGCCAATACTCAATGTATCGTTATAGGAAATTTTACAGACTTTGATTTTGCTGAATATGAAAACATCAAGATTGTTAGTCCGAAATATTTTTATGAAGCGATTTGTCTCACAATTTTATAAGCCGATCCCCCGCTCTTTCCAAAGTCTCATCATCCTTCGCAAAGCAAAATCTCAGCGTTTTGAAATCATTTTTTTGATGATAAAATGCCGATACTGGAATGCTGGCTACGCCAATTTCCTTGGTCAGTCGGACGGCTAAATCGTAATCATTTTCATCAGTAATTGCTTGATAATTAACGCATTGAAAGAAACTTCCTTTGGCGGGTGTGTAAGTAAATCGTGAATCTGAGATACATTCCAAGAATTTATCCCGCTTTTGCTGATAGAAACTCGGAATGGAAAGATAATTATCGGGTTCTTTCAAAAAATCTGCCAAAGCGTACTGGATTGGCGTAACTACACTAAACGTTAGCCACTGATGCACCTTTCTAAATTCCTCTGACAAAGCCTTGGGAGCGAGGCAATATCCCACTTTCCACCCCGTAACATGAAAGGTTTTCCCGAAAGAACCGCAGACGAAAGTACGTTCTCTCAAAACGGGATTTCGAAGCAATGACCAATGTTCTAAGTCATCAAAAATAATGTGTTCATAGACTTCATCACTGATGATAAAAATATTGGTATCTCGCACAATATCGGCTAATTGCGTTAAATCTTCTTGGCTTAGAACCGTTCCTGTTGGATTATGAGGCGTATTCAGAATGATGAGTTTTGTTCGTTCCGTAATCTTGGATTTTACGATATTCCAATCAATTTTATACTCGTCTTCGGGCGTGAGGGTAACGTACACGGGCGTACCTCCGTTGAGTTTGATGACGGGGGCGTAAGAATCGTAACAAGGTTCAAGCAAAATGACTTCATCGCCCTGATGAACAACGGCAGTGATGGCGGCGTAAAGGGCTTCGGTTGCTCCCGAAACCACCGAAACCTCCGTATCTGGATGATAATTTATTTGGTATAAATCGCTGATTTTCTGAGCAATAACTTCTCGCAAAGGTTGAATGCCCGCCATTGGGGCGTATTGATTCATGCCTTTTTTTAGGTAATAATTGACCAATTCCGTCAGTTTGGGCGAACAGTCAAAATTGGGAAATCCTTGTGAAAGATTTAAGGCTCCGTGGTCGGTAGCCAATTTTGACATGACGGTAAAAATAGTGGTTTCGGTTTTGGGTTGTTTTGAGGTAATGTTCATTTTTATGATAATCAAATGTATAAAATTGCTGTCATTCCCACCACTTACTTATTCCACCGCTCCGCCACCACCACTGCATAATCCACAAAAGCCTTTACAGAGTCTTCATAAATTTTATTTCCCACTGATTCTGAATGTTCATCAAGATTTTTATGCGTCTCGTGCGACTCGTATATGCGGGGAGAAACGACCGAATATTGATTGCTGAAATTAATAATTTTATTCACAACCGTGGTCAATTCTAAACAAGGAACTTTACCTCCTCGTCCTGCCGAAACACCCGCAAAAGCAAAGGTTTTATTATTGAAAAGATGGGCGAAATCTTTTGACCCTAATTGGTGGAAAGCATTTAGTAAATCTCCATTTACGGTAAAATTATATTCGGGTGTTACGAAAAATACTAAGTCCGCTTTTTCCCAAGCCTCAATAAATTCCGCTTGAAAAGCCGTTAAATCGTGCTTATTGACCGTTCCTCTGCCCACCGATGGAATATCGAAATGGTGAAAATCAACAACGGTAACGTCTTGATAGTTTGAGGCTTGTAATACTTTTTGAAGATACTTGGAAAAGCGTAAAGAGTTACTGTTGTGTCTTGGCGACGTGGCGATGATGGCAATGTTCATGTTATTTTGATAAACGGTTCACGGTTAAAGGTGAACGGATTGTGTGGAAGATTTATTTAGATAGATAACCGCAAAGTATAAAAAAAGTTGCAGAATCATGGTTGAGGAGTTTTAGTTGAGACAAGATAACGGCAATATTTAAACTGAATAAATCATCCGCTTCCACTTGGCTATGAATTTCTTCTAAAAAATATTCATTTCTCAATGAGCGTAATTCCGTAATTTAGCCTTATTTCTGTATTTGTTATGGGTCAGTAACAAAGATAATAAAAAAGTTAAAGCTTTGTTCCATAATGGAGCGATACCAGCCATCCAATGGAAACGCCCAGTCATTGCAAAGAAATCAGGGAATATTATTTACTGATGTTACGCAGCCTTTCGACAACGCTTGAATATTTGTAAATTTGTTTTATGGAAAATGTTAGACATTCATACAGATTATTTGGTTAGTATTACGGGACAAACCAGTGCAAAAGGTTTATTAAGACTTCTTGATGATGCTACCAGTCATGGATAGTGTTACTCGCTTTTTGAATGAAAATACCTATGATAGTAAAGTATTATGGCAATCAGTAAAACCCATTGTACGCCAGCACGAGAACTGTGATGCCTGTTTAATTTTTAATGATAGTATCATTGAAAAGGCTTACACCGATGAAAACGACCTTATCTTTTGGCATTGGGACCACGCTAAGAAACGTGGTATCAAGGGTATAAATTTACTGAGAGGTTTTTATGTATGTCAAAGAGACGTTCATAGCCCTTTTATACGCTTGCCAGTTTGTTATGAATTAATTCTCAAAACAGGTATGCTAAAAGATAAAAAAGAACGCCGTAAAAGCCCAATTACTAAAAATGAATTAATGCAAACGTATGATATAAAAATGTATTCATAACCAGTTGAAATTAAAATACATACTATCTGATTCTTGGTTTTCATCTATTAAAGATATGACTTTTATCCATCAGAAGGAAAGCATTCTCTATTGAATTAGTTAGTTTGTCAATTTCAGCATCAATCATTATTTACTATTTTCTTTTAGGGTTAAAAAGTGGTTCTGCATTCCTTTTTTTGATAGTTTAGAGGTTTGAGGGTCATTATATTTTTGTACTTGTTTCTTTGTTGGCATAAGTTTATTTCCTACTGTCCAACAACCCGTAATTTCTAATCCTCCTTTTTTATAAACAGTTTTTCTGTTACTTATCCTAAACCCATTATCGTTAATAATTTCAATAAACTTCATAACTAACTCTTGAAAATCCTGTTTTGCTGAAAATGTTAAATCATCTACATAGCGAGTATAAGTAATATTATTTTCATTGCAAATTTCCAGTAGTTTCTTATCAAATCCCAATCCTACAATATTTGCTAAATATGAACTCGTTGGAGTACCTTGCGGCAATTGCCCTTCTGATGTAGTCAACTTTGTAATATAATGAGAGACCTTCGGAGAAAAACCTTGTTCGACTAATCCACTGTAAACGGCTTTATTTGTAACAAAACTAAAAAAACTAACAATATCTGTTTGAAATTTGTACAAATTCCCTAAATGTGCTTTTGCATTTGTAACGTAGCTTCTGCATTTTACACTACCTTGTACGTGTGGAGGGAAATCAAATGTCGAAAATATCCGTGTTACAAATCTATTTTGAATATCTTTTAACGTGTTTTACTTGGAGAAATTGGTCTAAATTTTATGATACCATTTGGCTTTACAGATTTTTTAGTAAAATGGTAATAATTATCTTTTGGATTTTGAATTACGATTTCCAACTCTTCCAAGGAGTAACCAATTCTATTTTGAAAGTCATTTAATGATTTTATCATGGTATTGTTTCATAAACTTCCTTTACAAAAGCCTTTACCATTGGTTGTAGCATATCAAATGATACTTTTTTCTTTTCAGGAATATCATCTATATCAATTGATAAAAAGAATATGACGGGTAAAGGTATTTCTAATTTTTCGCTAATGATTTTTAACGTTGATAAATTGGGTTCTTTTTTATTAGACTCAATTTGAGAAAGATAAGCTTGAGTAATATCACAAGATATGGCAAAGTTGCCTTGTTTGAGACCTTTTGATTTACGAAGAGTTGCTATGGTTAATCCTAAATTCATGATAAAAAAAATAGGACAGTTGATAAGGTTTATGCAAGGTTAAAATCGCTAAAATATCATTAAATCTCAATTTATTTCTTCAAACCAATCATTTAGCATTAATTTCCATTTGTCAAACTCATTTCCTAAAATAGGTCAAAAAGTTTTTTACAAATGAGATTTACCAACGCTGTTTTTACGAATGGATTTGAGGAGTCATTAGATAATAATTTATCTTTAACGTCTTCAAACATCTTGACCTCATCAACTGTCAATGATTCACGATTCTTTGAAAGAATCTTATTAATACCTTCAATTAGGGTATCAACGGGTACGGGTACGAGAGTTTTTTTGTGTTCATATTAAAGAATTTAAAAATTACGACTGTCAAAAAGAGTAAATCATCACACTATTTCTGAAATTTTGATTCAAATAAATTGATTCTAAAATTCACTACGAGGGGTATTGGAATCCTACTCCCCCTTTAGACAACTACAGTCAAACTGTTGCGAATTAACGCTTTAAGAGTCAGTGCGCAATTTTTAACACAAAACAAACATTTCTTCAAAGCACTAATATAAAATTAATAACTGGTATATTGTAAAATAAGCAAATAATGATATTTATTTTTACTGTCAGTTATAAATAAGGATTTTTATTTTATGAATATAGGTTCTCTGACAGTTTTTGTGGAGTTATAAATTTTTCGTAATCTTGATAATGGAAAAGATTACTTTTTACGAAGAATTACTCAATTTGCCATCGGTTGAAATACTTGATATTAAAATTGATACTAAAATTATTACGATA
>JBBRMR010000028.1:0-55700 GCA_038230735.1 Cytophagales bacterium
AAGTTCTCAGTGATATTCTTGAAGTGGATATGAGAAAGGTAATGAACCTTGAATTATAATTTTTTTACGTGTAACTTATTGATTTAAAGATATTTAAGTAATCTTCGTGGGAAGTTTGCCCCAAATTTAAGTGACTCCCCAATATTCGTAGGCAAATACCCAAAGCCTATCCGCTGTAATTTTGCTTTCGTACCAAAGATTAATGACCGCCTTGCTCACTTCTTCATGCCGCAAATGTCTCGTGTATTCTCCTTGTGGATGATGGGTAATGATTAAATCAAAATGCTTGATTGGCAATAATTTAAGCACCAATTGTTCCACTTTTTTTTCTACGATGGGTTGCTGTTTAGGTTCATCATTGAGCGTTCCCATGATTCCGTTTGCCCCAAAATATTTCAAGATTTTATAAAATTTGGTGGAACGGTTTTCATCATTGGCTCGGCACAAAGACACTATAAATAAATCCCATTCGGGGTGAAGTAAAATAGTGCCACCTGCCCAAAGTGTTTCATCGTCGGGGTGGGCAACAATAATGGCGACCGTTTTTGACTTTTGGCTGTTTTGCGTTTGTTCCATATTATGTACATTTTCTTTGTCAGTTTTCAACTAAGTTTTAAATACAAGGCATCGGTATCTTCTTTTTTGCATAATGTTGTGCCTGCATTCATCGTTGCCGCCGTTCCACAGGCTATTCCGTAGCGGAATGCTTCTTTCAATGTTTTGCCCTGTGAAAGACTAAATACCATGCCCGCCACCATACTATCACCCGCCCCAACGGTACTTTTCTTTTCGGCATAAGGCGGACGAATGTGTTCGGTTAAATCCTTACTGACTAATAAAGCCCCATCAGCCCCCAATGAAACCACCACCACCTCGCTTTTTTTATCATTAAGGATTTCTCTGGCTTTAATTTTTGCGGTTTCGATATCTATTTTCTCTGAACCAGTCAATAATCCTAACTCTTTTAGATTTGGCTTACAAAGATAAACGCCTTCATTAAGGGCAATTTTTAGGGCTTCTCCCGAAGTATCAAGCATAAACTTTATGCCTTTACTTTTGGCTATTTTGGCAATTTGAGCATAAAAATCTACTGGAATACCAGGCGGAAGACTTCCACTCGCCACGATGTATTCTATGGCTTGCAATTCGTCAAGGGCATTCAACAAAATTTGCCACTCTTCCTCTTTAACTTCTGGACCAATCATATCCAAAAGGTATTGATGTGAGGTTGATTCTTCAAAAAGAATGAGACTTTCTCGGGTTTCATTCTTGATTCTAAAAGGGTGATGCAATAACTCTTTTTGACGAATCATTTCGATAAAAAAATCACCGAAATGACCACCCGCCAAAAACCACGCTATCGAATCTCCACCGAGTCTTTTTATCGCTCTTGACACATTGATGCCGCCACCACCAGGTTCAAATTTCGCTTCTCCGCACTTTAATTTTTGGTCGGGGATGAGTGATTTAACAAAAGTGCTTTTGTCAATCGTTGGGTTTAAGGTAATGGTGAGTATGTTGCTCATTATAATTGGTTTTAAAATTTCAGTTTGTAAAACATTGTTCGTAAAACCTTATAGGTTTTAAAAACCTATAAGGTTTATTTGAATCAATCAATAATCTTAAAAACCCGCTTAAATACTTGAATCAATACTACTGGAAAAATACTTGTACCAATGATAATCAGCCAAACGTTAAGGTCAAGTTTTTGCAGCCCGATGATGGTATTCAAAGGGCTTACCAAATAGAAAACCGTCATGATTATTAGGCAAATAATAATTGCTCCCCAAACAAATATGTTTTGGGTAATCTCATTTTTCAAGAAAGAAATCTTGCGAGAAGACAAGTTGAAAACGTGCCATAATTGCGATAAAGCAAGGCTGAAAAATGCGATATTATTAGCTATTTTGGGGTCTAATTTCAAATAAACACTACTATACCAAGTAACCAAAACAATCGGAATTGCCAGTAAAATCGCATAAATAACGATATTTATCCAATCTTTTTTAACGGCAATGGGTTCTTTCGGATTGCGTGGTGGGTATTTCATAATCAACTTATTGCCTTTGCCCAAACCCAATGCCAAGGCAGGAAAAATATCGGTAACAAGGTTCAAGAACAGAATTTGCATGGGTAAAATTGAAAACTGAAAATTGAGTAAACCAAACACGAAAACGATAAAAATCTCGCTCAGATTACAAGACAGTAAATACACCAAAAAACGTTTGATATTTTGAAAAATAACCCGCCCTTGTTCAATTGCCGTTACTACTGATTTGAAAGAGTCATTTTTCAGCACCATTTCAGCCGTTTCTATCGCAACTTGTGTGCCTCTAATGCCCATGGCAATGCCAATATCGGCTTTTTTCAAGGCGGGTGCATCGTTAATACCATCGCCAGTCATTGCCACAATATCGCCCCGTTTTTGATACATACTTACCATATCCAGCTTTTGTTGGGGCGTTACTCGGGCAAATACAGTGGCATCAAATAAATGCTTTTTAGTCAGATTTCCTTCCAGTTCTTTGCCCGTAATCACCACATTTTCAACATCGGATAATTTTATCTTTTGGGCAATATTCAAAGCCGTTGCGGGATGGTCGCCCGTTATCATAATAACCTTAATTCCCGCAGTTCGACAAGATTCCAACGCTCCAATAACATCATGGCGGGGTGGGTCTAAAAAGCCGATAAAACCGACAAAGGTTAAATCCTGTAAAAAATTATCGGGACTAATATCGTTGCCCTCTTTGAACGCAAAACCCAATACTCGGGTGCCTTGCGACTGTACTTCTTCGGCTTTTTTTAGGAAATTCTTTCTATCAGCATCCGTCAAAGGCACTATCTTATCTTGTTTATAAAAAGTTTTACATTTGATAATAATGGCTTCAATTGCCCCTTTTGCCGCCACAAAATTAATGTCATCCTTTTTATTCAATGTACCCATCAACTTCGTTTCTGAACTGAAAGCCTCTTCTTTTATGCGGGGATATTGTTGATTTATTTCGTTGATATTGAGTTTAGTAGCATTTATAAAATGCAATAATGAAATCTCAATGGGGTCGCCCAAATGCTTCTTTTCATGCTCCTTGATAACTGCATTATTACAGAGTGTTGAAATGAGTAGGAGTTTATCCAAATTGGATTTATTAAAATCCGTTTCAGTAAAAACATTATTTTCAACGGCGAGTGTTCCATCTAAAAAGGAAAGGCTACTGACCTCAATTTTATTCTCGGTTAGTGTGCCTGTTTTATCCGTAAAAATAGTAGTGATGCCCCCCAGTGTCTCTACGGAGGCTAATTTTTTGATTAAAACGTGCTTTTTTGCCATTCTCAACATTCCATACGTGAGGGCAATGGTTGAAACGATGGGTAATCCTTCGGGGATTGCGGCAACGGCAAGGGCGATGGCAGTTTCAATAATGACGTAAATTTCTTTGCCTTGCAACAGACCCGTTATGATAAAAATAGCGGCAAAAACGGCAGTAATCCACATCAATTTTGTGGTTAAGCCTTGCAGTTTTTTTTCGAGGGGCGTATCAACTTGTTCAGCATTTTCTACCAGCGAAGTGATCTTACCTAATTCGGTGTGCAAGGCAGTTCCCGTAACCAGCACTTTGGCGTTCCCTTTGATAACCGCCGTGCCTTTGAAAACCATGTTGAGTTGGTCGGCGAGACTAACTTTTTCTTCTAAAACTTCTAATTTTTTAGTGATAGGTAAAGATTCGCCCGTAAGTGGTGATTCATCTATTTCAAATTGATTCATTTCTAATAATCGCCCATCGGCTTGCACAATATCGCCCGCTTCCAAGACTAAAATATCGCCGGGGACAATTTTTTCGGATGGTATTTCATGCAAAGAATTATCTCGCCAAACTTTTGAAAGACTTACATCCATACTTTTGAGGGCATTCATGGAGCGTCGAGCTTGCAGTTCCATAAAAAACCCCAAGGCAGCTGTAATAAAAATAACCCCAATAATAGAAAATCCTTCAATTAAATGCTGAAAAGCGAAGGAAAAACCTGCGGCAAACACTAATAATAAAATAATGGGGCTTTTGAATTGCTCGAAAAGTAGTGTAAAAATACTTTTTTGCTTTTGCTCTTCGTAACGGTTCAAGCCATACGATTTTATTCTTTTGGCAATATCGCTCTCGCTTAAACCAGTGGATTGATTGGTTTGCAGCATTTCATTGATGTTTTCAAGGGTCAATGAATGTGCGTTTTTGAGGGGATAGGTTTTTGTTTTCATGATTTCAAGTCTTATAATCTTATTGAAATTAAGCCAATCCAATTTCCTTACATAAATACACTTCTTGCACACTACGCATCAGTTCAACACCTTCGATAAAAGGGCGTTGAAAGGCTTTTCTGCCCATAATCATCCCCATTCCACCTGCCCGTTTGTTGATGATGGCATTTTTTACGGAATCCACCAAATCTGATTCTCCTTTTGATTCCCCACCCGAATTTATCAAGCCAATTCTGCCCAGGTAACAATTGGCAACCTGATAACGGCAAAGGTCAATCGGGTGATTTGTTGCTAATTGAGAATACATCAAAGGGTCAGATTTCGAGAAGTTTATCTCCGTAAAACCACTATTGACATTTGGCATTTTCTGTTTGATAATATCGGCTTGAATCGTTACGCCGATATGGTTTGCTTGTCCAGTAATATCGGCAGCGGTTTCGTAATTAATTCCATCTTTTTTAAACCCATTATTACGAACATAACACCACAAAATGGTTGGCATTCCCAAACTATGGGCTTCTTCAAATGCTGCCGAAACTTCTAATATCTGTCGGTCAGATTCTTCCGACCCAAAATAAATGGTTGCACCAATGGCAGTTGCTCCCAAATTCCAAGCCTCCCGAACCGAACCAAACATGATTTGATTGTATTTAGTGGGATAAGTCAATAATTCGTTGTGATTAATTTTTACGATAAACGGAATTTTGTGGGCGTATTTGCGAGCCACCAAAGCCAAATTCCCAAAGGTTGTTGCCACGGCATTTGAACCGCCTTCAATGGCTAATCTTAAAACATTATCAGGATTGAAATACGCTGGATTTTTGGCAAAAGATGCTCCTGCGGTATGCTCAATGTCTTGGTCGATTGGTAAAATTGACACGTAACCAGTTCCTGATAAATACCCATGATTAAAGATTGAAGCAAGGTTTCTTAGTACTTGCGGATTACGATTACTTTGCACCAAAACATCGCTCATGTACTCAGGAGAGGGATGATAGAGTAAATCTTTTGAGATAGTTGCACATTGGTGATGCAGTAGATTATCGGCTTCCGAGCCTAATAATTCGGAGATTTTTTGAAAGTTCATAGTTCTTAACTGATTAGATAAATTATTTATTCCAATTTCCCTTTTTCTCCCTCAATCCATCGGTTCAACATGACTCTTTCGGAGGCAGTTTGATGTGTTCCGCCAGCAAGGACATCCAAGAAACTGTCCCAAAGGTTTTTCTTTTGCGAAAATTCTTTTTTGAGATCATTCATCGCTTTTAAATAATCTTTTTCATATTCTTTAATCTCCTCAATGGTATAATCAGGAGGGATTTGAACCAAAATACTATTGGCAATTTCCTGTATTTCCAAGGGAGTATATTCATTCTTTTTTTCAAAAGCCACCTGCAAGTGTTTGATGACGATTGATGCCTTTTGTTCGGGGCTAATTTCTTTATTTTCTGACATAACCATTTTTTTAAAATTGTGAAAAATATGGTATCAACTTATGAGTTTACGGTCTATCTTTTGCGTATCGTTTTTAGAATGATGCCAATACTTAATACGAATTCCCCTTTTCCAGCTATGTTAATGATAAAATAAGCTCAATCATTTTTATAATTTCATGACATACACTTTTTTGATTATCAGATTCAAATTACGATAAAAGGGAATTGAAATAAATTCAATTCCCTTCCTGCAAACCCTAATAATGTTGTGGGAACGTAACAGTCTCTTATCGGACTTTGACGGGAGTATCTTAAAATACTTCTATTTACTTTTCCTTTCACTTTTAAGCCATAATTAGAACCTTATTTTTGCATTAACTTTTACGATAAGTAGATAATAACGTTTCCATTAAGGATTATCTTCTTTTTAATGCTTTTATCGTTTTTTTAGAATGAATATTACTTATTCTATTTAGCTCCAATCAGACCGCTTCATGAACGTGGGATTTAATACTTACCAAAGCTTGTTCGATTCCACTCAGTTGCTTCTCAAGGATTGGTCTGGGGCTTTTCAGCATTTGAGTATCATCCAAAACTAATTTGTATTCTTTTATGGCAGCTTCCTCTCCAGTTATGCAAACGTTTATAATAGCATCGGTATCACCACCCGTAAAAGTTGATTTTAAATCCATCCAAACTCGGTGCAATGAACCTACGGATCCACCGCCTGTGTCTTCAGATTCCCCATGTAGTTGATTTATGATTTCTCGTAATTGAGATGCATAAACAGAGCGACTTTTTGCAAAAAGCATGAACGAACTTTTGATAGCAGAATCTTCTACATTTTCAGCAGCATTCTCGTATCCTTCTTTACCATCCTCAGCTATATTTACGAGATGGTTTAGTTTATTGATAGCATATTCATTTGTATTTTCCATTTTTTTATTTTTTATAGTATCAATCAATTCATGAATTTTAATAAAGCTAATTAACGGGTATCAAGCACGACTACCATTTCGTTGGTCATAGGCAGAAGGTTGGGAAACTCCTATGTTCTTGATGCCATTTCGCCAGCCTATCAAATTAGTTTATTAAAATTCACAGAAAAATCAATGAATTTTGTTTTTCTGTACTTGAATTTCCATTAACTCGTTGCTCTACATTGGCATCAATACTTTGTCAATCACGTGTATTACACCGTTAGAAGCCTCAATGTCGGCAGACGTAACATGGGCGTTTCCAATCATTACTTTTCCATCCATTATCGAAACTTTCAATTTTCCTCCTTCCACGGTTGTTAGTTCTTGTCCGTCTTTCAAGTCGGCTGCCATCGCTTTACCGCTTACTACGTGATACGTCAAAATATCAACCAATTTATCTTTGCTCTCGGGCATCAACAATTTATCTACATCACTTTGAATTGCAGCAAATGCAGCATCAGTTGGAGCAAATACGGTAAAAGGACCAGCACCTTGCAAAGTTGGTATAAGGTCAGCGGCTGTAACAGCGGCAGCGAGTGTTTTAGCACTTGTAGAAGCAATAGTTACAATGTCTTTCATGTCATTCATAATATTGTTGTTTATTCCAAAAAAATGTCTCTTTGGAAGGCAAAGATTGCCCTATTAAAGAGTTAATATGTTACATATTTTTGGAAATAACTTATGAAATTCACACATTCTATTGCTTTGAAGTATTATTATTTGCTTCCTCAATATCTTCCACTAAAATCTCTGGTTCTAAATGGATAGTCGTTTTGACGGAATTAGAAATCAAACAATTTTTTTCACTTATTTCTAATACATGCATCGCTTTTTCTGAACCCGCTGTATCTGAAATAACCAAAATTGGTTTCAACGTTATTTCAGTTACTAAATAATTTCCTTCCACTTTTTCCACCGTTCCAACGGCATTACTTTTGAAGCTGACATAGGCTAAACCCGAATTCTCTGCCACGGCAAAAAAAGTATTCATTAAACAACTATTGATTGCCGCCACGAAAAAATGCTCAGGCGACCAAATGTCGGGTGTGCCTTTGGGGAAATCGGGTGGAGTAGCCACCTCAATCTGTTGGGTTAAAACTGGTGATGACATCATTCCTTTTCTATCTTGTGTCCATTCAACATTGACTTCATATTTATGGGTTTCTTCCATGGTATTGTTAATTTTAAGTAAAATATTTGTTTTGTTAAATTTTTAATTAGCATTCAATAGTTCTTCAAGAGCCTGTAAATAAGGCGAAAAATAATAACTACAAACACACCTCCATAAATCAATTTATTATACCTCGCCAACCATTCAGGCAAGAAAATATCAAAATTATCTTTCGTTGATTTTGAATATTTCCGAGCCATGATAGTGAGTGGACAAAAGCCTTTGTATGCCAGCAAAACAAGACATTCTGCCAATATAATGCCAATACAAATCCATACCCAAACGTCTATTTTAACACTCAAAACTGCATAAAGCAAATAGAAAATGGCTATATTCATAAATGCCCAAATGGCGGTATGGAGGGTTTTTATTTGGGTGAGTCTGGTCATGATAAATCTTCTTTAATTTTTCCCGATTTCCAACACAATTCTACCATTAATTTGTGATTTTTTCATTTGGTCAAATATGATATTAATGTCTTCCAATTTGGCAGTTTTCACCACGGATTTTACTTTGCCTTCCACGGCAAAATCAATGGCTTCTTGCAAATCTTTTCTTGTTCCCACAATTGACCCTCTCACGGTAATTCGGTTCAATACCGTGTCAAAAATGGGTAAATCAAAACTTCCAGGCGGTATTCCGTTGAGAACCAATGTCCCTTTTCGTCTCAAACATTGCATCGCCAATTCAAATGCTTTTGGCGATACTGCCGTCACTAATGCCCCGTGCATCCCGCCCGTTTGTTTCTTCAAAACGGCTGCCGCATCTTCTTTGGCAGAATTAATGACAATATCCGCTCCCAATGATTTCGCCAAAGCAAGTTTATCATCAAAAATATCAATGGCTGCCACGTGCAATCCCATCGCTTTGGCGTACTGAATGGCAACGTGTCCAAGCCCGCCAATGCCCGAAATAACGACCCATTCGCCTGGACGAGTATCGGTTTCTTTTAAGCCTTTATAGACCGTAACCCCTGCACATAAAATGGGGGCTATTTCAACAAAATTGACGTTCTGAGGGAGTATACCTACATAATCAGGATTGGCAACCACGTATTCTGCAAAACTTCCATTGACTCCGTAACCCGTATTATGTTGCTTTTCGCACAGTGTTTCCCAACCCGTAAAACAGTATTCGCAATGCCCGCAAGCATCATGTAACCAAGGTACACCCACAGCATCGCCTTCTTTTAAATTTTTAACATCCTTGCCGATTGCCACCACATAACCAACGCCTTCATGCCCAGGAATGAAAGGCAAATTTGGTTTAACGGGCCAATCTCCATTAACGGCGTGTAAATCCGTATGGCAAACGCCCGTGGCGATTATTTTCACCAAAATTTCATTCGATTGAATTTCGGGTATCGGCATTTCTTCAATGACCAAAGGTTCGCCGAATGTTCTAACTACGGCAGCTTTCATTGTTTTCATCGTATTTTAATTTGAAAATGTGAATAGAATTTTCATTTTATGCGAGGTTTCAATCGAATAAAAATATCTTAAATCTTTCGTAACAATATTTCAAAAGGGCTTCTCGGTCGTCTGGGTGAGCAATTTCTATTAAAGATTTTGCCCGTTGTCTCAGATTTTGACCAAATAAGAAGGCAGTTCCGTATTCTGTTACCACGTAATGTACGTGTCCTCGGGTGGTTACAACGCCAGCCCCTTCTCGGAGATATGGGACAATTCGAGGAATGCCTTTGGCGGTTCTACTACTCAACGCAATAATGGGTTTACCGCCTTCGCTTAGTGCCGCACCTCTCATAAAATCCATTTGTCCACCAATGCCGCTATATTGGTATTCACCGATGCTATCGGCACAAACTTGTCCCGTCAAATCCACTTCAATGGCACTATTGATGGCTATAACTTTGGGATTTCTACTGATTACATTGGGGTCGTTTACATAATCAATATCCAAAAAGGCAAAAGCGGGATTATCATCCACGTAATCAAATAATTTACGATTGCCAACCGCAAATGAGGTAACGGTTTTGTGGGGGTGAATCCGCTTATTTTGATTATTTATCACATCGGTTTCCACCAAGTCAATGATACCATTACTGAGCATTTCGGTGTGTACGCCGAGATTTTTATGGTTTTTGAGGTACTTTAAAACCGCATCTGGAATAGTGCCGATGCCCATTTGTAAAGTGCTTCCATCTTCAATCAGATTGGCAACATTTTTACCAATTTCCATTTCAATTTTGCCCACGTTTTGGCTATAATCATCTTCGATAAGTTCAGATTCGTGATAAACCATTTTGGTAAAACGGTCGGTATGAATCATGCCATCGCCGTGGGTGCGGGGAAGATTTGGATTTACTAAGGCAATCACCTGTTTAGCATTATCCACGGCACATCGGGCAATATCCACCGACAAACTCAATGAGCAATATCCATGAGAATCGGGTACTGAAACTTGCACAATTGCCACATCAAGTTCCAATATTTTCCTTTTGAATAAATCAGGAATATCACTCAAAAATACGGGTACATAATCGGCTCTCCCTTCGGCAACTGCCTTGCGAATGGGTTCAGAAACGAACAGTGAATTAATATGAAATGATGCTTGATATTGTGGCTTATCTATCTCAATATCGCCTTTTAGGGTAATCGAAGCAATCTCTACCCGTTGGAGTCTTTTGCTCTGTTTAGCTAATTCGTGCAGTAAATATAGAGGTGTACAAACGCTGCCATGCACAAAAACCCTTTGTCCACTTTGAATAATAGACAGTGCTTCGGAGGCTTCAACATAATTGAATTGATGAGTCATATAGCTATTTTCTAAAAGTCAGTAACGGCAATTGTGATACTTGCACAAAATGCTTGGTTACGCTTTCTTTAAATAATCGTTCTAAGAAAGACTTTTCGTGGACTGCCAAAGCCAAAATGTCGGGTTTGAAGGTTTCCATATAGGCTTCTAAGCCCTCAATAATATCCGAGCGATTGAGATTTCGGGCAAAAATATCATCTTCTTCAAACTCTTCATTGATGCTTGTTACTTGCTCTTTTACCATCGTTTTTTCGAGGGGTTCAAAAATATCGTGAACGTGAATAACCTTGCAAAATGCGTCTAAGGGTTGTGTGATTTCCACAATTTTTTGCGTAGCCAGCATCTCATCTTCCTTAAAATCAGCGGCATACATGATTTTCTTAGGGTGTTTTATTTTGGCTTTTTGTGGAATAATCCAAACGGGACAAACGGCTTCCTTCATCACTTTTTGGGCATTTGTTCCCAACCATTTATCCAAAAAATGGGATGCTCCCTTAGTCCCCATCACAATCATATCGGCGTTCAGATAGTGGGCTTCTTGCACTATCTTATCGGCGGGATAACCATATACCACTTGTTGCAAAACCCGATGAGGATTCATACTGGTTTCTTCGATAAATTGATTTTTGAAAGCCTCCAAATCCTCCTGAGCTTTTTTCATACTAATAATTACCGCTTTTTGGGCTTCTTGTGAATGGCTATTGGCAGGAACCATCGGAATGTAATCAACATTCAATAAAATGATTCTTGCTTCATAAATATTAGCTAACATTGCCGCATAATGTGAGGCGTGAATGGCACTTTTACTAAAATCGGTTGGAAAGAGAATGGTTTTCATCGTAAAAATTTTTGAGATTAAAAGTATATTATTTTTTGAAAATCAACATGGGTAAATGACTGCCTTGCACAAAATGCTTAGTGATACTTTGATCAAATAAACGCTCAAAAAAAGATTTTTCTGAAATTGCCATGGCTAAAACATCGGGTTTATGCGTTTTGATGTACGTTTTTAAGCCTTCGATGATGTTGGCACGGTTGAGATTTATGAACGAAACATCATCCACATTTTCAAATTCATCGTCTAAATATTTTACCATTTCCTGCACACTACTATCAACGTTTATTTCGAAATAATCGTGAACGTGAACCACTTTACATTTAGCCCCCAAGGGTGAACAAAACCCTAATACTTTTTGAGTAGCCACTACTTCATCTTCCTTAAAATCAGCGGCATACAAGATATTTTTCGGGAAATTGATGGTCGCTTTTTTGGGAATAATCCAGACGGGACAATTTGCTTTTTTCATTACTGCCTGCGAATGAGTGCCAAGCCATTTGTCCAATAGATTATTTGCCCCCTTCGTCCCCATCACAATCATATCGGCTTGGATAGTATCAGCAGTTTCGATGATTTTTTCGTTGGCAAAACCATATTCAACAATTTGGCTAACACGGTCGGCGGCTAAATGGGTGATTTGCATAAAATGCACCGCAAAATCACGCAAATCGTCTTCCGATTTTTTTTGATTGGATTTAATCAAGTTATCAATTTCGTAGGGTAACTGATATTCCGAAATAGAAGGAATTGAATGGACGTTGAGTAATACCACATTGGCATCAAAACTTTTTGCCAAAATCCCCGCATACTGTGATGCGTGTAAGGCATTTGCACTAAAATCGGTTGGAAAGAGAATCGTTTTCATGTTCTTAGCTGTTAAAGATGATGAATCAAAATTCCGAAAAATCATCATTATAGGACATGAGAAAATCCTGACAAAAACATGATTTTTGTCAGGATTTGAAAATGCCATACAAGGAATTGATTTTACGGGAGAGATTTTCTAAGAGTAATGGTTTAATCCAACAGAATCAGATGTATGACAATGTTTTAATAGGGCATATAAGATTTATGCAAATAATATTTTCCAACATAATCCTTAACTTTATCATTAAAATGAATTTGTAAAACAGTCTAATACAAATATCGTTGTGATGAAAATCGGTTTATTAGATTAAGTTAATCCTATTTTTTTAAATAAATGTCAGAAATTTAATGGACTCTCTTACACACATAGCTCTCGGTGCGTGCATTGGCGAAGCTTTTTTTGAAAAAGGTTTTGGCAAAAAAGCTATGTTATGGGGGGTGTTGGCACAAAGTATTCCAGACATTGATTTTATCGCCTCATTTTGGTTAAATACCTCCGAAAATTTATTAGCTCACCGAGGATTCACCCATTCCATTTTATTTGCATTTTTGATAATTCCTGCATTTGCATTAAGTGCGGATAAAATTCATCGTCCCCACAATATTGCGTTTAAAACTTGGATTTTGTTTTTTGGAACCGAAGTATTTTTACATTTATTTATTGATGGGTTTAATAATTACGGCGTTGGCTGGTTTGAACCATTCAGCCATATCCGTTTTTCTTTCAACGTAATGTATGTTGCAGACCCATTTTTTTCTGTTTGGGCTGGTATTGCATTTGTTATGTTGATTTTTTTAAATCGACATCATGCAAAAAGAAAATTTTGGTGGAAGTTTGGTGTTTTTATTCCCTTTATTTACTTAGCTTATTGCAGTATCAATAAATTACAAATTAATAATGATGTAAAAGAAATCTTTACCACGCAACATATTCCTCACGAAAGATATTTCACAACCCCAGCACCCTTGCAAAACTGGCTTTGGTATGTGGTTGTAGGAAATGACAAGGGATATTATGTGGGTTTTCGCTCGTTATTTGATAGTAAACGAGCCATTAATTTTCAATATTTTCCTAAAAACGATTCGCTATTGAAACCCGTGAATAATCATGAAGATTTGCAAAAACTGATTCGTTTTTCTCAGGGATTTTATACGGTCGAAAAATATAGGGACACCTTAGTTTTCAACGATTTACGTTTTGGGCAAATTATTGGTTGGCAAAAGCCCAAAGAAAAGTTTGTTTTTCATTACTATTTGCAACATCCCAATGATAATAAACTGGTTGTGCAACGGGGTAGATTTGAAGGATGGAATTGGGAAGTGGCAAAAAAATTATTGATAAGAATAAAGGGAAATTAACGGTGTTGTTTAAAATAAAAAGTAAACAAATAAAACACTAATCTGAACAATTCATAAGAAAACCAGCGGGAGAGTTGTTTAAAAATATTATTTGTTTTCACATGATTCTCCATAGTTATACGAATACAATCATCGCTGATTATTTTGTCCAATTGTTCTCTAATATCTTTTGTAAACGCTGCGTCTTCTACATTTAAGTTTAATTCTATACTGGCATAAGCACTTATATCATTTATATTATATGAGCCAATGGTCATCCATTCATCATCGCACACGGCAAGTTTGCCGTGCAGAACGGTTTTTTGGTACTCATATAATTCTATCCCATTTCTTATCAACCAATCGTACAGCCATCTTTCAGCACTTTTTGCAATCATAATATCCGATTTTCCCGCAGCAATTATTCTTATGCGAACTCCACGTTTCATGGCGAGAATAATATGTTTGCGTATTTTTTTACCAGGCAAAAAATAGCTGCACAAAATTGTTACTTCGTGTTTAGCATTTTGCAACATCTTGATATAGGTGGCAGAAATTTCGTTTTTGTTCCTCACCCAATCATTCCGAACCATCGTAATTGTTGAACCAGCAGTGTTTTCGTAAACAGTATTTTTTGTTTCACAGGGAGTTAATCCCATCTTTTTAGGAAAAGAATTCCAGGTTTTCCAGCAAATAGTACAAAGTTCTTTGGCAATTTTTCCTTCCACATACAAAGCGAAGTCTAACCAAGCTGGATGATTGGGCAAGTCGTTGTACCGATCGGCAATATTTGCTCCCGCTACTACTGCATATTTTGCGTCAATTACAACTACTTTGTGATGTAATCTTCTGCCAAAATAAAAATATCTACTTTTAAAAATTGGTTCAAAAAAACGAAAATGAATGCCCGAAGCTATCAAATCTTTAATAAAATGATTAGATAAACTTTGCGATGCGTAGCCGTCTGCCAATAAATAAACATTAACGTTTCTTTGTACTGCCTGTTTTAAGGCATTTGTGATTAAAGTTCCAGTTTCATCTTCGGCAAGAATATAGGTTTGTAAGTGAATACTTTCTTTCGCATTAAGAATTAGCTCTATTAAAGTATTAAAGTATTCTGCCCCTGCCCTTAGCAGTTTAGTTTTATTGCCGTGCTTGTTTTTCATACGGTAGCTCAATTCATGTGATTATACTTTTTAATATCCATAAATTAGATAGTTACACTAAAAATTTATTTTCATTAACCTCTTAAATTAACCAACCTCTTTTCATCCAAAATAACAATTTTACCACCCTCAATCTCAATTAATCTTTCTCCTTTAAAATCACTCAAAGTCCTAATCAACGATTCAGTGGCAGTGCCGACAACCGAGGCTAAATCATCTCTGGAAATTTTGATGGAAAAATTGGCTTCGTTATCGACTTTATATTTTTTGGACAATAAAATCAAGGCATCGGCAGTGCGTTTTCTGAGTGAATTATACGCCATGCCCAAAAGATGAAGTTCTTTTTCGGCAATACTATTTGCTAACATTTTGATAAATTTTTGAGCCACCATAGAGTTTCGGTGAATTAACGCTAAAAAATCTTGCTTCGGGATGGATATTATTTCTGCATCTTCCATTGCTACGGCTGATTCTTTATAATCAGTTTCTTCAACCAAGGCAACGTGTCCAAAAAAACTGCCTTCATTATACAATCCCGTTACAAAATCTTTTCCGTCCTGATTAGTATTATAAGTTTTTATCTTGCCTGATTTAAGAAAATAGAGTTTTAACGGATCATTGCCTTCCATGTAAATCAGTTGTTTTTTCTTGACAAAAGACACTTTACGGTCATTTGATAGCAAATTTAGTTCTGTCAATGCCCTGGCTTCGTCATAAAATTCATTAAATTGTTCGGGAGAATTGGGCGTTCCTTCTTTTCTCATAACATCCGCTCGTTTCAATCTACTTTCAATGGCATTCAAGAGTTCAATTTCGTAAAATGGCTTGGTCAAATAATCATCCGCCCCCATATCCATCCCTTTTCGGATGTCGGTTCGGTCAGTTTTTGCCGTTAGGAAAATGAAAGGAATTGCCCGTAAATCTTCATTTTGATTGAAAATATGCAAGACTCCGTAACCATCCAAAACGGGCATCATAATATCACAAATCACCAAATCGGGCTTATTTTGCATGGCGGCAACAACGCCTAACTTTCCATCAGCAGCGGCAGTAACTTGGTAGTTAGCAAGTTCCAAAATCTCGGCGGTTGTTTCCCGAATATCTTGATTGTCTTCGATTAAGAGAATATGTTTCATAGTTTCGTTGTTCGGTTTTCGATGTTTGATGTTCGGTTTTCGATGTTAAGATTTTATCCTTTTCATCATCAAAAATTGATTCATTAACATTTATTTTATAGCTTAAAATTTATCGTTATTTCCGTTCCTTCTTCTAATTTACTTTCTAAGAAAACCTCCCCTTTCATGAGTTCGGTATATTTAGCCACTATGTGCAAGCCTAAACCCGTTCCTTGCACGTTAGTAACGTTTGCCGCTCTAAAAAATCGCTCAAAAAGGTGTTTTTGGTCATCCTCAGAAATGCCAATGCCTGAATCTTTTACTTTCAAGATTAAGTTCTTGTCCTCACAAATGGTGGTAATATTAATAACAGAATCTTCGGGCGAAAATTTGGTGGCATTGGAGCAAAGATTGATGATAATTTTTCGTAATAAAGATTTGTCGGATACGATATCTTCAACACCTTCATGCGTGTAACTGATTTGCTGACCATATTTCAGCATACTTTTGAATTCATAAATAATTTCGTGGATTAGTTCTGGCAAATCAAAATTGACATTTCTAATCTCAATTTTACCTTCTTCCAATCTCCCAACTGACAAAAATTCTTCTAAAATATCGGTCAAATTCACTACCGCAGTCTTTATACGTTTAATGTGTTTCTCCCTTTTTTCTTGATCATCGGCGTAGGGATACTTTTCGATGAGGGTGGCGGCTGATAAAATGGTACTCAACGGTGTACGAAATTCGTGTGAAGCCATTGATACAAAACGAGATTTCAATTCGCCCAATTCTCGTTCTTTGTTAAGTGATTTCTGTAATTCTTGCTTTGATTCTTCGAGATTTTTGAGGGTTTCCACTAAGGCTTTTGTCCGTGAAACTACCTCCTGTTCCAGGTTTTGGTTCAGGATTTCGATTTTTTCCTTTTGGTTAATTAATTCTTGTTCGGACTGTTTTTTTAAGGTAACATCATTGATGAAAGCCAAAAAATATTTCTCGCCATTTTGTTCAAAGAAGCTCAAACTAACCTCTACGGGGAATATTGTACCGTCCTTTCGTCTGGCTTGTAGGTTTAAGCCCGTTCCCATTGGTCTAATTTTTGGGGATTTTGCATACGATTCATGATGCTTCACGTGGGCAGTTCTTATACTTTCGGGTAGTAAAACTTCAATTTTTTGTCCAATCAATTCATTATTTTCATACCCAAAAATTACTTCTGCAAAGTGATTTACCAAAAGAATATTGGACTCACTATTTACCATCACAATACCGATGGCAGCGTGATAAAAGAGGGCATCGAAACGGAGATTATCGTTGGGCGTATTCATGAGGTTTTTGATTTTAAGCAAGATAGAACTATTTAAGTGAAATTGCCCTTAAATACTGATTATTATCATGTTACAAAATGATTTGGATGCTGAGTTAAATGAGTGTAAATCAAGAACTTTGTCGCATTAAATTTAAACAATTTCACATCATGGAAACTATAGACACAACTTTTAAATATGAGATTTATTATCGGGAAAATAAAAAATGGCTCGAATCAATCGCTTTTTATCAACACGAACTTGATTATTTCAAGGGTTTATTGAAAGATTTGATGAGTAAAAACACGGAATCAGTATTTCAAAATCAAGCTAAAATTGTTAGAAATCATTTACAGGATTGGGCGGTAAAGTTTGACATAATTTTGCAGGAAATCACCCGAGAACAATGGGGTTATGAAGACGATGCCGAAGGAAAAGATTTTCTTTTGGGAGAAGAAATTTACAACCGCCACATTGATATTAGAATCAAGTATCACGATGCAGAAAAGGGATTTGTCGAAATAAAACACAATTTTTATGACTTTGTTTCTAAGTATATTTAACCACAAAAAAGGCTTCTGCGTGATTTAGAAGCCTTTTTTACAATTAAATAACTTTTGATGTGTTAGTAAAAATAGGATGACAGATTGGAACAGATTGAGTTTCTTTGGGTTGAATAAAATTAGGACTCACGTAAGGAATCCCTAAATTTAAGCCTCTGATAATCAAGAAAATTGCTAAGCAAAAGGTGTAAATCGGGGCAACTTGACTAAATATTTTACGAGTTCTTAGATTCATAAATTTGCTCACCATTCCCACAGCAAACATCGCTGGGGCAGTTCCCAAACCGAAGAGAGCCATATAAAACATTCCTCCCAACGGACTTCCCGAAATCATTGAACCCGTGGCTGCCAAATAGAGAAATCCACAGGGTAAAAGTCCATTGGCGAGTCCTAAAATGAACATAGATGGCAACGTTTTTTTCTTTAAAACAAAGGGAAAAATACTTTTTATTTGCTCATTAAATAAACGTAAAAATTTGAATATAAGCGTTTTATGTGATAATGTTAAAATTAATAAAATAGCAATCCCAATAGTGATCGAAAGCTCTTGTTGGATGCCTGAAAAGAAGAGTTTTTTGCCTACCAAGCCCATCAGTAAGCCGATAAAACTGTAAGTGGTTATTCTGCCAAGATTATAAAATATTCTTGAAAATAATACTTGCCCTTGGGTTTTTCCTCCCACGGGCAAGGCTAAGGCGATGGGACCACACATACCTACGCAATGCAGACTACCTACGAAGCCCGTTAAAAGTGCTGATGTCCAGAGAATTTGCATAATTTTTTGGTTTCAAATAAATAATTCTTGTTCACTAAAATATTCCCTTGAGCCATCCGACCAAATAACTTGAACTTTCCAATAGCCCTTATCGAGCTTTTGGGTAGAAAGGTGAAGCGGGTATTCCTTTAATAATTTTAAGGGAATATCCACATCCATTTTTTTATTGGATGGGCGGAAAAATTTTACTTCTCCATTCACCACTCGGGTGGGGAAAAAAATATTGAGTTCGTTGGATTCGGGTAAATATGTCATGGCAATTTTGGTTTTTAAGTTGGCAGTGTTACTTATTTTTCTGATTTGCGTTTGAAATTCTAATTCTTTTTGATAATAATCTTCACGTACTAAATCTATCTTTTCTGCCGTCATAAAATAGACCATCGTGCCAATAAATCCCGCAAAAAGTACGAAGACCATGACGATTGAGTAGCCCCAATTTAAGGAAAATATGGAAATGGATTTTTTCATTTTTGTTTATTGAACTGTAATTTATACGGACATTTATGGAAGTCGTCCCTCAAAAGGACGACTTCCATCTCTATACCTCCTTTGAATATTGGATTCTTACTATTTACTGATAATTGTTTACTGTATCGGTCCCATAAAGGACGTTTTTACTTTATCAACCACCTTATGCTCTGACAATATTTCAATCTCAATTTTTGTATTATTTTCCCGAATCAATTTTGCTGGAATATTGATAAAAAACGAACTTTTAGCCATTTCACCTTTTGTGGTGCTTAGGGGTTTGCCCACCAATTTTATCGTTGCTTTCGGGTAATTTATTTTTAAGGTAAAAGCCTTATTTTGGTACGTTTTATTGACGATTTCGATGTTGTATAAATTAGAAACCGTGCCATCAGCATTTTTCTGAAACATCAAACCTGGCGTTCTTAAAACGGTGGCTTCTACTTCGGTTCTGATAATCATTAAATAAGCAAAAACGCCCATTAGAGCCAATAGAACAGTAGAATATCCAATAATTCTGGGATTCAATTTCAGTTTTTCTTTCTTTTCAATTCCTTCCAAAGAGTCATATCTAATGAGTCCACGGGGTTTTTCAATTTTGTCCATCACCATATCACAAGCATCAATACAAGCCGTGCAATTGACACATTCCAACTGCGTTCCGTTACGAATATCTATCCCCGTTGGACAAACCTGTACGCACAGAAGACAATCAACACAATCTCCGTGAACGACTATCTTTTCAGCCGTAATATCTAAGGGTAAATGCTTTTGCAACTTCCCCCGAGGTTCGCCTCTAAGGTTGTCATACGCCACGACAATCGACTTTTTATCCAACAAAACACCTTGCAAACGTCCGTAAGGACAAGCTACAATACACACAATTTCACGGACATGAGCGAAAACTGCATAAAATAGAAAAGTGAAAATCAGTATTGCCAATAATCCTCCTAAATGATTGAGAGGATTGTCTAAAATGATGTCGAACAATTCCTTTTTCCCAATAACATACATTAAAAAAGTATTAGCAATCAAGAAGGAAATTGCAAAAAATATAGTGTGTTTGGCAGTTTTCTTGAATACTTTTTCACCTGTCCAAGTTGATTCGTCTAATTTCTTTTGAGCTTTGAAATCTCCCTCAATCCAGTTTTCTATTTTACGAAAAACCATTTCTAAAAATATCGTCTGCGGACAAACCCAACCACAAAATACTCGTCCAAATACCACCGTGAACAAAATAATGAAAACTAAAAACGTCAATAAACCGATGGCAACTAAGTAAAAATCTTGCGGGAAAAAGGTTACTCCGAAAAAAATAAAATGGCGTTCAAGCACATTGAAAAGAAAAAGAGGATGACCGTTGACCTCGATAAAGGGTAAACCAAACAAGGCAGCCAACAAAACCCACGAGAAAACCGTGCGTAATTTGTACAGATTACCGACAATTATTCTGGGATAAATCCAAAGTCGTTTCCCTATCATAGAGGTATTCGACAAATGATCTCTAAAACCTTCTAAATCAATATTCTTAATTGCCATTTTATTCAATTATTTCACCGCCATAACGTCTTTTGTTCCTTGCGGTTCTTTGGGTTTGGCGGGTTTTGTGCCTTTTAATGATAAAATATAACTGGCTACTTGTTGTATTTGAATAGGATTCAACGACTTTTTCCATGCAATCATCCCTTTCTCGGCAACGCCTTCGGAAATAGTGTGATAAACCGATTTCATATTTCCCCCGTGAATCCAAAATTCATCGGTCAAATTCGGTCCAACGCCCCCGCCGCCGTCTGCCGCATGACAGGCTACGCAGTTTTGGGTGTACATTTTTTTGCCTTCTTTTATCGAATTTTCATCCTTCAAAAAAGTAACATTATTTTCATTAATCAAACTCGCATATTTCTTCATGTAGGCTTGCTTGATGGTTTCGCCTTCCACCAATTGCTCTTTGTATTCGGAAGTCATAATTTGCCCATCACCTACCACGTGATAGAAAAACATATAGAAAACCGATACGATGATTGAACCATAAAAAAGGGTCATAAACCACGCTGGGATAGGATTATTAATTTCCAGTATACCGTCATAAGCGTGTTCCATCATCATGGTTTGCTCGTATTTCATGGGTCGTAATCCCGCCAATCTTTGCCAAAGTGTGCGTTCTTTCATAGATAAAGCAAATTCAGTATCGACTACGGCACTGGCATTGGAAGGAATCATTTTTTGTAATACAAAACTGATTCTGAATAACACAAAAGCCACCACCGACATCACTATTATCAATATCCCGCTAACCATCATCAGCATCATATCGGTACCACTCATACTCGCTTCGGGAATGAGTGCGGGCGTTGCCGCTTTTGCGATTCCCGTATAGATCAGCAGCATAAAAGTTAGCGATATTTCAAAAAATTTCTTCATAATATATGGTCATTAAAATATTAATCTTTCAAGGGTAATTCGCTCATTTCTTGAATATATTTTTTATCTACAATCAATAAATAGGCTCCTACCAAAGCGAAAAATACTACGAATGTGAGCAATGAGCCTATCATATAGACATCCGCCCCTGGTATTTTATCTAAAAATTGTTTGAACATTGTATTTGGTTTTTAAATTAGCTAATTTGAAATTTCACGGAAGTCGTCCTTTTGAAGGACTACTTCCGTATATCCTTCATAAAACACTAAAACCTACTCCGCCGTCTTCTTAATATCCGTCCCTAATCTTTGCAAATAAGCAATGAGAGCAATTATTTCACGGTCAGATTTTACTTTTATGCCTTCTTTTGCTAAGGTTGCGGTGATATCTTGGGCTTGTTTGTCCAAAGTTAAATTGCCATTTTGAACTTCATAATCCGTATAAGGAACGCCCAAAGTTTTCATGGCTTTGAGTTTAGTTTTTGTATCCGAAGTCGTCAAAACCTGTTCTTCTAACCAAGGATAAGCGGGCATTACCGAGCCTGGCGACATGGAAGTGGGTTCTTTCATGTGGTAATAATGCCATGAATTTGGGTATTTTGCCCCTTCTCTGTGTAAATCTGGACCCGTTCTTTTACTTCCCCACAAGAAAGGATGGTCATACACAAACTCGCCCGCTTTTGAATATTCACCATATCGTTCGGTTTCGCTTCTGAATGGTCGCACCATTTGGCTATGGCAATTTACGCAGCCTTCACGGATGTATAAATCACGTCCCTGCAACTCCAAAGGGGTATATGGTTTCACGGCGGCGATGGTCGGCACGTTGGAATCTACCATGAAAGTTGGGATTAATTCAACCATAGAACCAATTAAAATTACGACTAAGGAAACCAATAATAATTGAATTGGTTTACGCTCAATCCAACGATGCCAATAGGTATCTCCGCCCGTTGCAATGTAGGCTTTTTCTAAGGGAAATGCCTGAGCTTCTTCGTCCGCCAACAATGACCCTTTTGCCATTGTTTTGAATAAATTATAACCCATCACGATTGCCCCAATCAGATAAAGTGTTCCGCCAAACGCTCTAATAATGTGCATTGGAATAACTTGGAGGGTAGTTTCTAAGAAATTGCCGTATTTCAGTGTACCTTCTGGATTAAATTCTTTCCACATCAATCCTTGGGTAAATCCTGAAATATACATCGGTACGGCGTAGAATAAAATGCCCAAAGTGCCAATCCAAAAGTGAAAATTTATCATCTTTTTGGAGTATAATTCAGTCCGAAATATTCTTGGGATAATCCAGTAAAGGATAGCGAAACTCAAAAATCCATTCCAACCTAACGCTCCTACGTGTACGTGAGCCACAATCCAGTCGGTAAAGTGGGCAATGGCATTGACGTTTTTGAACGAAAGCAATGGACCTTCAAATGTCGCCATGCCGTAAGCCGTAATACCCACGACCATAAATTTCAAAATGGCATCTTCACGCACTTTATCCCAAGCACCTCTCAGGGTTAATAAACCATTCAACATTCCACCCCACGACGGAGCAATGAGCATAATTGAAAAAACTACTCCCAACGACTGAGCCCAATCTGGCAAACTGGTATAAAGCAAGTGGTGAGGTCCCGCCCAGATGTATAAAAATATCAATGCCCAAAAGTGCAGTACCGACAGTTTATAAGAGTAAATAGGACGATTTGCCATCTTCGGTAAGAAATAATACATCATCCCCAAATATGGCGTTGTCAAGAAAAAAGCCACTGCATTATGTCCGTACCACCACTGCACCAAGGCATCTTGTACCCCCGCATAAAGCATATAACTCTTTGTTAATGAGACTGGTAACTCAAAAGAATTTACAATATGCAACACTGCAATCGTAACAAACGTAGCAATGTAAAACCAGATGGCAACATACAAATGCCGTTCACGACGTTTGATAATTGTGCCAAACATATTGATGCCGAAGACCACCCAAATTAGCGTAATCAAAATATCAATAGGCCATTCCAATTCTGCGTATTCGTGGGAAGTTGTCATGCCGAGTGGTAAAGTTATTGCCGCCAAAACGATGATTAATTGCCAACCCCAGAAGTGTAATTTGCTCAATAAATCGCTATACATTCGAGCCTTGCAAAGCCGTTGAAGCGAATAATAAACGCCCATAAAAATGGCATTACCTACGAAAGCGAAAATTACGGCATTGGTATGAAGTGGACGAATTCGACCGTAAGTAGTGTATTGATTTCCCAGATTCATCACGGGGGCAAAAAGCTGCGATGCAATAAGTACACCGACTAACATCCCGACAATTCCCCAAACGATAGTGGCTACGGCAAAATTCTTAACAATCCGATTGTCATAAGAAAACTGTTCTATGGTTGATTCTTGGTTCATTGTGGTTTTTTAAAAAAGTTGAGAAGGCAAAGAGGCAATAGGCAAAGAGATAAAAAACTATTACACACCTTTAAAATATAGATTTTTGAAAATGAATTTTGTATTTAAGTCTTGCTTTTACTTATTGTCTCCCTACCTATTGTCTCTTTGCCTAAATGCTCATCTTCCAACAAAATTCTAATGGAAGGTGTATATAAATCATCATTTTGACCGCTTTTCATCGACCATAAAAATGCTCCGAAAAAGATGAGGGCTATCAATAAACTGACCCCGACCATAAAGAATATTATCTGCATTTTCTGATTTGATTTATACCTCAAAATTCGGGAAATAATGACGTTGAAAACATGACTAAAATCATGTGAAAGGATGATTAATTACTGGAAATAGCACGCCGATGACGCAGATGTTTCGCAACGCAGATTTTCGCAGATTAAAAAATTTAGGTTCTCTAATATTATTTTATTCTCACTAAAAGCTCTTTAAAAAATCGGAACTATAAACTATTAGGCACAAAAATAAATTCTAAGTATAAAACCCTTCCAATATCCATAGCGAGGGGTTTAAACCCCTCGCTATGGATATTGGAAGGGTAATTTGCCTAATAGTTTATAGTTCCGTAAAAAATTAAAGAAAAATCTGCGAAAATCGGCGTTGCAAAGCATCTGGGTTATCAGCGTGCCATTTCTTCGTGCCATTTTAAGTTCTACATATAATTCAAATCATTATTCAATTTCAATTTGATGATATGAAGTTTATTCAGCAACAGAATAATGGGATAAGTAGGGTCGAATTCGTGCCATTTTACGCCAAAATTGGCTCTTCCGCCTAATTTATGGTGATTATTGTGATAGGATTCGCCCATCATCAGGAAGTCGAAAGGCAAAAGATTTTTGGCGGTATCATCCAATTTAAAATTAACATATCCATATTTATGAGCGAACCAATTGATGATAACCCCGTGAACGGGACTCATTAAAAAATGGATGGGTAACAATAAATATTCCCAATTATTGGTCGAAAATTTTAGATAAAATAATGTATAAAATGTTCCCCACACCAAGCGAGAAATCCAAGAAGCTCCTAATTTTTCCATAAATAGCCAATTTGGGATATTCTTGGTAAACTTGGGTTCAATGTCCGCTTTGTCGTGCAGAATATCGTTGTAAATTTTCTTGGTTTTCCACATCATATCAAAAACATTCAGGGAGTATTTGGGCGAATGGGGGTCTTTGCTGGTATCGGCGTAGGCGTGGTGCAAACGGTGCATGATTCCGTAAGCCTTCGGACTTAAAAATGACGAACCCTGCGTGATGTACGTGAAAACATAAAAGAATTTCTCCCAACGTTTAGACATCGTAAAAACGTGGTGTGCCGCATATCGGTGCAAGAAAAAAGTTTGAGAAAATAGTGACAAATACCAATGAGCAAGGAAAAAAATGAGAATGTACATGATTGTGTATTTTATGGTTAAATTACTGATAATGAGTTTTTTACAATTTATTACCCCGATAAATCATTCCCGTTGAGGCAATAATCAGCATCGTAACGGAACTGACGGGCATCAAAATAGCGGCAATCACGGGTGATAAATTTCCCGAAATAGCGAATGACAAACCAATAACATTATAGATTAATGATACGGCAAAACTGAATTTTATGAGTTTCAACCCAAATTTTGAGTACGACAGAAAATCGGGTAGTTTTTTGAGATATTTGGCATCCAAAATGGCATCACTTGATGGCGTGAAATGAATAGAATTTTCGGTAATGGCAATACCCACATCGGCTTGTTTCAAGGCTCCTGCATCATTCAAACCATCGCCCACCATCATTACATTTTTTCCCTCGGCTTGCAGATTTTTGATAAAATTCAATTTTGCCTGTGGGCTGACTCTGAAATGCACATTTTTGGATTTAAACAGTTGTGACATCATATTTTTGTCCCCATCATTATCACCCGAAAGTAAATAAGACTCGTAATTTTCACCTAAACTCTTGACTGTTTGCTCAATATTTTCACGGTAAGAATATTGAATTTCAAAAAGTCCCAGGTATTCTTTATCAATGCTTACGTGGGCAAAACTCATTTTGGCGGACTTGGGGTTAATAATTTGGGGCATATCCAAAAATTTTGACGAACCAATTTTCAATAAATGCCCATTGAAATAACCGCACATTCCTAACCCCGTATATTCCTGAAAATTTTCGAGTTCAACGGGTTTCAGATTTTCGTAATAACTGTTTATCCTTTGGGCAATGGGATGCGTTGAGTTTTTTGCCATTGATTTTATGGCAATTTGTTCACATAAACATAAAGCCCTTTTACCCAGAAATTCAGTTAAATTTCCTCCCGAATTGGTTAAAGTTCCCGTTTTGTCAAAGACGATGGTATCACATTTTGATAGCCTTTCAAAAACGGCTAAATTTTTCAAATAAAAATGCTGTTTACCCAAAATTCTAAGCCCATTTCCCAGAGCGAAAGGGTAGGAAAGCGACAATGCACAAGGGCAAGCAATGATTAAAATTGCCGTAAAAGCATTCAACGCACGACTGGTATCGTAGATATTCCACCAGAAAAAAGCGGTAAAAATTGCTAAAATGAGAATGGTAATTGTGAAGTATTTCCCGACCGAATCAGCAAAGTATTTTATATGGCTTGTATGATTTTTTTGGAAGGCTTCATCATTCCAGAGTTGGGTTAAATAACTTTGTGATACCTCTTTAAGTACCTCAATTTCAACACTTTCGCCCATTTGCTTTCCACCAGCGTACAATAAATCTCCCAATTTTTTACGCTCAGGTTGCGATTCTCCCGTAACAAAACTGTAATCTATTTGGGCATTTCCCTTGTAAATCATACCATCGGCGGGGATTAATTCATGGTGCCGAATCAAAATTTTATCGCCTTTTTCGAGGGAAGCCACTGGAATTGCTTCCTCTTTTCCATGGGTCAATCGAGTAACTGCCAGCGGGAAATAGGATTTATAATCTCGCTCGAAAGACAGATAATTGTAAGTTTTTTGTTGAAACCATTTCCCAATCAATAAGAAGAAAATAAGTCCTGAAACTGAATCAAAATAACCCGCACCATTCAAGAAAAATACCTCATAAACGCCCCTAAAAAAAGCGGTTAAAATCCCTAACAGAATTGGCACATCAATGTTGATAACTCCTTTGCGAAGACTCCGATAAACCGAATCAAAATAACCCGAACCCGAATAAAAAACGACTGGAATAGCAAACAGAAAATTCAAATATCCGAATAAGTTTTTGAACGAAACATCTTGCAAACCCAAATATTCTGGAAAACTAAAAAGCATGATATTTGCCGCACAGAAACCCGCAACGCCAATTTTTGTCATTAAATTTCGATAGGAAGGCTCTTGCTTTTCTTTAACCACATCATTCAAACTGATCAAAGGTTCGTAACCCAGAGAAGTTAGTAATTCTGCCAATTTACGCAAAGTTGTATAGGGCTTTGAATCGGTTTTGTCAGTATTTAGATTTTCCGTATAATAATCAATCGTAACTAATTTCTTCAAAAAATCAACTCTCGAATACTTCACGGCGGGTTGAATTTTATAGAGGTTTTCAAGTAAATAAAGGCAAGAACTACAATGAATGTAAGGAACGTAAAAGGTTATGCGTTCAAAGTCATCGTTCTTAAAATCAATGAGTTGAGAAACAATTTGGGGGTTATCTAAGAAATCAAATTGGGCTTTTTGGGGAATAGTTCCAGCGTGAATATCGCCTTGATAATAATTACAAAGATTGTTCTTATCCAGAATTTCATAGACTGTTTTACACCCTTCGCAACAGAAATTTTTTTCTTCGATGTGAATATCATCATTGGGGCAATCGTTGCCACAATGATAACAAGTTAGACTCGTTTCGATAGTAGTTTTCATGGCTTTCTCATTAATCTTTCGACAAATTTCTTGCTAAAAACGGTATCGTTAAATGATTATTGAGGGTTGAAAAACTGATAAAAGTCATTCTATTGGTGTGATTTTACACAGAAATTTGTTGTGTATTTTTAAACAAATCAAGACCATGAAAAATGATAAAATGAACCAATTAAGTCATGTGCATCTATTGCAAAGACTTTGGAAAAGTGAATTAGAAACCGTCCAGATTGAGACAGATTATTTTCTGAGTGTCATCGAAGACCTCCGAAAAAGAATCCAAAAAAGATCATCAATATCTCAAAGGAGAAATGGATTATTTTGAATATGACTATCACCAAGTAAAGAAAAATTTTAAGGGGTTGGTGAAAGATTTAAGAAATTGATCCATGATATATAAGCACATCATTGAAATTTTCAAGGATAAGTTCTTCCGAAAACTCACCAGATATTCGCCACAACTCTCTGCCATTTAGCAAAGCCACAACTGTCGGAAGGTTTCCAATTTTGAAAGTTAAAAAACTTTCTGGATGTCTATTTACATTCAACTTCACAAAAACTGCCTTTTCTTTTAATGTTTCTTGCACATTTTCAAAAATTTTCAGCATATCGTGGTCAGTTTTTTTGTAAAATAGAATAATGGTTGGTAAAGCTAAATCTGCCATAATTTTATTTTTAAATAACGAATTTCAAGATAAAGTATAGAACTTAAAATGACTTATGTAGGCAGAAAACCTGATTTTAGTTAGTTTTTACCACCCAATAAAATCAGGTTTTTTACTGATAACCATTAGTAGCAGAGAAGGTTTTTATGATGAATTTTGAATCATCAAATAATGTTAAAACTCAGAGATATGAAAACGATTCTTTTGCCCACCGATTTTAGCCAAACGGCTCAACACGCCGCCGATTTTGCTCTCTCGCTTGCTTTATTATTGGAAGCTAAACTGGTGATACTCAACGTTATTCAGCCCATTGCGGATGCGTATAATATCCCAATGTCTTCTTCACATTTTTATCAATATGCCGAAGAAACCGCCGAAACGGCAATGGATAGATTTAAAGAGGAAATGATTGCTCGACACAAAATGAGTTTAGAGCCTTCACCAATCATCGAAACCAAAGTAGTTTACGGAAACATTTCAAGCACTATTCTTGACGTAGCCAAAGACTATAAAACTGATTTTATCGTGATGGGAATGGTAGGAGACCGTACTATTATTGACAATATTTTTGGGTCAAATGCTCTGAAAATATCCAAAAAATCGGAGTGTCCAGTTTGGGTGATTCCTCAAAAAACCAAGATTCACCAAATCAAGAACGTGATTTATGTTACTGATTTAGAGGGAAATGAGGTTACTCTCATCAAAAAAACCGTTGATATTCTCAAAGTAATGGGGGCTACTTTGAAAGCCGTTCACATCCACGAAGACTTTGAGCCAGAGATATTTTCATCACAAGATATCATTGAACACATCAAAGAAGCATTGGGAGATAACTCCGTGAAATTTGAGAATCTCAAACGTCCAGATGTAGTGAAAGGTATTGAAACTTATATTGAAAACCAACGCCCCGATGCTCTTGTGATTGCCCACCAAGATAAGAGTTGGTTGGAAAGATTGTTATATAAAAGTGTCATTTCAGAATTGACTCTGAAATCTCAAATACCCGTGTTGATTCTTCAAAAATAAGGATTTTTAAACAAAAGTGATACGATAAATAAAACATTCAAAATCATGAAAACAAATATGGGAAGTACCGATAAAACAGTAAGAATTTTATTGGCAGTTGCGATTGCAATATTATATTACAGTAAAATAATTTCTGGAACATTAGCAATCGTTTTAGGGGCAATATCACTGGTTTTTATTATGACAAGTCTATTTAGTGTCTGCCCGCTTTATACAGTTTTAGGGGTTAATACTTGTAAGAAAGTATGAAATTAATCCGTTTTGGGTTGCCATTTAGCTTTTAGAGGTTCTCTCGAAAAGCTAAAAAAACTGATTATGACTGCTGTCAAAATCAAGGTTATTCCAAAGTAAAAAGGGTCATACTGTGAGCCATAATTTGGAAAATAGAACTCACTCAAATTGATGGTTGTGTGGCAAATAATAGTTGCAAATACACTTTGTCCAGTTTTGTCATACAACCAAACCATAATAATTCGCAAGGCAACCGTTCCGATACATTGCCAAAATATCCAATTGAAGGTTCGGTGGGCTTGCCAATAGGGAATAATGTGCCATACTGCCCAAACAACGCCAATAATTAATGCTGTTTTTAAAAACCCTTGCTTTCTTTGCAAGACGTCCGTTGCATAAACCGTCCAACCGAGTTCTTCGCCGATTGCTCCGATAAAAAATAAAATAACAAGCACGAAGGCATCTGATAGCTTTATTTCAAATTTTGGTAATGGAATTTGTAGCCATTTCATCATAAAAAAAGTTAGGCACATTAACATTGGTATCAACAAGAAAATAGGTATGTACCAGTAATAATTGGTAATCTTTTTATAATCAAAAACCCGTTTAAATAACGCAATTTTTCTGTCTTTTTTTGTTAAAATTATGGCAGCGAGCATCGGGCATAATAAAGCCAAAGCACTTATTGGTAGTTTTATCGGAATGTATTTCGTAAGGTCAATGAAAGCACCCAATACAAAGAAAGGAATTGATAATAAGATAACCAGTAGAAAAAAATAAATAATTTCATTCTTTTTTGCCAGTGTTGACATAAGTTTTTTAAGTTTTACGAGTAAATCTAAAATGAGTAAATGTCTTTGAACCCCACAAAAAGACCACGATTATTGCCATAATTGCGATGACTGAATAATGAATATCAGGATAATCAACTAAGAGATTATGAGTTGAATCTTTTGGGAATAAAATTCTACCGACATTCAGAATTGTATGAAATAAAATGCAAGCGAAAAGGCTCTTTCCCGTGTTATTATAAATCCAAACAATCAAAATCCGCACGGCAACCGTGCCAAGTGTTCCCCAAGCAATCCAAACCAAATCATGCCCCTGTTTAATAATGGACGGGTAATGCCAAATTGCCCAAGGCAAACCCATGATGAAGCTGGCTTTTAAGGCACTCCATCGTGCTTGCATCGGGTCAATGGCATAACCCATGTAACCAACTTCTTCGGCAATTGCCCCCATAAAGAACAAAATAAAAAGCAATAGTACATTAAGTAACGGAACGTTCACTTTCTCAGGTAAAGACAGTCCCATTGAGTGCATGACCACATAAATCAACAAATAAATGAGAAAGGGCAGAAAAATAATTGCCCAATACCATCTCTTTTGCTTGATTCTTGAAAAGTCAAAAATTCTTTTCAATAGTTTCTTAACCGAACCCTTTCCTTCTTCTTTGCCAACAAGAATGCACGCAGTTACCAACGGAGTAAAGGCAGCAAAAATTTCCATGACGGGAATATCCAACGGAAGCCCTTTTATGTTTACGAATCTCTCAATTATCCATATTGGAATTGAAAGTCCAAACACCATCAGAAAGAATTTTATGGGCGACCTCTTTACTGAAATGCTATCCATTTTCCATCTTATTTTTCCTAATTCCTAAAATTATTAATCCAACAAAAATCAGTATTACGATTGATTCAGTCAAAGTATCGGCAACGCCCTTTTTATTACTTAATAATGTGCTACCGAGAATTACTACCCAACGGGAAACCATGATAACAGCAATCATCAAAGCAGTAAATTTTACTTTTGATAAATCTTTATAGACGGACATTACAATAAAAGCAACCCCAAAAACCAAATTTTCAGCCGTAATGATATGCCAAACATAAAAAATGGTCGTTTTGCTTGCTGAGTCAAAGTCAGAAGCATTAGTCCTCGCCAAGAAAGAAGTTTGTCCTCGCCATGCGTGAGTGAAAGCGAAAAGAATGGAAAGGATTCCAACGATGAGATAATAATAGTTTTTTATCATTTTAATTTTTATCAGCTAAATTGGATTTTCCTGTCAAAATATCCAATTCAACAATCGTTTTTACCGCTGCAGGCTCTTCAAAAATTGGACTGTGGGCGGATTGTTTATCGCTTCACAAAACCTTCCTCAATCATAGTTTTATAGACAACTTTTGATATTTCACGTACCATTTTATCAACGCCATCGGTGATACTCGCTTATAAATTTTACGCTTTTAGCAAATCTTTATGCTCAAAGATAAACTCATCAAAAGTTTTAGGCTCATCGTGGGTAATCTTTTTTACCCAATCAGTTATGTTGGGTTCTTGCTGAAATCGGGGTAAATAATGAAGCATCATCATCACGAGAATCAACATTATCGGCATTTTTTCCTTTCTTTTCGTCAGGAAAAATTTCAATAGGTTTGGCGATTCGTATTTAATTATCGTGTTCAATCCTCGGCTAAGTTTTTCTGCCATCTCACCAAAAGTCAGTTTCTCATTATTGGTCAATTCGTAAGATTTATTGACATGATTATTGGTTTCGGTCAATATTTTTGCTGTCACTTTCCCAATATCGGTAACATCAATGACGGTAAATTTTGCATTTCCAGCGGGTAGGAATATCCTTTTATGTATTACAAGGTCATTCCTCAAAGTAGTAGTGAAATTCTGCATAAAATAGGCAGGACGCAGGAAAGTATAAGGAATTTTACTTTCCACAATCAGCTTCTCAATTTTATGATGTGGAATTATCGTACTTTTTTCAACCCCTTGAACTGATAGAAAAACGATGTGTTTTACCCCACATTGAATAGCCGTTTCAATAAGCGGTTTAAAATAGGCTGTTACATCAGAAAGCTGGGGCGGTCTGAGTAAAAATAGCACATCACATTGAAACAGGGCAGGTTTGAAAGTATTTATATCCGTAAAATCAAAGACTACGGTCTTGATATTAAACCTTTCCAATAGCAGCTTATCTTTCCCCAAATCCTTAATGCCAGCGTAAATCTCAAACGGATTGTTAAGTTTGTTTAAAGCCTTGATGACCTCCATGCCCACATTTCCAGTTGCTCCCGTTATTAGAATCTTTGTCATATAGTTTATTGATATAAATGTATTTTGTCTTTCTTGAAATGATTACTTTACGTTTTCACAAAAGAATCAACCTCTCGCCGCAAGGTTACAGGTTGAGGGTAATTTTTGAGATAACCCATTCTTTATTTTAATGCCGAAACATTGTATTCAACCTCTCTCAAATTAAACCTCCCATACACAAATTTTCCATCAGGATAATGCCAAATAGTCTCCCCATACGTCATAATGTTCATGCCGTTTATATTTTTATAATTACTCACTGGTGTAGAAAATTGATAGTGATTTATATCCCTGTCATCGGAAGTAAAATCAATCAATTGTCCTTGTTTACTAAAAAATAATATGGCTGAAATGGTAATTGTATGATTTGTAAAAGTGGCTTTTGCCGAATTGCCATCAATAGCTTGCCAAGTAATTCGTTGGTCAATCAAGGTTGCAGGAGCCATCAAACACATATCGTTAAAGAGGGTTACGGTTTCCGCTTTGTCCATATCTTTTCCATTTTTTTTTACCACGGGAAAAAATCCAAAGAGTCTAATATCCATCAAAGCGGTTGCACGGCTGTATTTGTGATAACTTGGAACGGCAGTTCCTTTCATTTTTGCTTTCATGAAAAACAAACGGGTGGGTTCGTCAAAAGAATTGTATTGTTCGCAAGTAAAGGAAAAAAAATCTTTCCCTTTCTCTTTCATTTGCCCTTCAAATACAATCCGTATATTTTTTAGTTTGGGTTTGTTCAGTACACCAACATATTTTAAATAACGTTGCACAGGCTCGGGTAAAGATAGTAAGTCCGATTCGGTCAATAAATCTGTTTTCAGTAGATTAGTACGCTGCAGATTTTCATTTACATCCTTTTGATAGCCTTTTTCAAAATGATAACTCCCCCAATTCAACACGACCGTCACAAGAATAATGACATTTGCAATTGTGCCAAACTTTGCTTCTTCCCAAACCGTAAAAATTAGTATTTGTGAGATAATAACGATTGTAAATCCAAAAAACATCCAAGCATCTTTCTTCAATAAGAATAAAATGGTCGTGATAATAAATAAAAATGCCGTTACCAGTCAAAGCATACCCGCTGGTTTTGAAATCTCTTTGGTGAGTTGGGTAATGTTTCCATAATTAAATGCTTTGGCAAACCCCATGAAATGAATTAACCCATGCCCAAGTAACAAGATTGAAAAGAGTATGCGTATCATTTTTTGTTATTTTTATGAATTTCAAAGGGAAAAAAGAAAATCCACACCAAAAATATAAGCCAAATAAGCCACCAAAGGAGGCTAATCCCCCCAGAATAATCAGTATTGTGAACCATGATTTCTAAGCGTTAAATTGTTTAGTTGTATATTCTACCTATTGGACTCAATGGGTTTCTTTGATGCTTTTGTCTCGTTCTCGGAACAATTATAAAAAGTCATCATCAAGGCAAATACAATAACCAAAACAATAAATATGATGCGATTTTTCATGATTTTAGGGATTATATTTGAGATAAATTATTTGATTACTGCCAATAAAACTAAGGAAAATATTGGATGCTTCTTGTTCATAATCATTCAAAATTCACTAAAATTAATTAGCATAATTTTGCTTAAAGAACAAGACAAAGATGGGAGTAATTTGAAGAAAGGATTTATATAATTTTATAAATAACTTACGAAATTCACAGGTTTTTGATTCGATTTTGAAAATAAATATTTATAGGTTATATTATTGATAATCAATTAGTTAATTTATATTTTATTAATTATTTTCCCATCTTCCATTTCAATAATTCGATGCGTTTTATTGGCAAAATCATTATCGTGGGTTACGATTAATAGCGATTGATGATACACCTCTGCCAGTTCTTTGAAGATGTCAAAAACTACTTCGCCATTCTTTTTATCAAGGTTTCCCGTGGGTTCATCCCCCATGATAATTAAGGGATTATTGATTAAAGCACGGGCAATGGCAACCCGCTGTTTTTGTCCGCCCGAGAGCTGGTTGGGCTTTTTGAGGGCTTCACTTTCAATGCCCAATATTTTCAATTTTTCGTAGGCATTGTGTTCAATTTCTTGGCTTGATAATTTCGCCAACTTTTCGCCTGGCAACATCACATTTCGTAATACCGTAAATTCATTGAGTAAATAATGAAATTGAAAGACGAAACCAATTTTTTCGTTCCTGACTAATGCCAATTCTTCCTCTTTTTTGTCTCGCATGATGAACCCATCAATCTTTAATTCGCCTTCATAATCCGTGTCCATTGTGGATAAAATATAGAGTAAAGTAGATTTTCCACAACCCGATTTTCCAATAATGGAAGCAAATTCACCTTTGGCAAGTGAAAAATTTATATCCTTCAAAACCTCAATTTTCACGGGGTCAGAAAAATATTTGATGATATGATTTGCCTCTAAAACGATGTTATCCATTAGCTTCCTCGTATGATGATGACGGGATCAACTTTACTGGCTTTACGGGCAGGGAAAAACCCAGCTAAATAAGTAGTGATAATTGAAAAAACTGCTCCAATGACGTAGAATAGAGGATTATAATTGATGGGATAGGTTTTTACAGTTGGTAGCGATTCCGTTCGGAAAGGGATATGTCCAATAAAAGCGGATAACCCAAAGCCAAAAATCAAGCCCAAAAGTCCCCCGAAAAGTCCGATTGAAAGGGCAATGGTAATAAAAATTCGTTTCACATCTTTTCCCGCAAAACCAGTGGCTTTCATGATGGCGATGGAATCCATTTTTTCATAAATCATCATGTTCAAAATATTATAAATCCCAAAACCCGCCACAATCAATAACGTAATCCCAACGGCATACGAAATAATACTTCTGATTGAACTGCCCGTTTCAAACTGTGAATTGGCGGTTTGAATATCAACGGCTTCCAATTCATACAGTTTTTGGTATTCTTTGGCGACTTTCGGAGCTGCTAAAATGTCGTTGAGTTTCACTTGAATATCGGTAATATAATTGTTGGATTCGCCCAACAATTTTTGAGCCGTTGCAATGGAAGTATAACTCAAAACTTTGTCAATTTCAGCAATTCCTATTTGAAAAAAACCAACCACTTTCAAAGGGATTTGCTCGCCTTTGGAAGTAGTGATTTGAATGACATCCCCAACGTTTACCAGCATAATTTGGGCAACTCCTTTTCCTAAAATAATACTGTTTGGAATGTATTTGAGTTTGGCATAATCGCCTTGTGTTATGTAGTCTTTGAACAAAAATAATTTATTTTCTTCCTCAACTTCAATTCCGTTGATGATACCTGGCAGATTAACGGTGCCAACGTTGTAAAATACGGGGGCTATAATTTTCGGGGCAACGCCAAATACCCTTCTGTCTTTCTTGAGGGAAGCCATAATTGCTCCACTATTATAGACCTGCGAAGACTTATTGGTAGGCTTGACCGAATGGATAAAATTATGCTGATTTTTATGTTCAGAAAAGAGCGTAATTGGTTGATTTTCAGAAGGTTTAATCTCATTATATAGGCGTATATGAGGTGTGCGATTGATGATTAGCCCGTCCAATAAATGATTTAATCCCGACATGAAACTAAGCAAAGCAATAAACATCATAATGCTAAATGTAACCCCAACGGCCGCCACCAAAGTCTGTTTCCAACGAGCCATCAGCAAGGCAAAAGCAATGTCATATAACAGTTTTTGCTTCATTTTATGGGGTTGATGAGTTCATCATTTACCGTTAATCCCGATAATATTTCCACCATTTGATAATCTTTTAGCCCCGTTTTCACCGCTATTTTTTTGTTATCTTTATCAATAACCGTTGAGTCATTCAGTAATAAATTTCGAGGAATTAATAAGGCTTTTTGTTTGGTTTGAAGGATAATATTGGCTTCAAAAGTAACGAATGGGTATAGTATTTTAGGCGGATTGATGAAGGTAGCTTCCACTAAAAATGTTTTGCTTTTTTCGTTCATCATCGGTGAAACATCCGATACTTTTGCTTGAAAAACCTTGCCTTTATAACTGTCCATCGTTACCAAAACTTGCAAACCTTTTTTGATTTTAAAAATATCATATTCATCCACCTGCATCTCCAAAATGAACCGATTATTATTGCCAATCAAAGCAATTGGACTTAACTGATTTACCAGTTCTCCTTTTTCTTTATAGAGTTTATAAATCGTGCCATTTACTTGACTTTTTACCGTAAAATCATTGGCTTGTTTCTTTGAGATGGCTAAGTTTATTCGGGATTGAGAAGCGGTAAAGTTTATCTGTTTTTTCAAATCATTCCGCTTCAAAATGGCGGATTCATAAGCCGTTTTTGAACTTTCATAAACCAATCCTCTTTGTTCCAATTCCACTTTTGTACCAACGTTTTGTTGCCATAAATTTTGTTGGCGAGTCAGTAATAAAAGGTCATTTTGCATCTTATCGTTTTGCAACGTTATCAATTGATTGGCATCACGTAATTTTTCTTGGTTTGAAGCTACATCGGCGAATTGAGCGGATAGACCTGCATTTTCTCGGTTCAATTGTTGTAATTCATTCGCAATGAGTAGAATAGGCGTACCAATTCTAACCGAATCTCCTTCTTTCAAATACACCGATTCGATAGTCCCAATTACGGTTGAAAATGCCTGATATTGTTCTTTGCTTTTGACCGTTCCCGAAGCATAAACCGACTCCGTTATGGTTGAAACGATTGGTTTTATCTTCTCAATTTTACTTCGGCAAGCCATGAAAAAAAATAAGAAAAATAGAATCGTGCTATTTTGCAAATAAACTTTTTTCATGATTGATTTATCCATTTTTCAAACTCTTCAACAATTTCTTTATTGGTCTGTCCACCAACGCTATAAAACACTTTTTCGACTGGTTTTATCTCATTTATTAATTCGGTATTATTGATTTGAGTCTGTATATCTAAGTCATTCTTAAGACTTAAAACAGATGGAAATTTCGGGATTATTTTATTTGTTTTCATGACGTTTGGGGGAATTTATCGTTCAATTATTTCCTATTTACACCATAATCAATTGTATATTTTATGAACAGTTTGGTGCCCAACACCCTAATTCCAAGGTAGGAAAATAAGGCATTGGGGCTTTTCTTTATGCAGCCTCAGCAAGAAAGTAATTACATTCAGCGATACAAATCCTGCAAACTTCGGCACATTTTCTACAATGTTCCATGTCTGAAAATTGCTCACACTGAATGGCACAATTTGTACAAATTTCAATGCACTCTTTCATTAAATGCTGGGCATGAATGGAATTTCTTGACAAAAATGAAGAGACGGTTCGGCATATTTCAGCACAATCCAAATCTATTTTGATGCAACTTGCCATCGTCTTTACATCTTGCTCATCCAAACATTCCATGACACAATTACTGCACTGTGCGGCACAGTAATTTAGGGTTACGATGAGATTATTTGCTTTTTCGGTATTCATGATTTCTGTTTAACATTATTACATACAAAGACTTTGATGCTTGCACAAAGTTGAGAAGTATTCTTTTGAGAATTGTTATATAATTAAAGTTTAGAGTTACATAATTCTTACTTTTCGATGGAAGTATTGAACTAAAACAAATGTGTGAATCATATAAGTTTTAAATATAATTTCATAACACTTCCCAATACAAATTCATCAACCTTTGTATCGTTGAAAATGAACAATAATTCAAAATTGTATAACATCAATCTAAGCCCTAAACTGGATCTTTGTTGCGTAATAATGGCGAATTTGTGCCTCCGTAGTAATTCCATTGGGGCAAAAATTCAAAACAATCAATATCATGAAATCAGGAAAAACATTTTCAGGCATTCTTGCAGGATTTGCACGAGGAGCGTTAATGGGCATATTATTCGCCCCCGAAAAAGGTTCAAGAACTCGCAGGAATATGATGAATCTTGGCGATGATTATACCAACAATTTGAAAGATAAATTTGAGGGATATATTGAGGTCCTCACGAAAAAGTATGAAAAAAATCTTTGTAACATGGAATCAATGTTGAGCCTTGGAAAATCAAAAAACCAAGAAATTTCCCAATGAATTTAAACCACATTTCAAGGACGTATATCGTTTCCCGTTCGTAATAATGTTGAATTTCTGTGAGGTTTAAAACCGAAAAAGATGAAAAAGATACTATTTCCAACTGATTTTAGCGACAATTCCCTTCATGCCGCCAAATATGCTGTTTTGTTGGCAGAGCAATTGAATGCTGATATAATTTTCTTAAATGTTTACTCTGTTCCCGTCTTTACTGAATATCAAGTACCTCATAATCTGGACAATTTAGAAAAGATGAGTTTAGAAAATGCGGATAATAAGCTATCCGCTTTCGTTAATAAATTAATTGTTTCTACCAAGTTTCCGAAAGATAAAATTACGTTTATGATTGAATCTGGCGTTACGACCGATTCAATTTTGGCAGTTGCCGAAAAGAAAAAGGTTGATATGATTGTGATGGGAACAAAGGGTACGTCAAATATGCTCGAAAGATTACTCGGTACTACTGCCCAAAAAATCGTAGAAACCGCCAATATTCCCGTGTGGGTGATTCCCTCAAAAGCAAAATTGATTCATCCAACAGATATTCTTTATGCCGCAGATTTTAAGGAAAATGAAGTGGAAGCAACGCACAAAATGCTGGAATTTACAACCCCGTTGGGTGTCGTTTGTAAGGTCATACATATTCATGAATACTATGAATTAGATGTAGGTAACGTTGTAAAAAATACAACTGAAAAATTAGAGCATGTATTTCAGTTTAATGATATTACGTTTAAAAACTTAAAACGCTACGATGTTGTGAAGGGTTTAGAGACCTATATCCACACCAATAAGCCTGATGTTTTGGCAATGGCAACTCATGAAAAATCCTTTTTTGAAAGGTTTTTCATCACCAGTATTTCCGACCATTTCATCCAGCAAGCCGATTTACCCATGCTTACTTTTCGGAAGACTTCACCACCACTTGCCCATTCATCAACATCGGTAAAAGCCAATCTCTGAGGGTGAATAGTTTTTGGTTTTCAATCGTTATTTCAGCTTGTTTTTTGAAGGCAGGACTAACGATTGCCTCATGTTTTGTCAAGATTTATATAAATTCAAAGCCCTAATTTTATGGCTGCATTGTGCTGTTTAATGTTTTCAATTCGAGTATATCGTTGAATCATGGCTGAGGTTTTATGCTTGCTTTGTCGCATCACTTCCGAATCATCTGCCCCGTTTAGTTTGGCAATGGTGATAAAAGAAGCTCTCAACGAATGAGCGGAATATTGTTCCCCAAAATAAGATTTTACTAAATCATTTATCGTCTTATCGGTCAATCTATCTTCTGTAATTTTGTCGCCTTTGCGGACTCTTACAAAAATAGAGCCTTCCGTTTTACCTAATTTATCAATCCATTTTTGCAAACTCCGAATCGGACATAAAACTGCCTCTGGACTATAAAAAAGGGCTTTTTCTTCGTAATCTCCATACTGATTAGTCTTACTTTTACCCATCGAAACAACGACCCCTTCGTCTGTAAAACTCAAATCTTCAATATTTAAGGCAACAATTTCTGACCTTCTAAATGCTCCTGTAAAGCCTAATAATAAAATGGCTTTATCCCTGATTTTAGCATTACTTTCCACCTCAATATTCCGAATAATCTCCTTTAAATCTTTCATTTTAAAGGCAGGAGCTTGTTTTTGACGGATGCCTTTACTGCGTTTTATGCCTTCCATTACCGCCCGAAAGGTTCGGTCTTTGGTGGGCAAATCAAAATTTTGAAGTTGGTGATTTTTGCTGATGGCGGCTAATCGGCGGTTTATGCTTGACCATTTAAGTGTATCTGCCGTATGAGTCATATAAGTCGCTAAGGTAAGGGCTGAGGCGGGAACGTCTATTTGCTGATTTTCTGAACACCAATTTTGAAAATCTCTCAAATCGGCTTGATAAGCTCGTTGCGTATTTACCGAACCTTCCAAACCTTTCCGAGCATAGCCCAATACTTTTTCAACGACCTCACTTGAGAAGGTTACTAATTGTGCGGTTTTAGGATTTAAGATTAAAGTGGAATTTTGCATAATTTTTGATTTTTCAAAGTTACTTATTACTTCCGATAATTAAACATTATCAAAAGTAATATTTAATTCATTTTTGTCAAGATTTTATCAATTTATTCAAAATTTTAGTTCCTAAGAATTTATTATTTTGTATTAGTATTCGGATTAGTTATTTCTATTTGATTCTAAGGCGTTTAATACTTATTAATTTCTAAAAAAATTCTATTTATATGACTGAAATTCAGATAGTTATAATTTATCTATTCTAATTATTAATTATGTGTCGAAATCAAATTTATGTAAAAAGCGATTCTAAACTAACTTCTGAATGTATTTCTTCATTATAATATTGGTTTTGTATGGCTGGATAAGAACTGAAAAGTGTAGTAACAACCATTTTTTTAGTCTTTGTAATTTCTTGAAAAACTAATCTTTTCCTTCTCAATGCCTGATTAATTTCTTTGTTCAATACAAACTCAGAATTTGTAAATTTGGCTTCACACAAATGAATGATACCATCATTTCTTTCGATGACGATATCTATTTGAGTTCCAGGCAGCTCATCATTTCCTTTGAAATAAAAAGATGAAATTTTGGTAAAAACTCCTCCGATTCCCAAAGCCGTATGAATGGGTCTTAAATGGGTTAGACAAATATTTTCAAAAGCGTAACCCATCCATGAATTATAACTTGGCGTTGCGGATAAACTTTGCCAAATATTATTTCTATCCCCAACATTGCCCACAATATATTTCAAGTAAAAAACACTGTAAAAATCTATAATTCTGAAAACCGTATCCTTATTTTTTTTGCCGTAAGGTTCTAATGATTTTATAAAACCACAGTCTATCAAATTCTCAATAACCCTCACAAAATTCCCGCCGTTTGAGATTTGAGATGTTGCTAATAATTGACTTCGTGTCATTCCATACGGATGTGAAGCCAACGCTTCAATAACTTTTACGTGATTGTCTGCATTTTTAAAAAGTGAATGATACAGGTATTCAAATTCTTTTGTTAAAATTCCATTATTGTCGAAACACAAATTTTCAACAACTTGGGCAACACTTCTTCCTTGTTCAACGGATTGCCAATAATATGGAATCCCGCCCAAAATCATGTATAGTTGAGTGAGTTGATAATAATTAAATTTGAGGTTTTTATATTCGCAAAACTCCTTCGTTTCTTTTAAACTGAACGGTTTCAATTCAATTCTGCAAGTGACCCTATTGTGTAAACCTCCTTTCGCTTTCAGTAATTTCCCTATCATCCAAGAGGCAGCCGAACCGCAAGAAACGAAAATTAGATTGTTGAATTGAGAACCATGTTGATTCCAGAAATACTCTAAGGCTGATACAAAACCTGCTCCCGTGCGGTCAAGCCAGGGTAATTCATCAATAAAAATTACAATTTTGGATTTACTTACTTTGATTGAAATAAGATAATCGGTTAGCCGTTGAAATGCTTCTGACCAATTGTGTGGAGATTTTTGAAATGCGGCATCTGGGTAAACTCGCTTTAATTCTACCCAAAAATTATTGAGTTGAATGCTTGTTTCAGCCTCAAATGCTCCCGTGAATGAGAAAGCTATTTCTTCTTGAAAAAATTGCCTGATTAAATATGTTTTACCAACTCTTCTCCGTCCATAAATAGCCACAAATTCAGCCTGTTTTGACTTCAAAAGTTTAGATAAAATCCCTTTTTCTTGTTCCCTTCCTACTAACATTTGTCTTTGATTTTGGAAATATCTACCAATTTAAGCATGATATTTCTGAAATCAATCCTAATTATGGAAATATCTGTTAATTATTCTTGCTTTTTTCCAAAATTAAAGCTCTTTTACTAAACCTAAAAATGGAGCTTGGTAGATAGAAATGGAATCTTCAAAGGATTCATCAATGAGTATTTCTTTTGACATACCTCTTAAATCTTTCCAAATTTCCACTAAATCATTACTGACCAAAAATCTACCAGAAATTTTTATGGTGATATCGAAGTCATTGGCATTCTTTACTTTTTCTCTAATTTTCTCTGTTTTATCAATAATAATTAGAGGAATAGATTTTTCTATTTTTGTAATGATACTACCTTTCTTTAGAGCAATATAGGTGGTAATTCCTTCAACGGTTTCAATTTTTTCTTTAACGCTCGCCTTTCCCAGTTCTTCAATATCTTTCTTTGGGACTTTGACATTTCCATTCAAAAAATCTCTTTTTAATTCGGGAGATAAACTTTCTACCCCTTTAGCAAATTCAGCATCTCTGCGAATGGTTTTTTCATTAATGCCGTATTGTTCCGCTAACTTTTGAGATGTTTTTACCGAAGTTCCCGATGTGGAAAAATTATCAGTTTTCTCGATTTTCTTCTCCTGATTGTACTTTAAGCCACGATAATAGGCAATTTCATTGGGAGACATATTTCGTCTGCCCAATTGTAAATCAATCATCCAAGAAATAACATTATCGAGCGACTGAAATTTCATGATGCTTACCGCAAAAGAAATATTGTTTTCAGTACAAATTTTATAACGATTATGCCCATCAATTAAAACAAATTGTTCTTCATTGGTTTTAGCATCTGGATTGATGACCTTTTGGGTAGTTTGCCAAACTTTTAAGCTATCCTGACACCCATTTGCTAAAATGTTGGCTGTCAATTGCTCAATTTCATCACTATCCAAGGGTCTGATTAGGTCTTTGAGAATGGGCAGAATGACGATGTTTTTCTTGATGCCTTCATCATTCAAAAGTGTATTGGTTAATGATGCTTTTGCTTTTGCTTGAATTATGTCTTTTATATCTTTTTTCATGGTAAGATTTTAGTTTAAGATTTCGTCAATTAATTCATCATAAGCAATCGCCACTACTGACTTACTTTTGAAATTAAAAAGTTGTTCTTTCATTGCCTGTGCTTTTGAAACATCAACATTCTTTTTGATTTCAGTGTTAAAAATCTTAACGTTTGCATAAGTTTCACGGACAAATTTCTTAAATCCGTCATGCACCATATTCTTCTCAACCATGGTGAACAAAATCCCTTCAACTGCAACGTTTCTGCCGCTGTATTTGCCAATATCATTGATAACCTTGAAAATGGTATCTAAGCCCACCACCGCACTTGATTCGGGCTGAACCGTTACCAAACAACTATGACTTGCATTGATGGCATTTTGAGTCAGCAAACCTAAACTTGGCGGACAGTCGATTAACACAAAATCATAATTTTCGATTAAGGTAATATTCAAAGCGGCACTCAATCTGTGTTGATTTGAAATGGCGGTTAAAAGTTCGGATTCAATTTTTTGTAATTTCAAATCTGAAGGAACGATGTATAAATTTTGATTAACCTCGACTTGGTTCAACAATAAATCAATATCAAGCATTGAATCCGCTACCTGTCCATTTTCGGTGCTAACTTCAAATATTTGGGAAAGATTGCCCTGAGAATCCATGTCCACCATCAGCACTTTCAATCCTCGGCGTGCCATTGCCTCACCCAAAACAGCGGTTGTTGTGGTTTTGCCAACGCCACCTTTATTATTAACAATTGAGATTATTTTTGCTTTGTTTGGAAGATTTCCAAATCCGTAGTTATTTAAAATTGGAAGTAATTTTTGCCAATTTTTTTCACTCAAATCCTTTTTATCGGATAGGGCAATTGATAAAGCTCTTCCTTTGATACCGGCTTCTTTTTCGAGACCAGAAACGTTCAAGGAAGATTTCATTTTTAAGAATTTTTCAATTTTATCAATGTTCATGGTAAGGATTTTTATTTTTACAAATATACAATTTTTATACAATTATGTATATATTATTTCATAAATTTATACATAATTGTATGTTATTTTCCAAGTGGACATTATGTCCACTTGGAAAACGTGTCCACGTAAAAGACAAAAACCGTCAGATTGAAAATCCAACGGTTTTGAATTTGATGATGTTTTGTGCTAAGTTTTCTTGGTAACTAAACCTAAGCAAGCTAAAATATAAGCGGTGCGATTTTTAACTTTTGGATATAAACCATTTTCAAATTCAATATGCAGCGTAACGAATTTGTCTAATAAATCTTTTCGAGTCAAAATCTCCGTTCGAAGTTTATCTTTGAGATTATAGTTTTTGAGTAAAATCTCATGAACGTGCTCAAACACCAATTTCGGGTTAGTGTTCACAGCTTCAACAAAGTCAGTTTTTTCGGAAGAAATTGAATCAAAAATGGTACTGATACAAAATTCTAAGTGAGATACATTTCGCTGTTTATTACCGTAGTGCTTGTATTCAAATTTGATGGGTGAACGTGGAGTACCATTAATCTCATCCATCGCCGTATTGAGGACTTTACGCTTGAAATCTTTAAGGTTCTGATAAGTCCCCTCGGGTACATTGAGAAGTTTTCTGAGTTCGGTAATTGAGTAAACAAAAGTATATCTGTTTTGTCCAATATGACTTTTTAATAATTTGTAAAGTAACGTTGAATAAGTATGCTTGAAATTAAGAACCGTAATAAAATCATACTTTGCATATTTATTACCAAGAATTAAGTATTCAGAAATTTCAGGGTTCGATTTAAAGACCAAATAACCGCTTTGTTTGTAATTATAACTTATTTCGGAAAATATGGGCAAGTGTCGGAACTCAATTTCAGGATGATTAACGTCGTACAAAGTCATTTTCTTCTCTGACATTTTAGAAGTTGTTTCTCTAATTTGCTCAACAGTCATGTATTGCTTTACAAAAGCAATCGGGATTTTAATCATTAATCCTTTTTCACGATCAATTTTTTCGTAATTGATTTGATTGACAAACATTTCATACATTTTTTGTTCAATCCTCGAAAAATCTATTTGACTAATAATTAATTTTTGAGGTAAATAGTTGTGGCTTCTATGTTCAATATATTCTTGCTCCAAATATTCATTTGGTTCAAGAATCATTTGACTATCTATATTATTGGGTATTAATTCCATAAACCTAAAAGTAATATTGAACAAAAGGAAACAAATATAAGAATAATATCTAAAAAAAGTCCCCTTACAGCAAAAAAAAGTCCCCTTACAGAAGATTCATAGCTAAAAAAAGTCCCCTTACAGCTAAAAAAAGTCCCCTTACGGTTTGCAACACATTAACAATCAATGAGTTATACAACCCCTAAATCAATCAAATTATTAATGATAAATATATAAATCAATGTTTAATTACTAAAAATAATAGCATCTAAGCCGAATTATGCTAAAATGAAGTACAAATCCAGAACTTATAGACTTGATATAGTTATTTATGATAACAATTGAATTAAAATTGATAAGACAACGTCTAAAAAAAGTCCCCTTGAAGAATTAAGTAGCTAAATATCAGTCACTTACGATTATAAAAAAAGTCCCCTTAAAGATTTTAAATAATATTTTTAATGTTTTATTATTTCCATTATAATTCATAAAATGCTGACATTCAATGGTTTGTATATTAATCGTAAAAAGTTAAGGTTTTATTATCTAATAAATAAAGCAGTATATCTTAATAAAAAAACTTGCAGAAGATGAATTTAAAGAATTTTTTCTTTGAGGAATTAAATCGTCAAATCAAAATCAATTGAATAATTCCATGAATGTAGAATTATTCAATTTTAGTTCTAAAAAAAGTCCCCTTACGCTAATTATTATACTAACTTTAAAAATAAAATTAGTATATCTTATAAATTAATTAATTGATTATCAAGCAATTACGATTTTTAAAAATGGGGTATTACTTAAAAAATAGACCATTTAACGAATGCTAAAAAAAGTCCCCTTAGAGTTATTAGAGAAGGTAAATTATTCTAAATAGAAAAATAAAAGGTAATTAAATAAAATTGAATGATTATAATGCTTTGATATTCAGATAGTTGCAATGTCCATAATTTTGGGACTTTACTTAAATATTTAATAAGATGTCAAAATGTTTAAAAAAATCAACAATTAATTTTATCGGAAAAAGTCCCTTTACCCTTATTTTCTCCAAGTGGACATTATGTCCACTTGGAGAAAATAAGTATCTGACCTATTAATAGACTTTAAGTTGAATTCGTTCATGACTTTTTTTAAACTAAAAAAATATTTTGAAGAAGTATGCCATTTTTAACCTTTTAAAATGATTTTTTCTACAAAGTAATAACCAGATTATCAAGGCAAAATACGCTGAAATTATCTTTGGACAAAAAGGCATCATCTCCAAAGGCTTAACATTGGTTTTGCCCGCTCAACGACTATCTTTTAAATGTAATGGTTAAACTTGTAATAATGTAATTCTTCATTGATACATTCTAAATGAAGGAGGCAGTAAAACGCTCTGCACTTTTTACGCCCATCAATAATCCTATTGCTCCGTTTTTCTCAAAACCTATGAATTATATAACTTTCTCCCATAATTATATAACGATTCATCAATTAAAGTCCTCACCTTTACAAATTATGTCAATCAAATTAGACAATTATGAAAAAAAGTATGGATACTGTCGAAATGGAGAAGGGGAAGGCACACATTATTGTTAAGATTATTGAATATTTACCGAATGCCGTAGTCAGCAAAACAATTATCCGAAAAATTACTGGTAACATTACCGCTTCTACTTTTTATGCTGGTGAAGAATTAGCCGAAAAAATCTTCCCTTTCGGTACTTATATTCAAATCATTGATGGTTCTGCCGAAATCATTATTGATAAAAAGATGCACCATTTCAAATTGGGGGAGCGTATCATTATTCCCGCCCATGCTTCCCATATTTTCAATGCCACTCAACAATTCAAAATAATTTCAACCGTAATTAAAAGTGGATATGAAGATTGAAGTTCTTTCACAATCAAGAGATAAATATTTAATATAAATGATTGGTAATCAATATATTAAAATATTTAACCTTGTTAAAATTTCTCCTTAAACTATGAAACTATTTATAAAATATATGGTTAGCACTCGCTGCAAAATGGTGGTAAAGGATATTCTTCGGAAATTGGGGTATCACTTCATTTTCGTGGATTTGGGCGAAGTTGAGGTGATGGAAGAACTTTCATCCGAGCAACTTAAAGAATTACAAAAAAACCTTTATAGTGTTGGTTTTGAACTGATGGATAATAAGAAAGCCATTCTGATTGAGCGGATTAAAATTGTTATCGTTGAGTTTGTTCATTATGCAGAAGATTTACCCGTAATCAAGTTTTCAGATTATTTGTCTCAAAAGCTAAATCACGACTATACTTACATGGCAAACTTATTTTCGGATGTGCAAGGAACGACCATTGAACAGTATATTATTGGACATAAAATAGAAAGAATCAAGGAGTTAATCATTTATGGTGAGTTGAACATTACCGAAATTGCCTATAAAATGAATTATAGTAGTGTGGCTCATATGTCCAGTCAATTCAAAAAAATGACGGGACTTTCACCATCCCATTTTAGAAATTTGAAGGATAAAAAAAGAAATCCAATTGAGGAGATTAATTGATAACCTCCGTAACAAAATCTTAATATGTCATCACAATTGTCAGAACAAAAAGCCGATTTCGACCAGTTAATGGAGTTTTCAAAAAAAGGGAAACTCTATTCATTAATATTCGAGTCGTCTGACGATGCCATAAAAACCAAAACTTTGGATGGTACTATTACTTCGTGGAACAGAGGTTGTGAAAAAATTTATGGTTACTTGGCTTCTGAGGTTATTGGTAAAAATATCAATTTGATCATTCCAGTTCAAAGCGAAGATGAATTTAATGATTTACTTAAACAAGTGGGAAAGGGACAAGTTTTTTCAAATTATGAGACCAGAAGAATTAGAAAAGATAAGACCGTAATTGATGTTTCGCTTGCCTTATCGCCTATTAAAAACGATGCGGGTAAAGTGATTGGAATTGCCACGATATCGAAAGATATAACGGAAATCAAAAAAAACCAGGAGGAACGAAATATTTTCTTCAATCTCTCAAACGATTTGATTTGTTCGGTGGGGGGTAATGGGTATTTCAAAGTGGTAAATCCCGCTTTTGAAAAAATATTAGGTTATACAAAAAGTGAACTATTGGCTCAACCATTTATCAATTTTGTTCACCCAAATGACCAAAAAGCAACTTTAAAAGTAAATGAAAATCGGTTAAAAGGAATTGAAACCTCCCATTTTATCAATAGATATTGTTGTAAAAATGGAATGTATAAACTTATTGAGTGGTCGATAACCACAAAAGGAGATACTCGATACGCAATCGGTAAATATATTCCTTCTCAAAAAAACGATGAATTGGTGACTGCTAATCGTGAACTTGCTTTTCAGGACGAAGAGAAAGGAAAACGGGCGGCAGAATTATTGATTGCCAATCGTGAACTTGCTTTTCAGGACGAAGAGAAAGGAAAACGGGCGGCAGAATTATTGATTGCCAACAAAGAACTGGTATTTCAGAATGATGAAAAAGAAAAACGAGCGGCTGAATTGGTGATTGCTAACGAAGAATTGGCTTTTCAGAAAGATGAAAAAGAAAAAAGGGCTGCCGAATTAAGAATAGCCAATTATGCCCGTAGCTTGATTGAAGCCAGTCTTGACCCACTCTTTACCATTAATACCGAAGGGAAAATTACGGATATGAATTTGGCTTCGGTAAATATGATTGGCAGGAGCAAAGCCGAATTGTTGAGTACAAATTTCTATAACTATTTTACACAACCCAGCAAAGCCAAGAAGGTTTATAAGGAAGTTTTCGCCAAAGGATTCGTAGTTAATTATCCCTTAACTATCAAAGACCATCATTTGACCGATGTACTTTTTAATGGTTCGGTTTATAAAAATGAAGAAGGTATCACGGAAGGGGCGGTGGTGGTGGCAAGGGATATTACCGAACAAAAAAGAATAGAAACGGAGCTAAAAGAAGCAAAAGTTTATGCAGAATTAGCCACTGAAATTGCCGAAGTAGCCAAAGCCAAAGCAGAGACTGCCACGGGAATTGCCGAAAATGCGGTAAAAGCTAAACAACAGTTTTTATCAAATATGAGCCACGAGATTCGGACTCCGATGAACGCCATCATTGGGTTTACGAAAGTGGTTTTGAAAACAGAATTAAACGATAAACAAAAAGAATATCTTTCTGCCATTAAATTGAGCGGAGATGCTCTGATTGCGTTAATTAACGATATTTTGGATTTGGCAAAAGTGGAATCGGGTAAAATGACTTTTGAGGAAATACCCTTCAAGCTCTCAGAATCAATCCATTCGATGGTTTATTTATTTGATTTGAAAATTCAAGAAAAAAACCTAAACTTTCTGATTGACTTTGATGATAAAATTCCCGAAGTGCTGATTGGTGACCCAATGCGATTGAACCAAATATTGTTAAATTTGATAAGCAATGCGACAAAATTTACCTTAAAAGGAAATATTACCATCGAAGTGAAACTGTTGAAAGAAAATGACCAGATGGTTTCCGTGGCGTTCATTATTATGGACACGGGCATCGGGATTGAGGAAGAAAAAATCGGTAAGATATTTGAAAATTTCCAACAGGCTTACCGTGGAAGTCCAAGGTTGTATGGTGGTACTGGTTTGGGTTTGGCAATCGTAAAACAGCTCATAGAAACTCAAGGGGGCAGTATTAGTGTTAAAAGTGAGTTAAATGTAGGTTCATCGTTTAGCTTTATTTTGCCTTTTAAAAAGACTCACTTACGAACTGAACCTCCCTTAGAATACTTTGATTTTGACCAAGAAGTCCAACGCATCAAGATTTTGGTAGCGGAAGATGTTAAACTGAATCAATTGCTCATGAAGACGCTTTTGGAAGACTTTGGCTTTGAAAGCGATATTGTTTCCAATGGTAAACTGGCAATTGAGAAATTGGCAAACAAAAAGTATGACCTTATTTTGATGGATTTACAAATGCCTGAAATGAATGGGTTTGAAGCTACTGTTTACATCCGCAAGGTGATGAAATCGAATATTCCCATCATTGCTCTTACGGCAGATGTTACCACGGTGGATGTGGAAAAATGTAGAGCAATCGGTATGGATGATTATATTTCAAAACCCGTTGATGAAAAAACTTTATACAGCAAAATACTGAATTTTGTAAAAAAAGCAAAGGCTGAAACTACCCCTAAAACGATTGAGACCGATTTGGTGGAGCAGATAGAATATATTGATTTAGCGGTTTTGGCAAAGAGAACAAAGTCTGACCCAAAATTGATGACAGAAATGATTTCTTTGTATTTGGAACAAACGCCGCCCCTAATAAAAGCAATCAAAAAGAGTTTTGAGGAAAAAGATTGGAAAATGCTTTCGGCGGCTATTCATAAAATGATTCCTTCATTTTCTATCATGGGCATTCATCGAGATTATGAACTCCTTGCGAAGAAAATTCAGGAATTTGCCGAAACTCAACAATTTACAAAGGAGATTTCAAACATGGTACTTCAACTGGAAAAAACGTGTTTTCAGGTGTGTAAGGAGTTGGAAAAAGAGCTGAAACTATTAAACAAAAAATAATAATGAAAACTCAAGACAAAATAATTCTATTTCTGGTTGATGATGATGCTTTGTTTTTAAAATCCTTAGAAATTGAATTTAATCATGTGGCAGATTTTAAGGTTGAAACTTTCTCTTCGGGAGAATTATGTTTAAAAAACCTTATCCATAAACCCGACATTATCATTTTGGACTATCATTTGGACGGTATCGATCCAAACGCCATGAACGGTTTGGAGGCTTTGGATAAAATCAAAATGTTCAAGGCTGATATACCCGTGATTATGCTTTCATCTCAGGACAAGATTGACGTTGCCATCAATTGTATGCACCACAAGGCGACCGATTACGTGGTAAAAAGTGAAACAGCGTTTGTCCGTTTGCAACAAATCATCGACAATATTTTCAAGTTTCAAAAAATGGAAAAACAGTTGAATTGGTATATGGAGCGGATGTAGATTACCAAACGTGTGAATTTTGTAATTATATTCAATAACTATGTAAGACTTTATGATTGATAAAGGCTCAACTTTGTGCTGTCGTTGCCTCTAACAAATAGACCCATGAAAATAGCCGTATTCAGTACTAAATCTTACGAAAAGGAATTTTTAGATAAATTTAATAACGAAGCAAAGCACGATATTCATTATTTTGAAGAGTCGCTGAACGAGCATACTACCAATCTTGCCGAAGGGTTTAAAGCGGTTTGTGTTTTTGTAAATGATAAAATTGATAAAAATGTCATTGTCAAACTTGATAAATTGGGCGTAAAATTGATTGATTTACGTAGTGCAGGTTTCAATAATGTTGATATTGGGGCTGCGGTAGAACGGCACATTAAAGTATTGAGAGTCCCCGCTTATTCGCCACAAGCGGTTGCTGAACACGCCGTAGCACTGATTTTGACCTTGAACCGAAAAACGCATAAAACCTATAACCGAGTTCGTGAGGGTAATTTTTCAGTGGAAAACCTTATGGGATTCAATCTTTTTGGGAAAACAATTGGCGTAATTGGAACGGGGAAAATTGGAACCGCTTCTTGCCAAATTATGATGGGTTTTGGATGTAAAATTGTGGCTTATGACATTTACGAATCGGATACTTTGAAAGCGAAAGGAGTAGTTTATAAAACCTTAGTAGAGGTACTTGAAGAGGCGGATATTGTTTCGTTGCATTGCCCTCTCACACCCGAAACTTCACAAATTATCAACGCCACGACTTTATCGAAAATGAAGGAAGGTGCAATGTTGATTAATACCAGCCGTGGTGGATTAATTAATACTGCCCACGTGATAGAAGCGCTCAAATCGGGTCATTTGGGTTATTTGGGCATTGATGTGTATGAACAAGAAGAAAATTTGTTCTTCAAAGATTTGTCAGAAAGCATTATTCAAGACGATTTGATTGAAAGATTGATGAGTTTTTACAATGTGCTAATAACACCGCATCAAGGTTTTTTTACGAAAGAAGCCATGAATCAAATAGCGATGACAACCATCAAAAATTTCAGTGATTTTGAAAATGGATTACTCTCTGATAATGAAGTAAAATAAACTAATAAAATGATAAAAAAATTTCTTTTAATCTTCGTTGTCATGGCATCAATATTGTTTTTTGATGCTTGTTCTCCCGCTTATGTCGTTTCTCAACCTTTGGATAATGATGAAGTAAGACCGCATAGTCCGAGCAACTCCCACGTATGGATGGGAGGGAATTGGAAGTATAATCGTGGGTCAAGATTGTATAATCAAGGGAATGGACGTTGGGTTATGCCTCGCCGAGGAAGAACTTACTATCAAGGTCAGTGGAATAGTGATTCGAGAGGGTATTATTGGGTGCCAGGCAGATGGCAAAAAACGAAATTCTAAATAACCGTATCAAAAATCGTGGATTTTAAAGACTATTATAAAATATTAGGGCTAACAAAAAACGCCTCACAAGAGGAGATAAAAAAGGCTTACCGAAAGTTGGCAGTGAAGCATCATCCCGATAAAAATCCTGATAATAAGCAAGCCGAAGAAAGTTTTAAGCTCGCCAATGAAGCCAATGAGGTATTGGGAAATCCAGAAAAACGGAAAAAATACGATGAATTAGGCGAGAATTGGCAACAATACGAAAAACAGGGGAATCAAGGCAATGGCAACCCTTTTGGTGGACAAAATTATGCTCAACAAGGCGGGAATCCTTTTGGCGAACAAGCTGGTTTCTCCGATTTCTTTGAACAATTCTTTGCGGGAAGAGATCGAAGAAATGGAAAATCACAAAACAGAAAAGGAGGTGATTATGAAACTGAGATGGAAATTACTTTGGAAGAAGCCTATCAAGGAACGAGCCGAATCATCGAAGTTGACAATGAAAAACTCAGAATCACCACTAAGTTGGGGACTCAAAACGACCAACAATTACGGATAAAAAATAAGGGAGCAAAAGGGCTTGGCGATGGGCAAAGAGGCGATTTATTCGTCCGAATCAGAGTAAAAACGCACTCGCTTTTCATTCGTAAAGGGAATGATTTATATTTTACCCAAAAGATTGATTTATTTACGGCAATTCTTGGCGGTGAAATCGTGGTAACAACCTTATCGGGACAAGTGAAAATTAAAATAACCGAAGGCACTCAAAATGGTAAATCTATCCGTTTAAAAGGAAAAGGAATGCCAGTTTACGATAATCCAACGCTATTTGGTGATTTTTATATCGAAATTCAAGTACAAATTCCAACAACACTTTTCGATGCTCAAAAAGAATTATTTGAACAATTAAGGGCAACATTTAAAACTTAAACCAATGGAAACTAATGAAATAATGATACTTTCTTCCCATTACAATCCCATTTCGATGGATGATTTTGAAGAGAGATTTCTTGCCTCGATGCGTAGATATTCGTTGAGACATTTGCCGCTAACGCAAGGGGTTTCGCAGGATAATATTCTGGAAGCCCTTCAAAAATCGTTAAAGGTTTGCCAGATGGCAGGCATCAACGGAACGCATCATTTCAAAAAGGTTTTCGTGTATGATGCCGATGTTCAAAGCGTTCAGATTGATTGGCAAATGACCAAAAAGGGGCTTAATTTGATGGCAATGCACTCGCCCGAATTGAACGAAAGAATGGCTCGTTGGTTGTGTCAATTAGCAGATTTGTAGGTAAAAATTCTATAACGTTTTAAAAACCTTATAGAATTAGGGTATTGAAATTATATTCATTTTTATAAATATTCAACTTTCAAAATATGCAAATCCTCCCCCAATTCATAGACTCGGGGCGTTCCCGTTGGAATATTTACCTCAATAATTTCTTGGGGGCTAATATTCTCCAAATACATCTTCAAAGCCCTTAAACTATTGCCGTGAGCCACAACCAAAACATTTTTGCCTGATTTTAGGAGTGGTTCAATTTCGGATTGATAATAAGGAATTGTTCGGTGATAGGTATCTTCTAAACTTTCGCCATCGGGCGGGCGGACTTCATAACTTCTTCGCCAAATATCTACTTGTTCCGCACCATATTTTAAGGCAGTTTCTGCTTTATTTAATCCCTGCAAACTCCCATACATTCGCTCATTTAAGGCGGCATTGCGAGTGATAGAAATGGAGGTTTGTTGAATCTCTTTCAATACAATTCTTAGGGTTTCCCAAGCACGTATAAGCATAGACGTATAGGCTAAATCGAACCGATATTGTTTCAATTTTCTTCCTGCCTCACGAGCTTCATCTTCCCCTAATGTTGTGAGTGGCACATCCAGACTGCCCGTGAAACGATTTTGCAAATTATAGGTGGATTGCCCATGCCGAATGAGTGTTAGAATTGCCATGTTTTAGGTTTTTTAAAGAGTAATCTGGATATAATATAAGTTAATATCTAACATAAATCCTTAAATGTGTGAATATCACAAGTAATTTCCAAAATTCTGTAACAATAGAGATTGCGAAAGCCTGACCTTTGAGGAGTAATTAAGCGTTTATATTCAAATAAAAAATAAGATGAATACTTTGGAATTAATTTGATTCAATTATCTTATTTTCAAATAGTTAAAATAATAAATAATAATATGAAAGCAGACGTAAAACAGTTGGTTGAAGAACTGGAAAATGTAATTCATCATTCACTTGATGAAAGAATTGTGAGTAAGTCAATTGATAAAATAGCCAAAAAATCTTTGAAGAAAATTGCTAAAAAAGTAATTGATGTGGAAAGTAAGGAGATTAGAAATAAAAAGAAAAGTTTAAGAAAGGTTGCAAGTCCCTTATTGGGCCCAAAATTACATAGCACCCTGTAAGTCGCTGATTATTAGTAATTTACAGGGTATTTTTTTACGCTACATTTTTATATTTCCAAGCCCTTATTTTATCAATATCAAAGCGTAAGTTGTTC
>JBBRMR010000029.1:0-55262 GCA_038230735.1 Cytophagales bacterium
GATTTCAGAAATGCGTAATTGCGTGGTAGCCAATAATTTTTGGGCTTTTTGAAGTTTTACTTTGCGGATATATAAGGAAGTCGAAAGTTGCGTTTGTTCCTTAATAAATCTGTGCAATTGCGACCTACTCAGCCCCATAAGAATACAAATATCATCAACCGAAAATTTAGAGTTTTCGATATTTTCCTCGATTAGTATGTTTAATTTTTGCAGGATTGCATTCATAGCAAGACTAAATCAGGGTACTATTTTAGAGAATTTATGATTATAAAGATAAGCAATTTGCAAGAAAATCACTTGATTACAAATAGTCTGAATGTAATAACGCTAATGAATTTTATTTAACGGTAATATTTTCCAAATAATTACTTAAACCTCATGCCGTTGTCAGTGTCTCCACACATAGCCGTCATGTTAAAGTAGAGACAGGGCATTACTTTGTCTAATTAACATTCAATTGAGAGTAAAAAATGGACAAAGATTAGATAAGGCAATGCCTTATCTCTATGATATAACCGATTTTAATCGTAGCCTGACGGTTATGGTTTCTCCACAGACAATGGCAAGGAAATTCGTACTGATAATACTCATTTATAAAAATGCTTTTCGTAAATTTGATGTCCAAATTAAAAACTAACCAATGAAGAAGTATTTGTTAATTATTCTGTCTGGCATCTGTCTAACAATCAGTTGCAAAAAAGACGATGGAAAATGGAAAAAGGCGGCTGAAAATCCAGATTTTTTACGCCGTACCCAAGCCCAAGTTACCGAATCCATCATTCATGACATTTTTGCCCCTCCCGTTTCCAGTCGTATCTATATGTATGCGTCCTTGGCGGCGTATGAGGCGGGTATTGCGGGTAATGCTAAATACAATTCAATGGTCGGGCAATTGAAAGGTTTTAAAAAAGTTTACCCATTAGATACTACTAAAAAAATCTGCAACGGTTTGGCAGCAACAAGGGCATTTTTGACCATCGGCAAAAACTTAACTTTTGCCCAAGATGTCTATGTAGAATTTGAAAAAACACTCTGGGAAGATTATAGAAAAACGGGAATTCCAAGCGATATTTATGAAAACTCTATTGCGTTCGGCGACTCAGTAGCGGCTTCTATTATAAATTATTCCAAGAAAGATAATTACAAACAAACTCGTGGATTCCGTTTTACCGTAACCAATCAGCCAGGTACATGGGTTCCAACGCCCCCTGCCTATATGGATGCCGTTGAGCCTAACTGGATGAAAATTAGGTCATTAACCTTAGATACTTGTATTCAATTCACGCCACCCGCCCCTTCCAAATTTGATGTTACGAAAGGAAGCCCCTATTATAACGAAGTAATGGATTCGTATAATACCGTTAAAAACTTGACGGACGAACAACGTGCCATTACTAATTTTTGGGATTGTAATCCTTTCAAAATGAACATTACGGGACACGCCATGTTTGCTACTAAGAAGGTATCACCTGGCGGACACTGGATGGGCATTACCTCACAAGTAACTCGCCAACAAAAAGCGGACTTAGCCCAAACCGTGGAGGCATATTTATTGACTTCCATCTCTATTTTTGACGGTTTTATTTCATGTTGGACAGAAAAATATCGTTCAGTAAGAATCCGTCCCGAAAGTGTAATAAATGCTAATATTGACAAAGACTGGCAACCCATTTTACAAACTCCCCCCTTCCCCGAATATCCATCAGGACACTCGGTGATTTCAGCGGCGGCACAAGTGGCTTTGACCAAAGTTTTAGGTAAAGACATTGCCTACGCAGATTCAACAGAAATGCCTTATGGCTTGCCTGTAAGAAGATATAATTCTTTTTATAATGCCGCTCAAGAAGCCTCAATCAGTAGATTATACGGAGGAATTCATTTCCGCCCCGCTTTAACAAATGGTTTTTTACAGGGTGAAAAGGTAGGAAATTGGGTAGTTGCGAAGTTAAAAACAAGGAAATAATTTTCAAATTAACTCAGTATTGTAAATAATTGCTATTTTTGTGAAGAAATCAAAATACCACGAATATTAAGTGTATGTCCACAAACAGGTCTCTGTTTTAATAATTAATTAAGAGGGCTTGTTTTAAAATTGTTTATCACAAATTAACGGCTTTGGTTTGTTCCAAAACACCGTCAAAAGAACGCATGATTAACGAAGAAGCAAAAGAAATTAACGCAGAAATCGAAGCACCAGCTATCGAAACACCAACGCCTGTTGAAACAACAGTAACGGCAGAAATCCCTGAAAATGAGGTAATTGAAACCTCTGAACCAGTAGCAGAAGTTACGGCAGAAATTACACCCGAGTCCGAAGCAGAAGTTGTGGCAGAAATTACACCCGAGACACAAGCGGAAGTTGTGGCAGAAATTGCCCTTGAGCCAATAGCAGAAATTGTTACAGAAGTAGAACCCGAGCCAGTAGCGGAGATTGTGGCAGAAATTACTCCTCAACCAGTCGAAGAGCCTGTGGCGGAAGTAGCTCCTGAGCCAGTAACGGAAGTTATGGCAGAAGTAGCATCCGAGCCAGCAGAACCAGTTGGGGTAATGGTTGCAACAACAGAAGAAGCCGCCCCAGTTGATGAAACAGAAATTGTTGAAGTTCACTCGGTGGATTATTCAGAATTCGAGAAAAAAGATTTCGTTGCTACCTTAGAAAAATTATTAGTTGAGGTAAAAGGAAATCCATCCGTAGGTGTATTCAGACGTTCTGAGGACACTTTAAAGGAAATTCGCCCCTTGTTTGAAAAAATCAAATCAACTGACAAATCGAAAGCTCTTGCCAAGTTCAAAGAGGTAAACGAAGGAACAGAAGAAGGATTTGAGTTTAAATTTGATGCCGAGGTTGAGTCTTTCGACAAACTTTTCAAAGCATTAAAAGAAGAGCGTTCAAAGTATTTCCAAAGTATTGAGAAAGAAAAGGACAAAAACTTTACGCAAAAAACTGACCTCATTAACCGTCTGCGTACCCTCGTAGAAGGCGAAGACAGTAGCGACCCCGCCCACATCAAAACGGGATTCAACGAATTCAAGAAAATTCAGGACGATTGGAAAGCCGCAGGGAATGTAAATTCTCCGCACAACAACACATTGTGGCAGACTTACCACGCCCTTGTTGATAGATTTTATAGCAACCGTAGCATATATTTTGAGTTGTTGGAACTTGACCGCAAACGCAATCTTCAACAGAAAATTGACCTTTGCACCAAGATAGAAAAAATATCGGAAGCCGCAAAGACCGAGAACGTTACAGGCAAAATGTTGGACGAAGCCGTAGCCGCTTTTGAAGAATATAAGCATGTTGGACCAGCTCCCAAAGAAGAAAATGAACTAATTTGGCAACGAGTAAAAGACGCTTTGGACGTGATTTATGGCAAACGCCGTGAACAAGGAGAAGCCTCAAAAGCCGAAGCTGAACAAGTATTTGCCCTCAAAGCATCCATCAGCGAATTGATTGAGCCTTTTGCTACTTTCAGTTCGGGTTCAATTTCAGAATGGAACGACCGCACCAAAGCATTGTTGGCTTTGCAAGACCAATGGAATAACATCAAAGGATTCATGCCGAAAGAAAAGGGCAAGGATTTGAGCGATAAATTTTGGGCTGACATCAAGACTTTCTTCCGTAATAAAACTGAATTTTTTAAGGTTTTAGAATCGAAAAGAGATGAGAATTTAATTGCAAAAAATGCTATAATTGAAGAAGTTGAAACTTTGTTGGCAAACGAAGACGAATCGCAGGAAGCAACTAATACCGTCATTCGTTTACAAAAAGAATTCCGTGAAGTTGGACACGTTCCTGAGAAAGATAAAGATACTATTTACGAAAAATTCAAGACCGCTTGCGATGCCTTCTTTAATGCCAAACGTGCTAAGAATCAGACGGTTGAGAAAGATTTTGAAGCGAATTTAGAAAAGAAAACTGCTCTTTGTACTCTAATTGAAAGTGAATCAGTGGAAGGGGCAAACACGGCTCGTTTGGCTGAATTTAAAATACAATGGAATGGCATTGGTTTCGTTCCTAAAAAGGATATGCAGACCATTGGCAAGCGTTATATCAATGCCATCAATCAGTATGTGAGTGCGATGGGTAAATTGTCGGGTTCTGAACGGGAGAAATTAACTATGACAGATTCGCCAAGACCACCACGCCAAGACCGTGGCGACCGTAACGACCGTGAGAGAAATGACCGTGGCGGAGAACGCAATAACGACCGTGAACGCAACTTTGACCGAGACCGTAAAAATGATAATTACGCTCCAAGAAACAATGCGGGCGGCGGAGATACCCGAAAAATTCAAACGCTTGAAAACGACATTGCCACGTACAGAAACAACTTAGAGTTCTTTGCGAAGTCTAAAAACGCCGATAAATTCCGTCAAGATGTTGAAGCAAAAATTCAAGCCGCCGAGATGGAATTGAAAGCTTTGAAGGATGCGGCGAAGGGGGCTTAGTTCTTCTAAAAATAAAAAAAGCGTTTGGTTGAATCATCAGCCAAACGCTTTTTTGTTAATCCTTATCACTCTTTCGATACTGTTTACCGTATTTTAATTTCATTTCCGCTACGTGGCTTCTTCTCACGTTTACCTTCTGATTTTTTTCTGACTTTTCGTGAAAAGCCTCACCAGCCCCTTCTCTTTTGGGTTTCTTTACTTGAATGTCCTTCATGCTAACCCTTTCAATTTCTTCTGGTAAAATCTTTTGAGAAATCTGTACTTCTTCGGGCATTTCTAACATTGGAATTTTATAATTCATCAATTCTTCAATCTTTCCTAATGATTCTGCATCTTTGGGAATGACAAACGAAATGGCAACTCCTTTACGTTCCACCCGTCCCGTTCTACCGATGCGGTGAATATAATTTTGAGGAACTTCGGGTAAATCAAAATTGATCACGTGCGTAACCTCCGCCACATCCAATCCACGAGCAATCACATCCGTGGCTACCAAAACTCGACACATACCCGCATGAAAACGATTGACGGCATCAAAACGGTGATTTTGGGCTTTATTAGAATGGATTACGGCTAAACTTTCACGATAAACAGGCTCTAATTCATCAAAAAGCACATCTGCCAAATGTTTGGTCGAAACAAAAACCAAGACTTTCGTCATATCAGTTTCTGTTTTGAGCAAATGATTTAAGAAATTTACTTTCGTGAAAAAGTTTGGAACGGGATAATACGTCTGAAAAATATTTTCTAAAGGCGTTCCCACGGGTGTGGATTCAATGCGAACGGGATGATTGAAATATTGTTCTGTCAATTCCTCCACTTCTTCATTGAGCGTTGCCGAGAAGAGTAGATTTTGTCTTTTATCAGGAATTCTGGTAAAAATCAATTTCAATTGAGTCCGAAACCCAAGGTTTAGCATCTCATCAAATTCATCAATGATTAACCGTTTGATATTTTTGGGATTAAGGGCTTGGGTGTTCAGTAAGTCCACTAACCTGCCTGGCGTTGAAACTAATACATCCAATCCCTGAGCAATTTCTGCCACTTGATTACGAGTATTTACGCCTCCATAAACCCCTACCGTTCTGACACTTAGATACTTAGTTAATTTAGTAATTTCTTCCACCACTTGTACTACCAACTCACGAGTAGGCACAAGAATCAACAATTGTGGATGTTTTTCTTTAGAAAAAACAAATTGGCGAAGGCAAGGTAATAAATACGCAAAAGTCTTTCCCGTACCCGTTTGTGCAATTCCACACACATCTTTCCCCGACATCACTACCGAAAAAACCTGTTCTTGGATGGCGGTAGGCGTAGTTAATCCCAAATCTTCGAGGGCATTCAGAAGGGGTTTATTCAGATTTAATTCTTCAAAAGTCATTATTATTGATGTTCGTTTTTCGATGTTCGATGCGGGTGGCGTGCCACTTCGGTTTTGATAATCCACCGTTCATTACGCATCACATATTATTCAAATTGGTTACAAAGTTACGTCTTTTTAGGTTTGGAATTTAGAGAAAATGAAATAGCCTTCTGAAATGAATCCAAAAGGCTATTTTTACATTTTTTATTTCTGTCTTTGTTAGTGAAAACACCAACAAAGGCGAGAAAGATTACCGTGCTACATTTAATCTATCCAAGAGAACTTATATTCCAATTCTGGAATTTTAATTCTGTCTGTCAATCGGGTTAATCTTTCGGGCAAACGCATCAGATAATCTTGGGCTTTTTCTGCCGCACCGTTCAAGCCTGTCATGGTTGAAATTTCCCAATCGGATAATAAAACGTCCAAAATTTCAATATAATCTTTTCCTGTATAGACTCCTAAACGCTGAGCTGCATCCGAGAAATGTCCGTAGATTCCGCCTCTTTCTCCGTTTATTTCACGCAAAAAATGAGCTGGCATTACGATTTTCTGCTTCATCATTTCGGCAAAAGCCAACATCATTTCCGAAGGGTCAATTTCAAAAATACTGCTTACAAAGCTCTTATAGGCTTTATGATGACGCATTTCATCCGCCGCAATCATGGCACACATCTTTGACAATGAGGAATTTCCTTGCTTTTTGGCTAATGACCCAGTACGACGGTGAGAAATGTTGGTCGCTAATTCTTGGAAAGAAGTATAAACGAAAGTTTTGTAAGGGTCATTATCAGTTTTAATGTCATAACCATCGGCAATAAGATATTGCGTTGAAGTTTCAACGGCTTTCATGTTCACACGACCCGCCAAATAAACGTATTTACTCAATAAATCTCCGTGACGATTTTCTTCTGCCGTCCAAGCACGAGTCCATCTTGCCCAGCCTTGTGGTTCGTGAACCATGTCCACGCCATTTACTGCCATGATGGTAGATTCGTAAGTTGGCAAAGCCTCCTCCGTAATCATATCCCCAATCAGAACTGCCCAGTAATCGTAGGACAATTCTTTGGCAGCTTTTTGAATTTCTTTTACCTCCTCAAAAAATGATTCTTGGGTAGGGTCTGGCAAAAAATCTGAAGGTTGCCAATTGGTTTCTATGGGAATGAGGTATTTGTCCACAATGCCGTCCATACCGAGGGCAAGGTGGTGCATTACTTCAATTCTTTCTTGTAATTTTTCCATTATAATTTGTGGTTTCGGATGATAATAAAGTATCACCAAAAAGCCTTTGAATTAAGGATTATAAGACATTGTGATACAAAATAGTTTACAAAGATACTGATTTACCCACAAATCATTTACCGACATTTGTCATTATATTTAGAATTTGTTGGGATTTTTGAGTTCTCAATCAATAAACCGTTTCGTGATGGGTTGATAACTATCCACTCTTCTATCCCGCAAGAAAGGCCAAGTTGAACGATAATATTCAGTTTTATCTAAATCAATTTCTTGAACGTGAACTTCTTCTTGGTCGTGTGAGGCTAAATATAATAAACTTCCAAAGGGATTTGCCACGAAACTGCCACCCCAAAATTGCTGGTCGGCTTCACGCCCTATACGGTTTACAGATACGACATATACGCCATTTGCCACGGCATGAGAACGTTGTATCGTTTGCCAAGCTGAATATTGCTCACGATTGATATTGTGGTCAGTTTCGTTAGTGTCCCAACCGATGGCGGTTGGATAAAAAAGTATCTCCGCACCCTTCAAAGCCGTTATTCTGGCGGCTTCTGGATACCATTGATCCCAACAAATCAATACGCCAATTTTAGCAAATTTTGTTTGAAAAACTTTATAGCCTAAATCTTCGGAAGAAGTATCATTTTGCAAAGCGTCACCTGGCGTAAAGTAAAATTTTTCGTAATAGCCAGGGTCATCAGGAATGTGCATTTTTCGGTATTTTCCTAAATATGCCCCATCAGCATCCAAAACTGCCGTCGTATTATGATACAATCCAGCGGCACGTTTTTCAAATAATGAGGCAATGATGACTACGCCCAATTCTTTCGCAACGCTTGAAAGTGTTTCCGTAGATGGACCAGGAATGGATTCAGCCAATTGAAAGTTTGCATGGTCTTCAACATCACAAAAGTATAAGGAGGTAAATAATTCTTGCAAACAGACGATATTTGCCCCTTTTTGAGCCGCCTCACGGATACCTGTGATTGCCTTTTGCATATTTGCCTGTACGTCTGCCGTACAAGCCATTTGGACTATGCCTATGTTTATTTTTTTATTCATTATTATGCTAATAACGACCATCCAGTCGTAATTCCTGTCTTAAAATTATTCTATCAGGATTATTTAATTCGAGAACTTTTATTGTGGCAAGACCTATTCGAGTTTTACCAATAATCTCTCCCTCATTGACTTCAAAATGAGTATTCCAACTATCTTTTCTTGGATGAAATAATCGTATAAGTCTTTTTGAATCAGGAATATATGTGCCTAAATTTGAACCTTTATTTTGATTACACATTGAATATGAGTAGGCTAAATTATTAGGTTCAGTTTCTCCCCCATGCTTTACACTTATGATATGGTCTATTTGAAATGAGAAGAACAAATCATCTTCATGAACTCTACAATATTCACAACGGAAATTAGCCGATAATGCTATATCAAGTCGTAATTTTTCTGAAATATATCTACTCATTTTTTCAAATATTGTCTTGCTCTAACTTTTGCGAGAGCAATTAAATGTTCAAGAGCTAAATATCTATCCAGTTCATACTGACTTTCTGATGAAAGCCCATGTTCAGTTTTTTCAGTAATTAGGTCATTAACTCTCAACTGAACCGTTTTTGAGGGCTTTAATTCAAGCAATTTGTTAGGGTTGAGTACCGCAATAAAATCGGCTACTTCTTCATAAGCTAAGGAGTTTGCTATCATGGTCTTATTTTTTACAAATTTACTAAAATTTCAACTCATTCATACACTTAAAATGCCCCAATGGACACTTTTCGTAGCCAATTTTAGAACATGGACGGCAATGTAATTCTTTATTTTCAATTACTTCATATTGAGTCTGATACGGATACATTCCAAATTCAGGAACGGTATTTCCCCAAATAGAAACTACCTTTTTTTTCAAAGCCGCCGCCACGTGCATCATACCTGTATCGTGCGTGTAAACGATTTCAGAATTTTGAATAATATAAGCGGATTGGTTCAAATTACATTTCCCACAAGTATCAAAAATAGGATTCTTTGTACTGATTACTGATAACTGTTCACTGATAACTGAATCCTCCTTTCCCCCAATTAACACCAAAGGCAATTGAATCGTTTTACAAAGTTTAATCATTTTGTGGAGAGGCAATTTCTTGGTTTCATGTTGCCCACCGATGGCGTAAACGGCATAACCTTTTCTGAAATTTTCGGGTAAGTAATTCAAGGGCATTTTGTCCTGTTCTGGAATAAAATAATCTAAGCCTTTATCATCATTTTTCACGCCCAAAGATTCCACCGTTTTCATGTACCTGTCCACAATATGAACATTAGGCATGAGGTTCTTTTTAAATTTAACCAATATCCATTTTTGAAAATTGAGTTTATCAAAACTATAAGATTTAACGCCTAATCTTAACTTCAAAATCGTTGTCCGTAGATTGTTATGTAAATCAATAATATAATCGTAACGTTCTGATTTTAATTGACTTATTAAATCACTCAGGCTTTTTTCTAAGGTAAACACTTTATCAATATACGGATTATTTACTAACAGGGATTGGTAAGATTTCTTGGTAACATAATGCACCTCGGCATCTGGATATTGTTGCTTCAAACAACGAATTACAGGCGTAGTCAGTACAATGTCACCAATGGATGAGAAGCGGAGGATTAGGAATTTAGTCATTATGGATGAGTAATTTTCAGCGAAGAATTCTGGGCAATCAGGTCAAAATCTGAATCGTTATGACAGATTTCTACGTTGAAATTAAGAGCATAAACCGCTATCAGACAATCGTTTGGTTTGCGGATGGTTACGCCTTTTTGTCTGAGTGAACTGTATAATTGAGCGGCTTTTATGGCAGCATCAACTGATTTCATCAATAAGATATTTTGGTTAATGAGTATTTCTTGTACTTTATCAAAACGATTTTGATTTGAAATACCTTGTAAAATTTCTTGAATAATCGTTGGAGTAATAAAAACTCTATAATTATTTTTGAGATATTCATCTAATTTCTGTGCATTAGGCGTTGGACGTGCATTTAAGTAATCAATCCATACGGAAGTATCAAACAAAATGATAGTTCCTGCACGTCTTGTGTTCTCATTTTATCCAAATTTCCTCTCCATGTACCTTTACCTCTTAATGTATCTAAATCTTGTAATAAACTCTGATAGTATAATTCTTGGAGAGCTTTTTCTATAACAGCTTTCTTAGTTTTTAAACCCGTAACATTCATGGCTTTTGCCATCAAATCATCGTTAATATCAATATTTGTTCTCATGTTTTTAGTAAATTATTTGTATAATTTTCATCTACTTCTCCATTCATCTAAATTACCTTCCCATTCAATTCCTTCATCAATAAAATTGAGGAGTTCTTTTCGTTTTATGTGCATAAAATACTCTTGAAGGGCATTATTTACAATTTCTTTCTTAGACATAGAAGGCTTAAAACTAATAATTTCATTCAGAGTATTATCATCTATATCAATGTTTATTTTCATGATGTTTTGATTTTATACACAAAGATAACGATTTCTATACACATAGAATTATGGGATATAAAAAAGGCTACGAAAGTGATTTCGTAGCCTTTTTTAAAATCAAAATAATAGTTTACTTACCACAATCTGCCTCAACATAATCATTATACATCTTTAAGTATGTCTCTTTGGTGTTGAAATCATACTCTCCCTTGTCAATTTTTGGTAACATTGCAGGGCAATCAGCAAAGTATTCTCTTAGGGCTTTACGTCTGCCCAAAAATGCTGGTGGAGAGAAAAATTCTTCTTCCGTTGAGCGTTTCAAAACGTAAGAGTCTTGGGGGAAAAACTCTTGATATAATGCTAATTTCTTGGTCGTTTTCACTTCTTCAAAAAGAGCATAACGTTTGGTATTCACAATATTTGTACTGGATGTCAATAAACTTGCTCCTCCGCCAGTTTTACCCGTGATATAGGTTTTACCCGTTTTGTCTTTCACATATACTAACTTCTTTAAATTGGCTTTCTTGGGTTTCTTTTCGCCTTCGATGTAAATACGAACTGTGCTTTTATCAGACCCCATTTGGTCCATCAATTGCCCTAAACCACTACGGGTTTTGGTAGTTCGTAAATCAATCAATTCGGGCGAATCGCTCATGATACGGACATTATCTTTATACGAATTGTTGTCTTGGTCAACGGCTTCTCCGCCTTCAATTTCAGAAAAGTGAAACGCATTTTTACCTTTTCTATATTCTGCAATAATGGGTTCAGCCTCAATTGGTTGAATTTTAGCTACTTGCTGAACTTCGCTTTTGGCTTCTTCAATGTTCTTTTTAGTTCTTACCAAAGCATCATAATTGGTACGAACTCCTAAGAATCCTTTTTCATTTTCTTTTACTTTGGGAAGAATTGCATCTAATTCTTCCATTTTGCCCATCAAGATAGCTGTGCAAGCCAAGTTGTAATTTGACGTAAATCTGATGTCTTTTTGTAGGTCTTCGTCTTCGTCAGTAAATTCAACTAAGGTTTTCCAATATTTATCAACTTCGCCAAAAAGTCCCGCCCAATTTTCTCTGTCCACATCAATCAAAGCCGCAAAAACTTGGCTTGATTGGTTGAACTCTTCCACATTGAAAGTTGATTTTGACTTCTTCTTTTTCTTGACCTCAAAATATTCTAATTTGATGTTTGGACTGTATAAATAATACGTTTCAAACTCGTCAATCAATGTTCTAAAATCGGCTCTAACGATGCCGTAAGCCAATCTTTCGTAGCCATAACCTGGGTCAGTTACAAACATTTTTACTTTCGGAGTTGAATATCTTTTGTAAATAACCTTTCCATCTTTATCTTGAATTTCTAAATTTGACTCTAAACCCACGTAATAAGCGGGGGCATTTTGGTAGTCCTTCTCTACATAATCATCTTCAACCAATTCGTATCTTTTGAGGTTGTAAATAATCTTAAAATCGCCGTTATCTACCTTTTTTAAACCAAAAATATTTAATGGTTCTGATAAATCACTGAGAGAATACGGGATTTTTTTAGCACTTACTGAACTTTCAAAAGAAGGGTCAATATTTAATTTAAGCGAAAATGTTTTACTGTTTTTATAAGTACCCTCAATCGGCTGAACTGGACCTCGGAGGCTAATAAATTTCTCATTGCTGCCCCCAGCCACCATATTTTTCAGGAACTGTGCCTGAGTAGTAACGCTAAATATAAGTAGTGTAATGACTACCAAAATATTCTTTTTCATAAATTATTTTGATTGAAAAAGACCTGATTAGGCTTTCATTTTCGTCTGAAAATGAAAGCCTAATCAGGTCTATGAGTGGTTTTATTTTAAAGAAGCATTATGACGATTTGTGAATTTTGTAGCTGCAAATAACTCTTTCAATTTATTGGCTTCTTCAATTAATCGTTTGCCGTCTTTGGGGTCATAATCGTTTGCAACAAATGCTTCACCTTCTTTGATGGCTTTATCTGGCTGGTCTAAGAAAAGATAGATTTTTGCCAAATTATAATAGGCAGAATATCTCATTTTACGCCCTGGTTTATCGTCAGTAGCATATTTTGTTTTCAACGATTCAAAATATTCAATGAGTGGTTGAACGTTAGTGGCAATTTGGTCGGTTGGTTCATCGGCTTTCATTCCTTTGAAAATTTCCTTTACTGCCTCAATTGCTTCCGTTTGCGTTTTCCCTTCATCGTTTTTAGCATCCAAAATCCAAACTAATTCTCTGGTTGCAATTTCTGGAAAACCGTATCTATAATTGATTCGGTTATATAGTCGGTTATTGAGCCATCTACAAATTCCCTCAATTTTTGATTATAAATCGCATCTTTGTTATTGTTAAATTCTGTTACGCCACTACTCGTTGTTTTCTTTTCGGAGGCGTATAAAACTTCGCTATTAAAGGACATTGATTGAGCGTCTTCGGTTGAGGCTGCGGGCTTGTTGATTACAGCATTCACCAAAAATTTATTAACGGGTTTTGCCTCTTCTTTTTTGGGTTCTTCTTTCGGAGCGGCAACTGGTCCTGAGATTTTGGCGTATCCACGAGTAGCGTATCGTGCCTCAACCCAATAATTGGTATAAGAGGTTACCTTGCCGTCTTTGTCTTTATTGCTTATCGTCTCTGATTTTGCTTCTGAACCTCGGTAAACGAAATCTTCTAAGGCAAGGTCAATCCCAACGGTTGGGGCAGCCTCTACTCGCTTCCAACCCACAAGGTTAATTTTGTCATAAATGGCAGTTTCTGAAAGGTAATTGGTTACGGGTCCGCCAGTCTTTACGTGAAGCCCATAAGTTCTTTTTTCAAGCGGTACATTTTCTTTGGGAAGACTTTGATATTTTACATCAAAATAGAAACGGTCAAGATCAACTTTTTGAGCAAAGCTCTTTGAGGAAATTAAAATAAGAAGCAGTAATGTAATTTTTTTCATGGTAGTTTTTGTTTTGTTATGTGGAAAAATATAGTAGAAATCATTTATTCCATCTTACAAACTAACAAAACTTTGGTAGGTATCGTATTGATATAAATAAGTGGTTGGCTACTAATGCAACAAATATAAATAATTTAGGACTATATTTCTAAAAAATAGTACTTTTTTGATTAACAGTAATTCTTTGTTTTCCTTTTCCCAAGCAAAAGCAATAACTTTGTGTGAGTGATTAGTAACAACCAATCACTCATAACTAAGATAAAAATGGCAGAACCAAAACAACAAGATACCGCTTCAAGTTTAAAAGACATCATTTCGCACGCCAAAGAATATGGCTTCGTGTTTCCTTCGTCTGAAATTTATGATGGACTTCAAGCCGTTTATGACTACGGTCAAAATGGCGTTGAACTCAAAAATAACCTCAAAACGCTTTGGTGGAAAGCCATGACGATGCTCAACGACAATGTTGTGGGCATTGATACGTCCATCTTTATGCACCCGCTTACGTGGAAGGCTTCGGGACACATCGATTCGTTCAACGACCCAATGATTGACAATAAAGATTCTAAAAAACGCTACCGTGCCGACCAATTATTGGAAGCAAAAGCCGAACAATACGAAGCCGAAGGAACGCCCGAAAAAGGCAAAGCATTATTGGAAGCGATGGCAGCGGCAATGACGGCAGACGACATGACGGGTTTACGCCAAATCATCTTGGACGAAGGCATCAAATGTCCAATTTCAAATACGGCAAATTGGACGGAAGTTCGTCAATTCAACTTGATGTTCTCTACTCAAGTAGGAGCGGTTTCAGAAGATGCTTCCTTAATTTATCTTCGCCCAGAGACAGCACAGGGCATTTTCGTTAATTTCCTGAACGTACAGAAATCTGGACGGATGAAAATCCCTTTTGGTATTGCTCAAATTGGAAAGGCTTTCCGTAATGAAATTGTGGCTCGCAATTTCATCTTTCGTATGCGTGAATTTGAGCAAATGGAAATGCAATTTTTTTGTCGCCCAGGCACAGAAATGGAATGGTATAATAAGTGGAAAGAGAGCCGTTTGAACTTCCACAAAGCCCTGGGTTTACCCGCTGAAAATCTAAAATTTCATGACCACGAAAAATTGGCTCATTACGCCAATGCTGCGGTGGATATTGAGTATAAATTTCCTTTCGGTTTCAAAGAAATGGAAGGAATTCACTCACGAACTGCCTTTGATTTGACGGCTCACCAGACTTTATCAAAAAAGAAGCAACAATATTTTGATGCGGATTTAGACGAAAATGGCAAGCCTTATGGAAATTACATTCCTTATGTAGTGGAAACTTCCGTAGGTGCAGACCGTCTTTTCTTAGCGATTTTGTGTAATGCTTATACCGAAGAAACTACGGGTGAAGGGGAAACTTTGAAGCAAAGAACGTATTTGAAATTTCACCCATCGGTTGCTCCTATTAAGGTAGCGATTTTGCCTTTGGTGAAAAAAGATGGTTTGGCGGAAAAAGCCCAAGATATTTATCATTCACTAAAACGCTCATTTAATGCGACTTACGATGATGGCGGAGCAATCGGAAGGCGTTATACTCGTCAAGATTTGATTGGTACGCCCTTCTGTGTTGCGGTAGATTATCAAACAATGGAAGACGATACCGTAACCATTCGTTATCGTGATTCGATGGAGCAAGAGCGGGTACATATTTCAGAATTGAGAGAGAAAATTGGCTTTGCGGTGAGTATGGAGCGGGTTTTTGAGGTGTTGTAGAAACATATTTGAATATTTATGAAAGGCTTCGTATTTATGCGAAGCCTTTTCTATTTTTACGATTATTTACACTTTTAAAATACAGAAAATGAAGAGGATTAATTATGTTTTGCTTTTGATTGGGATGATTAGTTTCACTATTTGTTCAGGGCAAAAAAATCCATTTCCTAATGTTGAAAGAATTCCTACTAAAATTTGGGATAAAACCTTTGGTGGTAGTGATGATGACAATGTTAAATCAGTCATTACAACCGCTGATGGTGGATTTATAATTGCAGGAAGTTCAAGTTCTGACATTTTAGGAGATAAATCAGAAAAATCAAGAGGGGGAACAGACTTCTGGCTCGTAAAATTAGGATTTTAATAAACAAAACCATGCCCCAAATAAATAACCCTCACGATAAATTTTTCAAGGAAACATTTTCAAGAGTTGATGTTATGCAAAGTTTTATTGAGGAAGTTTTTCCTGCTAATATTCGAGATAAAATCAATCTTGATTCATTGAAATTGATGAATGGCTCTTTTATGGATGCTGAATTGTCAGAACATTTGGCAGATTTGGTTTATGAAGTAGAATATGCAGGCGAACAAGCCATGATTACGCTTTTGTTTGAACATAAATCATATCAAGGGGATTTTCCAGAATGGCAATTACTTCGCTATATGACCAATATTTGGAAAGAGGAACAAAAACAGAAAAAGAAGTCTAAAATCGTAATTCCCATCATTATTCATCATGGAAAAACAGTTTGGAAGAAAGTTTCGATGAGAAGTTATTTCGGTAATCCTTCGTTAGATTTACTAAGATTCTTGCCTGAGTTTGATTATTTGCTGTTTTCTCTCAATGATTTTGAAGATTATCAAATCGCTAATTTCAAAAATACATTCCTCAGCACGGCAGCTATGTTGTTAAAACATAGTCGTGATAAAAAGAAGGAATTCTTACAATTAGAGTCATTTTTAATAGAAAAACTTAGAGTCTTAGACCTTGCACACGAGAACGAATTTATTACAACAATAATCTATTATCTAAATTCAACCACCGACTTGACAACCAATGAGTTAATCATTATCTTTACCAAAGTTTCAACAACTGTAAATAATATAGCTATGACAGCCGTAGAAGAAATAACACAAAATGTAACTTTTAACTTCGTTAAAGGATTATGGGAAAAGGGTTTAGATGCAAATTTTATTGCTGATGCCATGAAAATTCCTGTTAAAAAAGTGGAGGATATTATCAAGAAATTAAAAAATATCTCAAACTAATTGTGCCATGACAGCCTTAGAAGAAATACAAATAAAGACAAGAGAGAGCGTAACCTTTGATTTTGTTAGAGGTTCGATTCAGAATGGAGCAACCGTAGAATTTATTTCAGAAGCTTTTGGTTTATCAATCAAAAAAGTAGAAGAGATTATTCAAAAAATAAAAACAGATTCTAATTGATTCAATAAAAATTCCTCCTAACAAAAGCCCACAATAATCCGTGGGCTTTTTGTATTTTTGTGCTATGCAAGAAATCAAAAACGAATCTGATTACGAAAAAGCCTCTGACCGTGCTGATGAGATATTTTCAGCCAAAACAGGTACGCCCGAATACACAGAATTACAAGAGTTATTGAAGGCTCTAAAAAAATATGATGATGATTTTACAAAAATGTTAAAGAATTCGTACTAAAATGACACAAATAGAAATAGCCGCTCTCAGAGAAAACTATACCAAAGGCAGTTTGGATGTAGTTGATGTAAGTCAATCACCGATTGAACAATTCCAACAATGGTTTGATGAAGCCATTGCCAGTCAGTTGCTTGAACCTAACGCTTTATTACTTTCAACGGTATCATCAGACGGAAAACCTTCCGCCCGAATTGTGCTTTTGAAGGGATTGGACGAAGGTTTTAAATTTTATACTAATTATTTAAGTCGTAAAGGAACGGAATTAGTTGAGAATCCCAACGGCTGTATAACCTTTTATTGGGCAGAGTTAGAGCGACAAGTTAGGATTGAAGGATTGATTGAAAAAGTGTCTCCTGAAGAATCAGACGAATATTTCCAAAGTCGCCCGAGAGGAAGTCAGATTGGGGCTTGGACTTCCAACCAAAGCATGGTGATTTCAAATCGTGAGATTTTGGAGGAACGTGAAAAGCACTTGATTGAGAAATTTGGCGAAGTTCTTATTCCACGTCCTCCGCATTGGGGTGGGTATCGGCTTGTGCCAACGTATATAGAATTTTGGCAAGGTCGTCCCTCACGCTTGCACGACCGAGTTGCATATACGCAGGAGGAAAATAGTTCTTGGAAGATTGAGAGGCTTTCTCCTTAATTTCGCAGGAATGAAAAAAATCAAAAGAGGAGACCATTGAATTGGTCTCCTCTCTTGATTTTGTAGAGAATTTTAAATTATTTTAGTATAAATTTCACAGCCTTGTTAATCTTATCATTGGAAATTCTACCGATATAAACTCCTTTTGGAAGTTGTTTTAGGTTTACTGATATTTTGTTTTCTTCCAACATAAAATCATTTTCGTACATCACTTGCCCTAAAATATTTACCGCTTTAAAATTATATTTCCCAAAGCCATTTTCAATTTTTATGTTTATAATATCATCCGAAGGGTTTGGAAAAATACTTACTTCACTACTCTCAAAATCTTCCTCCGCAGCCAATCTACCAGTAACACAGCCAACACTTACCATTATCGCTTGACTGGCACTCGACCCACAGCCATTATTTGCCGTTACCTTAATCTCACTATCATTATTTGAAAATTGTACGGTTATACTATTCGTCCCTTGACCCGAAAGTATTTTTGCTTGATTAGTAACGGTCCAAGTATAAGTAGTTGCTCCTATTACGGGGGTTACGCTATAAACCACATTTGATTGTTTTGCACATACGCTTTTCAGACCATTAATTACAGCAGGTACACTCGGAATTCCTTGCAAGTTGAGACAATTATTAGCACTATTCCCACAGATGTTAATGGTTTTTACGCAAAGGTTTCCAGTTCCAAAATTATTAGCAAAATTGACCGTAATGGAAGTTGAACCTTGTCCGCTTACGATAGTTGCTCCCGCAGGAATCGTCCATAAATAAGAATTTGTCCCATTAACCGCACTAATTGAATATACCTTACTTGATTGTCCGCACAAGCCACTTGATTGCCCCGCTATTTGCCCTGGAGTAGCTGCAATAGCAATAATGGTTAATTTTCTGGCAGTATTAGAAGGGCTTTGTCCGCAAGCATTTGAAGCTGCCACAACTATATCACCCGAGCTAAAAGTATTTCCATAATTAACGGTAATGGAAGTAGTGCCTTGACCACTCACAATTGTTGCACCAACAGGAACCGACCAAACATAAAATGCCGTATTTGGTACTGCCGCTATGGAATAAACATTATTGGTTGAATTACAAACACCCCCATCATTTCCCGTAATTGGTCCCGGTGAAGCAGGTACAGAACCCGTTGTGGTAGTGGTTACGCTGGCTGTACCCGAACAACCGCTAACATTAGTTACCGTAACACTAAATGTCCCTGCCGTGGAAACTATGATAGAATGGGTACTGGCACCGTTTGACCAAGCATAACTTGAAAAACCTAAACCCGCTTCTAATACTGTGGAACTTGACCCACAAAAAGATAAGGTACCTGTTATGACGGGTACGGGTGCTGCCGCCTGTGCAACTACTTTGTTGATACTTGCTGAACAACCATTGGCATCAGTTACGGTTACGGTATAAGTTCCCGCTGTATTTACTGGAATTGATTGACTGGTAGCACCAGTTGACCAACTGTAACTTACATAACCACTATTAGCGGTTAAAGTAGTACTACCCGATGGGCAAATATCTGATTTTCCAGCAATAGAAGGGGTTGGGGGGGTGTAATAAGAAGTATTAATACTGGTACTTCCAGAACATCCACTGGCATTCGTTACCGTTACTGAAAAATTAGTTGCCGTATTAACAGTTATTGTTCTGGTAATAGCACCATTTGACCAAGAATAGGCACTAAATCCAGCCCCTGCATCTAACGTGGTGGATGAACCTTGACAAAAAACCGTTGCCCCCGTGATGACTGGCACGGGTGAAGGAGATGCCGTGGTGCTTATACTTGCTGTTCCTTTACACCCATTGGCATTTGTCACACTAACGCTATAAGTTGAAGCTGAACTAACAACAATAGTACGAGTAGTGGCAGAGGTTGACCATTTATAACTACTAAATCCCGCCCCAGCATCTAAGGTGGTAGTGCCACCAGGACAAATGCCTAAAGTACCTGTAATGGTTAATACGGGTAACGGATTTACCGTTATAACCGTTGGTGCAGAGGTAAGTACAGCACAACCCGAACCATCATTGTATGAAACGGTATAAGAACCAGCGGTTTTCACTCTGATACTTTTGGTAGTAGCACCATTACTCCAAACATTTCCCGTATTTTGGCTTGAAGTTAGCAATACACTATCTCCTTGACAAAAAGTAGTTAATCCACTCGCCGTTATGGTTGGGGGTGTTGTTAAGGCATCTGTCACTTTTACGGTTTCCGATAATTGGCATCCCAGACTATTCGTGGTTGTCAATTTATACGTTCCAGAAGTGCTTACGGTTTTAGTCGTGGTAATCTCACCACCTGGCGACCATAAATAACTCGCAAACGTGGCATCGGGAGTGGTGATTTTACCTATCGCTACTGCATCAATGGAATTATAACCCACAACAATTTGAGAGTTTATCGCAATCCGAATTTCAGAAACTGCGTAGGCGGTTAGGGGAAAACTAACACGAGTTTTCTTGGCAATTGGAGAAGGAACTACCGCCGTGGCAGTACGACTAAATACCATATCCCAAGCCAAAGTTGTGGGGTTTTTCACAAAAACGGTATCAACCGCACCCGTATTTAGCGTTTCATAAATATCCACAAAATTAATGGCTTGTGCATTGGCATAACCTAAAACAAGGTATTCTCGTTGACCGTCTGGCGTATTACTAATCCATGCGTTAGTGCTTACTCCGTAATTTGGGAATACATTTGGTGTACCCAAAAGTTGCTTAGCGTTAAATCCTGTATTGTTGTTTTGGCTACTAAAACCTAAAACTTTACTGGCAAATTGCTGTTCGACACTGGCAGCGGTAAGTATCGTAGTACCACCTGAACAAAGCACCAAATTACCACTAATTGCGGGTTCTAAACCAGAAGGAACGACCTCGGCATTTATCATTAATCTGCCTTGCTTTGGGTAATCTATTAAGCCCGTAGCATCCAAATTTGCTCTGTAATAAGCACCCACTCTGGTTTTAGCATCTTCCCATTGTGTACCCACGGGCATATAACCCATAGTTGAGGAGGCTTGTGCTAAACCAATATAAAAGTCGGCATTTTGAAAAGATGGGGGCGTATCAAAATAAAAAGATTGGTAAGTATTCGTTGATAAAGAATCGGGCGTAAATGCGGGAGATTGTGCCACAATAGCCCCCGCACTATTCAAAACCACCGCATACAAAGCACGATTTTTAGCGGATTCTGACAAATATATCTTGGCAGCAATTACCGTTCCGCAACCTTTCATGGTATATTTATTCAGTAGTAAACCAGAGCCCGTACCAAAACCTGATGAAGCAATTGCCGTTGAACCATCATCATAACCGATGTAAGATTGCGTTACGGTTTGCAAATATGCTTTTGTGTTATTATTAATCACATTTTCACCCGCTTGCGTTGGGATGGAAATGGCAATGGTATCTTTTTCCAATAAAGAAGGTGACCAACTACTAAAACTCACCATCCCTGAGTCTTTTGCCGAAACGGTTAGATTTTTTGTTTCCGTAAAGCGAACAGCATTTGTCTTTTGGTCTTTTACCGTTAAGGTTACAGGATAAGTAGCGTTCGCATTAGATTTATTAGAAATCAAAGCTGAAATTGGCGTTGGCGATTGAAAATTGGGGGCGGTTTTTCCCAACGCATACACTGCCACTATTACCACACTATCCTTCAAAGAAGTAGAGCCTAATCTGGTTTCAGGTCTTAAACTTGTACTTTGTAACCGTGTTTGTAATCCCGTGGTACTCAAATTAGATTTGCCAGAAAAACTTAATATAAATCGAAGCGAATCTCCCCCACTGACATTTTTAATTACCGTATTAGCATTGGTACTGACCGTGGTATTAAAACTGGATAATGTTCCCGTAGCATTTGAATATTCCCAACCTACATAAATGCCTTCTCCTGTGTAATTAAAAGGGCCACCCCCCACAAAAGGCACATCATAAGCACCGCCTTGGTTAGGGATTTTCAAGCTATCATTATGTACTAAAGTCATGGGAGCAGTTGCATTAGCCCACGTGATAGTTTCTTTGAGCCGGTAACGCATTTCATAGCCCGTAGCCCCTTCCACAGCATTCCACTTAAAAGTTCCTGATGAATCTGAGAGTGAGTTAATGGTTAAATTGATGGGCGGATAACAAACCAAAGTGCCGGTGGTTGTAAAACTGGGACCCGCAATAAAAGCCCCCGCTCCTCCTGCACAACTAGTACGTACTTGCCACTCATATTTTGTGCCTGCCATTAAGCTACTATTGAGCGTTGCTGAATTTGTGAAAACTGTGGCTGCCAACCAATTGACCGTTCCAACTCTTCGGTATTGTACTGTATAATAACTGGCATCCGTTGTTGCCACCCAATTTAGGACTGCCGTAGTACCGCCAATTGCTCCTAAGGTAAGCGTGGTCGGGCTATTACAGACATTGGTATTATTAGTAGAAAATGAAGTAGCAATATATTCCGAATTAACTGATGCACAAGCAGCTTTTACTCGCCATTGGTAGATTTTGTTTGCCACCAAATCGGTTGGTGTATAACTCAAACCCGCTACCGTAGCGGTTTGCCAGATATTTGTATCTTGGTTTTTATATTCTACTAAATAATTTGTTACAGTAGAAGTGGGTGCTTCCCAAGTGAAAGTTGCACTGGTACTCGTAATATTGGTTGTTGAAATATTAGAGGGTAAAATGCAAGGTCCTAAATTATCATTTGCGAAAGTAGCAATTGTTGAAAAGGGTGAATTGGTTCCACAAATAGCCCTTACTTGCCACTCATAATTACCCGCATACATACCCGAAGGAATCGAATACGAATTACCAAAAGTAGTTACGGTAATCCATGAAGTATCAACTCTACTAACTACATCCGTAGAATTTTGTAAGTAAACCTTAAAGGCACCTTTGGTTGGATTATTTTGGGCAACTCCTTGGGTAAATCCGATTGAATTAATGACCATTCCATTGGTCAATCCGTTGGCTTTCAGTTCTTTTGGGGTAATTAAATAAAAACCTCTTTCATAACGCAAGCCACCCTGCGGGCTACTTAATTGAGAATAATTACTATTGCCCGATAATACCGTTGTATTCTGAGCATTTATGTTTGATGAATATAAGAGCAAACATGACCCTAAGACTAAAATAAAGCTAATGTTCACAACAGCTTTAAACTTTTTTATGCTTTCCATAAGTTGAAATTTTATTTGAATAAAATTAGGATTAAAATTTTCTGACAAGTGCTTACATAAAGCACTCGTCAATTTTCCTCCATTACTTATTGAGTTTTGCATCCAAAGCTTTTTGAGCCGCTAATTGCTCATTGTATTTAGTTATGATTCTGTTCATTATTTTATCCTTGAACTCAGGATCAGCATTATAATGAACCCAGAATTTCTCGTATTTGTCTGCCTCCTTACTGTTTTTCATATTTTGTTGAACAAAATCGAAGCCTCTGATAAAATCTTCTTTTGTTACCTGATAATATACAATTTGATTTGGTCCAATTTTTATGGGTTGTATAACCGAAGAGGTAGCAACAGAATTATCATCCGTGACAAGTTGAGCAGCATTTTTCCCCGTAGGCACGTATCGGGCGTTTGGTACAGTAGGAATATTCGTAAGCGTATTTCCATTGATTATTTGATCCAATTTTGCATTAATTTTTGCAATTTCAGATTTCAAATCGTTAATTTCAGTTTGTTGATTTTCAACCAATTTTTGGTTGTCATTTACATTCAAGCCAATAGCTACATTTACGTTACTAATAGCCAAAGGATTCTCTGCGGTGGACCATGCAATACCCACAATATTTTTCACATCACTGTGTTTAATTTTATCGGGAGCAACGGCAACACCTACCCCGTTGTTGGCTCCATTTGGAATGATATAATCGCCTAAATTTACTTTTCCAAATACTCTCACGGGAACCTGACCCATAAATGCTACTTTCTCATAATTAGGTAAGGCGGCATCATTTGGCGTATTTCCTAATACAATCGGTTTGAAAGAAACCACCATCAGTTTCTCGGCACCTTCAACGTTTTTACTGATTTTTCCGCCTTTTACACCCACAATTTCACTGGCAAATATTTTTTCGGTAGGAGATTGTTTCATCAAATATTCAGCATAATCACCAGAACCTGACTGATAGGTCACGCCAACACTGCCTTCTTTGTTATTTGTCCACTCCGTTAAATTTACTGCCGCTACTGCTACTTCAGCTATTGTTAAGGCTTCTACTATTACGGCTAATATCACCTTACTGGCTGAACCTGCAATAAGCGAAGCAATGGGTGGGCAAGCCACAACACCCAATCCCGCACAAGCATTTACAGAAGCAGCGGATGAAATTTGGTCAATGATGGCAGATGCCAAATCATAAGTGGCAAGCCCCAAATTCAAGGCTCCAGAAGCCACATCATAAACCAATCCCCTTCTGTCAAATTTATAATCATCGCTGTCACGAAGTTGATCCAAGGTTTCGCCTTCAATTCTACCAACTACATTGCCTGAGCCATTTCGGAACGTAATAAAATTATTTGAATTATTTGGTTCACCGTTGGCAACTTGTATGGATATACCATTGGCATTAGTTGTATTGATAAAATTAGCAATATAATCAGCACTGGTACTAACGGTAAAAGTCCCCCCAACATTCAAGTTTTTGGCAATGCCAACACCACCACTAATTATCAAAGCACCATTGTTTGTAGCAGTGCTTTGTGTAGTATTGAACATACTCGTAATTCCAGTTACTCCCAAAGTACTACCCAACGATACTCCACCACCCACATATAGTTTTTTGGCAATACCCACTCCGCCGCTCACTATCAAGGCACCCGTTATTGGACTTGAGGCATCCGTTTCATCGGTAATATTTACGGCGGCGGCAAAGGCAACTGGTCCACCAAATTTTGAAATACCGCCTACATTTAAGTTACCCCCCAAACCAAAACCACCGTTCACAACCAAGCCACCAGTGGTTGTACTGGTCGATTGAAGTGCAGCATTATCAAGCAAAACTTGTTGATTAAATAAGGCATTTTGTTTAACTGTTAAAAGTCCCGTCAATACCGTTGGGCTGGCGTTGTTTACATTAAAAGCAGCATTCAGGTCAGTAATGCCATCCACTCTTAATGTCCCTGTAAGCTTTGTGGGGCTTGCATTATTCACAAAAAGGCGGCTATTCAAATCCGTTGGTCCATCAACATTTAAGGATGTATTTAGGTCGGTTGCTTTATCTACCGTTAAAGTACCCGAAAGCAACGTTGGACTTAATCTATCAACCGTGAATGGTCCATAGTTTATAGTCCGTCCACTAACTTTGTTAAAATATGCCGAAGAATCCACTGTAATATTTGCACCAATGGCTAAGCTTCTCTTCATAGTGATGTTACCATTAGCCAAAACACGTAACCTCTCCAAATTATTGGTAATTACCACCAAATCTACGAAATCAGTAGTTCCTAATCGGTCTTTTTGGGGATCGGAATTATAATTTCCCTGAAGTGACCATACGTTAGCTGGTACTCCTGGTGTGGGAGCATTTACAGCATCTGTTCTTACACTATTATCGGAAAGTTTGGAAGCGGTGATTGCGTGAAATGCATAAGGTACGGCAAGCAACTGGCTATTACTTATTGAAGTAAACTTAGTTTCACCTTTTGACTTAATTTGGATTTCCATCCAAATATTCAAAGTACTCCAAGGTATAGATTCAAAATTGCCACTTTCTTTTATTCCGTTACCTACCGCAATGGAAAATAAACCTAAATCGCTTGTAGTGATACTATGTATTTCACTATAATGTGTGTCATTTATTAAACTTGAAGTACTATGAAGGCTGATGCGTAATTCAATTTTTGAATTCGCCAATATTTCGCCATTCATATCACGGGCAACGGCTTGGTATTTCATGCCACGAGGGCTACTTTGAGCCCATGAGCAAATGATAGAAGTAATGGTAAACAGAAGAATTAGTAATGCTTTTTTCATGATATGTACGTGTTAAAATACTTTTAAATTAAAAAGGTAAATTGTAAGTTTTTTGGATGAAGGGTTTTATCTAATTTTAACTATTTTGAAAGATTTTAGAAGGAGACCGTTTTCTTTTTGTGCTTTTAGAAAATAAGTACCCGATGGTAAAGCCGTCATATCCAAAAATGTACTCCCAGATTTTTCATTCACTTTTTGAACCAAAATTTGTTGTCCTCGAATATCAATTAAAAATAAATCTACTTTACCGATATTGTCCTGTGGTAAGTTTTCATTTGATATTTTTATTTCCAACGTTGCCTCAACAGGATTGGGAAAAACTGTCATATCATAGTCCGAAGCCAAACTTTCCTTGTTAGCAAGAGATACTTTTAAATAAGTCTGGTGAAACCCTTGGGTATAATGTTTATTCACAGTTTTTGAACTCTCAATGACTGTTTCCCCCAGAGTCCATTCCAAAGATACAGAAGTCGTTTTGCTGACATCCCCTGCCGAAGAAATAACCTCGGGACTGAGTTTTTGGCAAAAAGCATAATTAGAAATAGAAGTCAAGAGGAAACAGGAAAGGATGCAAAAATTTGCTCTTAAATTTGGCGTATCTGAATGAATACGAATGATACCAAATCCGAAAATGGATGAGTAGTTTTTTTTCATTGCTTATTTATTTATGGGTTCTTATTGCACTCAATTACTTTAAGTAGTTTAGTGAGTTTATGAGAAAATTTTTACGGATTTTAGTTATGAATAGTTCTGCCATCACTATGATTGTTCAAATAGGTCAATTTATGAATCACAAAGTTTCAATTATTTCAAACCCGACACAAGGGTATTTTTACCTGTTTTGTCAATTTTTGAAAAAATAGTTATGAAAATTTTGCACCCAAAAGTGGAAATGCCATTAATTGAACCTAACTGTACCTCACAAATAATTCTATAAATATTAGATTAGCAAGATGATTTCAGATGTACAAGGTTTTTAGATATTGTTTTTACATAAAATTAGTTTAGATACAAAAATATTACTAAGCCGAAGGGTAAACTAATTTTTAGCGGGACAAAAATGGGACAATATACCCCTGAATCTAATACAGGAGTTCTTATCTACAAGATGGGCTTAAAATGCAGATGAATTGTTTAGAAATGATGGATGATTGATTTAGAGTGATTGGATAACCCGCTCCACATTTGATTCTTCAGCAATGTTTAAGCGTTGACGCAAACGCAATCTGGTTTTTCTGGCACTATCGGGCGATATGCCCAACATAGCTCCTGCTTGCTTATTATTCATCTGTAACCTTATGATAGAAGCAAATCGTAATTCTGCCGAAGTAATACTTGGATTAATTTTTCTTAATCTTTCAAAAAAGCCCACATATATTTTCTCGAATATATGTTGAAACACTTCCCAGTCTTCTTCGGTTAGAATGGTTTTTTGTTTCAACATTTCTAAGTTTTGTTTCACGGCGGGGTCAAGGTTGTGCTGCTCTATTTGTTGTTGAAGATTATCTATAAGTTGCAAGTTTTCTGCAATAGTTTTAGTAAACAATTGCATCTGTTTGTTAGCTGCCTTCAGTTCCGCTTCTTTCAGTTGTTGCTCTTTCTCCTGTTTTTCATACTGGCGTTTGTATAATAAATAGACCATTAGTGATACTGATAAAACAAACCCTACCAATATGTTGCGGTTTATTTTTTCAGCCTGTTGGTCTTTTTGGAGCAATTCAATTTTACTTTTATTACGTTCATCATCCAGTCTTAGCTGTACAATTTCGCTACGGCTCATTGCCACTGCAGCTTCTGTACTGTCGTGAATATTATCATACAAAAGTGAATAACGGTCGCTACTGTCAATTTTATTTTGTTGCTCGTAAATAGCCGATAGTGTTTGGTAGGTGTTGGCAATTGCACCACCGTTTGGGTATGCTCGCAAAATTTGCAATGCCTGCCTTGCCTTTTTCAAGGCATCGTGCGTTCTATTTTGTACCAAGTAAATTTTAGCCATCCATTGCAGGTTGTTAGCGGCATTGGGATAATCACCCACTTTTATGCTGGCATTGTAATCGGCTTCAAAAAGAGGAAACGCTTGTGTATATTTTTTTTGTGCAAACCATGTTTGAGCCTTATTCGCATTTGGAATAGTAACCCAAATTTCGCTCTTCTGACTATAAGCCAATTTTGCTGATTTATCAAAATACAAAATGGCAGAATCAGCTTGGTGGAGTTTTTGATAAGCTAAACCAATGGTATTCAGCGTAGATATCCGCTGAGAATTTTTGGAATCATTCAATTTATGGTTAAGTGCTTTTTTGGAATACTCAATACTTTTTTCGTATTCACGGGTATGGTATAAAAGTTCGCCAAGTACATTATAGCGGTGGCTTACCCCGTAAAATTTTTCTGAACCGAGTTTTTCTACAATTTCAATTGATTTAAGACTATGAAACAATGATTCAGCTACTTGCTGGCGGTCGTTCAAAAATATGGCGTACCAATAACATCCATCTGCCAGCAACATTTCATTTTTAAAATCTTTTGCCATCGCAAGGCTTTGGCGAAACTCGGCTTTTATGGCTTGCGTATGAGTTTCATCCGTGAAAAAACGGAGGACAAACATTTTGAAAAAACTAAATCTCACTTGTAAAAATTCAGATTTTTCCTGTTTAACGCTGTTCTCAATAATACCCATTAGCTTTATTTGAGTATTGCTATCGTATTTACGAAATTCGGTATAAGCATTATTTAACCGAAAAGATTGCTCCTGGTCATCAGTAGCCAAATCCTTTATATACTGGTTGATGGGATAATCTTGGGCGTATGATATATTGCAAAAAAGTAAAATAATGATGACAAGCCAAATTTTCATAGTTAGTATATGTTAGTGTTAATTATTCAAAAATACGACAAACTTTGAAGATTTATTAATAATGAATAATAGATTTTTAGGTTAATAAATCAATAAACATACCAATATGATAGCAATATGAAGATGATTAATACCAAACGAGGTTGAAAAATAATAAAATGAAAGGAGCTAACCAAATATTCTTTGATTAGCTCCTTTTTGCTATAATTAACATTTTACATTACTCAATATTCTTTTATTCAAATTCAATCAAAACTTGATTTTTTTCTACATTTTGTTTGGAAGCAATTTTGATAGCTTTTACTTTTCCATCTCCTACCGATTTCAAAACGTTTTCCATTTTCATGGCTTCCAAAATCAAAATGATGTCACCTTTCTTTACGGTATCCCCGACTTGCACTTTTATGTCCACAATCAGTCCAGGCATGGGTGCTTTCAGGTCATTTACCTTACTAACATTGGTGTTACTCATACCCAATTGGTCAAGAAGAATATCAAAACGGTCTTTTGCCGAAACCGTATATTTATTTTTATTAATCTTAATCAGAAACGATTTTGCCTGATAATCCGCCTCCAAAACCTCCGCATTGAACGAACGATTTTTATATAGAATACTGAAAACACCATCTCTAATTTCAACCATATCCCAATTGAAAGGTTGATTATTGACCATTACCTCTGACTTTTCTTCCTGAATATCAAAGGTTTGATTATTTACTATGGCTTTGAGCATTGTTAGCTATGATTTATTCACCAAATATACACCAATCAAGATGATTCCCATACCAATAAAGTGCTGAATTTGTATTGCTTCTCCGTCTAATATTCCCCAAAAGATGGCTACGATTGGAATGAGATACGTTACGGAACTTGCCAACACAGCACTGGTTATTTGTATTAAACGATTGAAAAGTACCATTGCCACCGCCGAACCTAAAACGCCCAAAAGTATGGAGAATATTAGCGGTTGTAAGGCTTCGGGTTGTTGTACTTTTTCAATAAAATCACCACTAAATAACACCGCAATGGCTATGGGACCGATAGTCATGAATATAGTTGCCGTAATCAAAAAAGGGGTCAAATCAAGCCCTGTGAGGTATTTTTTAGTAATATTCAAGTTGAAACCGTACATCACCGTTGCCAGTACCACGTAAAAAGCATAACCATTGATATGAAATCCATTTGCTCCTGCCAATATTAAAACCAATGCTCCCACAAAGCCCAAAATAATACCCATTGTTTGGCGTGAAGTAATGGCATTACTAAAGAAAAGTCCTCCCACAATGAGCGTAAACAAGGGCGTAGTAGAGTTCAAAGCACCCGAAACGCCACTATCTAATTTTGACCCTGCCAATGAAAAAAGATAAGCGGGAATCAAATTACCCAAACACCCAACCAAGAAAAAAACGGGTAATTTGGGCAATGGAATTTTTTTGAGATTTGCCAAAAAGAAAGGTAAAAAAAAACAAAAAGCCGCTGCAATACGTAAAGAACCCACTTGTGAAGGGTCAAAAACACCCAAACTTTTTTTGACTAAGATAAAAGAACTTCCCCAAATAACCGCTAACAGGGCTAACAATGCCCACACGAAAACGGGATTTTGAAGTTTTGATGTAATGGGTTGTTCAATAGTAGTTTTTGTTTCCATAAAAATATAACCGACTGAAAATCAAGAAAGTTTCATTGACATTAATTTAAAAATTCAGTACATGAACCTTGTAGATTTTTGAAACCTATAAGGTTGATTGGCTAAGTCAAACGAGCAATCAAGAAATAAATTTAGTATGATTTTCATTTTGGAGGCATAAAAAACAGCTAATTTTCTCAGAAAATAGCTGTCCAAAAAGTCTTGAAACGATTATTTTACCCCAAATTTCATTCCAAATTTAACTTCTTTCGTATTATTATCAATCAAGCCTGCAAATGCTCCTCCCAATACAATTTGTTTGTTGGTATCAGTTTCTGAACCCAAATTTGCCATCACTATTTTGGGTGTTACTACTTCGGCTACTTTATCGCTCAGGTTGGTAATGTCCAATTTATAATCATAAGTCCCGTACAAGAGTTGTACCTGGGTTTCATTATTCAAGAATTTCCAAGTTCCGTTTTCCGTTTTGCCCACCCCTTTTTTATCTTCGGTATAAACTACTAATTTACCATCTTTACTAAACGTGAAATAGTTATTGGGACTTGTCGATATGGTTGCCGTCAAATTAGTTGCCGCTCCCACCCCAGCGATAATAGTTTTTTTACTATCGATGTTGTAATATATTTCGGTAATAAACCATTTGCGGGAAATCAGTTCAGCTTTACTTGGGAGAATCACTGCGGGTGTTAGCGTTTCTACTGTCTTTCTTTCATCGCAAGAAGTGAAGAAACTAATAAAGACAAGGGCAAAAAGTAATTTTTTTTTCATGTAAAATTGCTTAATTGGTGATTAATTTCATGAAGTTAGTAAATAAATATTCAAAGCAAAACCTTCAAAACTGCTTCCGAAACTTCTTTTGGATGGAAAATCAAAGAAAAATGGTCGCCTGGAACTTCTACAAAAACTTCATCGGGAAATCTTACGATATTGTCTTTACGAGCGTGAACTCGTAAATCGGGTGTGATAGTAAGCGGGGGAGCTTGAGCAAAAAGCACTTGCATTTGTTGGAATAAACACTTTTTATTCATTACCGCTAAATCATCAATCAAGTCATCATACAATTGTTTTGATGCTGAAAAATGATACATATTTTTCAAATAATTAACCATCACTGAACTTTGCGTAATTCCCCAACGAACAAAATATTTGAGTAAAGTAAGGTTTGACAAAGGCGATAATAATTTTGCCTGATTGGTCAATGAAGCCAACAAAATAGCCTTACAACCCACATTTTGCTTAATATATGAAGCAATCCATCCTCCCATTGAATGTCCAATAACACAATCCTGAGCCGTGATTTCGTATTTCTGAATCAGATGCAAAGCCAATTTCTGCACGTCCATATCTTCGGGAGCGTTGTGCCAAGCGGAAAAATCTTCTTCCAAATTCAGGGCAATTTGTTCGCCTGCGGTGATAGTTTTCCTGATTTCGTCAAAAATAGTGAAATTTTCGGCAAATCCGTGGATAAAAAATAGCTTCATTTTCGATGTTTAGGGTTCGATGTTCGAGACAATAGTAGTATTTGGTCAATAAATATACTAACTAATTCTTTCAATCGAAACAATTAGTTCTCAAATGCCTTAATTTTGTATTTTAAAACACAAAGTAATGACAACTTTACTAACTGCAAATATCGAAGACCAAACAACGAAAATCGAACATCGAATTACTAACATCGAATTACCAACAATGGAAGCCTTTTATACGCTTCAAGGAGAGGGTTTTCATCAAGGAAGAGCCGCTTATTTTATTCGTTTGGGCGGTTGTGATGTGGGCTGCCATTGGTGTGATGTCAAGGAGTCTTGGGATATGAACGCCCACCCCAAACTCTCTATCAATCAGATAGTTACGGAGGCTTCGCAACATTCAGGACGTTTGGCAGTTATCACGGGCGGAGAGCCTTTGATGCACAATTTGGACATATTGACGGCTGCCCTCCACGAAGCGGGATTTGAGACGAATATTGAAACCTCGGGCGTATGCAAACACGTTTCGGGGGAATGGGATTGGATATGTTTTTCACCCAAAAAATTCAAGAAACCCAACCCAGAAATATATCAGAAAGCCCATGAATTAAAGGTGATTGTCTATAATCAGTCAGATTTTGAATGGGCGGAGAGTTTTGCAGAACTGGTCTCAGATGGTTGTATGCTGTATCTCCAACCAGAATGGAGTAGGTCAGAAGTTATGTTACCCGAAATAATTGAATATATTAAAAGCCATCCAAAATGGCGGATTTCTTTGCAAGTGCATAAGTTTATGGCGATACCGTAGGATTCACAATACAAACCCCCAAATCTCGTTAATTCAGAGTTCAATAACAATCCCAAAAGAACTATGAAAACCATTTTTAGCCTACTAATTTTTGCCTTTTTATTGCCCAAAACTTATTGCCAAATTCCCCTGTCTTCCAATAACAAAAAAGCCATTTCTGCTTATGAGAAAGGCATGGAAGCCCTCAAAAACCGTAATATTGAACTGGCTTTTTCTGAATTTGAAGAAGCCACTGAGAAAGATAAACTCTTTGCCGAACCCTATTTTCAATTGGGACGATTATATGAACAAAATCGACAGTTTGGGAATGCTATTTTGAATTACGAAAAGGCGGTAAATGCCCAAGAAAAAACTGCTGTAACCGAAATTGCGGCTCAACAAGCGGGTCAATTACACCTCAAAAAAGGGGAATATAAATTGGCTTTAGTATTTTTGGAAAAAGGTTTACAAGCAGTTACCCCATCGAAACAAAAACGCTACATCGCCAGAATTGAAAGTTGTAAATTTGCTTTAGCAGAAATAAATAAACCTTTAATTATCAATCCTTTAGAGCTTCCCAAAAACGTCAATAAATTTAATTCTCAATATTTTCCTGTCCTCACTGCCGACCGTGAAACGTTGATTTTTACGGGCAATCAAGACGGTGAAGAAAACCTGTACCAGACTACCTTTAAAGACTCTACGTGGTCAGCACCAATTTCTATTTCAGATAAAATAAATACGCCAGAAAACGAAGGTACAGCCAGCATTTCTGCCGATGGACGCACCTTGGTTTTCACTTCCTGCGGAGGAAGAAAAAGCATCGGCAGTTGTGATTTATACATTTCTTACAAACAAGGCGACCTTTGGACTTCGCCCCAAAATTTAGGCATAAATATCAACTCACCTGAATGGGATTCGCAGCCTTCACTTTCTGCCGATGGACGTACTTTATATTTTGTTTCGGATAGAAAAGGGAGTTTGGGACAACGTGATATTTGGGTCAGTAAACTGGATTCTACCAACGCTTGGGGCAAAGCTGCCAACTTAGGAAAGCCCGTAAATACGCCCGAAGACGACCTTTCACCCTTTATTCATGCCAACGGAAAAACACTTTTCTTTTCTTCGGAAGGACACATTGGAATGGGCGGACTGGATTTGTATTTTACTGAAAATCAAGGTAATAAGTGGAAAGAACCCGAAAATTTGGGCTATCCGCTGAACACTTTTGAAGACCAAGTAGGCTTATTTATCGCTTCTGATGGCAAGAAAGCGTATTATTCTTTGGAAAGAAGTCAGGATGATAAATACCGCCGTGCTAAAATCGTAGCAATTGACGTTCCCGAAAGTTTACAGGCAAAATTTAAAGCAACATCCTTTCTGAAAGGTACCGTTTATGATGCCCAAACCAAGCAAAAACTACAAGCCGATATTGAACTGATTGCCTTGAAAAACAATGAGATATTAGGTAAAACCAGTTCAGATGCCCAAACAGGAACGTACACCTCTGTCCTCACGGGCGGGGGAACTTATGGCGTATTTGTGAGTAGAAAAGGCTATTTTTTCAAGAGTTTAAATTTTGATTTTACGGATAAAATTGGCTCGGATAAAATCTTAGATATTCCCCTCGAACCCATCAAAAAAGAGGCAAAGGAGATTCTGAATAATATCTTTTTTGATACCGCCAAGTGGGATTTAAAACCAGAATCTACCGTTGAATTGGACAAATTAGTAGCCCTTTTGAAAGCAAATCCAATATTACCGATTGAGATTTCAGGACATACCGATGATGTAGGGAAAGACACAGATAACTTAATTCTCTCACAAAAAAGAGCCAAATCAGTCTTGGATTATTTGGTTTTGAAAGGCGTTAATCCCCTAAAAATCAAATCGGAAGGCTATGGGAAAACTCGTCCATTTTTACCCAATAATTCTGATGAAAATCGAGGGTTGAATAGACGGATTGAAGTGAAGTTTCTATAATGTAACTCGAAGTGGTACTTCGAGAATTTACTTCGCAGCAGCCCGTCTCAATCTATCATTAACAGCAATTCCTAAATCTTGTTCGGGTAATAATTCTACATAAATTATATCAATATCCATCGCATCCAAAGCTCTCATATGGGCAAAAAGGTTTTTGGCGGCTTCTCTGTAATTACCTGATTCTGAAAGAATTAATTGATTATTCTGGGGTAAAGTAACATTATATTTTTGAAAAGCTATATAGCCAATTCTATCTTTTTGGATTTCGTTTTTTAAATTGTTATTATCCAAAATAAACATTTTTTTTCTTGGAGCATAATGACTTTTCAACATTCCTGGGGCTTTCGGATTGGAAGATGAGTGGCTAATTACTTGAACTTTACCCACCACTTTTTCGATTTCTTCGATGGCTAAACCTCCTTTACGATACACGATAACTTCCTCATTTTCAAAACCCACAATGGTCGATTCTATACCGACCTGACATTCGCCACCGTCTAAAATATAGGGAATTTTATCGCCCAGTTGGTTCGCCACGTGTTGAGCAGAGGTAGGCGAAATATACCCAAACGGATTGGCACTTGGGGCGGCTAAAGGGAAATCTAATTGTGCCAAAAGTGCCAATGTAAGGGGATGATTCGGAATTCTGACTGCCACCGTGTCAAGCCCCGAAGTTACTAAATCTGGGATGGATGAATGTTTGGGCAAAAGCATCGTCAGCGGACCGGGCATAAACTTTTGAGCCAACAATTTAGCCTTTTCAGGAATGTAATTCACAAACTCTGTGAGCCTTTCGATACTGTTGGTATGCACGATAAGAGGGTCGAAGGTAGGGCGATTTTTTACTTCAAAAATCTTACTAACTGCCTCAATATCAAAGGCATTACCCGCCAATCCATAGACCGTCTCGGTGGGAATACCAACGACTTCTGATTTTAATAAAAATTCTTTTGCTTGCTGTATGTCTGTGCCAATGATTGCCATGGGAGCAAAATTACAAAAAACACGGGAAAGATTCCCGTGCTACATAAACAAACTCTACTCCTTCACCACCTTCAAAACGCCAACTTTATCCTTCACCTCCAAACGCAATAAATACGTCCCCGTGGCTCTTTTGGGCAATGTTGTGTTGATTTCTGTATTAATTTCAGCCAATTTCCCTTCGGTTTGGGTAATGATTTTACCGTCTATCGTCATTAACGAAACGTTCAAAATAGCATTGTTGAGCGTTGGGTCGTTCAAGGTGATATTGACTACACCGTTGCTTGGATTTGGAGAAATTTTGAAGAAGGTTTGTGTGTCTGGTTCTTCGCCCAAAATTACGGCAGTTGTTGCTTCGGCGGTAGCGTATTTACTGGTTCCCTCACTCGTGATGGCTCTTACACGGTAATAATATTTCTTGTTAGCTTCTAATTTTTTATCCGAGAAAGCAGTTGTATTTGCCACCACGTCCGAGATTTTTACAAAGATTTTATTATCCACTGAACGCTCTAATTCAAAGCCTTTTTCGTCCGAAGTATTATCTTTCCAAGTGAGATTAATTCCTTGATAATCAATAACATTAGCCATCATTTCACTTGGGGCATTAATAATAAATTGGAATCTTGCCAACACAGGAATATGGTCGGAAGTAGTAGTGGTATAATTGGCGAGATACATAAACGGCAACTCGACATTTACCGAATTTTGGAGGTAAGTATTCGTCAATTCATTCGAGACCATAATGTGGTCGATAACATTGTTTTGCGATAAATAAGTCCGATAACCATTATCACTTAACGCCTTAGTGATTACTTGGTAATTCTTGGTATCATCCACGTATTTTTTATAGGAAGATTCCGTTGTGGAAGTAATCACTGAAACCGTTTCATCAACATCATCGTTATAATCACCTACGATAAAAAGATTATCGTAGGGATAAAATTTATCCAAACTATCCTTCAAAACCTCCACATCGTAACGTCGCTGACGATATTGTAACTCCCTTTCTGCCAAGGTATTAGTGCTTGCCGAGGTATTAGCTCGGGCATGAAGACCCACGATATTTACCCGCTTTTTTACGCCGTCAATATTCACATCTGCCGTAAAAATAAAAGGTAAGCGACCACTTGCCCAAAAACGAGCGGGGTCAGAGGGATAATTGGGAAGTGGGGTCGCATTTTTCAATAAAGGTCTTGCAGAAACCGAATCTACGACTCCTTTTTTATAAAGAAAACAAACCCTTTGAGCATCGTCTGCTGCTCCAACTAATGAATAAGTGGACGAGCAAAAACCTTTATAATTGGTGTATTGAGCCACAAAATCACGGTAAAACTGTTGATTAGCAACCTCCTCAAACACAAAAATATCCGCTTGAAGCGAATCCAAAACTCGTTTGAAATTAGCTTGTTGCAGAGGTTCGTTGGTTGGTCCATTACTCTTGTTGCCGAGCCAATTAGTATTCCAAGCCACCAGATCAAAAGTCTTGTCATAAGCTACACCTTGCGTGGTGCGAGTGGCGGCTTGCGTGGTGGGCATATCCTCCTGCGAGCGAGGTTGAAATTGATACAAACCATTAAATTGACTAATAATTCCTGTTACGTTGGCAACACTTTGGGGCTTCGTTCTACCGATGAGATTAGTAGTAGTAACAATCCGAATTTCGCCCGAAAAAGTAGTATCTTTTACCGTAGTTGAACTCCCTTTTACGAATTGACTTACGGCATAATTGGTATTGGGAACGAACACAAATTTCTTATCAACTAATTCTAAGTCTTTGATACTGACCAATTGAGACTCATACAATCTCATTTCTGACAATTTGATGGGCAAAGGAGTAATCACTTTTGCAGCCCCCGCAAATTTTTGAAAACTCACTTTTCCCGAAAGTTGAAAAAGCCCATTGAACAGAGCCGTAGTACCCGTTACCGAAACCGAATCTCCCACTTGCACCGACTTGGAAAGGGTATCACTAAACACCGCAATCCCCGCCGTAGCATCTTGCAAAAAGACCGTAGTCCCAAACTGATTATTGGCGGTTATTCGTCCATAAACCGTAGCGGTTTGGGCGATTGGGGTTTGGCGGGCTTGTTTAATGGTGGGTGGATTAATCGTAATGTTGATCGTTTTTTCAGCGGCTGCAAATCCACCAGTTTCTATTTGACTAATCTTAATCTTTGCAGTGCCTATTTTCAATATTTTTACTATACCATTCACATCAACATTTACGGCATCACCATTTACAAGCGAATAGTTAAACTTAGCAGTAGAGTTTGAGGACGGCATTAATTGAAAGTTTCCATCAGATGTTGATTTGATAATATCGGCAGCAATGAGATTAGTAGTTTTTAAGTTACTACTTGCGTAATCTACTCTAATAATTTGATTGTTTACTTTATCACCAATGTACATACTTCCTCCATACGATTGTAATAAATAAGAAGTTGGTTTAACAAATGGATCAGCGTACTTATTAATGTTTATCAGAGAAGCTAACGTCTTACCTTTGTTATCAAAAGCATAAATTCCGATACCGTTCGTTGCATCTTTGGAAGTATTGATAACTGCCATGTGAATAACTCCCTGAGCATCCGTGAGCGTACCAATCGGATAATTATTGGACGTTGATAAATCTAAGTCAAAACCACTGAGTAACTTAAATGTTTTATCATAAACATCCATTCTGTACTTGTACGAGCCATTCTCTTGAAGTAAATAATAGTTACCAGTTCCATCATTAGTGGCAGTCATTCCATACATTTGTTTTTTACTAAATGGATTTCTGACGATTTTCCCACTAAAATCATACACATCTAACGTTAATGTTGTGGATTCCCCACCAACTGGATTACTCAAAATGCTTATTTCTTTATTGAGCGAATCAATTCTATAATAGTTTGGAATTGTATTATTCACGGGGAATGTTATCAATGTGGTACTCTCGGTTGTGCCAAGATTATTTTTGTACAAAAAATTGCCAAATCCCTTTGCAAAAAATAGTACATCCTTATTTGATTTCACATTTAGAAATAGGTCATCATCTATGTTTGTTGGAAAGGAAAATAATAACTTTCTTGACGTGATAGTAGGAGTCAATGCTGAATATTGACTGATTGACTTTGAATCATTAATCCAAAGATTACCCTTTTCGTCAAATGAAAAATCTCGTAATCCGTTAATGCTGTATGCAGTCTTTTCTATCACAGAATAGCTTTGAGAAAAGATAGAGAACGATAATAAAAGTAGTAAGAAAGTAAATAATTTTTTCATATAATTTTTGTTTAATGATGATTATGAAATACTCCTGCAAAATAATCGCTAAAATCCATAAAATGCCAAAAGCCCTTCATTTAATGTAATTAGTTCGTAGTAATTATTCTAAAAAGGGTATTTTTGCATTACTAAAAATGAAAAACAATGTTACAATCATTCACAGGAGTTCTTGAAAACGGGCAAATATTTTGGGAAGAACCCAAACAATTACCCAAACACGCCAAAGTAGTGGTTACTATTTTGGAGGAAATTGATACGCCAAAAGTCCAAGAAAAGCTTTCTAAATACATCGGGATTTGGGCAAATTCACCACAAAATGAGAAAGACTCATTAGAAAAACATATAAAAAGTATTCGTAACGAATGGGAACGACCTATCTGATTGATACCAATATAATTTCTAAACTATTTGATGGAGTTTTACCACAAAATGCTTTGACATTACTGGCAAATCTTGCCATTACAGAGCAACATATTTCGGTAATTAACAGAATTGAGCTATTATCTTGGAAGGAATTGAAAGGAGGTAAACTTAATGATGTGAGGGCATTTCTTCAAGAAATTGTGGAACTTGATTTAAGTGAAGAGGTCATTGAACGTACTATCAAAATACGAAAAGAACGAAGTATAAAACTTCTTGATGCCATCATTGCTGCCACTACAATAGTTTATAATTTAACGTTACTTTCAGATAATGATAAAGATTTCAAGAGTATTGCTGGATTGAAATATATTAATCCAACAAAACTTTAAAAATACGAAAAATCAAGCGAAGTTCCGCTCCCGTACTACATGAACAAACTCCGCTCAATCCCCATTTCCAATCCCCTCAATTCTGCCAAGCCTCGCAATCTTCCGATGGCGGTATAACCTGGGTTGGTCTTTTTGGTTGGGTTCAAATCGTCCAACATTTTATGTCCGTGGTCGGGGCGGAAAGGTAATCTATAATCAGGTCTTCCTTCGGCAATTCTGCGTTTTTGTTCGGTAATTAATGCCTTCATGACGGCGTACATATCAACGTCTCCCGCCAAGTGGTCGGCTTCATAAAAATTCCCTAATTCATCTCTTTTCGTGGCTCTCAAATGGACAAAATTGATTCTATCGCCCATTCTTTTTATCATTCCCGCCAAATCATTATCTTCTCGCACGCCATAACTGCCCGTACAAAAACACAGTCCGTTATGCTTACTTTCGTATGCTTCAAGCAATTGTTTGGCATCACTTTCGGTACTGACCACACGGGGCAAACCCAATATTGGAAACGGAGGGTCATCGGGGTGAATGGCTAATAAAACCCCTGCCCGTTCAGCTACGGGCGTTATTTCTTTCAAAAATGCGTACAGATTTTGGCGTAAAGTGTCATCGTCAATATTATCGTAAGTTTTCAAAACCTCCGCAAATTCTTTAAGCGTAAAAGCCTCTTCACTTCCTGGCAATCCTGCAATAATATTCCTTGTAAGTTTCTGAATATCAGATTCTTGGGCAATGTTCATCCAGTTTTTTGCCGCTTCAATTTGCGTTGCTGAATACGAATTTTCAGCATTTTCTCGCTTCAAAATGTAAAGTTCAAAAGCACAAAATTCTGTGGCATCAAAGCGAAGTGCTTTTGAACCATCGGGTAATTCAAAGTCCAAATCGGTACGTGTCCAGTCCAAAACGGGCATAAAATTATAGCAAATCGTATCAATGCCGCAAGCCGCTAAATTAATGATACATTGCTTATAAGTTTCAATGTGTTGGATATAATTACCAGTACGCTTTTTGATGTCCTCATGCACGGGTACACTCTCCACCACCGACCAAGTCAAGCCCGCAGCCTCAATAATATTTTTTCGTTCCTGAATCTCAGCAACCGTCCAGACTTGTCCATTGGGAATATGATGCAAAGCCGAGACAACGCCCGTAGCTCCTGCCTGACGTATATCCGAAAGACTTACGTTATCGTTTGGTCCAAACCAACGCCATGTTTGTTCTAATGCCATTTGTTTTTATTGGAAATTAGTTATTGGTCAAACGGAAGGCTTCCTTCAAAAGGAAGCCTTCCGTAAACTGTAAACTTCAATATAAATTAAAGTAAATTCTCTTTTGTACTCCACAACTATAAAGAGAAAAAGCCCAAAAATTTACTTTCTAATTATTTTATTTTATCTCCAGACCGTCTCCCCAGTTACCAATTCTTGTAAATCCTGATTCAAAATTCGATGAATAAAACCGTTTTCAATGGCTTGGCTTTGCGTAACAATACAATCACCCAGAACACTTTCATTCTTAAAAATTAAGTCAATGGATTGCATTTTGCCATGATTGAGCAATTCCACAGGCACACTTTCCATCAACCATTCCACGTATTTTGTATTGTTGGTATGTTGATTAGAATCAATATCATGCCAACGAATGTCAAAACGTTTTTCAATCTGAGCATCCGTTACGGTAGGGATTTTCCCTGACACTCTTTGTACAGGATTTTCTTCGGGATGGGTGGGAGTAATGGCACGCATCCAGTCGGGTACGGAGGATAGTCTTCTTCGGACAATATCCATCAATCCAAATACACTATTGGCTCTGATTATCTCTTTTCCAGCTTCGTCAAATATCTTAAAATCACGGTGATAGAAGTATTTATCAACTTCCTGAACGTAAGTTTTTACCGTTACGGTTTCATCATAATTAGGCAAACGGTCAATCCAGATTTTGAGCCGTGAGAGTATCCAAGAAATGTTATGCTGGGCAGTTAAATCGTGAACGGAGACATTGGCAACCACTGAATGTCGCCAAGCCATTTCTTGCAATAAGCCATTAAGGGCAGGAATCGTGAGTTGGCTTCGGGCATCAACTTCGGTGATGCGTATTCGGTATTGTTCGGTTATGAAATGCAAAATAAGGTAATATTTTAGTCGTAAGTTATAAAGTCATAAGTGAAATAGTTTCAGAATATAAATTATTAGTAAACAAGTTTTTACTTACGACTTTATGACTTACAACTTACAACTCTTATCAGTTTCCTCTCTTCAAATCTGACATAAATTTTTGTCTGGAAACTCCTTCGGAGGGGGCTTCTTCGTAAGCCTTTTTATAGCCCGTTTTCTTTAAATCGCCGTTTTTTACAGATTTAATAAAATTTGCCCAAGCGAAAGGATTCGTGAATGCCATCAATGGACTTTGTTGAAAATTACGATTTGCCATGCTGTATGTCATTTGGTCGGAGAAGTTTCTGAAATTACCATTTCCACTCAAACCCGCTTGCAAAGCCAATACATTCAATTTAGATTGTTCCAAATTCTTTTCTAAGGCTTTTCGTCCCGCTTCATTTTCCAACTTCATGTCAATAAAAGCCTTTTTGAAGGCTTCTTCGGTATTGTACGGATAAACTTTTACCTCCGCTAACATAGTAACTTGTTCTGCCATATGGATAATAGCACTTTGCGTTTGCTCGTTAAGTCGGGGAATAATGTAATATTTCTTCTTGAAACCTACATAAGAAAAAACCAAACTATCGCCAGGATAAACATACAACGAAAAATCTCCTAAATCATCCGTCAAAGTTCCTCTGCCCGACTGTGGATTGAAAACATAAGCATTCGGCAGAAAATCTGAGGTGCGGTCAGATACCACTTTGCCCGAAAAAATCACGGATTTGTCTTGCCCTTGTCCAAATATTGAACTGTTAGCAAACAATAACACGCCCATCAAAATTACGCTCAAACGTAACAGATTAGCCTTTTTTTGGATGTGTGAAAATATATTTTGAGTTATTGAAACCATCTTACAAATTTATGAACTGTAAACTTACTTAAATTAACGTTTGGATTCAATAAATGGTTGTGGGTTTAACAGATTTTAACGTAAATCTAATCCAATAAAACCTAACTAAACAATTTCAAAAACGTAATAATAAACGGAATCGACAGTAATAGTCCGTCAAACCTATCCAAAAATCCGCCGTGCCCTGGAATAGTAGAAGCCGAGTCTTTAATTTTTATACTCCGTTTGAAAAGAGATTCAACTAAATCGCCATACGTTCCCGCTACAACGATGATTGCTCCACAGCCCAACCATTGCCAAGGTTCTAAATCGAGAAAATATTTTGATAAAATGTATGCTACAATCATCGAAGCAATGAACCCACCAACGCTTCCTTCCCAAGATTTTTTAGGAGAAACTCGCTCGAATAATTTCGTTTTGCCAAATTTCGTTCCTGCAAAATATGCACCAGTATCACTCGCCCACAAGAGAAACAAACAACCCAATGGACGTTGCCAGCTATATTTATAAGTTAAAAATGCCAAAATTATTAACAGAGCAAAAGGCAATGCCACGTAAATTACGCCCAAAAATGTGTAGGCAATATTACGAAAAGGTTTATCGTCTTTGGCTTTGTATAATTTGATAAAGAAAATCAGAGCCATTAAGGGTGAAAGCACATAATAATTTGACTCGGGAATCAATCCTTTTTCGATAAAAAACGATACTGAAACCAACACAAAACCGCAAAAAGTCCCGTAATAAGTGAGGGGTTCGTTGCCATTCAGACCCAAGAGTTTATAAAATTCTAATTGTGCCAAAATAGCGATAATGGCAAACAATCCGTAGAAAGTCCAGTCGCTATATACGATGCAGAATATTAGAAATGGTACGGCTATTACCGCCGCAATTACCCGCTGTTGCAGGTTAGTCATTGAACGTATTTTTAGATTCATATATTTTAAGGGATTGGGGGTTAAGAATTAGGAGATTGGGTAATTAGGGATTACAAAATGGTTATTTCAAATAAATTCGACTATTCCTAATTACCCAATCCCTAATCTAAGCCTCCTTCGTTTTCTAATAAAAATTTTGCCAAAACAGCATCCTGCATCGGTACGTGGACTTCGCAAAGTCCGAACAGATACGAACTATCTTGTTTATTCATAATTACTGCCTCTATTTGATGTTCATCAAACAAGAATGCTTTGGCTAATTGAGCTTTTATTGGACTTGTGGTTTCGTAAATTTTCTTCCAAGACATATTTTAATTTTCAGATTGATAATATTTTTGATAGAAAAACCTCAATATTAATACCGTCAATAAAAGCGAACCCAATGCTGCAGTCAACGGTACTGATTCTGTTGATTCAATGTCCACCTTTACGGTTTTATTTTTATAAAGATACACCATCAAAAGCGTAAATCCATTATTAGCAAAGTGGGCAAATATGGAAACCCACAGATTTTTTGTCCAAAAGTACAAATAGCCAAATAATGCCCCCAAGAACATTCTGGGCAGGAAACCATAAAATTGAAAGTGAATAAAACTAAACCAAAAAGCGGCAAACCAAATCGCCACGTGAGGATTTCCGAAGGCACGCAAAGCAATATTTTGTAAAACTCCTCTGAACATCAATTCTTCACTAATTCCAGCCAATAACGCCACTACCACGAGGGCAACAATTAATTGCGAAGGATTCTTGAAATCGGTCAGAAATTTCGTCATTTCTGCGGCATTATCTTCACTATTTTTCATCCACTGTTGAATGCCTTTCATGGATTCGGGCAGGTTCAATTTCTGGTTTAATTCAATAAAAATAGCATCAAAAGGCATGAAACCGATCACTAAAATACCTACTAATAAAAGAATGGGCAGAGAAGTTTCTCGCAAACTTAAATCTTGAATGGTTTGTTTTTCAATCAAAATCCAAAAAAAAAGAGCCGCCCCAATGAATGGAATGGGCGTTGAGAAAGTTTGGAGAGCCATAATAGCATCGTACATATTGGGATAATCGTGCAAGTGTTTCTGAAATTCAGCCACTTCTGCATAGGGCATTCCCGTCATGTACTGAAAAAGGAATATTCCAATTATACTGCCCCCAACCATCGCAACGAGGGTCAGTCCAATCAGAATCATAAACTTAGAAAGAAATGGTAGGTCAGATTGTACCTTATTTTTAGCGAATTCTGTCATAATGGTTGTAAATTTACGGAAAATTTAGGGGTTAGTTGATAAAGGTTATGGTTAAAATAAAAAATATAGAATTAGGGGATTTCCCATTGTTGTTAGCTCCGATGGAGGATGTTTCTGACCCTCCTTTCCGTGCGGTCTGTAAGGCAAACGGAGCGGATTTGATGTACACCGAATTTATTTCTTCGGAAGGCTTAATCCGTGATGCGGCAAAATCGGTTCAGAAATTGGATATTTTTGAATACGAACGCCCCATTGGCATTCAGTTGTTTGGTTCGGACATTGAAACGATGCGGGTTTGTGGCAAAATTGCCTCCGATGCAGGTCCCGATTTGGTGGATATTAATTACGGTTGCCCCGTGAAGCAAGTGGCTTGTCGGGGTGCGGGGGCGGCTCTTTTGCAGGATATTCCTAAAATGGTTTTGATGACCAAAGCCGTAGTGGAATCTACGCATTTACCCGTAACGGTGAAAACCCGTTTGGGTTGGGACGATACCACCAAGAATATTGAAGAAGTAGCCGAGCGTTTGCAAGATATTGGTATTGAGGCACTTACCGTTCACGGACGTACACGAGCTCAGTTATACAAAGGTGATGCCGACTGGACTTTAATCGCTAAAATTAGAGAGAATCCCAGAATCAGAATTCCGATTTTTGGCAATGGAGACGTTGATTCGCCCGAAAAGGCTTTGGAATATCGCAACCGTTTTGGCGTGGATGGCATCATGATTGGACGTGCCGCCATTGGCTATCCATGGATTTTTAATGAGATAAAACATTTTTTCAAAACAGGAACTCATTTAGCTCCTCCCACTATTGAAGACCGTATCGAAGTATGTCGTCAGCATTTAGATTTCAGTATTCGCTGGAAAGGAAATCACGTGGGAATCGTGGAGATGCGTCGTCATTATTCCAATTATTTCAAAGGAATTCCGCACTTCAAGGAGTTCAGAATGAGATTAGTAACATCTCTGAATTATCAAGAAATTTTGGAGATTTTGGAAGAAGTTTCTGTTTTTTATAATCAAGAAGAAATGCTTATGTTAGTGGAAAATTAGCGGTAAATATTCTATGAATATTTTAGGGAAGGCTTCGGATTGGGCATCCCCTTCAAACGAAGCCTTCCCTTTTTTAGCTTTTTCACCCCAAAACCCCCTTTGCATCCGTGGCTGGTGTTTCCACCAGTCCACACGAGCGAAAGCAATTTTGACTCCGAACTTATGCCAATGTGGAATGGTACACGATGGGCGGGTATGCGTCAAATCCGTTCACCGTGTACCATTTACCTTTTACCTTTCTTACCCCAAAACCTCCTTTATCACCTTCCCATGCACATCGGTTAATCTAAAATTTCTGCCTTGAAAAAGATAGGTAAATTTCTCATGGTCGAAGCCCAAAGTGTGTAAAATCGTTGCCTGTAAGTCATAGGTGGATGTTATGCCCGAAATTCCAGCGTAACCGATAGGGTCAGTTTCTCCGTGCGTATAGCCCTTTTTAATGCCTCCACCCGCCATCCACATTGTGAAAGCATCGGTATGGTGGTCTCTGCCTTTGGATAATTGAACCTTTCCCTCACGGTTTTCTTGCATAGGCGTTCTGCCAAATTCTCCACCCCAAACTACCAAAGTTTCGTCTAACAATCCCCGCTGTTTCAAGTCTTTCAGCAAAGCGGCGGTGGCTTGGTCGGTGGTTTTACATTTATCTTTTAAGGCTTCATTTACATTATTATCTGGTCCGTTTCCGTGCGAGTCCCAACCCCAATCAAAAAGTTGCACAAATCGAACGCCATTTTCTACTAACTTTCTGGCTAAGAGACAGTTATTGGCAAAACTCTCCTTCCCAATTTCTGTTCCGTACATCTTATGAATGTATTGCGGTTCGCTTTTTATGTTCATCACTTCGGGGACAGAAGTCTGCATTTTGAACGCCATTTCATACTGCGAAATTCTCGCTAAGGTTTCGGGGTCTTGAAATTCTTCGTATTGTTTTTTATTGATTTCGTTGATGGCATCAATGGAAGATTTTCGTAAGTCTCGGCTCATGCCATCGGGGTCTGAAATGAACAAAACGGGGTCGCCCTCTGAACGGCACTGTACCCCCTGATAAACTGAGGGCAAAAAGCCGCTTCCCCAAGCCGATTTACCCGCATCGGGATTTTTTCCGCCCGAAGCCAAGACTACATAACCAGGCAAATTCTGATTCTCCGAACCCAAACCATACGTTACCCACGAACCCATCGCAGGGCGACCCAAGCGTGCCGACCCCGTGTGCATCAGCAATTGGGCGGGAGCATGGTTGAACTGATCGGTACTCATGGCTTTCAAGAAAGTTACTTCATCGGCAACTCCTTGTAAATGAGGGAGATAATCAGAAATCCAAGCCCCACTTTGTCCATTTTGTTTAAAGTTTGCCTGACTCCCCAACATCTTGGGTGTACCTCTGATAAAGGCAAATTTCTTGCCTGATAAAAAAGATTGCGGACAGTCTTGCCCATCCATTTTTTGAAGTTCGGGCTTGTAATCAAACAGTTCTAATTGCGAAGGAGCCCCCGCCATGTGAATATAAATCACGGATTTTGCCTTGCCCAAAAGCGGAGAATTTTTGGGAGCAAAAGGATTCAAAACATTAACAGTTGTATCCGCCGAAGCATTGCCCATGCCACAATTTTGCAACATAGAACCCATCGCTACCAAGCCAACGCCCGTGGATATTTGTTTCAAAAAATGCCTACGAGTTTCGTATTCGAGCATTTGTTGATGTGCTTCTTGAAATATTTTCATTTTTTTGTATAGTTCGATTCTAAACTTATAAATTTAAGCATATTTTTGATATGATATTCTGTAAAGCACTCTTTTAAATCAATAAGGGAAAACTCTTTCTAAACAGTCAAAGCACTAATAAGCTAATCATATTACTCCAAAATTATACTCAACCATGAAACATTATCTACTACTCATTATCTTCAATTTCTTATTTTTCAATCTCAATGCCCAAGAGTTAGTTTCCGATTCTATAGCCAATTATCCTAAACTGCTCTTGGGCAATTGGGGCTTTGATTACGCTGATTTTCAGGACGGCACGCTCGTGAGAGATGATTATATGGTAAAAAGTACGGCTACGATGTTGTCTTTTCGGAAAGCAAAAGCCGTAATCGCCATGTTCCATGCCAATGCTATTACCATGTTTTATTCAGTATTAAACGATAAACTCATCGTTGGGAAGAGTGAGTATAAAATTGAAAAACTTACTAAAAATGAGCTCGTTTTTACTTTTTGGGAAGACCTATCCAAAGAGAGTTACAAAGTGATTCGCTTTCATTATTTAGCCACGAAAGAATCTTCTGAAAAATACTTTCTCCGCAAATTTGTACAACCAAACATCAGAATAAAACCCAATGGCGATACTGCCTATGCTTTTAGTGAAGACTTTTACCCACACTTCAACGTCATGCTTAGGTATGAATTGAATAATTTTAATGATGTTTTTCAGACTTCATATCAAACCATAGAAAAGGCTTTTAATTATCCTGAAAAGCAAGAAGGGCATTTTAGTATTCAATTTGACATTACCAAAACGGGACAGATTGATGATATTAAAATTAAAGAATCATCTGATTCCGCCTATAACAATCAGCTATTGAGGGCGGTGGCATCTACAGCTAAATCTTGGAAAAATGCTGAATATAACAATAAACCGATTGCGGTGCAGTTCAATTATATTTTTGATTATAAGGGAAAAGAGGACGATGAAAATACTTATTTTGACCAATCACTCTACGAGAGTTTAATGGAACGTGCCAATAATTTTTTCATGAAACAGAATTACGCAAAAGCCGTAAAATTATACACCAAATGTATCTTGATGACCGATGATGCCGTGGATGCCCTATACAAAAGAGCCGATTGTTATTTCACCGTAAATGCCATCAAAAATGCCTGTTCAGATTGGAACTATTTGGCAGGAAAAGGGCATAAACGTGCCGAAGGGCTTTATTTGAAGCATTGTATGAAGTGAGGATTTATTTAGCCTCATAGGGAAGGGGATATCAGTATCGTGGTGCTAAAAATAGTTTGATTATTTAAAATATGGCAAAGATAATTTTGTGATTTGGTTTTAGATTTCTTAATCTGAAATTGTATTTTTTGTAGTGTAAAAGAAAAGTACGATTTCAGATTAAGAAACTACTACATATTATTTTGTTTTTAGAAAACAACAATAGATTTTGAAATAGCATAATTAAATACAAAAAGTACGTTGAAATTTTCGCATATTTGTGAGCTGCGTAACAGGTTAATGTGATAATTTAACAACCTTGACAAACTAAGAAAAAAATCAAATGTTTAGACACCAAGGCAAAACACGAACTTTAACCCACAATCTTAGCATTGCTTCATTATTATCTTTTGTTGCAGGACTTGTAAACGTTGCAGGCTTTTTTGCAGTTCAACGGTTGACAACTAATGTAACGGGACACTTCGCTTTCTTTGTAGATGAAATCTTTAAACTTAATTTTTGGCAAGGCTTTGTTTATTTTCTTTACATATTTTTCTTCTTCTTAGGCTCTTTCATTTCCAACTTACTGATTGAAATTATTTCACGGAAAGACGATCATTATATTTATGTTGTTCCTACTTTGATAGAATGTTTAATACTATTAGTTGTCGGCTTTTGGGGGCAAAACTTGGTAATCAAAAGCCCAAACACCATTGCATTTAGTTTACTTTTTGCCATGGGCTTACAAAACTCGTTGGTAACAACAATTTCAAGTGCAAGGGTAAGAACAACTCATTTGACAGGGCTTTTCACCGACTTAGGAATTGAATTATCACAACTGTTTTTTTACAAAGCCAAAGAGCAAAAACAAAGACTTCTGTCATCCATAAAACTTCGTTTAACAATTATTATCTTCTTTTTTATCGGGGGAATTATTGGTGGAATTCTATATTCAAAAGTTAGACTTCACGCCCTACTATTTGCCGCAACGGCATTGGTTATAGGTTTAATTTACGACAACATTAAATTCAGACTTATTTTATTGGGTAGAAAACTCAAACGTGGATAAAACTATCTAAAACATATTGAAAGGACAGAAAGACGATACGAAATAAGAGTCCAAACTGGTAGTGATATATTTCGGATATTTTGCTTCTTTGACGAAGGAAAACTTGTTGTACTTGCGAATGGATTCCAGAAAAAAACACAGAAAACTCCCAAAAGGGAAACTGAAAAAGCACTTAAAATTAAGGAAGATTATGAAAACGATGATAAATAAAAATCTCAAATCGTTAGACCAGTTCGTTGACGAACAGTACGGCAAAAAGGAACAGCAAAACGTGACACTTTTGATGAAGGTTACGAAGAATCCAAACTCGGTATTTTAATTCAACAAGCTCGACTTAATCAAGGAATGACACAAGAAGAACTTGCCGAAAAGTATGGTACAAATAAAGGTTATATATCGAGAATAGAGAATAATATCAAAGACATAAGAATTTCAACGCTAAAAAAAATTGTTGAGATTGGACTTGGTGGACACTTAAACCTTTCAATAAATGTGTAAATAAATATGGCATACAACCGTTTGGAACGAAACTCAGCACCAGTTACGGGCAAACGAGTTCCAAATTCCCCTTTTAGATTTGATAATAACTAAGTAGAAATTGCAAGTTACGGGCTGACGACTTCCAAATTCTCCTTCTTCATAAATACTTTTCCGTAGAATTACTCCTTCATCACAAATTCATCCAAATTCAAAATTGCTGTGGCTACCATCGTTTTTGCCGCTAAATCGGGAAGGTTTTTGGGGATATTGTGGTCGTTGGGGCAGTAGCCCGTAAACTTCATGGCTTCGGTGGGTTTGATGGTGTATTGTTGGAGAGATTTATCATATAAATTCCTCAAAATCAATAGTTTATCTTTTGAAATTTCTTTCGACATTGCCCATTGGTATCCCTTGCTGATTTGGGTGTTTATATCCACTTTTTCTTGGCTCATTCGCTTGGCAAAAAATCTGGCACATTCTACATACACGGGGTCGTTTAAGGTCGTGAGGGCTTGCAGGGGCGTGTTGGTGCGTAGTCTTCTTGCCAAACAAATCTCTCGACTTGTTCCGTCAAACGTTACCATGGATGGGTAGGGGCTACTTCGCCGCCAATAGGTGTATAAGGCACGGCGAAATTGGTCTTCGCCATTGGCTAAATTCCAAGTCATGCCGTTGTAAGGAGCTCCCCAAATACCTTCGGTTTGGTAAGGCATTACGCTTTTGCCGTACATTTTGTAGCTCAAAATACCACTCACCAACAGGGCTTGGTCTCGCACCTGTTCTGCCGATAAACGCACCCTTGCCCCACGGGCAAAAAAGCGGTTGGCAGGGTCTTTCTCTATAAGTTCTTTGGTGGCTTTTGAATCTTGTTTGTAGGTTGCCGACAGCACTATTTCACGCAATAATCGCTTGGGTTGCCAGTTATATTCCTTCATAAATTTTACGGAAAGATAATCCAACAAAGGCGGATTAGAGGGCGAAAATCCCTGAGTGCCAAAATCTTCTTGGGTTTCTACCAAGCCTATGCCAAAGAGTTGTTCCCAAAAACGATTGACTGCTACTCTTGCCGTTAGTGGATTTTGTTCACTGCCCATCCACATCGCCAAACCCAAGCGATTTTTTGGAAATCCTTTGGGCAAACCGCCAAATAATGTTGGAATATTGGGTTGAACTTCTGCTCCTTTCACCGTCCAAGCACCACGCTCAAAAACGTTGGATTTTCGGTGTAAATTCTGGGGATTTTCATCCATGATTAAAGTTATATCCGTTCCCATTTTTACCAGTTGCCAAAACTCATTTTGCATGACTATACTTTCGGGTTTTGTTTTGGCAGGGAATTCACTGATAAAACTAAACCAGTCAAACATAACGGCGTAATCTTCTTTCCCTTTTAATAAAGGATTTTTAATGCTGAAATACAGGTTATGTATTCCCTTAAAATCCTGAATATCATAGTGTTGTATCGTCCACCCTTTGGCAGTATCTACCTTAATGGTAGTTAAAATTTGACCATCGGGTTTATCCAATCTAATGGTTAAGGTACTACCAATTTTCGAGCAACTTTTCCTTAAAATTAGCTCAGTCTTATTAGTCAAATCAACATTTTTTAGGCGTGCAGAGCCACCATTTTGAATCCCTAACCACTTAGTATCAGATAGTTCTGATTTCACAAATTCATCACAGGAAATTGAATTATAAATGGGTTGCCAAGTCTTCAAGAACTTAGTGTATTCATTGGCTTTTTCGAGGCTCGAGTTTTGCTGAATCCACGTCTTGATGGAAGCAACTTTTTGAGCATCTTCGTCTTTATATAATCTCAAATACGGATAATCCTCGTAAGTATCTTCATCACGAGTATTGTTGAAAAATGCCATGAATTTGTAATAATCTTCGTGCCGAAAAGGGTCGTAGGGATGGCTATGGCATTGAATACAGCCAAAAGTTGTGCCTTGTAATGTCTCCCAAGTGGTATTTACACGGTCGAGAACGGCGGCAACTCGAAACTCTTCATTATCTGTTCCGCCTTCATCATTGGTCATGGTATTACGGTGAAAACCCGTTGCAATTAACTGATTATCGGTCGGATTGGACAATAAATCCCCCGCCAATTGTTCTTTTACAAACTGGTTGTAGGGCATATCATCATTGAAAGATTTTATCAAATAATCTCGATATTTCCAGATGCTTCGCCCTGGGTCACGTTCATAGCCTTTGGTGTCGGAATATCGGGCTAAATCCAACCACATTCCCGCCCAACGTTCACCGTATTGTGGAGATTTTAAAAGTGTATCCACCAATTTTTCGTAGGACTTTTCAGACTTATCATTCAGAAAATCAGTCATTTGCTTCTGGGTTGGTGGCAAGCCCGTCAGGTCAAGGCATACTCTCCGCAAGAGAATAGATTTATCCGCTTGTTCAGCATGGTCAAGTCCTTCATCTTCCAATTTATCCGACACAAAATAGTCAATATCATTGCGTTCCCAACGTTTTCCAAAAAGCCCACTGAATATCCCTGCAAACATACTTTTATTAGGAATACTTGGTAATTGAGGCTTAGTGAAAGCCCAATGTTCTCCCCATTTTGCCCCTTGATTTACCCATTTTGTCAAGAGTTCAATTTCTTCCTTTTTTAAAGGTTCACCTTGATAAGGCATCCGTTCTTCGGGGTCTTTGTGAGTCAATCGAGTGATAAAATCGGAGTGTTTAGCATCGCCAGGAATGATGGCGTGAATACCCGATTTGGTTTTGCCCAAAGCATCTTCTCGAAACAAAACACTGAATCCGCCTTGCTTTTTCACCCCGCCATGACAAGTGATACAGTGCTTGTTGAGAATAGGTTTTACCTGCGTGCTATAATCAACTTCATTGCTATGTCCGATGATGAAAAACAGAGTAAAACCACTCACAGCGAGTACGGATGTATATAAGACTAATTTGTTGATATTCATGGACTTATCGGTTCACGGTGAACGGTAAAAGGTGAACGGTTTTTAGCTTAATGAAAATACTTAATAATTGAATTTATTGTACTTTCTTCAAAGATAATAAGTGATTTTTTGTTTGAAAATACTCTTGAAAAGTAAGAAATTTGAAAACCTATAAGGATTTTGAATCCTTGCGGTTCGCCACTGGGATAGGTTTAATAAAAAGCCCTACAATCTCAAAAATTGCAGGGCTTTTCTATATACTTTATCTAATCTCTAAATTTTAATTTCTCGGACGACCTCCCCCTCCCGTAGGAGCTGCTGGGGCTGCTGGCTGACCTCCGCCACCATCGCCACCATCTTTCATGTCGTCATTATTAACTGATTTTTTCTTCTTTTTAGCATCTACAAAAGTCATCTTTCCGATTCTATAACTGAACGTTACTTTGAAGTTCATGTTACGAAGAGTATTCACACTGGTCTGGCTGATGGTAGGCGAATCTACGTTACTTTTAATCGTAAATCCATTGGGCGTAAAGAAGTTCTCTGCTCCGAAACCGATACTTCCTTTTTTGTTCAAGAAATCTTTTTTCAAGCCCAAACTATAAATTCCCATTCCACCTTGATTTCCTTGCAATTGCACTTGATTACCTCTGTAAAAAGCAAAGGTTTGAATTCCCCAGCCTTTGGTCAGATTATAACTACCAAATAATCTAAATGATGCTACCCACCCTTCATTTGAGGCTTTTAATTTAGGGTCGGGATTATTATTATTCAACACCGCATAATATAAATCCGTACCTCCACCCAATTGTAGTTTGTTGGAGATATTGACATTACCAAATAAATTCATGCCATAAGCATCTTCATTTCCGATGTTCTCATAAGTTGTCAAAATGATTGGATTACCTAAAACATTAGTCGTTGGATTACGGACACTTTGAATTGAACCCGTGGTATTACGCATAAATAATGCCGTTGTCAAGAATGTATTCTTGAAAAAAGTATTGACCGTAAATTCGTAGTTATTAGTGTATTCGGGATTCAAGAACGGGTTTCCTTGCGTCACATTATTGGGGTTTGAAGCGTTGGTATTGGGATTTAAAAACTGCAATGATGGTCTTTGAATACGGCGATTATACGCAATTTTCAAAGTGGTACCTCCTTTCAAGTTTTTTGATAAATTGATACTTGGCACAAAAACTCCGTAAGCAGGAATAAAGATATTTGAAGAAGCTCCCTCTTTGGTTTGTATGGCATCAATTGTAGTATATTCATAACGCCCACCCACTTTCAAGTTATATTTTTTCTTGGTCGTGAGGGTGTAGGAGAAATAAGATGCTCCAATGTTCTGATTATAATCTAATGAACCATTATTGCCAGTTTGCGTAAATGTCGAATTAACTTGTCTGAAAATGCCTTTTCCGCCAAATTCAACCATTTGTGTTTTACCGATAGGTGTCTGATAATCAGCTTGTAAGGTAGTTTCTTGGTTGTAGCTTGGATTGATATTGGTAATGGTTGGCAAACCCACAATTACGTTTGTGAACTCATTACTACGGTTATTTCTACTAAATTGTCCCGACAAAGAAAGTTCTTGTTGAGGCTTTTTGAAAGTTTTAGTATAGTCAATATTGGCATCTACGTTGTTAGAATTATCTAATGATTGCACATCACGAAGAGAGGTAATGAACGGTTTTTGTGTAATGTCTAACCCTTTAAAAATGGAGGTCAAAAGTCCATCTTGATAACTGGTCTGGTTTCGAGCTCCCAATTTTACCATGGCAGAGATTGAACTGGTCTTTGAAATATCCCAATCCCAACCTAATTGATAGTTACCAAAAAGTCCGTTGTTACGAGTTTCTGCTCCTTGAATATTGGTTGTTTTACTGCCATCATTTGCGGTGGTAATTTGAGTATTATCATAACGTCCATTAATATTATAGTTTGCTCTGGCAAAACCACCCAGCGAGAAGCCCATTTTACCTCTTCTGAAATTTCCATTCAATCCCAAATTGCCTCCACGAATACCAACGCTACTGTCAAAATTGAGTGTTAATCCCTGTAAAGTATTCTTTTTAGTGATGATGTTGATAATTCCAGAAGATCCTTCGGCGTCGTATTTAGCTGAGGGTGAAGTGATTACCTCGACTGATTTAATCATGTCCGCAGGAATTTGCTTTAAAGCATCGGCAACGTTGCTTGCCATGATGGTCGAAGGTTTATTATTAATCAAAACCTTCACACTTGAACTTCCTCTGAGCGACACATTACCATCTAAATCAACCGATA
>JBBRMR010000030.1:0-55005 GCA_038230735.1 Cytophagales bacterium
GCTTTTACTCATATGTTGGCAGCAATGTGTGCCTACTCTTTTTACCAGAGAAAACCCAAAGTTTCTATCCAAACCCACAAAGCCTTAAAACAATATAATGGCCTGATTGCCGCTTAGAATATGAAAAGTTCACGTTAAAATTATTAAATGGCATTTTGAGTAGAGACAAGACATTGCCTTGACTTAATGGTTGTAATGTTTCACAAATGTTTAAAAATGGATTAGACATAGGTGGGTGAAGGAGTTAGACAAGGCAGTGCCGAGCGTCAGTCGCCTTATCTCTACAAATTTTTCAAAATTTTACTCAAAACTCCCTCTTTTAAAGCATAATTTGAAACCTTAATCCGTTGAATATCAAACTGTTTCAGAATAAAATCTATCAGACATACTCCCACCACAATCATATCTACTCGTAGTTCAATCATGCCTGGCAAAGCCATTCTTTCATCATGATTTGAAAAGACTAATTTCAAAAACGAATCATAAAATTCTGAGATAGGGAGTTCAAAAGAAACTTGTTCGGGTGGTGGCAAATGTCCGTTGGTTTTCATAAAATAAATATCCACCAGCGTTTCAAACGAACCCGCCGAGCCAATCACACACACGGGGGCGTACTGATGCACGGCGTTGGTGAGGGGCAATAGTTGCTCTTCGAGATAATTTTTAAGGGCTTGAACCGAATGTTGAGAGATGGGGTCGGAGGTCATAAATTTATCCATCAATCGCTGACCACCAATTTCAAAACTTTGTTTCCAGAAAATCTTATTTTCATTGCAGATAATAAACTCCACCGAACCGCCCCCAATATCCATAATCATTAAAGTTTCTTTACCAATATTCATGCCTAATTTTACTCCTTCATAAATTAAGGCAGCTTCCTCTTCCCCCGAAATAACGTTGATTTCAATGCCAGTTTCAGCTAAAATTCTTTCACAAAATTCATTTTCATTTTTGGCATTACGTACAGCACTGGTGGCAGTGGCTAAAACATTTTCAGCCATAACTCTTTCTTTATCAAACACTTGTTGAAAATATTTCAATCCTGAAATGCCCCGTTGTATTGCTTCTTCAGTAATGATTCCTAATGAAATACCCCCTTTACCAATCTTGGCAGCGTAAGATTCTTCATGAATAGTTCGGAAGGTTTTGCCTGTTTGTTCGATTATTAATAATTGAAATGTATTCGTTCCTAAGTCAATAATTGCTTTCTTTATCACAGCTTTTGGATTGATTGTAATGATTTGGATTTACCTTTGTAGGTGCAAAGATAGAATAATAAAAATGGTATTAATAACGGGTATAACAGGTTTAGTAGGCAGTTTTACAGCAAGACGTTTTTTGGAAGCGGGCTATAAAGTGGTGGGTTTAAAAAGAGCAAATAGTGATTTTTCTTTATTGCAAGGCATTGAAAATCAAATAGTTTGGCATGAAGGAGACATTCTGGACATCATGGTTCTGGAAAAAGCAATGATTGATATTGAGTACGTTATTCATACCGCCGCCATCGTTTCATTTGCCCCCAAAGACCGTGATAAGATGTTCAAAACTAACATTGAAGGTACGGCAAATGTGGTTAATCTTTGTTTAGAAAAAAACATCAAAAAACTCTGTTTTGTCAGTTCAGTGGCGGCATTAGGGCGAAGTATTCCGAACGAAAAGAAATTAGAAAACGTTATTTCTATTAATGAGAAAGCCACTTGGGAAGAAAGCCCATTGAACTCTAATTACGCCAAAACCAAATATTTAGCTGAGTTGGAAGTTTGGCGGGGAGAGGCAGAAGGCTTGAATTGCGTAGTGGTGAATCCATCCTTGATTTTGGGAGAAGCCGATTGGCATAAAAGTAGTACGCAATTATTGAAATACGTTTTTGATGAACATAAATTTTACCCACAAGGAAATTTGAATTATGTGGACGTTTTGGACGTTGCTGAATGTATTTTTAAACTAACCATTGGCAATATTTCAGGAGAGAAATTTATTCTCAGTGCAGGAGAAATTACCTATAAAGATTTCTTTGAGAAAGTAGCCCCAAGATTTCATAAAAAAGCTCCAATCATATTATTAAAAGCATCCATAACTTCAATAATATGGCGTTTGGAAGCAATTAGAAGCCTTTTTACAGGAAATGCCCCTTTGATTACGAAAGAAACCGCCCTTTTATCAAGTCATTCTTTCAAATACCCCAATGATAAAATAAAGCAAACACTGGGCTTTGAGTTTAAAAATTTGGACGAAAGCTTAGATAGGGTTTGTGGAAATCTGTTGGAAAAATATGTTGAATTATAGCACAATTTTTAATTAAAAATACATTAAAAATAGAGTATTTGGTAAGTTAATTTTTTTCTACTAAATTTATATACCCACTTTACAGTTATCAGTGAATAATTAACAGTACAAAGTTTTTAAATCGTAATTAAATTTGTTATACAGTTGTAACAAACATATTTATTAAAAAAAGTTTACTGATAACTAAAAATTCACCCCCTAAAATATCAAAGATGGAACAAGATTTTGAAGATCGCCGAGAAGAGACAATGCACTCTGTGAAGCGTTTTGAATCCATGCTCAGGCGTATGGAATCTTCTTTTTTCGACCTTGATACCTACGAACAAATCGTGGAACATTACATGGAGGAAGGGAAAATAGATGATGCCATGCAAGCTTGTGAAATGGCTTTGGAACAATATCCTTATTCGTTGGAATTAATGCTTTGCCAGGCAGAATTGCTTGCCAATCAAGGCAAACACGATAAAGCCCTTGAAATTATTGATAAAGCTGAATTATATAATCCTTCTGATACCGATATTATTTATCTAAGAAGTACTGTATATAATCTTAAGGGCGACTATCAAACCGCTATTGAGTTGCTTACTGAAATACTGGAAATTGCTGAAGAAAAAGACGAAGTATATTTTCATATCGGACTGGCATATCAGAGTTGGGGAAAACATCACAATGCCGTTGCCGCTTTCAAGCAGTCAATCGAGATAAATATCAAGAATGAAAATGCCCTTTATGAACTGGCAAATAGTCTGGACGAAATCGGGAAATTGGAGGAGTCATTACCTTATTATCAGCAATTTATTGATACCGACCCTTATTCAGAAAATGCTTGGTACAACATCGGGATTGCCTATTCTAAATTAGGGAAATTTGAAGATGCGGCAGAAGCTTATGAGTTTTCAGTTGCGATTAATGATAAGTTTTCTTCGGGATATTTCAACTTAGGAAATTCTTACATGAACCTCAGCAATTGGGCAAAAGCGGAAGATGCTTATCGCTATTGCCTTGAACACGAGGATGTTACGCCCGAAGTTTATTGCTGTTTTGGAGCAAGTATTGAACGACAAGAACGTTTTAGCGAAGCCATTCATTACTACAAAGATGCTATAAAACTTGACCCGAACTGGGATGATGGCTATTTTGGAGTAGGGGTTTGTTTGTGTGAAATGGAACGTTGGTTTGAAGCCACGCATTTCTTGAAAAAAGCGATTACGATTGATGATAAAAATGCTTATTACTGGCTCACGATGGGTGATGCAGAATTTGGCTTAGGCAACACCGTTTCAGCCATGGAAGCTTTCCAAAAATCAGTAGAATTGGAGGTAATTAATCCTGAAGCATGGATAAAATGGTCGGCAATTAATCACGAACAGGGCGACTTTGAAATGGCAGCCGAATTGATGTTATCAGCCATTGATGCCATGCCCGAAGAAGCCGAATTATATTACCGTGCTGCGATTTATTTCATCAAATCTGGACGTTATAAAGAAGCATTTAATTACTTAGAAACGGGTTTAGTTTTAAACTATGAAGGACACGAAATCATGTTTGAATACTTCAAAAATTTAGAAACGCAGAAGGCTATTTTTAGGATTATTGAACAGTATCGGAAGTAGTAAAAAAAGTCGTATGTCATAAGTCTCAAGTCGTAAGTTTACAATGAAAATTATTCATATATCTTACAACATTTTACTTACGACATACGACTTTTTTACTTACGACTTCTACACTTATAATTTTCAACCTTTTTCTTCAGTAACAATTCCATTTTCACACTTCAAAATACGAGCGGGAAATTTACGAATCATGTCAAAATCGTGGGTTGCCATTAAGATTGAAGTTCCTGCTTTGTTGATTTCGTGAAAAAGTTTAATGATTTGTCCTGATACTTCGGGGTCGAGATTACCAGTGGGTTCATCGGCAAAAAGAATTTGGGGTTCGTTTAATAAAGCCCTCGCAATGACTACTCTTTGTTGTTCACCTCCCGATAATTGATGGGGCATTTTATCTCGGGAAGTGGACATTCCTACTTGCATCAACACCTCCGCAATACGGGCTTTTATCTTGCCCGAATCCGTCCAACCCGTTGCTTCCAAAACCCACAAAAGGTTCTCATAGACGTTTCTGTCCATAAATAGTTGAAAATCTTGAAACACTACCCCGATTTTACGGCGAAGGAAAGGGCGGTCAGAAGGTTTAAGGGTTTCAATTTCATAATTCACCACTTGGGCTTTACCTTGTTGAAGCCAAAGGTCGGCATAAAGAGTTTTGAGTAACGAACTTTTACCACTTCCCGTGCGTCCAATCAAAAAGACAAATTCGCCTTTATTGATAGAAAAATTCACATCGCTCAATACGACACGTTCTTTCTGATAAATAAAAGCATTCTGAATGGAAACGACAGTTTGGGAAGGAAACATATTTTCAATTATGAATTATGAATTATGAGTTGTTGAACTCATCTTTATTTTCAAAGTTAAGTATAACTGTTAAGATTTGAAAATAAAAAAACTTCGTAGAATTAAGTTCTACGAAGTTTATGTTGAAAATCATTCAAAAGATTTGAGCAAAAAACTAATTCCTAAAACCTAATTATCCATTCACCTTAGCATGGTCAGCTAAAAATTTGGCTAAACCACTGTCAGTCAAGGGATGATTCAGCAAAGCTAAGATTGAAGAAAGTGGTCCTGTCATTACGTCAGCCCCAATTTCAGCACATCTTAAAATATGAATAGGGTGACGAATTGAAGCCGCAAGGATTTCAGTATCGAAACCATAATTATCGTAAATAGTACGAATTTGCTCAATCAATTGGATGCCATCATAAGAAATATCATCTAAACGACCCACAAACGGAGAAACGTAAGATGCACCCGCTTTGGCAGCTAAAAGAGCTTGTCCCGCCGAGAAAATCAAGGTGCAATTTGTTTTAATGCCTTTCTCAGAAAAGTATTTTAATGCCTTCACGCCATCTTTAATCATGGGAATTTTCACTACAATTTTGTCGTCTAATTCAGCTAATTCTTCGCCTTCACGAATCATTCCCGCCAAGTCAGTTGAGATAACTTCGGCTGAAACATCTCCTTCTACGATATCACAAATGGCTTTATAGTGCCTAAAAACGTTGTTTTTTCCACTAATTCCTTCTTTCGCCATCAATGATGGATTGGTTGTTACGCCATCTAAAATTCCTAATTCATGTGCCTCTATAATTTCTGCGAGGTTGGCAGTATCAATAAAAAATTTCATGAGTAAATATCCCTTTCGGAACAATTAATAATTAAGATTAAATAGTTATAATAGAGTTCATGAGTTTAATGTTTATGAGTTCAGAGTCCAAAGTATAATCTAAACTCATATACTCTGAACTCATATACTTTAAACTTTTAACTCATAAACTCAACAGAGTAAACGAATATTCTTCCATAATCAAATTGGCTAATAGTTTTTTACAAGCCGTATCGATTTGACTTTCAGCGGCTTCTTTTGTATCTGCCTCCACTTCCAAAGAGATATGCTTGCCAATACGGACATTGTCAATCGTTGCCATTCCCAAATTATTCAAACCTAATTTCACGGCTTTTCCTTGTGGGTCAAGGATTTCTTTTTGTGGCATTACATCAATTTGTGCAATAAATTTCATAATAAAATTCCTCTGTTTTTAATTCCCCTTGAAGATTAAGGGGCTTATAATGGATAACAAAATATACAAAAATATGATAACTGGAATTGCCACAAAGTTCAGCAAAATCAGTAGGATTACCGAAAGAATCAAGAAAATATATTTAATTTGATTGTCTTTCCAAGTGAAATTCTTAAACTTCAAGGCAAAAAGGGGTAATTCAGCCACTAAAAGATAAGACATCAAAATAGCATAAATCACCAAAACATTGAAGTTGAGAATATATGGCGAAAGTTCTGGATTGAATTTCAGAATAAATGGGAAGGAAGCCACCACCATTCCGTTAGCAGGAGTCGGAACACCAATAAAAGACTCACTTTGGCGAGTATCAATATTGAATTTTGCCAAACGCAAAGCCGAGAAAACCGCTAAGGCAAGGGCAATATAGGGCTTATAGAACCCAAACATTCCAACCGTGCAAGTGCCAGTGGTACAGCTATTTTCGATTAATTTCAAGAGCATAAAAGCGGGCAAAACGCCAAACGTAACCATGTCTGCTAAAGAATCTAATTCCTTGCCAATGGGCGATGAAACATGAAGCAATCGGGCAACGAAGCCATCAAGCCAATCGCAAATAAGGGCAATTCCAATCAAGATTGAAGCTGTTTCGAGATTACCTTCAAAAACTTGCATGATTCCAAATACACCGCAAATCAAATTACCACAAGTGAGGGCGTTGGGGATATGTTTTTTTATTTCAATCATCGTTAAGCCTTCACATAAGGATTATTTTTCATTTCGTAACCAATTGTAGTAATGCCACCATGCCCTGGGAATACCACCATTTCATCATCCAAAGTGTAAAGTTTAGTTCGGATGCTGTTCTCTAAATCTGGAAAACTGCACATCGGAAAGTCGGTTCTACCTACGCTTTGTTTGAAAAGAACATCGCCGCTTACACAAATATTTTCTTCACGATTGATAAATGCCACGTGTCCAGGGGCGTGTCCAGGCACGAAAAGGATTTCTAATTCGGTATTACCAAATTTGATAATATCGCCTTCCTCTATAAAAACATCCACCTCCGAACCTTCATAATTGGGAAAGCCATAAACCTCCGCCCGTGAAGCCGCATTTTGAAGCAAAGGTAAGTCTTTACGATGCAAATGAAGTTTGACACCAAAGGTTCTTTTGACGTATTCATTGCCTAACACATGGTCGATATGAGCGTGTGTATTGAGTAAATGAACAACTTTGAGTTTATTATTATCAATAAAATCTTTTAATTCTTTGCGTTCTTCGTAATCACTGCAACCTGGGTCAATAATGACACATTCTTTGGTTTCGTCCGAAAGAATATAAGTATTTTCCGAGAATGGATTGAAGGTAAATGTGTGGACTTGTATCATGTTGCAAAAGTAGTAAAAAACTATCCAATCAAAAACATCGTTGGTATTTTATGCAAATCTGGTTTTTTCTTAACCCATTCTGCCACGGTTTTTGTCTGAATCATTTCATCATTAGCGGTTATATTTGCGGCAATACATAAATTCGTAGTTGGCTGACAGGTTTGTAACAAATCTTCCAAAAAGCTATTATTCCGAAAGGGCGTTTCCATAAAAATCTGGGTCTGTTGCTTCCTGGACTCATTTTCTAAAGACCTTAACTTTTTGGCACGTTCTTGTTTATCAATGGGCAGATAGCCGTGAAAGACAAATGATTGACCAGAAAAACCCGAAGCCATCAAAGCCAATAATATAGACGAAGGTCCCACCAAAGGCACAACTTTGAGGTGAAATGAATGAGCAACTTTTACTGCCAATGAACCTGGATCGGCAACTCCTGGGCAACCCGCTTCCGAAATTACGCCAATGTCCATGCCACGGGGGACTTCACTAAAATATTTACGAACTTGCTCAATGGTGGTATCCTTGTTGAGTTCAAAAAAATGGAGATTGTCAATGACTTTTCCCAATTTCAAGTCAGCAATAAATCGCCGAGCGGTTCGGATATTTTCTACAAAATAATAATCAGTTTTCTGAATAACCTCTTTAATTTGAGGGGATAAAACACTTTCGCTGGTTTCAGGAGCGAGTATGGTTGGGATGAGAAATAACATAACCTTTGAACGGAAGTCGTCCTTTTGAAGGACGACTTCCGTAAATATTCGTTTAATTTTTTTTATATAAATTTCAAAACCGCCTCCACAAATTCTTTCGGCTTATCTGCCTGTACCCAATGCCCAGTGCCTTCAATCGTTATGAGTTCATAATTAGGAAATAATTCCCAAATTTTGCGTTCATCTTCGGGCTGAATATAGTGCGATTCTGAACCTCTGATAAACAAAACTGGCTTTTGAACCGCTTTTTCATTGGATAATTCATACCCGACAATATCAATATTTTTTGTAATTATAGGCACATTAATCCGCCAATCGAATTCATTATTTTTTTCAGGATTTCTCCAGAGATTTTTTAGTAAAAATTGTCTTACTCCTTCACTTTGCTCAAAACGTTTCATCAATTCATTAGCTTCGGTACGGCTTTTTAAGGATTTCAAATCAATGGAAGCCAAACCCTGCAAAATCATTGAATGATGAACTGGATAAAATTTAGGGGCAATATCAACCACTACCATTTTTGAGAACGCTTCGGGATAATTCATCGCAAATTGCATGACTGTCTTCCCTCCCATTGAATGACCAATTAAAATGGTATTTTCTAACTGATGGTCATCTATAAATTCCTTCAAATCCTCCGCCATTACTTCATAATCAAAGACTTCACTCCGTGGCGATTGTCCGTGATTACGTTGGTCAAGCATAAATACACGATGATTTTCGCCCAATATTTTGCCAATGGTTAGCCAATTATCCGAAGAACCAAAAACACCGTGCAGGATAATGATGGGCGTTCCTGATTCCCCCGTTTGCCGATAAAAAAGTTTCATTTCTAATTTGCAATTATATAAATCAAACACCCAAATCTACGTCAAAATACGTATTTATTCTGTGACCAAATAATAGATTTTTCGTATAAAAATCAATACAAAGATAAAGAGCCAATTCTTAAAAAAATACTAAACTGATAGACTTCCAATATTATTTAAGAAATTATTGTTTTCGATAATATTGTTACAAAATAAAATATTGTTTTACAAGGTTTTTCTTTAACAAATCCTATAAATGAGGGTTTTACCCATTGGTTATTTACATTTTCTTAATGGTAGCTTGTTGTTCTTGCTAAAAAAATGTTGTTATTTTGTACTCAAATTCACTCATCCAATTTCTAATTAAATTCCAAATTTTCAATCATGAAGAAATTCATTACCACTAAGGTTGTTTTGGGAGCTATTTTCGCTCTTTTTATGACTATTTCAAGTGTACAAGTTTTCGCTCAGACCACTGCTGCCGTTTCAGGTACAGTTTTAGATGAGAAAGGCGAAGGCTTGCCAGGAGCGAATGTTATTGCCATTCACGAGCCAACGGGTTCAAGGTATGGTGCTGCCACTCGTGCCGACGGGCGTTTCAACATCGTGAATATGCGTGTTGGCGGTCCTTATAGAGTAACCATCTCTTTTGTGGGTTACAAAGACGACGTAAAAACTGGCGTTAATTTAACGCTTGGTCAAGACCAACGTATTAACTCAAAATTAGAGACTGCCGAAGCTCAATTAGAAGAAGTAAAAGTGGTGGCGGCTCGTAGTTCAGTTATCAACTCTGGTCGTACAGGTGCGGCTACTACGGTTAGTAATAAGCAAGTAACAACCCTACCAACGTTAAACCGATCATTAACGGATTTTGCACGTTTAGACCCACGATCAAACGGAGGTTTGAGTTTTGCAGGACGTAATGGTTTGTACAACAACATTACGGTTGATGGTGCATTTTTTAACAACTCTTTTGGTTTAAATAACACCATCGGTGGACAAGCGGGTGCTCAACCTATTTCAGTTGATGCTATTGACCAATTCCAAGTAAATATTGCTCCTTTTGACGTTCGTCAAGGTATGTCAACGGGTGCAAATATTAACGTAGTTACGAAAAGTGGTACAAACGAATGGTCAGGTTCAGTTTACAGATTTAATCGTAGCCAAGACTATTCAGGAACAAAAGTAGGTAGTTTAGATTTGACAGACCCACTTACGGGTAAGTTACCTCTCTCACAAAACTTTGACTTAGTTCAATATGGTGGACGTATTGGTGGGGCAATCATTAAGAATAAATTATTCTTTTTTGCCAGTTATGAGAAAGAAAATAGAATTGACCCAGGTTCTGTTTTAAAGCCTACTCGTGATGGTGTAGTTGACAACGCTACGTCAGCAGTGAAAGCATCTGATTTAGATAAATTGAAGTCATTTCTGAAAGAAAAGTTCAATTATGACCCTGGTGAATATGAAAATTACAGCAAATTATCTCAAAGCGAAAAATTTAATGCTCGTATAGATTGGAACATTTCTGAAAAGCATAAATTGAGCGTAAAATATAATACTTTAAAATCATTTGCTGATATAACTGCCTCTAATTCAGGAGCTTTAACAAACGGGCGTGGGCCTTCTAATACAAATATCCCATTTCAAGGAGGTCTTTATAGAATCAACAATAATTTAGATTCTTATATTGCTGAATTAAATTCAACATTTGGGGGTAAAATTGCCAATAGTTTAACCGTGGGATATACTCAAATCCGTGATTTTCGCCAGTCTCCAGTTAACAGCACACCATTTCCAACGGTTGATATTGGTAACGGTGTTGCTGCTCCTGGTACCCCACTTTCAGCTACTTCTTTTGGATTTGAGCCATTTTCAGCAAATAACCTTTTAGATACTGATGTGTTACAGATTTCGGATAATCTAACCGTTTATGCAGGTAAAAGTGTTTTGACTTTTGGTGTAGCTTATGAAAATAACCAATTTCGTAACGGATTTGCCCCAAATTATTATGGCGGTTATCAATTCAGATCATTTGATGATTTCTATGCAAGTGTGAATAACGGAACATCAAATGCTTTGCAATTCCGTCAACAATGGTCAAATACTTCAGAATTCCCTTTTGCTAAAATGAAAGGAAGCACATTGAGTTTTTACGCACAAGATGAAATTACAGTTGCAAAAGGTTTCAAATTAACATTAGGTTTGCGTGCTGATGGAACATCTTTTCCAGTTGATAAAAATGTTACCACAACTAACTCTTTTGTACCAGCCCTTACGTTCCGTGATGGTGTAAAATTAGAAACAGATAAATATCCCGAATTTACACTACTTTGGTCTCCACGAGTTGGATTTAACTGGGATGTAAATGAAGAAAAGAAAACTCAGATTCGTGGAGGTTTAGGAATTTTCTCAGGTCGTGTACCTTACGTTTGGTTATCTAACCAATTATCAAATAATGGTGTTTTGTTTGGTTCAGAATCGCAAAATAACCCTATAAACCGTCCATTTAGTGCGGATGTAGATAAATATCGCCCAAAGATTGATATTGGTAATTTCAAACCAACTACCTATAACTTAGCTGTTACTGACCCTAATTTTAAATTTCCTCAAGTATTTAGAGCAAACTTAGCAATCGATCAAACTCTGGGTGATGGCTGGTTAGCAACTTTTGAAGGAATATATACGAAAGATTTGAATGCAGTATATTTAGATAATACCAACCTGCCAGTTTCTTTGAGAAATGCTCTCGGTGCGGATAATCGTCCAATCTATTATAATGTAGGAGCAAACGGACTTCCATCTACTGCCAGATATAATCGTATTTACGGTTTAGTAGCGAATGGTGGTACGACAACTCCTGCAAATTTATCCGCTGCAACACCCGATATTTCTGATGCTATCGTAATGAGAAATACGAATAATGGTTACAGCTATGCCTTGACAGGAACACTTGCAAAATCATTTGAAAGTGGCTTATTTGCCAGTATATCATATACTTATACAGACTCACGTTCGGTTAATGATGGTGGTTCAATTGCTCAATCAATGTGGAGAGATAGAGTTGTTGTGGGTGATCCAAATTCTGATGTTACTTCTTATTCAAACTTTTTACAACGCCATCGTATTGTAGGTTTTGGTAGTTATAAATTTAGCGAAGCAAAGTGGGCAGCAACTACTATTGGATTTACGTATTCAGTAGGACCAGGTGGACGTTTCTCTTATATTTATACGGGGGATATGAATGGAGATGCACTTACAACCAATGATTTGATTTACATTCCGAGGGATCAATCTGAAATCTTATTGCGTGCCGCTGGTGCATATACCGCTGCTCAACAATGGACTGATTTAGATAATTATATCAAGCAAGATTCTTATTTGAACTCACGCCGTGGACAATATGCAGAGCGTAATGGTGGTGAATTGCCTTGGTCAACAAACTTTGATTTTAAAATCATTCAAGATTTTTATATTAAGGTTGGAGGTAAAACCAATACAATCCAATTATCTTTTGATATGTTTAATTCGGGAAATTTTGTTTCTTCCAATTGGGGAATTAACCAGGGTGCAGTACGTACAGCCTTATTAAATTTTCAAGGATATGACAACGCTACTGGATTTGTTTCAACAAGTTCTGTGCCAACAGGAAAGCCAGTTTTTACCTTCCCTTTCCGTTCGGGTTCAACACCTTTGGCTGAATCATTCCAAAATTCTGTAGGTCTTGGTTCAAGATGGCAAGGACAATTCGGTATTCGTTATATCTTTAACTAATATTCAATTGTAATTATAATTTAAAAAATCCCGAACCTTTCAATTCGGGATTTTTTTGTGTTTTAGATTAAAAATAATAGTATGCTTGCATAACAAATAGAAAGATACGATATTGCGTACAGTATTGAGTAAAATTTGAAAGATAAATTTCACTCAATACTCATTACTTAATACTCATTACTGTAAAACAAACTCAACATGAATTTTAACGAACCGATGCTCAGAGATGGAGCATTACAAGGAAAAACTATCGTAGTAACGGGCGGAGGCACTGGCTTAGGTCGCTCAATGACTAAATACTTTTTGCAATTAGGAGCAAATGTAGTCATTTGTTCACGCAAGATGCCCGTTTTGGAAGCCACTGCGGCAGAACTTACCACTGAAACGGGTGGAAAAATTATTGCCGTAGCTTGTGATGCTCGTAATTATGACGAAGTAGAAAATGTCTTGAAAGTAGCAATTGAGCATTTCGGGGCAGTTCATGGCTTGGTGAACAATGCCGCTGGAAACTTTATTAGCCCCACCGAAAAATTATCACACAAGGCTTTTGACGTTGTGGTTGATATTGTGTTGAAAGGAACGTATAACTTCTCGTTGGCTTTCGGTAAATACTGGATTGCGGAGAAAATTAAAGGAACGGTCATGTCAATCGTAACAACTTATGCGTGGACGGGTTCGGGTTACGTGGTGCCATCGGCTACGGCTAAGGCGGGTGTGTTAGCTTTGACTCGCTCGTTGGCAGTGGAATGGGGTTCTAAATATGGTATTCGTTTCAATGCCATTGCCCCAGGACCTTTCCCAACGGAAGGTGCATGGGAACGCCTTTTCCCTGCCGAGGCAATGGGCGAAGAATTAGCGACAAAATTAGCCCCAGAGAATAGAATCCCCTTGAAAAGAGTGGGAGACCATCAAGAATTAGCCAATTTAGCGGCTTATTTGATGTCCGATTTTTCGGCTTATATCAATGGTGAAGTTATCACAATTGACGGTGGCGAATGGCTCATGGGTGCAGGAGAATTTTCGGATTTGAACGAAATTTCTGAGGAAAAATGGGAAGTGATTGCACGTGCGGTGAGGGGGAAAAAGTAGTTGCCAATTGTTGGTTAATGAAAATAAAAACTCATTTCAAGGAATTTAACTGATTCTCTGGAATGAGTTTTTTATTTGATGCAATAGATAACTTTATAAGCAAAAAGGGATAATTTTACCTATCGAAATTACTCAATACTATTTCCCATGAAAATAACGAAAGAAGCCTTTGGGCGATTTACTGAATACGTTCTTACGAACCAAGAATCTGGTGAAGCCCTTTATGTAATTCCAGAATACGGGGGTATTATCCGTAAAATGACTTTACAAAAAGATGGTCATTTCCACAAAATCATTGATTGTGGCGATAACGAAGATCAAATCTTAGCGGATAAATTGGCTTACCCTTCTGCTCATCTTTTTCCATGGGCAAATCGTGTTCGGAATGGAAAATATGAATTTCAAGGCACTCACTATCAGTTACCTATCAACGAAATACCCCTCAATAATGCCATTCATGGCTTAGTAGCTTTCGCAAAATTTGAGGTAATTCAAGAAGAAATCAATGAAAATGAAGCCATAATAACCATTAAATATGTTTACGAAGGTCAAGAAAAAGGCTATCCCTACCCTTTCGACTTAGAAATCAAACATACATTCAGTTCCGATGATGGACTTTTGATGACTTATACCATCAAAAACACGGGCAAAACTGATATGCCAATGGTTTTGGGTTGGCATCCTTATTTCAGAATTGATGATGAAAAAGCAAAAGATTGGCAAATTAGTATTCCGACAAAACACAAATATACATCGGATGAACAGATGATTCCCAAAGAGCAAGAAGCCATTGATTTGAGGGAATTAAAGCCTATTGGAGATTCCCAATTAGATAATGTTTTTAGGGTGGAATCGACAGTCAGAAGTATTACGCAATTAAATTCCCTTGCCAAAAATTTGACTCTAAACGTTTGGCAGGATGCTCAAAAGGGGCAGTTCCTTTATACAGTCGTGTATATTCCATCCACCAGAGACCGCATCGCCATCGAACCCATGACGGGTAATACGGATGCCTTCAATTCAGGCGATGGACTTTTGATTTTAGAAAGTGAAAATAGCTTGACTTTGAATTGTGGCGTTTATCTTTCGTAGGATTATTGGCGTTGTAAGTCAGAACCCTCCCAAGCGTTTTGAACGCTTAGGAGGGTTTTGACTTACAACGCCAACGGCAAAGTAAAGTAAAACGTACTCCCCACTTCCATTTCAGTATCAAACCAGATACTACCTTTTGAGTTATCAACCACCCATTTGGCTAACGCTAAACCTACGCCCGTTCCTTCGGGTTTGGTCGAGAAATCGAGCATGAAAATTTTACTGTGATGTTCCTTCAAAACGCCCGTTCCGTTGTCAGTTACGCTAAAAGTAACGGCTTCAATACCAATTTCTACGTAAATCTTGATGGTTGGTTTGCGTTGCGGTGGTACGGATTGAATGGCATTTACCAACAAATTATTGATAATATTACCCGTCAGTTGGCGGTCGCCATAAACCATGATGGCTCTTTGAGGAACGTCTTTTGAGAGATTAATTTTTTTATCCCCAACAAATAAAGTTGCTACTTTATTAACTTCATACGCAAAATCAAAAATCTCACGCTTGGGAATGGGCAAGCGGGCAAAATCTGAGAATGAATTGGCGATGTATGAAAGGTTATCAATCTGCCCCGTCAAAGACTCAATTTGGTCTTTTATTTGGGCGGTATCAATCGTTACTCCTCTTGAAAGCTTGTGCTGTAATAATTGTAAGGATAATTTCATGGGCGTAAGCGGATTCTTGATTTCATGCACCACTTGCTTCGCCATTTGTTGCCAAGCCGACTGTTTGGTAGTATCTGCCAAAGCCACTTTCGACTCTTCTAATTTTACTAACATATCATTATAAGCCTTAATCAAAACTCCAATTTCATCATCTGACCGCCACGTGAGGGGTTCGTTGGGTTTGCTCAAATCTATTTTACGTAACTTATTGGTAATTAAACGTAAAGGAACGGTCAAGACGTTAGAGGCGAAGTAGGAAAGCAGCAGTAAACCCAAGAAAATAGTCGTAAAAGTATTCAATAAAGAACCTATCACGGCACTAACTTCCTGTTCGTAGGCGGCATTAGAATCATAAAAAGGTATGTTCACAATCCCTGCTAATTTACCATCGTTTGAATTCATACCGACGTATAAACCCATAAAATTAAGGTTACCAATCGACTCTGGAATGATGGCTTTATGTTCTTTTTCTTCAATAATCCTAATGTAAGCCTCGGGATTTATATACGTCGAAACAGCCCCTGTTTCGTAGCCCAACAACTTATTTGCCGTTATTAAATGCCCCAATGTATCAAAAACACTAACATAATTTTTGGCATTTGCCGACATACTTTTCAGGGTATCGGTCAAGAATTGCTTACTCATTTTGCCTTGAACGTATCTATCCACGGCAGGCATGAGGGTAAAACCCGCATTTTCAGTCTGACTGATATACGATTGTTCTTGACTCTCTGATAGTTTCGCTCCGATAATACTCAACGTAATGCCGATTACCAAAACGAGTGGCAACAAGAAAGCCCCGTTGAGATAAATCTGAATTTTTGTGGCAAAATTTACATTCAATTTAGAGAATCCGTAACGAATGGCATAAATCAAAATGATAAAGATAATGGTAATCGCTAAAATAAAAAATAAAAACGAAAAGTGCGAATAAATGGTGGCAAGGCTAACTTTTGGGGAGGAGACCACAATTCTTCGTCCATTTTTGTTAGAAATTGCCACGTGATTATATCCATTGTCGATGATACCTTCTTTCGAGATTTGAATGCCCTCTACCAAACTTAAAGGCATTTTTCGTTCATAATTAAAACTCTTCCCTCCCGTTTTTACAATCTTACCATTTTCATAAACGGCATAGCTATAATTATCAGCCTCCAACTGCTCTTCGCCCGTGGTGGAAACCTCCGCAGGGGCAGCATCACGGGTGGCATCGCTACGTTTGCGGAGGTCTAAAATAACATATCCTACGGCTTCTTTGTTGTCTTTGCCTATTAAGGGAATAAAGTCGATATACTGCTTCTGGTAGGCATTTGTGGCATCATTTACAAAGAAAATATTGACATAACCCGTCTGAAATTTCTCTACTTTATACTGTTGCTCAAATGCTTGAAAACTTTGGGCATCCGAGACATTGTCCAACGATTTTCCCCGAATATCAAAGGCTGACACTTGAGTATCATAATAATCAAAATGGCTATCCAAGAGGTTTTGGCGGATATAATTTTGAACTTGTTCACGGGGTAAAAGTGCCGATTTTATCAATACTTTTACCATCGAATCCTTGGCAATATCCACATTGGCTTTGCTCAACTTGAACTCACCAATCTCGTCATTTTCTGCTAAAAATTTCTTACCAAATTGCTGTTTTTGCGTAAAATCTTTTCTAATATCCTGACTATAAATCACATACGTTCCAACGGCGGCTGTCAGTAAAGCTCCCAGAAATAGATAAATGGAAGTTTGATAACGAAAAGTGTAAAGGAATCTGGGGAAATAATTCAACAACAAGATACCAGCGTATAGGCAATGCAATATGATAAGAAAGGGTGAAGCCGTTTGGAAAAGTATGGTAAAAAATAACCAAAGTGCTAATCCAATTGCCAAAGCAAAAAATGCCCATAGCTTAACTTTTCTGTTGAGTTTAATGATAATGTATATCAAAAAATGCGTGGAAAGAAAATATACTATCGACACCAACACAAAGGTTATCAGTGAGGATAATTTTAGGGATTTTTTAAAAAAATCAATACTCAATGATATATCTAATTGGTAATTCGATTTTTCGTAGATATTGACTAATTGTGCGTAAAATCCATGAAAAATAATACAACTCAAAACGATTAAAAATACGGAAATCGCCCGCTTCATAGTCTCTGGAAGGTGCATTAGCCAAAAATAACGCTTCATTTTGTAGTAATAATTGACTAAATAAATCAATAAAATAATAACTACAATAAGATTCAAAATTAAGTCGCCAAGGGATGGAGCAATGAGAGAAGAATCGTAAAATTTCTTGTTAAACAAATCAGATTCGTAGAAAATAAAAGGAATATTATAGAAAAGCATGATGGCTCGAAGCAACAAAAAATAGCCCAATAGTATCAGAAAAGCTCGACCATAACGATGCGTTTTATTCAAAAACCAGATGATTGCCAAAAGATACGCCACCAAGAAGAACATACTCAGCATTCCTAACAAAACAACATTGGCGGGAATTGATTGATTTTTGAGCGAATCTGCCTTCACTGGCTTCACAGAAAATATAAATTCCTTCGTGTCGAAAAACATATTTAGGTGCGTAGCTGCTGCGGGGGAAGTATCAATTTGCTCAGGGTCTAAGGTAAATATATTGGGATTATAACCCGTTTTGAGATGATTATCTTCCGATTCGTATTGACGATATAGTTCAATAATAGAAAATATCTCAAAATTATCGGGCGAAGCAATAACAACCCTACGATTTGATACAAATTTACCTTCAATAGAAGAAACGGATTTTACATTATAAGCCCCTTCAATTAATTGATAATCAGGCACAAATCGAGAATCTGACCAAAAGATTGGTTTACCATTCTTGAAAATAAAATAAGGATGAATGGTGGGAATTTTGAGATGTGAAAAAGTGGTATGTTTTAACTGCGAAACCAGCGTAACAACCTTTACCAAGTCTTCATTTGAGGATTTTATTTCGTCTTGAATTTTTGTTTGAACATCATACAAATACTTGTCTTCGGTGGCACTCACGGGACCTTTTTCCGTAATGATGTACAGCAAAAAAGCAAGTCCAAAAGTAGCAAACGCCAAGATTAGAAAGATGTTTCTTCTTAAAAAAATTAGTTTAAATAAGGAAATAAATCGTTGGTTCATTCAGGGATTAGGAGTTAATTGTTTTTACAAAGTAATGAATCAAAATCCGTACCATTTTGTCTATTATACTGATAATCAATATTTTACGTAAAACAAATAAGATTTCAAAACAATCTGGTGGTCGTTAAACAAAGATACTGTGTTTTCATCATAAAAAAATTGAATTCTAAATCAAGGTTTTATTGTGTTTATTCCCAAAATTCATAAATTGCACAAAATACCAACATCCCTAATCAAAATAATCATGAAAAAATATTACCTCCTCTTTCCAATCACCATCTTTTTTATGAGCTTTATCACGCCCGAAATCAATTTTTATCAAGCACAATTACGCTTCCCCCGAGTGCGTGAAGCCCTAAAAACCAAAGGTAAGACGGTTGATGAAATACTGATTTTAAAAGGAATCAGTATCACCAATTTTGAGGTATTTTTCCGTGCCTTTAAAAAGGAACAGAAATTTGAAGTATGGGCAAAAAATAAAGGAGAAAGTGCCTATAAACTCCTGAAAACCTACGATTTTTGTGCCTCTACGGGTATGTTAGGTCCAAAACGCCGTTCGGGAGACCGCCAAATGCCCGAAGGATTTTATACCATTGATGCCTTCAATCCAACGAGTAATTATTACCTCTCTTTCCGAATGAGTTATCCCAATGCTTCGGACAAAAAATTTGCCGATGCCCTCAATCCTGGTGATAATATTTTTGTTCATGGTTCATGTATTTCAATCGGTTGCATTCCCATTGGCGATGATAATATCAAAGAAGTCTATCTTTGGGCTGCCCGTGCAAAAGGGGGCGAACAAGAAATTGACATCCATATTTTTCCGATGAAAATGACCGAAGAGAATTATGCTTCTTTGAAATCTGAATATGCTTCAAACGCTCAATTATTAGAATTTTGGTCGTGGTTAAAGCCTGGTTTTGATGCCTTTGAACAAGGAAATATTGTTCCGAATATAACGGTGGATGATACGGGAAAATATATTGTTAAATAACAGAAAATGATAAATGAGTTTTCCAGAAGGCTTCCTAAAAAAAGGAAGCCTTCTATTATTTAAGACATTATGACATTACTAATTGTTAAGCCTAAATTTTTAAAATATAATTAAGTAACTTACTATCAATTACTTAACGTAAATTATATCAATTATTCATTATCAACTATCAATTAAGCCCGTCATATTGTCTTCTTTTTAACAATGGTATGAGTTTTGACTATTACTATCTATGCAGAAAAACATTCAAAAAGTTGCACAGAATCATGAAAAAGAAAATTGTAATTCCGAGAGAAATTTTAGCCAATATAGATTTTAATAATACCCTCAACGGGGGGCGTAGCGAGCCTAAAATTGAGGTAAGTCAAACTGATAATTCTTATGAAATATTAGTCAAAGTGGCGGGTTTAGAAGGCGACCATCTACGGATGGATATTGACGAAAACCGTTTGTGGTTGTATGCCCTCCAACCCGTATTAAAGACTGCCGAACAGGAAATTGCGGAAAATTATGTTCCTCAAACTATTGGACAATTGATGTTGCCAAATTTTGTGGATGTAGAAAATATTTCAGCTCGTTACCATAACCATCAGTGGAAAATTGTGATGCCTTTTGATGATAATCGTAAAGGATTTAAGAAACAGATTGAGGTAGAGTTTTGATTTAATTCAGTGGACATTCTTGCTAACTGACCACCCGTCGAATCAATTCCTCCGCCGCCATTCTACCCGTTTCTGCTCCTCCGTTCATGTAACCCTGCGAAGTCTTGCTGCAATGTTCTCCCGCAAAGAGAATATTGCCTGCGGGCTTGGCTTCTTCACCGCCAAAAGCCGTCATTTGTCCAACGGTCATACAGGCATAGCTACCCCGTGCGTGCGGTGCATTTGCCCAATTAAATACGCCTTTTTTGCCGTTGAATTGTTCTTTCATATTGGGGTAAATAAGGCTAATTTTATCCAAATATCCTTCAATTTGGCTTTCTGATAAGCCTTTTCCCATTTTTCCACCCATAAAAACAGAATAGCCTCCTGCCCCCAGATTATTGTGTTGCATCTGCGAACTATCCCAACCATTATGGACTAAATTACTGAGAACATACCCCGAAAAACCTTGCGTTCGCCAGATGCGATTCTTCATGCCCAAAAACATTTTTGAGTTTGTTCCATAAGATAATTCCTTGATACATTTCACCTTGCGGGGCGACATATCCACGTTGGTTTTCACGTCCCGTAAAACTGAAAAAGGCAAAGTCATAATCACATATTCAGCCATGATTTCCTTACCATTGCTGAAATTTAACGAGTATTCAAACCCCTTTTCTTTATAAGATTCCAATTGATAGCCCATTTCAATTTGTCCCGCCAAACCTTTTGCCAATTCATCCACCACTCGCTGATTTCCACCGATGATTTTATAGCGTTCATCGCTTTCTCCATAAATATCAAAGCCGTTATTATGATTAGTATCTAATAAAGATAAAAATGCCAAACAGCTCTGCACATCGGCATCTAAACCCATTTCAGAAGCATAAGAAATTCGCAATAAATCGTACAACCAACCCGTGATGCCTATTTTTTGGAGGTATTCTTCCAAAGATAATTTATCCAACGCAATTAAGGAAGGATTCTTGAAATTGCCCTTAGCGACCAAATCGGCATCTTTTTGAATGGTTTTGAAAAAAGGTTTCAGGTATTCAACCAAACTTATTTCAGTAATGCGTTTATTATCAAAATAAAAATCATCAATCACCAAATCCTTTTTCAGTTCATCGGGAGCTTGCATATCCCAAAAATCAAGGTGAAATTCTTTACACAAATTCAACATATCTTTGTGCGATGAATCAATAAATTCCCCTCCCAATTCCGTAATAATTCCCTCCGCCAGCAGTCCTGCGGCACTCATAATCCGTCCGCCCGTGCGTTTGGCGGCTTCGTAAATGGTGGGTCTGAAACCCTGTTTGTTTAAATAATGAGCGGCGGTCAAACCCGCAATTCCTCCGCCAATAATGGCAATTCGGATGTCTTTTTTGGTTTTGCACGACCACATTTCAGTAGCCAATAAAGTGCCAACAGATGCCACAGATGCCTGTTTGATGAATTTTCTTCGGGGAATTGATGGTACGTTATTTTCAGCTTGTAATGTTTGAAAGGCTTTTTTAAATACCCGTAATAAAGGAGATTTCATATTCTAATGATGGTTTGGGTTATGTTTTTTTTATAAATAAGATAATATTCGCTAATTTAAAGGATTAAGAACAGAATATCCCAAAATCTCAAACTCATATTTTAAAATACAAACTTGAAAGCACTAATTACCTCCCTCATCAAAGCCCTGAGAAATTACCAAGAGTCGGGGCGTGAATTTAAAGCCCTTGTCGGTTTTGATGGCTACGTTGATAAAATTCAAAAGGTGGTCAGAAGTAAAAATGGAAAGGCTTCTATTTATTTTGATACCATTACCCAAATTGCTGACCATGTGGCAACTTTAGCGGGGGTCAGTGGGCAAATAGAAATCAGAAATTTAGAATTAAAATTAGGTGGAAATGCTCCCATCATGGCAAATGCCTTGGGAGCTTTGGGCATCAAAAACACTTGTATCGGCACAATGGGCTATCCAGATTTAAGCAATGTTTTTGAAGAAATGAACCCAAATTGTGACGTCGTTTCCATAGCCGAACCTGCCCAAACCAACGCTTTGGAGTTTAATGATGGAAAACTAATTTTTTCGGAAGTAAGTACCTTTGAACAACTCACCTGGACGTATGTAGCCGCCATTGCGGGAATAGATAACCTGACCAAATGGATTTATGAAAGCCAATTGATTGCTTTTGTGGATTGGTCCAATCTCAATCATTGCACCGATATTTGGCAAGGTATTTTAGAAGATATTATCATAAATCTGAATCCTTCGCCTTCCGAAAAAGAACATTCCATTTTCTTTCGTAACCATAAAAATATCCCCGATGATGAAGGTTACGGGATGCGTCATAAAAACTTTTTCTTCGACCTATGTGACCTTTCCAAACGTTCAAAAGAAGAAATCTTGACCGCACTTGCCGTTATAAATCGGTATAAACCTTACGGTAAAGTAACCTTAGCTCTAAATGAAAATGAAGCCAGAAAAATTTATATTGCTATGGGCGGAGCCGCTTTGGATGGAGAAAATGCAGAAAGTGCTGATTTACAAATTGTTGCAAATTATATTTTTAGTAATATATCCGTTCATCAGGTATTAGTTCACCCCACGGATTGCTCCATTATTAGGACTAAAAATGGCGTTTTTGAAGTAAAAGGTAGGCTCGTTCCCGAACCCAGAATTCTGACGGGCGGAGGTGATAATCTCAATGCAGGATTTTGTTTGGGATTACTGATGGATTTACCCATTCAGCAAACAATGCTTTTGGGCATGGCAACTTCGGGAGCGTACATCACTAATGGAACTAGTCCCGAAATTGGGGATTTAATTCGTTATTTAGAAATTTGGGCTGGGGAGATTGGGTAGATTATTAGTGATTTTCAGTTAAATTATACTAACTAAATACATTTTCAATAAATCATAACGCTGAATAAAATCACCAAATGATGAAATTTCCATCGGAAAATTTGGACAAGTAAAAAAAATTTTATAGCTTATATCACCCAAGGAACGTAAACAAAATAAAAGTATCAGCCATGATGCCTTTGTGCTGTTTCCGTTTTTTTTCATTTTTTTTTCACGTAACAACCCCTCCTTTTCATGAGAAAATTTTCCATCCTCGCCGCTCTTTTCTTGGGTTTTAGTTGCATAACAGCAAACGCCCAAAATGGTAATGCCAAAAATGAAGAAAAGAATTCAGATAATCAAACCGCCACTTTTGTTGAGTTTAACGACAGTGGAAAAAGGTCTGAAGCTGATGCCAAACAAGTAATTAAAGATTATTTCAAAACCAAAGGGAATGATGATTTCAAAACATTATCTAAAGAAACTGACGCAATGGGTCAAAGCCACATTAAGCATCAACAATTTTACAAAGGCATAAAAGTTGAAAACGGTGTCTATATTACCCACGCAAAAGACGGGATAATTCAGTCAATGAGTGGAGACTATATTCCAATGGATGAAAATTTTAATGCCAAAGCTAATTTATCTGAAGAAAATGCCTTAGATATTGCCCTTGCTTCAGTTTCTGCCAAAGAATATATGTGGCAAACTGACGATGCCGACGATTATTACGGTAAAGTGAAAGGGAAATATGCTCCCGCTGGTGAATTAGTCATTATTGAAGATTTCAAGGCTACTTCCAAGAGTGAAAAAGTGATTCCTCATTTGGCTTATAAATTTGATATTTATGCCACTCAGCCTCTCAGTAGAGCCAATATTTATGTAGATGCCAATTCTGGAAAAATCTTATTGGTCAATCCCATAATACATCATGTGGCGGCTACGGGTTCGCTCGCTACTCGATATTCAGGTACGCTTTCGGGAGCAACTGATTTAGTTTCGGGCACTTATCGTCTCAGAGATTATACTCGTGGATTAGGTATTGAAACCTATAATTTGAAAAAAGGAACGGTTTACAGAAAAGCCGTTGATTTCACGGATTTGGATAATAACTGGACTGCCGCAGAATATCATAATACTAATAAGGACGATGCCGCTTTTGATGTTCACTTAGGACTTCAAAATACGTATGATTATTGGAAAAATGTACACGGTAGAAATAGTTGGGACAATGCCAACGCTAAAATGAAGGCGTATATACATTATTCAAGCAATTATGTTAATGCCTTTTGGGACGGTTCAAAAATGACTTATGGTGATGGCAACGGAACAACTTTTGACCCGCTGACTTCCCAAGATGTTACCTCGCACGAATTGGGTCATGCCATCTGCCAGACTACTGCCAACTTGGTTTATTCCAATGAATCAGGGGCATTGAACGAAGCATTTAGTGATATTTGGGGGGCTTGTATTGAGTTTGCTTATTTTCCTACCAAAAAAACCTGGTACGTGGGTGATGATTTTGATTTGGTGAATCACAAGGGTTTTCGCAACATGGCAAATCCGAATGAATTCTCTGACCCAGATACTTATCAAGGCACATTCTGGTACGTAGGCACTGCCGACAATGGAGGGGTTCATTCAAACAGTGGCGTGTTCAATTACTGCTTTTATCTATTGACTACTGGCGGTTCAGGTACTAATGACATCGGAAATGCTTTCAACGTAACGGGAATAAATATTACAAACGCCGCCAAGATTTTTTATCGTGCTGAGTCAGTTTATATGACCAGTTCTACCAATTATGCGGGAGCCAGAACAGCCTGTATCCAATCAGCAAAGGATTTATTTGGCGTAGGGTCAGCCCAAGAAATTGCTACGACTAATGCTTTTTATGCCGTTGGAGTTGGAGCCGCTTATCCAGTAGTAGCTGTTTTGTCTGCGGCTACCAATCTTAGAGTAGCTTCTGCGGATGAAAATTTATACAGCGTTGCATGGTCGCCCGTGAAGGAGGCAACGGATTATGATGTGGAAATACTTGATGGTAATAATTGGAATAAAATAATGAATACCAATACACCAACAGCTGAAATTAGAAATTTTACGCAAGAATTGACTTGGCGGGTAGTGGCGAAAAATGACAAAGGTGAAACTGCTCCGAGCGAACCAAACGAGATTTCACCCGAGATTTCTTATAAGATTTACCCAAATCCAACCAGTGATTTTATGCAAATCCAGTATAAAGCCAAGCAACAAGGGGAAATACGGGTTCAAATAACCAATTCGATGGGAAAAATTCTCTTCCTTCAAACGGAACAAATTAATTTAGGAAATAATGATTTACGTTTAAATATTCGCTCCGTCCCAAAAGGGCGATTTATTGTTACGGTAACGGATTTATCAAATGCTCAACAGATAAAATCAGGAGCCAAAATTGTGGTTTTGGAATAGAGGATAGTTTTAAAAGATAACTGAATTTCACTTTTATTTACCAAATAAAAAAAGTGGCTATTTCGACAAAATAGTCACTTTTTTTATGTCTGTATTCGATGACCTAAAAACAATTGCAAATACTTCTTAATGATTCGTATTTTTGATAAAATTAATGCGAACATTTTAAATATTAAATGACAAATTCATACCACGATTCCAAAACTTTCGATAAAATAGATTTCACAAAAACTTCCTTCACAAAAGGCGAATACGAAAATTGCACATTTACCAACTGCATCTTTGCCAATACTGATTTGTCAGACGCAAAATTCATAGAGTCTAAATTCACCAATTGTGATTTGACTATGGCGAAAATCAGGGCTACTGGCTTTCAGGAGGTAAAATTTAAGGATTGTAAACTTTTAGGCTTGCATTTTGAGAATTGTAATGAATTCCTTTTTTCCGTAAATTTTGAAGGGTGTAATCTCAATTTAGCTTCTTTTTACAAAAGAAAAATCAAGAAAACCAAGTTTAAAGATTGTACCTTAGTAGAAACCGATTTCTCAGAAAGCGACCTCAATCTGGCAATTTTTGATAATTGTGATTTATCGGGAGCAATTTTCGATAGAACGAATTTGGAAAAAGCCGATTTCAGAACCTCATTTAATTTTTCCATTGACCCAGAGATAAATTCCCTCAAAAAAGCAAGATTCTCACGCTCAGAATTAAGCGGTTTGTTGGATAAGTATAAATTGGATATAGAATAAAGAGTTTATGAGTTTAAAGTTTATGTGTTTAGCGTTTATTAGTTTACTAAACTTTCTACTAATATACTTTCTACTCATATACTTTCTACTTGTGAACTTTAAACTCACATACTTTATACTCATGAACTTTCTACTCATAAACTCTTTTTTGAACTAAAAGCAATTATGGGTGTTATGTTAAGAATGTATTAGAAAATTGTTAAATTTACAATCTAATATCGATAAAAAATCACGATTAAATGTCAAAGTTAACCAAAGAGAATAAGTTTTTAGATGTTTCAGATTATGGAAGACCCATTGCTACTTTCTGTGCCAATACTCTCAAAAATACCGCCGCTACGCCCGTACAAGTTACCTTAGTTTTTGGAGTTTGTGGTTTGATAGCAGTTTACTGCATTATTAAAGGCTTCTACATTACAGCGGGGATTTTATTAATCCTCAAATCAATCATTGATGCCATTGATGGCGAATTATCCCGACTCAAAAATACCCCCTCCTACACGGGCAGATACCTTGATTCAGTTTTTGATATTATTCTCAATTTCATGTTTTTGATGGCAATTTACTATATTTCAACATCATCAATTTGGCTTACGCTCATTGCCTTTGTGTGCGTTCAGTTGCAAGGAACGCTCTATAATTACTATTACGTCATTCTCAGAAATCGCTCAGAGGGGAGTGATATTACCAGTAAGATTTTTGAAACCGAAACGCCCGATGCTTTGCCAGGGGAGAGTCAGAAAACGGTTAATATTTTATTTAAAATGTTTCGTCTCCTCTACGGAATATTTGACTATTCTATCTATTTACTTGACCAAGATGCCTCTAAAATGCGGACGTTCCCCAATTGGTTTATGACGATGGTTTCGTTCTACGGTTTAGGTTTTCAATTGCTGATTATGGCAATCATGTTGTCCCTTAATTGGGTGGAGTTTATTATTCCTTTTTTTATTTTTTACACGGTGTTTGGGTTCGTGTTTGTGGGGGTGAGAAGGACTGTTCTAGCTTCTGAATTTGTGGTGATCTAATCTCAACTCACCAAAAACGCAGTTTCATGCTTAATTTCAGACATTACAAAAATAGAATGTGTACTGCCGATATTTTCCAAAGAGGCTAGTTTATTCATCAAAAATGCCTGATATTCTCGCATGTCATGGACGACAATTTTGAGCATAAAATCATAATCGCCCGAAATATTATAACATTCCTGCACTTCGTCCAAAGCCACAATTTCTTCCACAAATTTTGCTCCCGCTTGTTGGGCGTGTTCTTTCAAACGAATACTACAAAAAACCATCAAATCCTTAGAAACTTTCTCTCTGTCCACCAGAGCCACATATTTCTTGATAACCCCATCTTTTTCTAACCTGCGGACACGCTCATATACGGGCGTAGGGGAGAGGTTTAGGCGAGAAGCCAATTCCTTAGTAGTTAGTAGAGCATCTTGTTGTAAATGTCTAAGAATCTCTTTGTCGGTTGAATCAATTTTTATTGCCATATTTTTAAAAGATAAATTATCGTTTCTCGGAAAAATACCATGTTTATTTAGTTAATAATATCTATATAATTGAATAATAAAAGTAAATATATCTAATTATTTTAAATAAAGTAAATTATTTATCCAAAACTAATAAATTTGTGGTAGATTTTATTGAGAAAATATTAGCAAAGATTTATAAATGGCAATTTTGTACTTTGCTAAGAAGACCGATTACAAAGATGATGAATAAACCAAACATAAGAGAAGTTCTAAAAGACCGAATCCTTGTCCTTGACGGGGCGATGGGGTCATTGATTCAAGAATATAAATTATCCGATGCTGATTATCGTGGCGAGCAATTCAAAGATTTCCCGCACGAGGTAAAAGGTAATAACGATATGCTGTCGATAACTCGTCCAGATGTTATCAAGGAAATCCATGCAAAATATTTTGAAGCGGGGGCAGATATTGCGGAAACTAATACATTCTCAGGTACTTCCATCGCCATGGCGGATTACCACATGGAAGATTATGTGTATCAACTCAACTACGAATCGGCAAAAATTGCCCGTGAAGTAGCGGATGAATTTACGGCAAAAAATCCTGCGAAACCACGTTACGTAACAGGTTCAATCGGACCGACCAATAGGACTTTATCGTTATCACCCGATGTAAATGACCCAGGTTATCGTGCCGTTACTTTCGATGAATTGGTAGATGCCTATTACGAGCAAATTCAAGGTTTAATGGATGGTGGAGCGGATTTATTGTTAGTAGAAACAATCTTCGATACCTTAAACGCAAAAGCCGCACTTTTTGCCATTGATTTATACCAAACCGATAGAAAAAACGGCACGCTAAGACCCTTGCAAAGTAAGGCGATACCGAAACAAACCAATCCCCAATCCCCAATCCCTAATCCCCAATCCCCAATTTCAATAATGGTTTCGGGAACGATTACCGATGCTTCGGGACGTACATTGTCGGGACAAACAACAGAGGCATTTTTAACCTCTATTTCTCATTTAGATTTATTGTCAGTGGGTTTAAACTGTGCCTTGGGGGCAGATTTAATGCGTCCTTACGTCCAGATATTGGCTCAAAAATCTAAGTTTATGACTTCGGCTCACCCCAACGCTGGTTTGCCGAATGAGATGGGAGAATATGACCAATCGCCTTCTGAAATGGCGGAAATTGTTGATGATTTTTTAGAAAATAGTTTTCTGAACATTATCGGTGGTTGTTGCGGAACTACACCCGCCCACATTGCCGAAATTGCGAAAGTGGCGGTAAAATACAAGCCAAGAATTATTCCAACATTTGAACCTTATCAGAAACTATCTGGTTTAGAGCCACTTAACATCACCAAAGACATCCGATACGTGAATGTTGGCGAGCGTTGTAATGTTACGGGTTCAAAGAAATTTGCCCGCTTGATTCGTGAAAATAAATATGAAGAAGCCATTGCCGTGGCTCGTGAACAAGTCGATGGCGGGGCGATGGTGATTGACGTAAACTTGGACGAAGGAATGATTGATGGCGTTGAAGCCATGAAGACATTCTTGAACTTGTTGATGGCAGAACCCGACATTGCCACCTTACCCATCATGGTCGATTCGTCGAAATGGGAAGTGATTGAGGCGGGTTTGAAATGTGTGCAAGGAAAGTCCATCGTAAATTCAATTTCTTTAAAAGAAGGCGTTGAGAAATTCAAAGAAAATGCCGAGAAAGTGAAGCGTTACGGAGCGGCTACGGTGGTAATGGCATTTGATGAAGACGGTCAGGCGGATTCATACCAAAGACGGATTGAAATTTGTAAAAGAGCCTACGATATTTTGGTGGATGAAGTACATTTCCCACCCGAAGACATTATTTTTGACCCCAATATCTTGACCGTAGCCACTGGTTTAGAGGAACATAACAACTATGCCGTTGATTTTATTAACGCCACTCGTTGGATAAAAGAGAATCTTCCTTACGCCAAAGTGTCGGGAGGCGTTTCTAATATTTCGTTCTCTTTCCGTGGAAATGAACCCGTGCGTGAGGCAATGCACACCGTGTTTTTGTACCACGCCATCCAAGCGGGAATGGATATGGGAATCGTGAATGCGGCTCAACTGGGGGTTTACTCAGACATTCCAGCCGATATGTTAGAGCTTTGCGAAGACGTATTGTTGAACCGAAGAGACGATGCAACGGAGCGTTTGGTAACTTTTGCCGAAACGGTAAAATCGAAGGGCAAAGAAATTGTAGTTGATAATGCGTGGAGAAATCAGCCCGTTGGCAAAAGATTAGAACACGCTCTGATTAAAGGACTTACGGAATTTATTGATGAAGATACCGAAGAAGCTCGCCAGTTGGTGGATAAACCTCTGCACGTTATCGAAGGACCCTTGATGGACGGTATGAACGTAGTGGGTGATTTGTTTGGGGAAGGAAAAATGTTCTTGCCACAGGTGGTAAAATCGGCAAGGGTAATGAAAAAAGCCGTTGCGTATTTGTTACCATACATTGAGGAAGAGAAGATTCGTAATCATGTGGAAGGCGAAGCCGAAACTTCTTCGAGTGCTGGTAAAATTTTATTGGCAACGGTAAAAGGAGACGTTCACGACATTGGTAAAAACATTGTTGGCGTGGTTTTGGGCTGTAATAATTACGAAATTATCGACTTGGGCGTAATGGTTCAAACCGAAAAAATCTTAGCTGCCGCCCGTGAACATAACGTTGATATTATTGGTCTTTCGGGATTGATTACGCCTTCGTTGGATGAAATGGTGGGCGTTGCCAAAGAAATGGAACGTCAAGGATTTACCATTCCATTGTTGATTGGTGGAGCAACAACTTCAAGAATTCACACGGCGGTAAAGATTGACCCACACTATTCTGGACCCGTTATTCACGTGTTAGATGCTTCTAAAAGTGTACCCGTTGCAGGTCGTTTGATGCAAAACGAGCAAACGCAAAAAGAGATTTTTACCGAAATAAAAGAATCTTATGCTCAGTTGAGAATTGACCATGCGAGTCGCCAAAAAGATAAAAATTACGCTCCCATTGCCAAAGCACGGGATAATAAAGCCAAAATTGATTGGTCAGATTTCAAAGCCACCAAACCACAATTCTTAGGAAATAAATATTTCATGGATTATGATTTGGCAGAAATTGCGAAGTACATTGATTGGACTCCATTCTTCTCGACTTGGCAATTATCGGGTAAATATCCAAAGATTTTTGACAACGAAATTGTAGGGGCAGAAGCCAAAAAATTGTTTGATGATGCCCAGGTTTTATTAAATGAAATTATTGATAATAAACTACTTACGGCTCGGGCAGTAGTTGGTTTTTATCCTGCCAATGCCGTAAATGACGATATTATTTTGCACAATTTTGAAGCAAAAGAAGTAAAAGTTGATTGCGACAAACACGGCTCACATATTCATACCAATTACAAAGTTTTGAATATCGTAGATGAAGTAAAACAAGATTTACACATCGAAAATGATATTTCGAAAACGGTACTTCACCATTTGCGTCAGCAAGGGCAAAAGGCAGCTAATGTTTCAAATTATTGCCTAAGCGATTTCATTGCACCTTTGACAACTGAAGCGGATTATATAGGAGCATTTGCTGTAACAGCAGGAATTGGCATCGAAACTCTTGTAGAAAAATACGAAAAAGACCATGACGATTATAACTCAATCATGGTAAAAGCCCTTGCCGACCGATTGGCAGAAGCCTTTGCGGAATTGATGCACGAGCGTACCCGCAAGGAATTTTGGGGTTATGCAAAAGATGAAGTTTCAACGCCCGAAGAATTGATTTCTGAAAATTACCAAGGAATTCGTCCCGCCCCAGGTTATCCAGCCTGTCCAGATCATACCGAGAAAAAAGCACTTTTTGATTTATTACAAGCCGAAGAAAAATTGGGCATTCAATTGACCGAAAGTTTTGCGATGTACCCAGCCAGTTCTGTAAGCGGATTTTATTTCTCACATCCAGAAAGTAAATATTTCCCTATCGGAAAGATTGCCAAAGATCAAGTGATAGAATACGCCAACCGTAAAGGAATGAGTTTAGAATTGACCGAGAAATGGTTAGCTCCTGTTTTGAATTATGATTAGGATTTTGGGTTTTATAAACAACAAAAGGCATTCAAATTGAGTACCTTTTGTTGTTTAAAGAAATACTATTTAAATACATACAAATCACGAATATGATTGAAATTGATGGCGGGTAATCCTTGATTTGCTAAATAGGAATATAACCTTGAATCATCTGTCAATATCAAATATTTATCAGATAATTTACAATTAACTGCATCGGTTAATCCAAATTTTAGAAATGATTTTAATTGCAAAATTTCCTCAGAAGAGATGCTATCTTCTGTAAAAACACTTAAAGCTTTTTTGATATGTTGAAAAAAAAGAAAATATAGCTCGTGGTTAATTGAGTCTGCAAGATTGGTTATTTCTGAAAGTATATTAGGCGTGTAGAGATGTTTCTCAAAATTTTTAAGAAAAGCTATCAAATATCTATAATCTTCAATTGAATAAAATTGTGTTCTTTTAGAACTCAAAGTCTTACCTTCATTATAGGAACCGTCTAATAGCAATATCAGCAAATTCGTATCAATTAAAATACCTCTTTTTCTGAATTTTTTGGTAAGAATATCAATCATAGATTTAAGCTTTCCAAATTGTCATACCTAATACCTCTCCATCACTCTTTCTAACTTTTAATGATTTACATACTTGATGTTCAGAGGGTATAGAACCTTCAAACATTGTAGAAAAAGGAGATGTTTTTATTGTGCTTATCGGGTCTGTTTCTCTCAAGAAGCTTAAAGTAACTTTCCAAATATCACCTTCTTCATTCAATTCAGTTTCTTCTAAACGAATGCTATCTATTTCCTCAGGAAAAAATTCTGCCAAATATTCTTTGGCTTTTTTTACTGCAAATTTTATATCAACCATAACATTAGTATTTTGTATCATAAAAAAAATGATTAACTAATCTCAAAATTATATTTAGAATTCATTTCAACATTTTGAGAACATTTTCATCCTCACAAATATATTCATTTATAATAAAAATTCTACAAGAATATTTCTTAATTCTCTCTAACTAATTCATTGAACCCAATCAAATACCTAATCGTTCTATAATAGAAAAATCCACTCCCTAATTTTCCAATATCCCAATATAATGGCTAAAAATTCCCCACCAGATTCTACCGATAACAAACCCAATATCCGTGAAAGATTTAAGGCTTTGAAAAACCTTCCTGCTTTTTTGAAGGAAGTGTATCAGACTTCGCCTTCGCTCACGATTAGCAATACTTTCCTCCGTTTAATTCGTGCTGGAATGCCCGTTTTGGCTTTATACATTGCAAAATTAATCATTGATGAAGTCATTTTTCAAGTAAATCATACCCCAAAAGACTTTCACCATTTGTATTTATTAATTGGTTTTGAGTTCATTTTAGCCATCGTTGGCGATTTATTGGCAAGAGGTATTTCCTTGACTGACAGCTTATTAGGTGATTTATTTGGTAATAGAACTTCTATCCAATTAATGCAACACGCTGCCTCTTTAGACTTGGCTCAATTTGAAGATTCCACTTTTTATGACAAACTCGAACGTGCCAGACAACAAACCGCTGGACGTACCGTTTTGCTGTCGCAAACACTCGCTCAGGGACAAGATTTTATCACGATGGGCTTGCTTTTGGTGGGTTTGATTGCCTTCAATCCTTGGTTAATTTTGTTGCTTTTGGTAGCGGTGATTCCTTCGTTTTTGGGTGAATTGCATTTCAACGCTAAAAGTTATTCTCTCCAATTTGGCTGGACTCCCCAACGGCGAGAATTGGATTATTATCGCTTCATTGGGGCGAGTGATGATACCGCCAAAGAGGTAAAACTGTTTGGTTTGTCCGACTTTTTGATTGAACGCTTCAAAAATTTATCCATCCTTTATTACCATGAAAATCGTAAATTATCCATCGAAAGAGCCGTTTGGGGAAGTTTACTTTTGGCAGTAGGAACGTTGGGATATTTTGCCGCTTACGGAATCATTATTATCCAAACCGTGAATGGTGTTGTAACAATCGGAAGTCTAACTTTCTTGGCAGGTTCATTCCGACAATTACGGTCTTTATTGGAAGGTATTTTAGGACGATTCAACAGTATTTCGCAAGGAGCATTATACTTGAATGATTTATTTGAATTTTATAAAATCATTCCAAAAATCACTTCTCCTGCCAATCCAAGGGCATTTCCTGAAATTATTCAAGAAGGTTTTCGTTTTGAAAATGTGGGTTTTAAATATCCAAATTCGGATAAATGGACAAATCGTCATTTAGATTTTACGCTTCAAGTGGGCGAAAAATTGGCATTGGTTGGCGAAAATGGTGCGGGTAAAACAACGCTTGTAAAACTCTTAGGCAGACTTTACGACCCTGATGAAGGACGAATATTATTGGATGGTCATGATTTAAGAGAATATAATCTCATTGAATTACGAGAGCATATTGGCGTAATTTTTCAAGATTTTCAACGGTTTCAATTTACCGCAGGAGATAATATTGCGGTGGGTGATATTGTGCATCGAGATGAATTGACCGAATTGCAAAGAGCGGCTCATCAAAGCCTTGCAGATTCTGTAATCGACAAATTACCAATGACTTACGACCAACCTCTCGGACGAAGATTTGCTAATGGCGTAGAATTGTCGGGTGGTGAATGGCAAAAAGTGGCTCTCGCACGGGCGTACTTACGGGAGGCAGACGTACTCATTTTGGACGAACCAACTGCAGCCTTAGATGCAAGAGCTGAATACGAAGTTTTCAAGCGTTTTGCCGATTTAACCAAAGGCAAAACGGCCATCTTAATTTCCCACCGTTTTTCAACCGTAAGAATGGCGGATAGAATTTTGGTGCTGGATAAAGGGCAAGTCTTGGAAATCGGGACGCATGAGGAGCTATTGGCAAAGGGCGGACGGTATGCCGAATTGTTTAATTTGCAGGCGGAGGGGTATAGATAGTTTATAGCACACGGATTGAACGGATTAGACACGGATTGAATATTTATCTTACTGAAGCTGTTTAAACTTTCCGTTTCTGAGCGGGTCGCCGCTGCGATGTAAATGATTGTATTTTTGAAGTTGTTATTTTGAAATTTTTAAGCCCCCAGTGGAACTGATAGCAACGCTACGTTGAAAAAATTTCGGGATAACAGATTCTAAAAGACTTTATTTCAGGCGAAAGGGAAAGTTTAAACAGCTTCACTACTAAATCCTTATCAATTTTCAATAAAAAATCTATTTAAATCCGTGTCTAATCCGTTCAATCCGTATGCCAATAATTACCAGCGAATCAAAGCTGAACCCCAGGTAAATCCACTACCAAAAGCTGCCAGACAAATTAAATCACCGTCTTTTACACGTCCAGATTCCCATGCTTCACACAATGCAATTGGAATGGAAGCAGCAGTGGTATTTCCGTATTTTTGAATATTGTTAAAAACCTTGTCTTCCGACAATTCCATTTGCTGACGAACGTATTCTGAAATCCGTAAATTGGCTTGGTGAGGTACTAATAAATCAATGTCTTCGGGCTTGAAACCGTTGGCATTCAACGCCTCTTTTATCACTTCTGGAAAACGAACGATGGCGTGTTTAAACACCGCACTACCATTCATAAACACATCTCCCGTTTTGTTATCTTCAATTAAATCATCATAAAAACGTTTTGGGCGGCTACTGCCTGGGTCTTTTACGTATAACTCTTCTGCATGAGCTCCGTCGGCGTGGAGGTGCGTTGAAATTACTCTATGTTCTTCATTATCAGTGGCTTGCATGACAACTGCACCTGCACCATCACCAAAAATAACGGCTACACCACGTCCTTCATTGGTATGGTTCAAAAAGGTAGATTGCAATTCAGAACCTACTACTAAAATCGTTTTATACATTCCCGACTTAATGAATTGGTCTGCCGTAGAAATGGCATAAATAAAGCCCGAACATTGGTCACGAATATCCAAAACTCCAATGCCATTCATGCCCATTTCACGCTGCATCACAAAGCCAGGACCAGGAAAATAATAGTCAGGAGTGATGGTGGCATAAACGATAAAATCTATATCTTGTGGCGTAAGTCCCGCCCTTTCAATGGCAATTTTGGCGGCTTCGGTAGCCATCGAAGCGTTGGTATCCTTGCCATAAGTGGCATAATGACGTTCTTTTATCCCTGTCCGCTCGGTAATCCAAGAGTCAGTAGTGTCCATCAACGTTTCTAAATATTCATTCGTAATTATCCGTTCAGGCACGAAATGCCCAATGCCAGTGATTTTTGAAAAAGTCATCTTGTGGTTTTTGTTTGTGATGCAAAATTACAGAATTTAGGAGGAATATTTAGCTTTATTTAGAATAGAAGATGTCATATAAAAATAATGAAACATTTTCTAGACCACAGATTGAATGGATTATGCTGATTTACACTGAGACGCATAGTCAGATTAATACAATCTGATTTATTTAAAAATATGACTACTTAAATTCGTTTAATCAGTAAAATCAGTGGTCAAACTTTTTTATTTCCCATCCCTCAGCCCCAATAATTTATACATTTTAGGCGATATTCCCACGTATTTTTTGAAAATGATAAAAAAGTAATTAGTCGTGGCAAAACCCGCTTTGAAACATACTTCGCTGAGTTCAAAATTGGTTTTTGTCAATAAATTTTTGGCAATTTTTATCCTTTCTTGGTTGATATAATCTACGGGGGTAAGTCCGAATTCACGCTTAAATTGTCGGAAGAAATTGGGTTTGCTCATACACGCCAAATCGCTGAGTTTTTCGATGCTGAGCTTGTCGGTAATGTGTTCTTTGATGTAGCCCACCACAAAAGCAAAGCGGTTATTGGTTTCATGTTTTAAATAATTATCAAAAATCATGGCACGTGCCTGTGTTTGCATTAGCCTGATTAACAGTTCATTAAGCATGGAATTAGCAAATAAATCTTTGGCTTTATGACTTTCTTGCGACACCTGAACCAAGCGGTCAATAGTGTTGGTTACTTCCAAAAAATTTTTCAAATGAAACGAATCTAAATCTATCTTCCAAGTATCTTGTTGCTCTATTTTAGCGTATTTTTCGTTTAATAAATCAAGTGTTTCTTTTATCTTTTCGCTCTTGATTGACAATGCCATGCACTGCGTAGGATTACTGAAATCCGCTTCGGGAAAATCAATCCGCATTTCCTCATTTTCTGGTACAATTACCGACTCGCCAGGCAAATATTCAAAGCCTTTTTCGTCTCCAAAAAGGTGCATTATTTTCTTACCCCTAAACATAGTAGTAAGCACCAAATTATCAAATTTGAGCCTCACATCCTTGCTTTGCTCGTTGGTTTCAAAAATGTTTAATTCAAAATTTTCTAAGGCATAAACTGTCCTGTTTTCGACCAAAGTAGTCAAATTTTGGTAGGCTTGCAATTTTGGGGTTTCGGGTTTATGAATTTGGTACATTGCTTTTGAAAATATTAAATATTAACGTCAATTATGATGATACTATTGTCAAGTGTTGTGATATAAAAGTAAACAAAAATGATAATAAAGTAAGATAAATTTGTACTAAATAAATCTAACAAACAACAAAACCCTTTAATAATTCATGGATACTCTCGAAATGGAAGCACCCGCAGCGGTGGAAAATTTAGTGGCAAGACCCACATTCAAAGCACATTATGATAACTTTATTGGCGGTCAATTTGTTGCCCCCGTCAAGGGACAATATTTTGAAAGCATTTCGCCCGTTGATGGCAAAGCCTTTACCAAAGTGGCACGTTCCACGAAGGAAGATATTGAATTAGCCCTTGATGCGGCACATACGGCATTTGCCACGTGGTCGAAAACCTCAGCAACAACACGGAGTAATATATTGTTGAAAATTGCGGATGTTATTGAGCAAAATTTACCTTATTTAGCGGCAATCGAAACGGTTGATAATGGCAAAGCAATTCGGGAATCAATGGCGGCAGATTTACCTTTGGTGGTTGACCATTTTCGGTATTTTGCGGGCGTAATTCGTGCGGATGAAGGCACAATGTCTGAACATGACCCTAATACTATTTCATTGATTGTTCACGAACCGCTTGGCGTGGTTGCCCAAATTATTCCTTGGAATTTTCCCCTTTTGATGGCAACTTGGAAAATGGCACCTGCCTTAGCCGCTGGATGTTGTATCGTAATGAAGCCCGCCGAGCAAACGCCCGTAGGAATTATGTGTTTGATGGAATTATTACAAGATATTTTGCCCGCTGGAGTCTTGAATATTGTGAATGGTTTTGGCTTGGAAGCGGGTAAACCTTTGGCAAGTTCAACGAGAGTGGCGAAGGTCGCTTTCACGGGAGAAACCACCACAGGACGCTTAATTATGCAATATGCCTCTGAAAATATCATTCCCGTAACGATGGAATTGGGTGGAAAATCACCTAATGTTTTCTTTCCAAGCGTGATGGATGCCGATGATGCTTTCTTTGATAAATGTCTGGAAGGTGCCACAATGTTTGCCCTCAATCAAGGTGAAGTTTGTACGTGTCCATCCAGAATTTTATTGCATGAATCCATTGCTGATGCCTTTCTTGAGCGATTTATTGAGCGAGTAAAAGCCGTTAAATTGGGTAATCCATTCAATCCAGAGACGATGATGGGAGCTCAAGCATCCAACGACCAGTACGAGAAAGTAATGTCATATTTTGATATTGCCCGAGAAGAAGGGGCGGAAATATTGATTGGTGGTGAGGCTTACGAACAAGAAAATGGCGATATTCGTGAGGGGTATTATATTCAGCCAACGGTGATAAAAGGACACAATAAAATGCGGGTTTTTCAAGAAGAAATTTTTGGGCCAGTGGTTTGTGTTACTACTTTTAAAACTACCGAAGAAGCTATCGAAATTGCCAACGATACGCTTTACGGATTGGGTGCTGGCGTGTGGACTCGTGATGCCCATGAGCTTTATACCGTACCAAGAGCCATTCAAGCGGGTAGAGTTTGGGTAAATTGCTATCATGCCTATCCTGCACACGCACCATTTGGCGGATATAAGAAGTCAGGATTTGGTCGTGAAAACCACAAAATGATGCTTGACCATTACCGTTCTTGCAAGAATATGTTGATTTCTTATGATAAGAATAAATTAGGATTTTTCTGATTTGTGTTACCACATAGGTAGGATAGATAAATATTCTTCGATAACTAAACCTATAAGGTTTTTGAAACCTTATAGGTTTTATTTCGCTACATTCAACAACACATTAATTATTTCTAAAATGGTACAAGAACTGACTCCCAGAGTAATTTTGACGGAAAGAGCTATTGATTTAATCGACCGACTCCGAGACGAACACGGCGACTTGATGTTTCATCAAAGCGGTGGTTGTTGCGATGGTTCAGCCCCGATGTGTTTTGAGAAAGGAGAGTTTAGGGTTGGAGCTAATGACGTTTGGGTAGGCAAAATTTACGGTTGCGACTTTTTTATGAGTGCATTTCAGTTTGAATATTGGCAATACACCCAACTCAGCATTGACGTTACCGAAGGCAGAGGAGCCAGTTTTTCTTTGGAAATCCCACTGGGTTTACGCTTCATCATTCGTTCAAAAGTGTTTTCGGAAGACGAATTAAGTAACCTCACACCCGTGTATGATGGGGAGAATTATCCGATGGTTTAAATAACAAAAACAGGCAAATCTTATGGTTTACCTATTTTGTTTGAAGGGTATTTACCGTAAAATACTCAAATCCTTAATGCTTATTTCCTCAAATACTTCTCTGGAAGATTCTTCCAATATCTTTTCTCATCTCTTGAAAAATCCCACACATTAGAAACCTCTCTCAGTAACGAAACGATTTCTTTTCCCTTCAAAACCTGCATACGAGTATTACGCCTAAATGAACGATTGGCTTGGCGTTTGCCCTCTTTATCGCTTGGGGCAGTGGTAATTCCAGAAATTGGAGTTTTTATTTTTGAGCATGACATGATATAGCTGATAATCAAATATTTACTAAGAAAGTATTTATGTAAACTCATTAAAAATCCCCATAAAAGCCAAAAACTTCTATGGGGATTTTCTTTATTGTTTCTGAAAATTAAACATCGAAAAACGAGCATCGAACTTACACCGCAAAACTCTCCCCACACCCACAAGTACGAGTAGCATTTGGATTAACGAATTGAAATCCTTTACCGTTTAGACCGTCTGAAAAGTCTAATTCTGTGCCAGCAAGGTATAAAATTGACTTTTTATCTACCATAATTTTTACACCTTTGTCCTCAAAAACCATATCTGTTGGCTTTTGTTCTGAGGCAAAATCAAGGTTATACATCAATCCCGAACATCCGCCACCTTCTACGGCTACACGGACGTTATAATTTTCGGTAAGTCCTTCTTTCTGACGAAGTTCTATAATTTTATTTGCTGCTATATCGGTTACTGTTACCATGATTTTTTTGAGTTATGAATGGTGAGTTATGAAATATGAATTCATTTCAACTCATTGATATTCTCCTCTAAAAACTATTAATTCTTTGCAAAAGTTCCTTTCAAATTTTGCATAATTATCAATTGTCAATTAAAACACCTGTCCAATCCCAAACGTAATTACAAACAACAAAGTCGTGAGAGCCATGACCTTTAAAAATGGGTCAATTTGGGCGGGATTTTCACCATTTTGTACTCCTCTGCCAATTTTAATTAATAAAGGTAGCGTTATCAAAAATATCCAATTAAGCCAGATTAAGCCAATACTTTGATTACCTGTATTTAAATTAATATCAGTATTCTCGTAGCTAAAATGAAAGTTAGAATCTTCATTAAGACTAATAATTAGAGCATAAATCACGGCACAAACGAATCCCGAAATTAACAAAAACCAATGATAAATTACCGCTTTATCTTTGCCCAAACGTACTGGGATGGAGTTTTTACCCGTTTTTATATCTGAATCAATATCTCTAATGTTGTTGATATTCAACACGCCAACCGCAAAAAGTCCGCAGGAAGTAGCGGGTAAAAGGTTCAACCAATTGAACTGGTGCGTATGAAGGTAATATGTGCCTAATACGCCTACCCAACCAAAGAAAATCAAAACCGAAATATCGCCTAAACCCATATATCCATAAGGTCGTTTGCCAACGGTATAAGTTATGGCGGCAATGATTGCCAAAATGCCAATGCCAAAAAAAGTTAGGATGGTTTGAGTTGAAGCGTTTTCTAATCCCTTGAATATCAGGAGAGAACCTGAGATAAATGACAAAATAGACATCAAAATAATGGCTCGAGTCATTTGCTGGCGAGTGATTGCCCCTGTCTGTACGGCACGGGTGGCAACAGTACGTTCCACGGTATCTACGCCGCTAACGGTATCGCCATAATCATTCGCAAAATTGGACAGTATTTGTAAAAAAGTGGTTGTGAGGACGGCTAACCCGAAGATTGTCCAAGAAAAAGCGTGTGAACCTGCCGCCAAAAAACTACCCATCAAGATACTCGAAAGGGCAAGAGGCAAAGTACGAGGACGAGCCGCAGAAATCCAGTGTTTCATAGTGAGTTTATGAGTCTATAAGTTTATGAGTTTATGAGTTTACAAAATAGACGGTTGCCTTTTCTCATAAACTCATAAACTTTTCACTCATAAACTTACTTTATTGCTTCCATAAATTCTTTGCTATCTGGTTTTACGCCAGATGCGAAGAAATGCGTTAACTCACCTTTTTCGTTGATAATATACTTACAGAAATTCCAAGATGGTTCTTTATCGTTCCAACCATTCAACGATTTTGTAGTCAACCACTTGTATAAATCACATTTGCCTTCACCTTTCACCACAACCTTTGAAAACATGGGGAAATTTACGCCATAATTTTTCTTGCAAAATGCCGCAATTTCACCGTCAGTACCAGGCTCTTGTCCACCAAATTCGTTGGCAGGAAAACCCAAAACAACTACTTTATCCTTATTAGCTTCGTAATATTTTTCCCAAACTTCATACTGTGGCGTGAATCCACATTTTGAAGCGGTATTCAGGATAATTACTTTTTTCCCTTTGTAAACTGATAAATCTACGTCTTTGCCTTCCAAAGATTTCATCTTGAAATCGTACAAAGTTTTTGCAGCCGTAACTGTGATAGTAGTAGGACGAGCCTCAAAACTATTCTGCGTAAATGGGACAGCCAAAGCTCCCAAAAGTGAACCTATTTTCATGAGTTTTAGTAACATAATTGTTGTGAAAGTTAAGATGATTGTGATAATTATTTTCTTGTTCATAAATGTACCACAGGCTTTAGCCTGTACTTAATGAGTGAAAAACAGGCTGAAGCCTGTGGTACTTTTACATTCTTGACGGCACTGATATTCCTAATAACGCCATTGCTTTGTTAATTGTTTCACCTACCACGCCCGAAAATGCTACTCGGAATGCTTGGGCGTGCGGGTCGGGTTCGTTGAAGATGTTTACTTCGTTATAAAAACGGTTGTATGCCTTTGCCAAATCATAGGCGTATTGCGAAATCAAAGCGGGTGAATATTCACGTCCTGCATCGGCAATAATTTTATGATAATCGCCCAACAAGAAAATTACATCACGTTCAGAAGACTGCAAAACGGGATAATCAGTCGTTTTACCAATAATTCCTTGGGCGTGGGCTTTTCTCAAAATCGAACAAATACGAGCGTGCGTGTATTGAATAAACGGTCCCGTATGTCCCTGAAAATCAATGGATTCTTCGGGATTAAACATCATTCTTTTCTTAGGGTCCACCTTCAAAAGAAAATATTTCAAAGCCCCCATTGCCAAAGTATTATACAATTCGTTGGCTTCCGACTCTGCGAATCCTTCGGTTTTGCCTAATTCCATCGTGCGTTCACGGGCGGTATCAGTCATTTCTTGCATCAAATCGTCCGCATCTACCACCGTTCCCTCACGAGATTTCATCTTGCCCGAGGGCAAATCTACCATGCCATAACTCAAATGATACAATCCTTCTGCGTATGGACTGCCCAATTTTTTGATGATTTTGAATAATACCTCAAAATGGTAATCTTGCTCATTTCCAACTACATACACCGATTTTGACATCTTGAAATCGTTATATTTCAATTCCGCCGTGCCGATGTCTTGGGTGATATATACGGAAGTTCCGTCCTTGCGAAGTACCAATTTTTGGTCGAGCCCTTCGTCAGTTAAATCTATCCAAACTGATTTGTCTTCTTTCTGGAAAAACACGCCCGATTTGAGTCCTTCTTCCACGAATTTTTTACCCAATAAATAGGTTTCAGATTCACGGTACATTTTGTCAAAACTTACGCCCATTTTCTGATAAGTCAGAGCAAATCCTGCAAAAACCCATTCGTTCATCAATTTCCAAAGGGCAACGGTTTCAGTATCGCCATTTTCCCATTTTAACAACATTTCTTGGGCTTCAATGAGCAATGGAGCTTGTTTTTTTGCATCTTCTTCCGAAATTCCTTTTGCTTCAAGTTCCTTGATTTGCACTTTGTAATGCTTGTCAAATTCCACGTAATATTTCCCTACCAAATGGTCACCTTTCAATCCAGAACTTTCGGGCGTTTCGCCGTTACCAAATTTTTGATACGCCAACATCGACTTACAAATGTGGATTCCACGGTCATTTACCAAATTGGATTTAATTACTTTATAGCCATTTGCCGACAAAATTTGAGCCACTGAAAAGCCCAAAAAGTTGTTCCGAAGGTGTCCTAAATGCAGAGGTTTATTGGTATTAGGCGAAGAATATTCCACCATCACAACTTCTTGTTTATCAGGGAGTTGTCCAAAAGATTTATTCTTAAAAATGCCATCAAAAAGCCCAATAAAGGCAGCATCGGCAAGGGAAAGATTCAAGAAACCTTGTACCACATTAAAGGCACTTACCACGCCCGAACGAGCCATCAGATAATTACCGATAGCCGTACCAATTTCAACGGGCGATTTCTTCAAAGCCTTAATGTATGGAAAGACCACGAAGGTATAAGAACCCTCAAAATCCTTGCGGGTAGGTTGCAGAGAAATAGTATTTTCCTCTATATCAAATTCCGCTTTTAGGGCTGCGGTGATGTGGTTTTGTATTTGTTTTTCGGGATTCATTTATTTTTAATTTCGACCGTTTATTTAGTTTTTATAAACGTCTTTTCTATTGCCAACTTTCAACACTTCAACCGTTAAAATATCGTCTTCAATATCGTAGATGATTCTGTAATTACCTTTTCTGATTCTGTATAAATCATTAAATCCTTCCAATTTTTTCACACCAGAAGGGCGTGGATTATCAGCTAAGTCCAAAATAACTTCTCTAATTTTTAGAATTTCTTTAACGGGCAATTTAGCTATTTCTTTTTCGGCAGATTTTGAAATAACCACTTTATAACTAACTTCCATCTATTTTTTTCCTTTTAAAATACGTTCAAAAACCAATGAAGCATCTTCTTTAACCTCATTTTTACGAGATTTTGCTTCCAAAGCATCTAAAAAGTCTTCGACTTCATGCCCATAAGTTTTGAGGTCTAAAACTACTGCGGTTTTAATACCTCTATCGTTTGTTAAATAATTTACGCCTCTCATATTATTATTTGTTCTGAAATAGTTTATCTTTTAACTTGTTGATATTAGTTCATATAGTTTGAATAAAACTATCCTTCTGGTGTCCAATATTCTTCAAGAGTCCAATCTGCTTTCCCAAAATGCTTTTTGATTTGTGATAAGACACTCCAATATCCTTTTTCATTCAGTTTAGTCCATTTTATGTCTTTTAAATCTCTAAGAGCATAAATTTGAGAAATTTGGACTAAGAATATATTGTCAATTGGGGGGTGGATGACTTTACTTTTATTACATTCACCTTTGCTACAAAATATGACAGAGGTTTTAAGATATATAGCTATAATTTTAGCTGCACGTCCGTATGATAAAACATTACCAGTTCCAACATTAGATTCTAATTTTGCAAAAGCTCTAATAAGTTGCAATGAACACGTTGAATGAAATTTATCATATTCCTCAGATGTGTAGTCTAATGTATCATTCGCAAATTTCTGCAATTCGGAACTCTCAATAATTTTCTTTATATTATTCGTTTCGCTACCTTGAAACCCTCTCTGAATAGCCCTTGATACAGTCCAAACGGCATAATTATGTCTATGCTCGCTAAATGTATAGTTTTCCATAAAATCTTAGTTTTTATAAAATTGGATATGATTTCAAATTTCGAGGACTGTCAGCCCTAAAACGCTACTCTAATATTATCCCCAAATTATTACACAAAGATAAAAACAAAAAAGTGGTCGTTTTATAGGCGACCACTTTTTTAATGAGTAAATATTTTGATTTAAAACGATTATTCTTTTAATTTTGTAGTACCCAAACGTTTCGGACGTTTCGAGTAGGATGGCTTCGTGCTTCATAACTCATGGGTTTTAAAGCCGTCAAGCAAACTTGTCGGCTTTTATTTTATACATCGTTTGAAAAACTAACCTACTTATTTTATTCTTTTTCGAACTTGTTATGGTTCGAACTTCTTTTACCACATAAATTTTATCCTTAATTTTTCTAATAAACTGTAACAAAGGCATTTTTGTGTGTCTCGTAGTTCCAATATTCAGAATCTCATCAGGGTTTAAGAATACTTCAAGCATTCTCACAAAATCGTCTCTTTCCAATGCAATTTGCCCTCTTTTTGCCTCAGATATTGGATTACCGTGTTCTTCCATCGCATGAATTATCCCGTAGTTATCAATACAAACCCAATGCTTCGTTACATCCACATTTGTTTCGTTTAAAATCTTTTCAGCCAGTTCAGTAGAAACAATGAATAAATCTAATTTACGATGAAATTGCTCTGTCGAACTAAGACACTCATCATACAATTCGTAAATTTTCTGTTTTATATCTTCTGTTATTTCGCTCATAGTATGGTTAAGTTTCCTTCACTAAGATAAAAACAAAAAAGTCGTCGATTTATGGGCAACCACTTTTGATTGATAAATATTTTGATTTCACGCTGCCAAATCCAAAGGCATAAATTTTGCTTTAACGCCAAACCCTTGCATAACCTCCACTAATTCACTCAAATATCTGTCTCTAATTTCTTTGTATTGCTCAATAATTGACAAAGAGCTATTTGCTTCACGATGGCGTTTGAGCGTATTAGTATCCATTTCTATCAATTGCAACAAACGAGCAGTGATTAATGCCTTTTGTTCTCCATCTTTTATAAATTCTTGATTCTCGTCCATGATGTTAAAATTTCCCTAAACCACTTCTAATTTCCTCAATCTGTTCCAAGCTCAAATCTGTCAATTCAGCAATAGTTTGATTATCAAATCCCTTCAAAATTCCTTTTTTTGCAATTTCGAGAATGGCATCATATTTTGCTTCTTCTTTCATCGAAAAGGCTTCACTTGCCTTTAAATGCAGAGAATCCAAAAAACGATTGTAACCATATTGCTGTTCTTTGGATAGTCGCATGATGTCCAATATCTCATTTGCTTCTTTCAAACCTTTGGCTTTAAAACTGTCTTTTACTTCCGAATTTTTAAAGAAATAAACCCATTCATCAAGTGTATCTTTGGCTTTATCATTAAATTTATTGACCTTAATAATATAATATTCTGGAAAAATATCAGCAACTTGGTCTTTCTGAAACGTACTTTTTTGTCGGGGTGAAAGTTGTAAAATATCCTTTTTATGAAGTCCTTCAAACTGCACACCGCCTTTATAAATGTAATCTTTGCCTTGCCCTAAATCAAAATATATGATGTTAATTGAAATCACTTTCTTTACCTTAGAATATTTATCACCTAATGACAGGTTTTCTGAAATGGTTTTTGCAGTTCCATAACTCATTCGGTGAAAGTAATCAATCTCATAAGTATTCTGAATTTCGATAATTATTAACTCTTTTTTTGAATTTGAAGTAAGAATATCCACCCGATTGTATTTGTCATCATCAGTATCTTGATTGCCTTCACTTTCTAAAATTTTTTCAATATGAATATCATCAAACAGTAATTCACTAAGGAAACCCTCTAAGATACCAAAGTTAGCCTTGTTTCTGAGAAGCCTTTTAATAGCCCAGTCGAATCGAATTAGTCTTTTGCTCATAAATTTATGTGATTTCCAAACAAAGATACCCAATTTTATTTTCTCGAAACATTCAATTTTGTAACTTGTTAGTTCAAAAACTTTCCGTCCAATGAAATACACGTTCAAAATATTTATCTTCATCCTTTTCACTACCTCCACATACGCTCAACTCAACCAAGTGGCACAGGTGGAATTGTTGAAGGATTCTAAGTTTACGGAGCATATTTCGGTCTTGCCTTTGGCGAAGAAGGGGATGTTATTGACTTTGGAGAAAGAGGGGTATTTTAATAAAAGTGGCACAAATTGGACGTTTTACCGCTATGATGAAAATTTGAAGGAACGTTGGCAAACTGTTTTTGAAGTGGAAAGAGGCTACGAATCCGTGATTTCAACCCAAAACGATAACTATCTTTTCTGGCTTTTTGCCGAACCCGAAACCCCAAAAATCAGCATCATTCGTCTGGATTTGGAACATGGCGAAATTGATGAATTCAAAGGTGATTTGTTGGGCAATGTGGATATTGATTTCTTTAAAGTCTTAGAAAATAATGCTTTTTTAGGAGGTACTTATTCCGATAAACCCATCGTAATTTCCTTTTCATTTTTTCATAAAAAGGGAATGGTTCTGCACGGATTATATGATAATCACTTAGAAATCAACGGCTTAGAAGTTGATGATAAACGAAACGAAATAAATGTTATCGTGAAAGAAAGACGAAAAGGTGCTTGCGGTTTAGCAATTCAGAGTTATTCTTTGGAAGGTAAATCTTTACGCACCCTACACGTACCCGATGAAAACGGGAATAGTCTCAGTTTTATCAGTGGAAAAATGTTGCCGCTCAACGATAAAGAGACGCTTTTGGTGGGTAATTTTTCCAATAATTGTAACGAATTTTCAAAGGGATTATACCTTACACGCTTGGAAGAAGGCATCGAAAAAGGCACGAATATTATCAAATTTGGGGATTTAAAGAATTTCTTTACCTTCATGTCGCCCAAGCGTCAGGAGAAAATGAAGGAGAAAATTGAACAAAAAAAGAAGGAGGGGAAAGAGCCTAATTTTAGTTATAAGTTGCTGGTTCACAACTTGATAAAGACTGAAAAAGGTTCGCTTTTATTGGCAGAAATTTATTATTCACAGCCCAGTAATACTTCTGCTATTTTGAGTTCTCCCTTCGTAAATCGCCCTTCTAACAAAAATTATCAAGAGCAATATCATTTTACGCACGCCGTAATTTGTGAGTTTGACAAAACGGGTAAAATTCTCTGGGATAATGCCTTGGTGATGGACAATTTGGAAACTGATGATTTGGTAGAACAAATCCAAGTCTCAAAGTTGGATGATAAATGGCTTTTGGCATTTTTAAAGAAAGCGAAAGTCCATTTACAGCAAATCAAAGGTAGCGAACACGTGGGTGAAAGGGAGTTTTTTGAGATAAAACCCGATAAAGACTCTAAACCCGATGAAGACGTTAGTGTAGCGGCTTGGTATGACCAAAATTTTGTGGCTTGGGGAACTCGCAAGATAGATAATAGACGTTCAGACGACCCTAATAAAGAAGTTTTTTATATCAAAAAATTATGCTATCAAAAGGAGAAAACAGGTATGATTCAAGGGGCAAAATAGGGATTGGGACGGGCGGTGTTCCGCATTGAGTTAATTGAAAGTAAAGATAAGCATCTCAATCACATTAACTCATTCCCAAATGCCCGTTTACCGTTCACCCTTTACCGTTTACCAAAAAAAAGCCTTAAATTTGCATCTGAAACCAACCATAAACACCGTGTACCACGAAGCACTCCAACATATCCGCAAAGGCGATATTCTTCTTTATCCATCCGATACCATCTGGGGATTGGGCTGTGATGCCCGCAATGAAAAAGCTCTTGATAAAATTATTGAGTTGAAGCAACGTCCTGATAGTAAGTCGTTTATCATTTTGATTTCTAAAATTGAACAGATTTCTGAATACGTGGTTGAAGTGCCAGAAATTGCTTGGAATTTAGTTGAATTTGCCGAAAAACCTCTGACCGTTATTTATCCCAAGGGGAAATCTTTGCCCGCCAAATTGATGGGGGCAGATGGTTCAATTGCCATTCGTTTAGTCAAAGATGAATTTTGTAAAGGCTTGGTTTATAAATTTGAAAGGGGGATTATTTCAACAACTGCCAATATTTCTGGACAACCTTCGCCCACTAAATTTGATGATATTTCACCCGAAATTATCAGTGGTGTGGACTATATTTTACATAATCCCAAAGGAGAAAATAAGAATCCACAACCTTCACAAATTGTGAAATTGGGTTTGGGGGGAGAGTTTGAATTTATTAGAAAGTAACTGTAACACGGCGGTGCGATGATTCGTCAGCCTTGTCCGTTTCTTTAATATTGTCAACTTTTCTATGGGCAAGGCTGTCCGTGTTGCAGAATCCTTACTACGGACAAGGCTGTCCGTGTTACATACATGAATTTTACTAATACATTATATACAAATCCCATTTTTAAATTGGTTTCTGATTCAGCTAAACAGTTGGATGTCAGGGCTTTTGTGGTGGGTGGCTTCGTGCGAGATTTGATTTTGAACCGACCTTCTAAAGACATCGACATTGTGTGCGTTGGCTCTGGGGTGGAATTGGCAGAATTAGTGGCTAAAAATTCTGGACGGAATGAAGTTTACCTTTCAGTCTTCAAAAATTTTGGTACGGCACAATTGAAAATTGACGATTGGGAAGTTGAATTTGTGGGAGCAAGAAAAGAATCCTACCAACGAGATTCTCGCAAACCCATCGTGGAAGATGGCACGCTTGAAGACGACCAAAATCGTAGAGATTTTACCATCAATGCCATGGCAATTTCACTGAATGATAGCGATTTTGGCGAACTCATTGACCCTTTTGACGGCTTGGCGGACATTCGTAGAAAAATTATCAAAACACCTCTTGAACCTGCCATTACTTTCTCAGATGACCCCTTGCGAATGATGCGAGCTATTCGCTTTGCAACGCAACTAAATTTTGATATTCATCCCGATACTTTTGATGCCTTAATCCACGAAAAAGAACGGATTGACATTATTTCAAAAGAACGAATTACGGATGAATTAAATAAAATCATTCTTTCCAAAAAACCGTCTTATGGATTTCTATTGCTTGATTCTTGCGGCTTATTAGGCTTAATTTTCCCAGAATTTGTCAAGCTAAAAGGCGTAGAAACCGAAGAAGGAAAGGGACACAAAGATAACTTCTATCATACCCTCCAAGTGCTGGATAATATCTCGCAAAAAACCGATGATTTATGGATTCGTTGGGCGGCAATTTTGCACGATATTGCCAAACCCGCCACTAAACGTTTTGATAAGAAAAAAGGCTGGACATTTCACGGACACGAAGAAATGGGAGCAAAATGGGTGAAAACCATCTTCACCAATATGCGTTTGCCCTTGAACGAAAAAATGCGTTTTGTACGTTCCCTCGTGAGGTTACACTTACGCCCCATTGCCCTCTCGAAAGAGATTATCACCGACTCCGCTTTGAGGCGTTTATTATTTGAAGCGGGTGAAGATTTGGAAGGTCTGATGATTCTTTGCAGAGCCGATATAACTTCTAAAAACGGTGAAAAAGTAAAGCGTTATCTTCGCAATTTTGATATTGTCGAAGAGAAATTAAAGGAAGTAGAAGCAAGCGACAAACTCCGTCAATTTCAACCAGTTATCACGGGTGAAATGATTATGGAAACCTTCGGACTGCAACCTTCCAAAGAAGTTGGAATTCTCAAAATTGCCGTCAGAGAGGCTATTTTAGAGGGAATTATTGAAAATACGATTGAATCTGGGATTCCATTTTTATTAAAGGAGGGAGAGAAAATGGGCTTGAGTCGAGAGCAATTTACTCAAAAATAGGCTTCATAAAACTCCTCTCATAACTCAAAATACACATAGTTTGTTCGGCAAACTTGAAGGCTTCCGCACATTTAGGACAATTTGGAATTTTTTCTCGATATTCCTCATAGGTTGCTAAACTTGGAAAACTAAACAAGGCATAGCCAATGTTATTTGCTCCTTCATGAGGAAGAAAATAGCCATGATGAACTCCTCCCATTTCATTCACCAAGGGAATCCACATTCTACCGTATTGCTCAAATTCATTGACTTTAAACGGGTCAATCACGTACTTTAAATAACATGTTATCATATTGTTTGTCAGACGGTTAATTGATATTTTTATAAATATATATTTTGTAAAGATACTTCGTTATTATTTTTTCTCTAAATTGTACAAAAAACACTTCAAAACATGAATAACACTTTATCACGCCGTTCATTCCTCCAAACATCAGCTTTGGCTGGAACGGCTTTATTGACCTCCAATTCGCTTTTGGCGAAAGAAAAAAAAGCTAAAAATATTGGCTTACAACTTTATTCTGTCCGTGACGAAATGAAAAAAGACCCATTAGCTACCTTGAAAACCGTGGCAGAAATGGGTTATAAAAACGTTGAACACGCCAATTATGTAGGAGGCAAATTCTACGGCTTCGAACCCAAAGAATTTCGCAAAATTATTGATGATTTGGGTTTAGCGATGCGGAGCGGACATACCGTTATGAATGGACAACACTGGGATGCTACTAAAAATGATTTCACGGATGTTTGGAAAAAAACGGTGGAAGATGCCGCTATTTTAGGGCAGAAATACGTGGTGAGTCCGTGGTTGGATGTTAGCCTTCGTAAGAGTTTTGACGATTGTAAACGCTTCATGGAAGTTTTCAATAAATCGGGTGAATTGTGTAAAAAATCGGGCATGAAATTTGGTTATCACAATCACGATTTTGAATTCAGCCTTCGCCTTACGAGTGTGAAAGTTTTTGATATTATCTTACAAAATACCGACCCCAATTTAGTGGCTCAACAATTGGATATTGGTAATATGTATAACGGTGGCGGTCGCCCGATTGAACTCTTGAAACAGTATCCTAATCGCTTTGAATTGATGCACGTAAAAGATGAAATTAAAGGTGAAAAAGAACATTACGAAAGCACGATTTTAGGAACAGGAATCGTAAACGTTGCAGACGTATTGAAACTTGCCGCCAAGTACGGAGGCACAACCGAGTACATTATTGAACAAGAAGCCTATCAAGGAAAAATGCCCATAGACTCTGTTAAACAGGATTTAGCATGGATTAAGGCAGCTAAGTTTTGAGTTAGGGCGGGCGTTCCGCATTAAATAATTAGAGATTAATTAAGTTATACCGAAAGTAAGTTTCTGAAATCATTAATAGCGAGGCAACGGTTCGCCGTAGCAATTAATTCCCTCACTATTGATGATTTCGGAAATATAACTAACTAATCCCTAATCAAAACTGCCCCGTAGCCAATAATACCAGCGTACAAGCCTCTTCTGTTTCAATGCCTTGTGCTTCTGCAATTGCTTCAAATTCTGGATTTTCTGCCCCTGGATTAAAGATAATTCTTCGGGGTTTTTGCTTCAAAATATAGTCGTACAAACTCGGCTGATTTTTAGCTCCAACGTACATTGTTACCGTATCAATTCCTTCAAAATTAGGGTAATTTGTCTGGATTTTTCTTCCTTGAATTTCCCCTTCTTTTTGTCCTACCAGCTCAATTTCGTATCCATGGTTCAATAGGCTATTAGCGGCTTTGTGGGCATATCGTTTTGGATTGGTGGATGCACCCATTATTAATGTTTTCATGTTGAAAATTTAAAAAAATCAATATTTTGTTATACTTTTAAACAATTTTTGAGACTAAATAAGTTTCAGAATTAAGTTTATGAGTTTAAAGTTTATGGGTTTAAAACATGGAAAGTGAGTTTTTGAAAAAACTAATTACTTCATACCTTTAGACTCATAAACTCTGAACTCACAAACTCAAAATAAGCCATTTTTATAAAACAATTTATGAATATTCCTGACTCGTATGAGGATTTTCGTCAGTATTGGGCGAATAATCAACAGACGGCAATAAACGATTATGTATCTCAACATCAGTCGTTTATACCCAACCTACTTCCTGAACAAGCCGTACAAATACCCGCCGTTCAATTGGCGTACATCTTAGAAAAACGGTTTGGGCAATCGGCTTTTTTTGCGGCTATTAACCCCATCAATTCCGTTGAAAGCCCCGTGCAGATTCGACCTGATGCTTCGTGGATAAAAACTGTCAATATGGTCGGCATCAATGTTCGGACAATCGGTAGTTTTTGGAATGTAATTAAATACACCTTAACGCTTTCCAAACCACAATCATCCATCCATTTATTACCGATTTGGGAGTGTGGCGTGGTCGCAAGTCTCTATGGCATAGCAAGTTGGAATATTAATCCCGAATTTTTTGATACTGAATTAGCCCTCGTTTTCCCGCATCTTGATACCGTTGAAAAACAGTTGAAAGTAGTTACGAATATCCTGCATTTGATGGGCAAAACGGTGGGTATGGACGTAATTCCTCATACCGACCGATATTCAGAAATTGCTTTGGCTAATCCACAATTTTTTGAATGGTTACAACGCCGTGAATTTGAAATTATTGACCATTCTGAAAATTTGCACGAGAAAGTTCAAGAACAGATTTTGGATTTTCTTTACCAATATGGAGGTACAGTTTCAGAATATTATCCAAGACGAAAAGAAGAATTTTTTGACAATAATATTTATTCCGAAGAAAAAAGATTAAAATTCCTTTTTGGTGATAAAAATGACCTCAATGGGCGTAATCAACGGAGAAATCAACTCATAAATCATTTGTTTTATGAAGGTTACGAACCCGTTCCCGCCACTATGGCACCACCGTATAGAGGTTTAGAAGTTGATAACCGAGAACAAGCAAAAACGGTTGATGAAGATGGCAGAGTTTGGCGTGATTATGTTATCACAAAACCCAAACCAATGTCCAGAGTTTTCGGTCCTTTGGCAAGGGTAAAATTATATGAATGTAAAGATGATAATCGTGATTGGGAAATAGATTTTAGTAAACCTCGACACGAAGTTTGGGAATATATGGCTCAAAAATATCTCAGAATTGCCAATGATTATGGCTTTGATTTCATGCGGGGAGATATGTCGCACGTACAGATGAATCCTAACGTAAACTATTTACAATCAGATGATTATTATGATATTCACAAGTATATTAAAAAAATCATTCAACAACAAAAACCTTCATTTGGCTATTTTGCGGAGAGCTTTTTAGCCCCTCCCAACACGATGGCGTATGGCGTTGAGGAAGACCATTTGGAAGCCTCCGATACTGACACAACTTTGGGAGATTTACAGTCAATGGTGGTGGGAACGCAGACGTTTATTTCTGCTTTTGCCCGATACCATCAATTGATGAAAACCAGAAAATTTGCCCCAAATTTTACGATAATGACTGCCGACAAAGACGACCCACGTTTTGATGATTTTTATCTTAGAGGTAATGAAATCAGGATGTTTATGGGTTTGTTTCTCACAGATATGCCTTCATACATGGCTTTGGGATTTGAACAGCGTGACCCACACCCACAACCCGCACCCAATGAGCATTATACAAAATTATACGTTTTTCAATTGTGGAAAGGCAAAAATGCTACGCACGGGAAATATCAATGGGAACAAAATGGAGGTCTTTTTCATAATTTAAGTGAATTAAAAAATATTGCTGAAAAAATTATTCAAACAATTGATAATCAAGCAATTGAATGGTTGATTGAGCCTGATATTTTGGGTGAAAAAAAGATTATTGCATGGACACAAACTGAGAATCCAGCATATATTTTTATTGTAAATTTGGATACACAACAGCCCACCGAAAGTGCAGAATTAAAAGTAATTCTACGAAAGAATAAAACAATGAATTACTATACTACTGATTTAGAGAATAATTTCTCTGACGAAATTTTAGGAATAAACGAATGTAGAATTTATGAAATATTTTCATAAATTAACATCTGATAATATCGAAGCTGTTTAAACTTTTGAAAAGTATTCCCAAATAAGTGAGAATTTTGTGGTGCTAAATCATAAAAAATCACGCAATGGGAATACTTAGTAAAAGTACAATTGATACGTGGATTATCCCACATTTAACCGTTGGA
>JBBRMR010000031.1:0-54819 GCA_038230735.1 Cytophagales bacterium
GATAAAGGGGTAATTCCAACATTCTCTGACGTAGTAGGTGTGAAAAAAGGAATGTTTATTGATAGAGTGAAGGCAGCCGTTGCAGACGGAGGTTTGGAACTTTTCAATGATGTTTATACAAATTTGCAACACGCAGGTTTGACCGTGGAGGAAATCATTGCTGGTTTGGTAAAAATGAACATGGGCGTGGTGAAAAGCGAATTTGCGGATGAAAACTTAGACGGAGAAGGCGACCGTAACCGTGGTAGAAATGACCGTTTCGAGCCTCGTGCAAGTGGCGACCGTTTTGGACGTGGTGATTCACGTGGTGGTGATTCACGTGGAGGAGATCGTTTTAACCGTGATTCTCGTCCTTCTGATTCAAGAGGTGGAGACCGTTTCAATCGTGATTCAAGAGGTGGAGATTCTCGCCCAAGTGGTGGAGATCGTTTCAACCGTGATTCTCGTGAGGCTCGCCCTCGTACAACTTCTTCAACTGACCGTCCTCGTTCATTTGAAGACCGTGGACCTCGTTCTGATAAAGCTGGAAAGCCATACCGTCAGGATGATAACATGGTAAGAATGTTCGTAAATATCGGTTTTGATGAGAAAATCTCACCTGCTAATATCGTAGGAGCATTTGCAGGAGAATCTGGAATTCCAGGAAATACCTTGGGACAAATCAATATTTTTGATAAATATACTTTTGTTGATGTTCCAAAAGAATACGCTTCGACAGTTTTGAATAGAATGGAAGGTGCTGCCATCAAAGGAAAACGGGTAAACGTTGAGATTGCAAAGCCAGTATAATATTAGGTTTTAGGTTAAACGGTTTTTGATTGAGGATAATAGTGTAGCATACTAATCCCTACGTTCCTTTAACCTAACCTTTTAAAAAAGCGTTAGTCGATGATTCGGCTAACGCTTTTTTGATTATGGAAATTTGATGGAACGCAGATGATGCCCACAATGGAATTGAGATGCTTCGCAACGCAGATTTTCGCAGATTTTTTATTTTGGCTTAGTTTCTGATTCTCAAATCAAATAATATTGAAAATTAAACAATCTAATCATTGATGTTTGGTTTTAAGAAGTTGGGAATAATCAATTTATCCATAGCGAGGGAATTAATTCCCTCGCTATGGATAAATTGAGTAATTTTGTATTCAAAATAGCAATTTAAAAATGGCGAATTCAACATCAAATATCTACACAACCGAAACCATTTGTGCCGTAGCCACACCCGCTGGTGTGGGAGCAATTGGCGTGATAAGAGTCTCAGGTTCAGAGACCTTCCCGATTGTTAATAAAATATTTAGGGGTAAAAATCTTGAAAAACAAGCCTCCCACACCATTCATTTTGGAACAATTCGAGAGGGTGAAATGATTGTGGATGAGGTTTTGGTCTCTTTATTCAAAGCTCCATCGTCATACACTCGTGAGGACACCATCGAAATCTCTTGTCATGGTTCTGATTTTATCATTCAAAAAATTTTAAAACTCATTCTTCGGGAAGGGGCAAGGCTTGCCAATGCGGGAGAATTTACGCAAAGAGCTTTCTTGAACGGGCAATTAGACCTTGCCCAAGCGGAAGCCGTTGCCGATTTAATTGCCTCAGATTCAGAGGCTTCTCACCAAACTGCCATTAATCAAATTAGGGGAGGATTTTCCAAACAAATAGCTCAATTACGGGAACAACTCATCAATTTTGCCTCATTGATTGAACTGGAATTAGACTTTGGGGAAGAAGATGTAGAGTTTGCCGACCGTGATGATTTACGACAATTAATTTACCGAATTCAAACGGTTTTAGTACCCCTGATTGAGAGCTTTGAAATGGGAAATGTTATCAAAAATGGCGTTCCAACCGTGATTGTGGGCAAACCCAATGCGGGGAAATCAACGCTTTTGAATCGACTTTTGAACGAAGAAAAAGCCATTGTTTCAGACATTGCAGGGACAACCCGTGATGTGATTGAAGATGAACTCTTTATTGAAGGAATCAGATTTCGTTTAATCGACACCGCAGGACTCCGCAAAGCCACCGATACCATTGAAGCCATCGGCGTTGAACGGACGATGCAACAAATGGAAAAGGCAAGTTTGATTATTTACTTGTTTGATGCAAACGAAATATCTTTATCAATTATCAGTGAACAGTTATCAGAATTTAATGCTCCGTACCTATTGGTTGGTAATAAAGTTGATAAACTGAGTTCTAAATTAAAAATAGAATTTGAAACCGCCTATCCAGAAATTATTTGGATATCCGCTTCTGAAAATCAAAACATTGAAGCTTTGAAAGATATTTTAGTCAAAAAAGTAAAGACCAAAGAAATAAAATCGGGCGATACTGTGGTTACGAACCTCCGTCATTTTCAACATCTTTCTCAAACGAATGAGGCTTTGAATAATGTTTTGGAAGGATTGAGTCAAAGCATTACGGGTGATTTTTTAGCCCAGGATATTCGCTTTGCTTTACATCATTTGGGGGAGATTACGGGGCAGATTACTGCGGATGATTTGTTGGCTAATATATTTTCTAAGTTCTGTATCGGGAAATAGTTGCTTAATTCGCAACTTATTGCTATATTTGACCATGAGAATAATTGCAAAAGGTACGCTTCGTGATTTTTGGATATTGAACCCACCTTCCGAATTTCCTCTGTTGGATTGGTACAATACTGTGAAACAATGTGTTTGGAATACACCAAACGATGTCAAACAAACGTATGGCAATGCCAGTATCGTTGCAAATGATAGGGTGGTTTTCAATATCAAAGGGAATGATTACCGATTAGTTACTGAGATTGACTACGATTATCAATTAGTCTTTATCATTTGGGTAGGTACTCACAGGGCTTATGACAAGATAAACGTTACAAATATTGAATATGATGGATAATATAACCGATAACAAATATCATAAAATGGCATTGAACAAGGTTCGTGCCTTGATGAAATTAAAACCAGCCAAAGACAGCGAGCAGGGGCAAGAGTTGGAAATGCTTATTTCGTTGATTGAGGCTTATGAAGAAGTACACGTGCCGATGCAAGCCAGCGACCCCATCGCTTACTTACAGTATCGAATGGAACAGCAAAATTTGAAACAAGTAGATTTGATTCCTTATATTGGCGACAAAACAAAGGTGTCTAAGGTGATGAATCGTAAACAAGAATTGACGGTATTGATGATTAGTCGATTGAGTAGAGGTTTAAATATTCCCGTAAATTTTTTAATTCCGACAGTAATTTAACTATTAATTTGAAAAAAAACCACTAACCTATTTCCCCCCAACATTCCGTTTTTTTTATGAATAAACAAGCCCTCACTCAGAAAATAAATGCTTTGGATGCCCTCACACCCACGGAAAAAGCGGCTCTCGTTGAACTCCTCAATACCAAAAGATACGGACTCGTTTGGGAAGACAAACCCGAAGATGTGGAAGAAGACCTCAAAACCAAATTGCCCATTTTGCGGGAAATAACCAATAAAAAAATCATTAGCCCACGGCAAACCTTGGCGGACATTACCCCCAAAAAAGAACTGAACGTACCCCAAACTTCGTTGGATTTTGGGCATGACAATGAGCCAATAAGTGCCGATGTTGCCCCGCCCGTGATGATGCCCGCCATTAACCACGCCCTCATAGAAGGCGATAACCTCCACGCCCTCACGGTGTTGAATTATACCCACGCCCAAAAAATTGATGTCATCTATATTGACCCACCCTACAATACGGGCAATAAAGACTTTAAATACAACGACCATTTTGTGGATAAAGAAGATGGTTACCGCCACTCTAAATGGCTCTCTTTTATGGCAAAAAGATTGGCACTTGCCAAAAACCTCCTCTCAGACAAAGGCGTAATTTTTATCTCCATTGACGATAATGAACAAGCCCAATTGAAATTGCTGTGTGATGAGATTTTTGGGGAATCTAATTTTGTTGGTGAAATTATTGTTGAAACTGCAACGGACAACAATCCGAGACAAATATCGATTGAACATGAATATTTAATGTGTTATTGTAAAAATCTTCAAATTCAAGGAAAATGGATAAGTACAAGCTACGGAGCTAAACTGATAGAAGATGAATATCAGAGATTAGTTAAAATTTATAAGACTGAAACTGCTTTAATCCAAAGAGATTTGAGAAAATGGATTAAAGATAATAAAGACAGTTTAAATAAAGTTTCTCATTACTCATATGTAGATGAATTAGGAGTTTATTATCCTGATAATCCATCCAATACTAAACCTGGTGGTTATGAATACGAGGTTTTACATCCAAAAACAAATCTACCATGTGCATTACCAACTAATGGATTCAGATTTCCTGAAAATACTTTCATTAACATGATTGAGGCTGGTAATATTGAGTTCGGAAATGACGAATCAATTATACCCAAACCTAAAAGAAGACTTTCAAACGTTAAAGACCTTCTCAGAAGTGTATTTTATGAAGATGGAAGAGTTGCAACTGGAGAATTATTGAATATTTTAGGGTCTAAAATGTTTAACAATCCTAAATCAATTAGACTATTGAACTATTTTTTAGTTTTTATTCCAGATTCCAAATCTGCTACAATCCTTGATTTCTTCGCAGGCAGTGGCACGACTTTACACGCCACGATGGCATTAAATGCCGAAGACGGGGGCAATCGGCAATGTATTTTAGTAACCAATAATGAGAATAATATTTGTGAAGAAGTAACCTACGAGCGTAATAAGCGGGTTATTGAGGGCTATACCAATGCCAAAGGCACGTGGGTACAGGGTTTGAGTGGCAATAATTTGCGGTATTATCAAACCGATTACGTGGGGCGGGCAAAGTCTCAACAAAACAAAAAAGCCTTGGTCAATTTAGCTACGGAAATGCTGTGTTTGAAGGAAGGAATTTATCAGGAAATCCTGCCCACAAAGGGCGTTTGGGACGTTCAGAGCATCCGATTATTTCAGGATAACGACAGGGCTTTTATGATTATTTACGAAGAAGATGCCATCGAAAACGCCATTGGTATCATCGAAACCATTGAGAGCCAAAGCCCCATAAAAGTCTATATTTTTGCCAACGGAGCCTATCCTTTCACGGATGAATTTGAGGAAGTGTTGGACAGAATAGAACTATGTGCCTTACCCGATGCCATTTACAGAGCGTACCAACGTTTTTTACCGAAAGATTCTATCTAAATTTATGATTACTTTAAAGAAATATCAACAAAAAGCCATTGAGGGGCTTAGTCAGGATATATTTGAACAATTGGGCAATACGCAACGCCGTCAGAAATTGGTTTTCAAAGCCCCCACGGGTTCGGGTAAGACGATAACGATGGCGGCATTTTTAGCCAAAATTGTCGATGAATTACCCCAGCAATTAGGTATTAGTCGCAAATCGGTGGCTTTTATTTGGCTTGCCCCCTTCAAACTCCATGAACAAAGTTACGCTTCGTTCAAATCATTTTTTAGCGAAACCCGCATCCTGAACCCCATCAAATTTGAGGACGTTCAAGACCAAAAACTCTTGCCCAACGATGTGCTGTTTGTCAATTGGGAGTCGGTCAATAAAGATTCCAATTTATACGTGCGGGAAGACGAGCGAGACAGCACCCTCCAAAGCTACGTTTACAGAGCCATCGGCGACAATACGGAGGTGATTATTATTCTGGACGAAGCCCATCTTTTTGCCAGCAAGGGCAAACGGGCGGGGGAATTATTGGATAAATTGAAGGCAAAAATTGAGATTGACGTATCGGCAACGCCCCAGTTTAGTTCCGATTATCAATACACCATCAAACGCCGAGAAGTCATTGAAGCCGAGATGATTAAGCGACAGGTGTTGCTCAATCCGAGTTTGCGGGTGGAGGAGGGACTCACCGCCACCGAAGGATTATTGGACGAAGCCCTGCGGAAACGGGAGGAGTTGAAGGCGGCTTACGAGCGTTTGGGCATTGAGATTAATCCCTTATTATTGATACAATTGCCCAACGACAAGGCAGAAATGAGCCAGACCGATAATCAAGTGCGGGAGGCAATTGTGAATCGTTTGGGCATTACCCACGGCATCAGTACCCAAAACGGACGGTTGGCGGTTTGGCTTTCGGATGCGAAGGACAAAATCAACCTCAGCGACATTGAAAAGCCCAAAAGCATGGTGGACGTTTTGCTTTTTAAACAAGCGGTTTCCTTGGGTTGGGACTGCCCGAGAGCAGCGGTTTTGTTAATTTATCGTGAATTGAAACAAGAAACCTTCACGATTCAGACGGTGGGCAGAATCCTAAGAATGCCCCAACAAAAGCATTATTCCGAAGATATTTTGAACATCGGTTACGTATATACCGATTTAGCCAGAGATATGATACAAGTGGTGGCGGACGATGTTGATTATATCGTGCAAGCCTTTGCCAAACGCAAAACCGATTATGAAAACATTGGTTTGCAGACCGATAAAATCCTCAATATTCGCCCCGAGCGAAACCGTTTGGGGAGTAAATTTAAAAGGATATTTTTGGAAACTACCGAAAAAACCTTTGACCTAAAACCCGCAGGAACGGAAGAAGAATATCAGTTTAATTTACAGCAATTAAAGAAAAAACTGATTCGGATTGACGTAAAAGAGTTGGAAGTTCATTTGCCCAAAGACGTTGAAATTTCGGGCGATGTGGAAAGTAAACAAGTGGAAAGCCACGTGGACGTGGCGAAAACGGCGGGGGAATTACGCCCGATGTTCAACCGCTTTTGTTATCAAAATGTGGGGAGTTATGCCCCAGCGGACTCGTTTCCGCAGCTTGAAGGGGCAATTCTTGTTTTTGGAGAAACGTATTTTGGTTTTTCGGCGGGTGGTGGCGAGTTCAAAACGATGAAATTGGTGCTTTTTGAAGAAAACAAACCGCATTTTTTAGCCCTCATCGACAATGCCCTGACGGCGTATGCTAAGTTCATGGAAGAGCAAGACCAAAAGAAAGAACGCAAGCCCGAAGCCCAGCCGTGGGAAGTGCCAATTTCTCGAATTTATAATGAATATTACGAAGAACAAAGAAGCGAAAAGCATATTTTAGAACCTTTTTTTATCGAAAAATCCAGTAGTAATCCCGAAGTATGGTTTATTGAAATGTTGGAAAAAAACAAAGATGCTTTGCAATGGTGGTATAAAAACGGGGTGAAAACCCAAGCCGATTTTGCGGTGAGTTATGTGAACACCAAAGGGCAATGGGCGGCATTTTACGTGGATTTTGTGATAAAATTACACGATGGAACGATTGCCCTTTTTGATACGAAAACATTAAATTCAGAACCCGAATTTGTGGTGAAACACAACGCTTTGCACCAATATATCAAAGCCAAAAGAGCCGATGGCAAGCGAATCATTGGCGGGGTGATTGTGCCAGAAGGGAAAGACACCAAACTGTGGAAATACTGCGATAACCTGATTAATAACGCCCACGACACGCAAGGCTGGACGAATTTTTTACCCACTGATTATTTATCAACAACTTTATGAAAAAAGGATTAGACATTTGAACAAATACAAGAAAATGAAAGTGCGTCATTTGATATAAATTATCCATTTAAACATCAAAATCCATGATGGAAATTCTCTCCTCACTCGCCCTCGGCATCGGTCTTTCTGCCTGTTGTGGTTTTCGAGTATTTGTTCCGATGTTGGTAACAAACATAGCGGCATTGTCGGGGCATTATCATTTCGGGACGGGTTTTGAATGGATGGGAACGATGACGGCTTTTTATATTTTTGCTTCGGCAACGCTATTAGAAATTATCGCTTATTACATTCCCTGGGTAGATAATTTGTTGGATTCCATTGCCACGCCCGCCGCCATCATTGCGGGTACAATCCTGACAACGGCTTTCATTTCGGGCGATTTGTCCCCAACGCTCAAATGGGTTTTGGGTTTCCTTGTGGGCGGTGGCAGTGCAGGAATTGTGCAATTAGGAACAACCGTTACCCGATTAACTTCCACGGCAACAACGGCAGGTTTTGCCAATCCCATTGTGGCAACGATTGAAAATATCTTCTCCATCATTTTCTCAATCCTAAGTGTCTTTCTTCCAGTTTTATTAGCCGTTGGAGCAGTATTATTCGTGATGTATTTGGGTAAAAAATTGGTGCGAAGGTTGTGAATCGTTGTTCGATTTTCGATGCTTGATGTTTATTTAGTTCGAGTATCGAAATTTAATTGACCAATATTCAATAACTTACCTTGAAAAGCATTTCCGAACATCGAAAATCGAACATCAAAAATCGAAATTATGAATTTAGAAAAAATAACCTCCGAAGTATCAGCCTTAGCTCGGTTCACGGGCGAATTTGTCAGAAATGCTGCCGCCAATTTTTCTTCGGAAAGTATCGAATACAAGGGATTGAACGATATGGTTTCGTATGTGGACAAGGAAACTGAAATTCGTTTGATAGAAGGATTACGTAAAATTCTTCCTGAAGCGGGCTTCATTACCGAAGAAGGTACGGTGGAACAATCTCATAATCAAGAACTTGCGTGGATAATTGACCCCGTGGACGGTACCACTAATTATATGCACGGCATTCCCGTTTTTGCCATTTCTATTGCCTTGATGCACAACAAGAAAATTGTATCGGGCGTGGTTTATGAAATCAATCGTGATGAATGTTTTGCGGCTTGGTTGGGCGGTGGGGCGTATTTAAATGTAAAACCCATTAAAGTTTCTTCCGCTAAATACCTCAAAGACAGTCTAATCGCTACGGGTTTTCCATATTATGATTTTGAGAAAATGGAAAATTATTTGAATATTTTGAAAGAACTCATGCAAAAATCTCACGGGTTAAGGCGTTTAGGAGCAGCATCTGTTGATTTAGTTTATACGGCTTGCGGACGTTTTGAAGGCTTTTTTGAATATAACCTCAAACCTTGGGACGTGGCAGCGGGTATATTAATTGTGCAAGAAGCGGGGGGAAAAGTAGCAGATTTTAAAGGAGGTGATGATTTCGTATTCGGGCGTGAACTAATTGCGGGTTGTGATATGTTTTCGGAGTTAGAAACGTTGATTCAGAAGCATTGGAATCAAAACTGATAACATCATGGAAAATATCATTATTGCCCTCATATTTCTCTCCGCAATTTTCTATTTAGGAAATATCGTTAGAAAGAATTTTAGCTTAAAAAACAAGGCTGGATGTTCAAAGGGATGTGGTTCATGTGGAGCGATTGATTTTGATAAAATTGAGGCTGCAATGTCGGTCAAAGATGAACGGTAAACAGTTGATTCCTCTAAGATTTATACAGGATTGTACTTTCGTCATTCTGATTGAGCAGATTGCAGACCTTCCGTATAAATCATCAAAGAACCATATATTTTTAATAAAAACTTCTCGGAAACCAATCTCGAAAGTGTTATATTTTTGAGCAATTAATACACTCAATAAATTTTATTTCCAATTTGCAAACCTTATCCATTGCCCTCTGTACATACAACGGTGCGAGATTTTTGAGGGAACAACTCCAAAGTTTAGCCAATCAAACATTGCTCCCTTTTGAGGTTCTCATCACCGATGATTGCTCTACGGACAATACCTTTGATATTATTCAAGAATTCAGTAATGTCTTAAATATTAAATACTTTCAAAATGAAGACTCTTTAAGAGTTACTAAAAACTTCGAGAAAGCCATCTCGCTTTGTACGGGTAATATTATCCTTATGTGCGACCAAGACGACCTTTGGCACGCCGATAAATTGGCAAAAATTCATGCTTATTTTCAAGAAAATCTAAAAAGTTTAGCGATCTTTTCCGATGCTGAATTGGTGGACGAACAAGGTAAAAATTTGAATCAAAACTTCTGGTCTGCCGTTCGTTTTCATGGGGTACAAAGAGAACAATGGAAAAGTGGAAATGCAATAGAAATTTTATTGGCGGGTAATCGTTCGGCGGGTTGTATGATGGCTTTTCGGAAAGAATTAAAAACTGCGATTCTGCCATTTCCAACGCACATTCCAGAGATGATTCATGATAATTGGATTACGATGGTGGCGGCAATGATGGATGCAATGGGCATTATTGAAGAGCAATTGGTATCTTACCGTCAGCATAGTTTTCAACAAATCGGTACTCGTCCCAAAGAAGCAGGACAAGCGGTTAGTTTGAAAGATAGATTTTCAAGACCTCGAAATGAAAAACTTACACCCTTTTTGGCAAAAAGAGATTACTTTTGTACTTTGAAAACAGCCTTAGAAGAACGAATTGATAAAGCGAATCCAAATTTTCAGAAATTTGACCAAATTATCAATTATTATGCAATCAGAGGCACGCTTTCACCTTTTCATGTAGCAAGAATTCCCGAAGTGTTAAAATTGCTAATGAAAGGAGATTACCATCGTTACAAAGACCAAGAAGCGTCTTGGAAAGCACCCTACGTTGCGGCATTGGGGGATTTATTTGAATAAAATTAGATGAAATTAATATACACAGTCTGTACTGCCAATTACCTTTATCAAGCCCTCACGATGGGCGAATCTTTACGAAAAACGAATCCTGACTATGAATTAATCATTGGTTTGGTGGATGAATTGCCCGTAACAGATTTTGAAATTGCCTATAAAATCATTCCTATCTCTGAGGTTCAAGTTGTCAATTTGGCGGGTTTCAAGGGTGAATACACCGTGATGGAGGTTGCCACGGCTTGCAAACCTATTTTTGGTTTATACCTGTTCGAAAAATATATAGATTTAGACAAACTGATTTATTTCGATACTGACCTTTGGATAACTGATAGCATTGAGCAAATCATCAAAAACCTTGATAATTTTGACATAATTCTTACGCCCCATATCACGCAACCCATTGATTTGGCGGAACAATGGAATGAAAAACAGTTTCTAAACGCTGGACTTTATAATACGGGATTTGTGGGAATGAAGCGGTCTGAAAACACCATAAAATTTTTGACTTGGTGGAAAACTCACTTGAAGGATTATGGCTATTACGACTTCTGTAATGGCATGGGCATCGACCAATTATGTGTTAATTTTGTACCGCTTTTCTTTGAAAAAGTACTAATCGAATACAGTCCCGCTTATAACCTTGCTTATTGGAATTTACACGAAAGAAAATTAAGTTTGGTTAATGAAAAAGTGGTAGTAAATAATTCAGAAAATTTATTATTTTTCCATTTTAGCGGCTATTCTCCCGACAAACCCGAATTGCTTTCGAAACACATAAAGTCCTCAAAAACAAGTAAATATCCTGTATTGAAGACTTTATTTTCTGATTATAATGAGGCTTTATTGAGAAATCATTTCCAATTTTTTAGGCGTATAATTCCAGCGTATGGAATCTTTAATCCTCCGAAAAAAGAGAAAAATTTTGTGGCTCAAATCGTTGAAAAATCAACTTGGAAGGTAATTAATTTTATTGAAAATTTCTGATTTGGTTTGTGGAGACAAGGCGACAATCGCTCGGCATTGCCTTGTCCAATGGATGAAAATGTATTAGACGGAACTCAGATAAGACAGTGCCGAGCAACGGTCGCCTTGTCTCTACAATTTTACAATTTGACGATTAATCCTACTCGCTAACGCTGGACCCTCATAAATAAATCCAGTATAAATCTGGATTAACGATGCTCCTGCCTCCAATTTTTCTATCGCATCTTCGGGCGAATGAATCCCTCCTACGCCAATGATTGGGAAAGATTTGTTCGATTTTTGCGATAAATATCTAATCACTTCGGTTGAACTTTTTGTTAGTGGTTTTCCACTTAATCCGCCCATTTCTTTTACTAATTTTTCATCCGATATTAGTCCCTCTCTCGAAATTGTGGTGTTCGTTGCAATTACTCCCGCAATGTTGGTTTCTTGTACTATTTCAACAATATCATCCAATTGAGATTCGGTTAAATCGGGGGCAATTTTCAAGAGAATTGGTTTCTGTTTAGCCTTTTTGATATTCTCATTTTGTAAGGTTTGCAAAAGATTCTTTAAAGGTTCTTTTTCCTGCAAGGCTCTTAAATTTGGCGTATTTGGTGAACTTACATTAACCACAAAATAATCAACAACCTCAAATAATTCGTGGAAACAGGTTAAATAATCATCCACGGCATTTTCGTTGGGCGTTACTTTATTTTTGCCAATATTTCCCCCAATCAAAATATTACTTTTCCTTTTTTTCAATTGTTCCACTGCCACTTTTACGCCCTCATTATTGAAGCCCATTCGGTTGATGATGGCGTTGTCTGCTTTAAGCCTGAAAAGGCGTGGTTTTTCATTACCCGATTGTCCTTTGGGTGTTGTTGTACCAATTTCGATAAATCCAAAACCTAAATTGGCAAACTCATCAATCATCACCGCATTTTTATCAAAACCAGCGGCAAGTCCAACGGGGTTTTTGAATTTCAAACCAAAAACTTCACGTTCCAAACTTGGGTGTTCGTAGTGATAAATTGCCTTAAAGATTTGGGGAACGAAGGGGATTTTGAACAAAAATTTTATTAAGTCAAACGTGATATAATGGGCTTTCTCAGCATCAAATTGGAATAATAATGGTTGGATTATGAATTTGTACATTTCTTCGTTGGGAAAGTATTTATTTTTACAAAATTACGAAAACCCAAAAGAAAAACCCCTTCAAACATTTAAAAATGTTGAAAGGGGTTTGGTAACAATTTGATGAAAATTACTTTTTCGCTGGTTTTTTGAAAATAGACTCATCAATCGTGGGATTTAATTTGATTGATTCCGTTTCCATCGTCATTGTTCCGCCCATCGGACTTGGCACTTCCATTGTATGAGGGAAAGTTATTCCGTCAACTTGTTTAAAATTTGAATATGATACATTGGCTTCCACTTCCTGACCTTGAACTTTTCTCTTTCCAGAAGTTTTTAAGGTATAATAAGTGCTTGTAGAAAGAAACATATTAGTTACCTCACCGTTTTTTTCAGTCAATTTCAAATGATAAACATCCGCCCCATCCAATTTTTCTTTGCCTACCAATTCAACCGTAGAGCCTTTTTCTTTGTAATTCACAAGGCTACCTCCAAGATCAATTTGCTTTCTTGCATCTTTAATTTCAGCAATGGTCATGTCTTCGGGTTCTCCTGTGCCACCCATCATGGCGGGTTTTGTACTCCAACCAGTTTCGCCATCCACCGCATTAATAATCTCTTGACCCATCACGGCAATATCCGAACGCATGGCTTTTCCTGAAAGCACCACCACTTTCATTTCGATATCCATACCTTGAACATTGAATTTATTTTTCATTTCCATTCCTTTTATAGCCTTCCATTTGTCGGCACCACCCGTTGCTTCAATGTGTTTTGCCACAATTTCATCAGCAGTTTGAGCGAAAGAAGCGGTTGCCGCAGCCATTACAATAAGTGCCGAAGCGATAATTTTTGTCAATTTCATTTCTTTTTGTTTTTAGTTTAAGTTTCTTGAAAAACGCTTTATTGAGAATTCTATTGGAAATGTAAGAAGGAAAAGAATCATCTCAAAATAATATCATGATGATTAGTAAAAACAACAGATAAAAGGATATTTATGATGATTGAAAACTACACTATCCACACTTTGCTAAAAACCTATCCTCCCTGACTATTTATGTGGTTACAGATTACATTTCACCTCAAAATATTATTGGGTATCAGTTATCCTGAATAATCAATTTTAACATTCAACGGTTGAATTCTAAAATGCAATGTTCAAAATCAAGATTTATAGATTAATACTTAAAATCCGACCTAAATTTTCTATTTTTGTCATACAGACAAATCAAATGTGATTTTCAAGGATTGTGAAGGATGAAGGAACAAAATTATTTTTGCTCTAATAACCAATCCCAATTCTCCAATCACCACATAAATATGAAAGAATACGGAACAAATGTCCAGAAATTAGTGAACCACATCATGACGGTTCAGGATAGAAATACTCGCACAAAATACGCTTATTTATTGGTTGAATTGATGCGTCAGGTTCACCCTAATATGCGTGATACTCAGGACTATACTAATAAACTGTGGGATGATTTATACATCATGTCAAACTTCAAGTTAGATGTTGAAAGTCCATTCCCACCACCAGCACCCGACGCCGTTGGCAAGAAACCTAAAACTGTTCCCTACAACACCCAACATCTGAAACATCGTTATTACGGACGTAATGTTGAGTTGTTGATTGCAAGGGCAGTTTCTGAACCCGATGAAAACGAAAAACGTATTTTGGTAGCTCATATCGCCCGTTTGATGAAAACTTTTTATCAAAATTGGAATCGTGAAGTAGTCGATGATGTCGTAATTTGGGGGCATATTTTAGAACTTTCACAAGGTCATTTGGGGCAAATTGTTCAAGATATTTCAGGAAATTCATCCTTAGGAAATCTTCGTAATTCGGGAGGAAATAAAGATTTACCCAACGAAAGAAGAGGAGATAGCAGAAGTGGAAGTCGTGATAACAGAGGTGATAGTCGTGGAGGAAGCAATGGTGGAGGAACTCGTCAAAATTTCGGAGGTCGTAATGATGGTGGAGGAAGAAATGATAGTGGAGGAAGAAATGACGGTGGTAGAACAGGCAGCGGAGGAAGAAGTAACGATGGCGGACGCAGCAACGGTGGAGGAAGAAGTAACGATAGTGGACGTAGTAATAGCGGAGGAAGCGGACGTAGTGATAACAGAAATAATAATCGTAGATAAAGAAATTAATGGCATCTTTTAAAGTAACAGGCGGTCTCCAACTGAAAGGAGAAATTATCCCACAAGGAGCAAAAAACGAAGCATTACAGATTTTATGTGCCGTGGTTTTGACCAAAGAACCCGTAACGATTCACAACATTCCCGACATTCGTGATGTAAACCAACTCATTGACCTTTTGGGCGATATGGGCGTAAAATGCACTCGTTTGAGTGAATCTTCAATACAATTTGATGCTTCCGAAGTGAATATGGATTACCTCAATTCAGAAACTTACAAGAAAAAAGCCGCCGCTTTGCGTGGTTCGGTGATGCTGTTGGGACCCACTTTGGCACGTTTCAAAAGAGGCAGGATTCCGTCGCCAGGCGGAGACAAAATTGGTCGTCGTCGTTTAGATACGCACTTCTATGGTTTTATGAAATTAGGGGCAAAATTCAACTATTCGCAAGAGGACGGAGGGATTTATGAAGTTGATGCTTCGCAATTGCACGGGGCGTATATGTTATTGGACGAAGCCTCCGTAACGGGAACGGCAAATATCGTGATGGCGGCGGTTTTGGCAGAGGGAATTACTACCATTTATAACGCTGCTTGCGAGCCATATCTTCAACAATTATGCAAAATGTTGAACCGCATGGGGGCAAAAATATCGGGTGTAGGTTCAAATTTATTGACCATTGAAGGCGTTTCCGAACTCTTCGGAACGGAACATACCATGCTTCCAGATATGATTGAGATTGGTTCATTCATCGGAATGGCCGCCATGACGCAATCGGAAATCACGATAAAAAACTGCTCTGTGCCTGATTTGGGCATTATTCCACAAGTTTTTCAGAAATTAGGGATTAAATTAGAAATTCGTGGGGACGATATCTACGTTCCCGCCCAAGACCATTACGAACTCGAAACTTTTATTGACGGTTCGATGCTTACGGTTTCGGATTCTCCCTGGCCTGGATTCACCCCTGATTTGTTGAGTATCGTTTTGGTAACGGCAGTTCAAGCCAAAGGAACAATTTTGATTCATCAAAAAATGTTTGAAAGTCGTTTGTTTTTTGTGGACAAATTGATTGAAATGGGTGCTCAAATTATCCTTTGTGACCCCCACCGTGCAACGGTTGTAGGTTTAAATCATGAGCGACAACTCAGAGGAATTCGGATGACTTCGCCAGATATTCGGGCAGGGGTTTCGTTGCTAATTGCGGCAATGGGAGCGAATGGGACTTCAATTATTGAAAATATTGAACAGATTGATAGAGGTTATCAGCATATTGATACTCGATTAAATGCGATTGGGGCGGAGATAATTAGATTATAACTGAATTTCAATTAAAAAAAGGTCTGTTAAATATTATTTTTAACCGACCTTTTTTACAACAATTGTGGACGAAAAGGGTTGAATTGATAGATTTTAAAATTATTTCTAAGATATGAAGTACATTCTCTCACTTGACCTCACCGAACCACTCGTTTTTCTATCATTATGTATAGCGATGTTCGTCATTGTGGTGTCTCGATACTTCATTTTGAGTGGCATTTTTCACCTTTATTTTTATGTTTGGAAACGTCAAGAATGGGAACAGAGAAAGATTAATAAAAAGGCTTATCCACTCAAACAATTCCAAAAAGAAATTTATTGGTCGATACTAACAGCTTTGATTTTTTCTGTGGTCGGGGCTTTGGTAGGAATTCTTTGGCAAAAAAATTATACAGCTATCTATCTGAATATCAATGAGTTTCCTCTGTGGCGGTTTCCAGTCAGTATTTTAGTTTCGATGTTTATTCATGAAACTTATTATTATTGGCTTCATAGATTGATGCACCATCCTTCGATTTATAAGCAAGTCCATCAAGTTCATCACGATAGCAGAATCACCTCTGCTTGGACAGCCTTTTCGTTTCATCCCATCGAAGGTTTTTTGGAGGCACTTATCATGCCCGCCATCATAATTTTTATTCCGATGCACCTGTACGCAGTCATCTTTCACCTCACTATTATGACCCTTTCGGCAGCCGTAAACCACTTAGATATAGAGATTTATCCCCGAAATCGGTTTGGAAGTATTTTAGGAAAACACGTAATCGGAGCAACCCATCATAGCCATCATCATAAATTTTACCGTTTCAATTTCGGACTATATTTTACTTTTTGGGACAAATGGGGCAAGACAGAGAGTCCGAGTTTTGAGAAGGATTTTGGTAATAGGTCTTAGCTATTACTCACATTTCCTTCGAGTATCCGCAATCGTAATTATCTTCCACCCTTTATCAGTCTTGAAAAACTGAAAGGCATCAACACCACAATGCTGGCGTTTTTCGTTTACATACAATTCATAAGGAGTCCAAGCCGTAGCAAATTCAGCATCAATTCTGGTTTCATAACTCAATACTCTTTCTTCAATTTTCACACTGGCAGGTATCGAACCAATTGACTTTACGAAACCATCAACGGAGGCTTCGGTCATTAATCCTACCACTCCAGTTTTGGGGTCAATACCCACCGATTGCATACGAGCAGAAAGATGAAAACACGCTCTAATCATCGTAGAATCATGTTTTTGCATTCCATCAAACAGTTGGACTACAACGGCTTTAACCGCCTTTTCGTCTTCGGTTTGAGCGAAAGAAATATTTGTAATAATCAAAAATATTGAAAGGAATACTATTTTTTTCATTTTAATACAGTATATTTTTTGAGAAAATTCTTACAGGTTTTTAAAACCCGCAAGGATTAAATAATGAAGTTTTAAAATCAAAAATCCGCTGATTTTGGTGTTCTTGGAAATGGGATTACGTCACGAATATTGGTCATACCCGTTACAAACATCACCAAACGCTCGAAGCCAATGCCGAAACCTGAGTGTGGGGCTGTACCAAATTGACGGGTTTCCAAATACCACCAAATTGTTTCTTCGTGAATGCCTACGGCTTTGCTCCTTTCCAATAATTTTTCGTAATTATCTTCTCTTTGCGAACCCCCAATAATTTCTCCGATACCTGGAAAAAGTACGTCCATTGCACGCACAGTAGGACCTGGGGTCGCACTCGACTCCTCATCCAATTTCATATAAAATGCCTTGATGTCTTTTGGATAATTGGTCAAAATAACGGGCTTTTTGAAGTGCTTTTCAACTAAATAACGCTCATGTTCCGACTGTAAATCAATGCCCCATTCCACGGGGTATTGAAACTTGCCTTCTTTATGTCTTTTGGAAGATACTAAAATCTTAATGGCTTCGGTATAAGTCAGTTTAACGTACTCATTATCAACCACAAAGCGAAGTTTTTGAATCAAATCTAATTCCGAACGCTCTTCGGCTTTCTTCGATTTTTCTTCGTCTTTTAATCGGGTTTCCAAAAAAGCCAAGTCATCAGCACAATTCTCCAAAGCGTAACGAATCACGGACTTTGTGAAGTCTTCTGCCAATGCCATATTGTCTTCCAAATCGTTGAAAGCAACCTCTGGCTCAATCATCCAAAACTCTGCCAAATGGCGAGCCGTATTTGAGTTTTCCGCCCGAAATGTTGGTCCAAAAGTATAGATTTTCGATAAAGCCATTGCCCCTAATTCTCCTTCCAATTGCCCCGAAACGGTCAAATTTGTTTCTTTTCCGAAGAAATCTTCCTTGTAATTAATCGTTCCGTCTTCATTCAAAGGTGGATTCTTGGGGTCGAGGGTCGAGACTCTGAACATCTCCCCTGCCCCTTCCGCATCCGACCCCGTGATGATGGGCGTGTGTAGGTAAAAGAAACCGTTATCGTTGTAATATTTATGGATAGCAAACGCCAAAGCATGGCGAATTCTGAGAATGGCTGAAAATGTATTCGTTCGTGGGCGTAAATGAGCAATCTCACGTAAGAACTCTAAACTGTGTTTTTTGGGTTGCAAAGGGTATTTTTCAGGGTCAGCCGTACCGTAAACCGTTACCGATTTCAGTTCAACTTCCACTCGTTGCCCAGAACCCTTAGACTCAACCAATGTCCCTGTAACTGCCACACAAGAGCCTGTGGTGATTAATTTGAGGGTTTCTTCATTAATTAAACTCGGTTCGGCAACTACCTGAATATTATGGATGGTTGAACCATCATTGATGTTAATAAAAATCACGTTGGGTTGCACTCGCTTGGTTCTGACCCAACCTTTCACCGTTACTTCGCTGCCAATGGCTGCTTCCGTTAATATTTGTTTGATTTGCATTTTTGGAAAATTTTACTCCCAAAATTACCAACAAATCTTACAATTACCCAATTAAGTCTCTTTGAATGATGATTTGATTAAAAAATTTGTAAAAAAAAGTTTACCATTCGTTTATTTTTTGAAAATAATGTACTGTTTAAACCCTTTTTTCGTCCTATTTTCAAAGTGGATTAGGCTCATTATAAAGGCATATCTTAGGGCTTAGGTCGTAGAAAAGTCATTCATTTTTTTAACAAATTCATAAAATTATAAATTTTATTATCAATATTTTTTTAGTGCTAAATAACTGATAATATGTATTTTAATATTTTATTTTCATTATTTATCCATAAAGTATTGATTTTATAAAAATTATTTACATAAATTTGGCAAGATAATTGATGGACAGGTGTTCAGCGGTGCGAGCCACAAAAATAATACCAACCTAATTTATCACTAATTTCCCCTAAAGCCTGAGCATTATGCAAAAACTCTCCTTAAACCAATCATTACAACAGAGATTATCTCCGCAACAGATTCAGTTTATTAAATTGTTGCAGATTCCAACCTTTGAACTTTCCGCCCGAATCGAAGAAGAACTCGAAATTAATCCTGCCCTCGAAGAAGGTATGGAAATGGAAAATGATGTGAAAGAACGGGACGAATTCGATGAAGATTTTGATGATTTTGCGGATGAAAAATTCGATGAATATAATGACCGTGAATTAGATATTGAATCATATCTTCACGATGATTATGCGGGCTATAAAATGCAAGGCGATGGTTCTGGCGATGAGGATGATAAGGAGATGCCCATTGCGATGATTTCAAGCCTAACTGACCATCTAACCGACCAATTGGGCTTCCTTCGGTTAGAAGAAACTCAGGAAATTATTGGCAGACAATTAATTGGTTCTATTGAAGCCGATGGATATATTCGTCGCCCAATGCAAGCGGTCGTGAACGATTTGGCATTTACTCAGGGTATTTACACCACTATCGAAGCCGTTGAAACAGTCTTGAAATGTATTCAGTCATTTGAGCCTCCTGGCATTGCCGCCCGTGATTTGCAAGAATGTTTGCTGTTACAATTAAAGAGAAAAGATACCGAAGACTCCATTATTCAATATGCTTATAAAATCCTTGCGGATTATTTTGAAGAATTTTCTAAAAAACATTACGACAAAATTCAGAAGCGTTTGGGAATTGATGATGAAATCATGAAGCTTACAGTTATGGCAATTACCAAATTAAATCCCAGACCAGGGGCAGCAGAAGAAGATGGCACTATCATCCAGTATTTGATGCCCGATTATATTTTGACGAATACCAACGGAAAATTAGAATTATCCTTAAATTCAAAAAATGCTCCCGAGTTGCGTGTGAGTCATTCTTTCCATGAAATGTTGGATACTTACGACAAGAGCGATAAAAATAATCGTATTATCAAAGAGACCGTAACATTTATTAAACAAAAGTTGGATTCGGCAAAATGGTTTATTGATGCCATCAAACAACGTCAGAATACACTTTTGAGAACGATGAAAGCCATTTTGGATTATCAAAAAGAATTTTTCTTAACGGGCGATGAAACTAAACTTAAACCCATGATTTTGAAGGATATAGCCACTCAAATTGAGATGGATATTTCCACGGTTTCAAGGGTTGCGAGTAGTAAATCTGTTCAGACTGAGTTTGGTTTATATCCCTTAAAATACTTTTTCTCAGAAGGCATTGCTACGGATTCGGGTGAAGATGTTTCGAGCCGTGAAGTAAAAAATATCTTGAAAGAACTCATTGATAGTGAACCCAAGAAAAGCCCATTATCGGATGATAAATTAGAAAAATACTTGAACGAAAAGGGTTATAATATTGCCCGCAGAACCGTTGCCAAATACCGTGAACAATTGAATATCCCTGTGGCACGATTGAGGAAACAACTTTAACTCAGTTATCAGTAAACATTCGGGCGGCGAACCGCTATTTTTTATTATTAAAAGCCATTAGCAATTTTGAAATAGTTAATGGCTTTTTTGCGTAATTTGCAAATAGAAAATAAATCCAATAAAATGTATCAATTAAAGGCTACGATTTAAGTGTTTTCTGATTATTGCTCACTGTTTACTGATAACCAATAGCGGTTCGCCGCCCGAATATTTACTGAAATTTGAATACCCGTCTCGCCCAAATACTTTCCGCTGTGTTGCATCCCTTGATGATGCCAACGCTCATATTTGCTATCCTTTTTTATATAGCTCCCGAATCCATTCAAAACCTTGAAATGTTCAACGGTTCTGCCCGAGTGGGGATGTTGAGCTTGAAAATGGGGCTTTTGATACTGATATTTTTACAGACTTTTATCCTGCCTGTTTTCACGATTTACGCCCTCCACCGCTTTGGTTTCGTGGGCGATTTACGGATGGAAACTTTGAAAGACCGACGACTTCCGTATCTCATTACGGTCATCATTTATACATTCATAGCCACTTTTTATACTATGAAACTCAAACAATTACCCGAGGTTTCATTGATTATTACGGGTATAGCATTCTCCATTGCTGCCGTTGCTGTTATCAGTCTTTACTGGAAAATTTCTGCCCATGCCGTTGGTATTAGTGGAATGTTGGGGGCATTGATTGGGATTGCCATAAAATATGGGAATACTGAACTATTTTTCCCTATACTAATTATAGTTTTAGTCATGGGTTTACTCATATCTGCTCGTTTACACCTCAACGCTCATACGCCCTTGCAGGTCATTGCTGGGAGTATTTTAGGCTTTGTGATGAGTTTAGCGGTTATCTTTTTCAATTAATAAGTTGGCAATTTGAAAATATTTCAATGATGCTCATTACTCCTCAAACTACCAAATTTTTAAATTCAATTATGTACGAAAATCTTATTTACGAACTCCAAGAAGGAATTTGCACGATAACACTTAATCGTCCAGCCGTTTATAATGCTCTCAGTCCCGAATTAATTCAGGAAATTACCAAGGCTTTCACCCAAGCGGGCGAAGACGAATCATTGCGTGTTGTGGTGCTTACAGGTATGGGTAACAATGCTTTTTGCTCAGGGGCAGATTTAAAAAACGGAATGGGTGGAGCAACCAGTTTAGGGGAATCTTTGCGAAAGAATTACAACCCTATGATACTGTCAATCAGAAACTTAGCAAAACCAGTTATCTGTAAGTTGAACGGTATTGCGGCGGGTGCGGGTTGTTCATTAGCTTTGGCTTGTGATGTAATTATAGCCTCTGAAACTGCCCGAATGTCGCAAATATTTGTCAATATTGGTTTGATAATAGATGCAGGTTCTTCGTATTTTTTACCAAGATTATTAGGTTCACAAAAAGCCTTTGAATTGGCTTCAACGGGCAGAATTGTGGAGGCTCAGGAATGTTTGGAATTGGGTTTAGTGAGTAAAGTTGTTCCGCAAAATGAGTTGGACAACGTGGTGACGGAAACCGCCCTTGTGTACGCACAAGCAGCGACTCAGGCGATTGGATTAATCAAAAAAGTATTGAATCAATCCTATCATTCTACGTTGGAGCAAATGTTGGAATTAGAAGCGGAGAATCAAGATAAGGCAAGCAAAACCCAAGATTTTATTGAAGGTGTTACGGCTTTTTTACAGAAAAGGAAGGCTAATTTTAAGGGGGTGTAAATATTTCTGAATTTGGATTCGCTGGATTTATGGATTAAAGAATTTTGATACAAGAATCCATAAATCCCTTAGTCTGACAAATCCAAATTCAGAAATTATCGAAAAAGATCATCCACAAAGCAGATGACCTTTTTAATAACCCTAACCCGTAAAAAATCTATGAAAAAACTTTAAATGCAAATTTAAAATCAAGAAAATGTCGTCTGAAAATGACGTGCCGAGAGGGGGAAAATGAAAAGGTTAATCCAAGGATTAAAACCTCAATATGAGTTAATTAGTGATTTGTTTTAATTACTAATGGTTTCTCATCATCATCACATCTTGGCGGTATGTTTTGCTGATATTTATTATCATACAAGTAGTGTGCCAAAAAAATAAAATCCTAATACTTTTCTTAAAAAAAGAAAAACTATTAGGATTTTTTATGAAAACAACCGTATTTCGACTTACATCTATTTCTTCACAACCTTAACTTCAATTCTTCTATTTTGTGCTTTACCCGTTTCGGTTGCGTTACTTGCCACGGGATTTGATGCCCCTTTTCCAGCGAAGTCGATTCTCACAACTGAAATACCGTTGGCTATTAATAAATTTCTAACGGTGAATGCACGTTTAGCAGATAATTTACGATTTTGGAGTGAATCTCCCGAATTATCAGTATAGCCCGTGATTTTCACTTGTACTCGTGGATATGCCATCATTATTTTTGCTAAATCCTGAACATTTTTCTCTGAACCCGCTACTAATACGGGAGAATTAGATTCAAAATTAAGATTATCAAACGTAAAAGTCTGATTAACTTTCGCCGATGAATCAATTAAATATTTGGCAAACTTATAGTTGAAAGTTCCTTCGGGTAAATCAAGTTTTTGCCCATTCGGCAAACTTACACCCGTTGTTTTCGAGGCTGGTACATTTACCGAAATTGCTGAATCCACTTTGGTAACCACAACCGTATCTTTTGGTAAATTTGTTGTATCAATAGTTGCATTCGTAACCTGTTCCATTTGTGAAGTATCAGGTTCGAGGGTAGTATTAGAATTCAATTTATTCCAATCATAAGTAGCGGCAAAATATCCAACACCTGCCAAGACTGCCGTAATCAAAACCGCTGGCAAGAGCCATTTGGGTAAGTTCATGCCCCCATTTCCCTCATCATAATCCTTATCAGAATAACTAACTTCTCTGAATTCAGTAGGCTTGTTATTGACAGGTTTGTTAATGGATGACGATTTGATGGGCGAACCTGGGGCGTATTGAATCGGTTTAATCTCTTCGCTCATGAAAGTGCTTAATCCCAAGACATCAATCATTTTTGGTTGCAAATCCTCGGGCGTTTCGTCTAACAGATAACTTTTTTGTTCTAATAAAGTATTTGCTAAACCTATTTTATCCAAGCCTTGCGTATGAACTAATTTACCTAATTTGTCCATTACCAAAGGAGCAACCATGGCTAACAATGACGTTGCCGATGAATTTCTAACACCCGCAAACTGTGAAATCATAGTGGCAATCGAACTTTTTTTATCGGGCAATAACATACTCACTACATTATTTCCTTTCTCGGTAAAACTGGTAAAACTCTCTTTATTTTTCAACAAATTGTCTAACTGCTCAATAATCGTTCCGTCGTGCTTTCCTTTTTTAACCATGTTCATCAATGTCGTTGCCCCTGTTTCGTTGGTTGCTCGTTTCATCAATCCCCCCACAACCGTTGGTATCAATCCCTCAATGGCGGTTTTTACTTTGTCTTCCTTCTCTCCGATGATAGCGGCGGCTTTGTTGGCGACTTCCCCGACTAATAATTCTTTTAATTCTCCAAATAAATTCATAACTCGTTTTTTAAAATGCTTTATACTCCACAAAATTACAAATTATTAGGGTAATACTGAATTTGAAAATTTTATAAACTTATAAATTTATTGTAAATATCTAATAATCAAATATTTACAACAAACAATTAGCCTGTTTTTTTTATTCCCCCCATAATTAAAAATACGCTCACTAACCTTTCTTAACTAACCGAAAAACTGACTTTATATTTCATAAATCACGCAATTATCTAAAAATTGCATACTATTTTTGTAAAATAATCAAGTTTCTTGAACTAATCTGTATGAAAAAATAGAACATTTTACTATGCTCATGGGTTTTCAATTAGGAATTATCAGCGAATTTAAACGTAAAAAACCTGTAAGGTTTCAAAAACCTTACAGGCTTAATCATAAAAAAATCGAAATGCAACAGACTGAAACGACCGTTTTATCACAAAATAATACTACTACTCACTTCAAAACAGGAGTCTTAATCGTAAATTTAGGTACGCCCGATTCTCCCGAAACGCCCGATGTGCGTAAATATCTCCGTGAATTTTTAATGGATGGACGGGTTCTGGATATTCCTGCCTTCTTTCGATGGGCATTGGTAAATTTGATTATTGCTCCTTTTAGAGCTCCAAAATCGGCTAAAATTTATGGGGAATTATGGGAAGAGAGAGGTTCGCCCTTGAAATTCTACGGGGTGGATGCCGAGCGAATGTTGCAAGATAAATTGGGAAGTGATTACGTGGTAAAATTGGCAATGCGTTATCAAAGTCCGAGTTTAGAAAAGGCATTGGAAGAGTTCAGAACTTCGGGTTTTCATAAAATTATTGTAGTGCCATTTTTCCCGCAATACGCCTCCGCCAGTACGGGTTCGGTGATGGATAAGGTCATGAAAATAGTGTCAGATTGGCAAATCATTCCAGAAATCAGATTTACTAATACATTCTTCGACCACCCAAAATTTATTGAGCATTTCACGGCAACGGCTCGTAAATACATGGCTTCCGAAGATTTTGACCACTTCGTATTTAGCTATCACGGTTTACCCGAAAGACAAATGCGAAAGGGTGATTGCACTGGCGTAACCTGTAAATTTGGCTCATGTTGCGATAGTCTTCAACCGATGAATCAATATTGTTACAGAGCCCAATGTTTTGCCACTACAAGATTGATGATCAAAGAGTTAGGTTTGCAAGAAGGAACATATACCACTTCATTTCAATCACGTTTGGGCAGAGACCCGTGGATAAAACCTTACACGGATGATGTGGTAAAAGCATTGGCAAAAGAGGGTAAGCAAAAAGTATTAGCGTTCTCTCCAGCCTTCGTTTCAGACTGTTTGGAAACAACCATTGAAGTTGGTGATGAATACCGTGAAATGTTTGAAGAATTTGGCGGCAAGCATTGGCAATTAGTGGAAAGCTTGAATAATTCACCGCTATGGATTGAATTGTTGGAGGATTTGGTTAAAAATAAGGTGTAAAGTGAGGGGTGAGCAATAAGGTATGAGGATTGAGGGTAAGATTTAGTTTAATTCTCAAACCTCATTGCTCATACCTCACTCCTATCCAAAATGATTCCACAAAATAACACCAGCCACTGCCAACGCCGCCATTACAAATATTAAAACTGCCCCAGCGGCTACGTCTTTCACCTTTTTTGCCAAAGGATGAAACTCTGGCGAAACCAAATCTACTAAGGTTTCGATGGCAGTATTTACAGCTTCCAAAGCCAAAACTCCACCCATCACAATAATGACTGCCAACCATTCTGCTTCCGAAAAGTGAATCAAAAAACCAGTAATTGTTACCACAAAAAACGCCAATAAATGGATTTTAGCGTTGTTTTCAAGTTTTAGAAGGGTTTTGATTCCTTCATAAGCGAAGGGGACACTTTTTAAGAATTTGATAATATTTATCATTTTTAAAAGTTTATGAGTTCAAATATCTATAGTCAATGAATTCAACGTTTATGAGTTTAAACTCATTGACTTTAAACTCATAAACTTAATTATTCCTCCCTCAAATTTATCAATCCATAAAACATCCAATACGCCAAGCCGATAAAGATTGAAAACTCGAAGGTCATTAAAATTGCCGTTGGATTTTTGAGCGAATGTAACATGAATTTTAGTAAGATGAAGGGATGAAAGAAAAAATCCCAAGAATTAAATCGTGCTTCCCTTCCTAAAAAGATCCCAAAACCCGACAAACCGATTGCTCCAATGGTGAAAATATTGCTCCAATTGATGGAGAAAATCTGTGTCCAAATCTTCTGAATCCAATATAATGACAATAGTCCACACGCCAAACTGACGAAGGCATACGTGAAAATCATAATCTGATAATGCCAATAAGTATTTCCCGAAAGCGATTGCAGATGGACTAAATCTGTAATAATATACGGAGCATTTGGGAAAAACAATAGCCAAATAAGACTAACAATCATTATTTCCCAAGGTTGTAAGGCATTGATTTTGACCTTTTTTTCCAACCAAAGTACGATAAAAATGGGAATCCATGCCAAAAACAGATTCCAATTGATACCCCACAAAGCAAAGTTATGAGTCAAAACGGTTTTCAAGACAAACAGCCCAACCGCCGAAGCCGACATTAAGCCCAAAATAAAAAGAATTCTAAAACGATTCACGGGGATATTTAAGATTTTCATGTTTGTTTCTGTAACACGGACGGTTCGCCAATTCGATAGCCTTGTCCGTAATGAGATTATTCGTCTAATTGCTTGAAAAATGGTTGATTATAAGTTGAAACATTAATAACAGAATAAATAGAAAAAGGTAATAATGCCAATCCTAAAAATTCTTCTCCCAGAGTTATTGAAAGCATCATTGTAAAACAAAAATTCAAAAGAAACGCAAGCCAACAATATTCTTTAAACGAATAATGAAAATCGCTGACTAACATGATTGTTTCAACAATAACAATCTGAATTATCAGTGCAATAATGTAAATTATTCCAATTGCCTGTAAACCAATGATTAAAGTATTTGAAAAACTCATCGACAAATCTTGTTTAATGACAATCGACCAAAAAATAAATGATAAAACTACGCTCACTGCTCCTGCCAATGGCGACAATAAAACAGTCCAAACTTTCATATCGCCCCCAATTTAATCTCCTCAAAAACCCTAAAATCATCATAATTCCAAGATTGCCAATCTTTCTTTTTATGGTTTTCATTGAAAATGAAAACCAGTTTTTTGATATAATCGCTTTGTGATAAAATAGGTGTAGAACACCCGTAGAATTTTTCGGTAGAACTGTATGCGGTGTAGTCATAAACTTGCCCAGACAAGTTCACTTTGGGATTATTGAGTAAGGATTGTAATTCGGGCAAAACGGTATCACTCAAATTCATTAAATATACGACATCCGTATTTTGGGCAACGTTGATATTATACTTGGCAATCATCCTGTCCCAATTCAGGAAACTACTGATTATCAAGACGATATAGGCAATCCAAACATTTTTGCGGAGTAAATACCAAACCGTTTTGAGTTCTCTGACCTTCCAAAAAGTAGTGATAAGTCCCACTAAGGTCATCAGCAAATACACATACACGCCGATACGCTTGTAGGTGAGTCCGAATTGGTCAATATAGATTTGATTTTTATGGATGATTCCCAATAATAAAAGTCCATTTTGGAAAATCCAGCAATAGGTTAAACGTACCAATAATTGATTTTTGGAATAGAAATTTTGATTCGCTCTGAAATAATACAGAATGATTCCAATGGCTAATAAAATACTGAATATCAGCGTATTGACTCCCTCATGCACGTATTTGGAATAGTCCATACCGTCAGGAAGTTTTTTGCCCGAAAGAATAAAGGAGAAATCGAAAATTAGATAAAACAGCAAAAGAGCATTTAGCATCACCAAGAGAATAACGCCATTTTTATTCTCGAATTTCAAAGCAATTAAATCAAACTTTCGCTTCATTTTCAACCTAATTCTGGTGAGAATATCCATTTTAGAGGCATCCCATTTGATGGTATTTTCATTACCAAAAGGATAAAAAAAGCCCGTCAGCATAATCCAACCCACGAAAGTGAAAGAAATCAGGCTCAAAGAAATATTGATTTTCGGAATTTTGATAAGGTCGGCAAAAACTGGATTTGCCGAAGCATACAAAGTGTAAAATACCAAAGTAACGATAAGCGGAAAAATATAAATGGAAGCCGTTTTGAATGAAAATACACCCTTAGATTTCGGGATTTTGGGATTACCAATGTCGATAAGATACTGCAAAGTATGAGTAAAATAAGGAATCACCATCGACAAAATTCCATGTAATGCCGACACATACACAGACGAAGCGGGGCTATACGTGAAACCAATCACCAAAATCATGGAAACAAGATGAGTAACCAACGCCAATTGTGAATGATGCCAAACAATCATTAAAGCCGTCAAGAACGACCCCAAAGCGGATATTTGCCAATTTCTATTTTTTAATATCGCTGGATTTATAACGACTGAAAAAGCTAACAAAAAGCTACTAAAAATCAGGAAATTGATACCAGCTGTTTGGTTATAAAACAGACAACTATAAGCCACAATGGCGAAGAAGAGGAAGATGTTTTTGAGTTTCATGATGGTTGATTGATTTGATATTTTACAAATTACTTTGAATTTCAAAGTTTAAATTTATTAAAAAAGCCTTTTGAAAAGACCTGTATTCTTAAATGTCATTGTTGTTTTCGTAGAGACAAGGCGACCGTCTCACGGCACTGCCTTGTCTAATTAACGTCCAAATATGTGCGAAAATGGACAAAGATTAGACAAGGCAGTGCCTTGTCTCTACAATATAACGTTACAACCCCTTAATCAACGCCTCCAAAGCATTCAAGTGTTCTTGAAAAGCCTGTTTCCCTTCGTGGGTGGCTTGGAAAGAAGTATTTGGTCTTTTGCCGATGAAGGCTTTTCTTACATGTATATATTTCTCTTTTTCTAATGCTGTGATGTGTGAAGCTAAATTGCCATCGGTAACGTTGAGGGTGTCTTTCAAATCGCCAAAATCCACCCAATCGTGTACCATCAGAATGGACATAATGCCCAATCTGACACGATTTTCAAAGGATTTATTGATGTCAGCAATTAAGTTTTTCATTTTATACTATAAATTATCTGCGTGTTATCAATTATCAACTCTCATATTTCCGATACATAATCACCCCATACGCAATATGCAGTACCCCAAAACCCAAAGCCCAAAACAGTAAACCTATTCGCCATTCGTTCATTAAGCCGCAAGCCAAACCCAAGACTACCTCTATATATCCCAAATATTTCACATCATCATAAGTATATTTTGAGGCGTTGATTAATGCCAAACCGTAGAAAACTAAGGTGGCAGAATCAATCAAATGGGGGGCGTTTCGCAACAATATCAGACAGAAGAAACCGCCAGCCAATAAGGGAATAGCCATATTGACCAATAAACGTCTGGAAGTATTATCCCATAGTTTCAGCCCTTTTTTCTTGGCATGACGTGCCGTAAAATAGAAGGCAAAAATCAAAGAGAATGTCAAAACCAAAATGCCATCAATCACGATGAAACGTAATAATGGCAAATTTTCCAAAAGGTTCAAATACTCACTTGGGTTGTCTTGCAAGATGCGGTCGTATGCCACATACGAACCCACAAGGGCGAACATCCCAGCGAATACGCCCGAGAGTCCGCTTAATGAAATAAATCGAGAAGAACGTTCCATCAAGGAGCGAATTTCTGTAAGGTCTTGAAGATGCTGTTCCATGAGTTTCAAATTACTTTGTAATACAAAGTAAAATTATAAAAAAATAAGAAGCAAATTTTAAGTAAAATATTTTTGAACTTATGTACTACAGACTTTAGCCTGTTGAGTAGTTCACATTGCTTGCAAAAAAAAATCCTGTGGTATTGTTTTATACCACAGGATTTTTTCTTTACAGGCTGAAGCCCGTGTTACTTTTATCTTAAATCATTCACCTCCACACCTGGGAATTTACTTTGATCGAAAACAAAGTATTTATCATTTACAGGCACGTTCGGCGTAAATTTATTTACTTTAAAAGTCTGACGTTTTCCGTTTTTGTCAGTAATTACCCAACTTTTTACAGACTTATCTTTTTTATTCAATTTGATTTTTACCTTTGATACTTGCGTACCTTTCTTTTCGGGCGATAGTTCAATGACTTCATAAGTCTCCGCTCCCTCTTTTACTTCCTGAACAAATACATACCGAAAGCCTTTTTTATCAAATGTGTAAACTTTCGCAGGATTCAAATCATTTTCCGAAGGTTCGTAATCAGAAATATTAACTTCGTTGGTTTCTTTGATGTAAGTTGAAACCTCTTTGCCATTATTATACACTTCCTGACCGCTGGTTTTCAAACGGTATTTTTGCCCTTTTACGGTAATATTACCCTGCGTAGTTTGCGTTGTTCCCTCTGTTCCATAAGTAAAACTGGCGGCAAAAGTTTTCATTGATTTGTACTTTAACTGCATAGCATCAATAATAGCACTGGCTTTGTTATCTTGTGAGTATGCCCCAAATACGCTGATTAGAAGACATAAAGTAAAGAAAATATTCTTATTTTTCATTTTTTGTGGATTGTTGTTATTATAATTCTGATTAGACAAAATTAATACCGAATGGTTTGAATAGTCGTTAATGAAACGTTAAAAACCGTAAAAGGTTCACATTGGCACGAAAGATGAATATTAACATTCAGTAAATCCATATCTTTGTAGATAACGTTTAAACAAACCATATTTATTATTCGATGAAATTTTCAATCAAAAAATTCATGCCACATTTATACGCCATCGTTGCGTTTGTGGTGTTGGCAGGTATTTACGCTTTTCCAGCTTTGCAGGGCAAAAAATTACAACAACATGACATTACGATGTCATTGGCAAGCTCGCACGAATCTACTGAATTCACCAAACAAACGGGGGAAATTGCTTGGTGGACAAACTCCATGTTCAGCGGAATGCCTACCTACATGATACACGGAGCATATCCGAATAGCATTGGCTCTAAAATTGGCAGTTTCGTAACAAACCTTTTACCCACGCCCATCAACATAATTTTCTTAGAAATGTTGGGAATGTATTTGCTCTTAATTGTCTTGGGGGCAAGGGTTTGGCAAGCCGTTATTGGAGCAATTGGTTACGCTTTCTGTTCATGGAATATGGTGGTTATTCCCGCAGGACATACTTCAAAGGTGATTGCGTTGGCGTATGCTCCGATGGTTGGGGCGGCGGCGGTGCTTTGTTTTAGGGGAAAATATCTCTTGGGTGCTGCCCTTACGGCTTTGTTTATGAGTCTTGAATTATACGCAAATCACGTTCAAGTTACCTATTATTTTGGCTTGTTATTAATCGGATATTTCATCGTTCAAGCCATTACGCTTATCAAAGAAGGGCAGACTAAGCGATTAATTTTTGCTTGCTTGGCTTTTGGTGTTGGAGCTTCCATCGGAATTGCCAATCATACCATGCGTTTATGGAATAATGCGGTTTATGCCGAAGAAACGATTCGTGGAAAATCTGAATTAACCTCAAATAAAGAGTCTAAGGGAGGTTTAGACCGTGATTATGCCTTCTCGTATAGTTTTGGTATCGGTGAAAGTGGTACTTTGTTGATTCCAAATTTTTACGGTGGTTCATCGGGTGGAGATTTGGGAGGAAAGAAATCTGAAACCCTCAAAACGATGGTTGCAGCGGGTATTCCCGAAGAAAATGCTTTGCCTTTTGTTGAACACAGTCCCGCCTACTGGGGCGACCAACCATTTATGGGCGGTGTTGATTATGCGGGTGCAATCCTTTTATTTCTGTTTGTTTTGGGGGCATTTATCGTTCGTGGTGGCATGAAGTGGTGGCTGTTAATTACGGCAATTATTTTTACGATGATGTCGTGGGGAAAAAATTTACCTTCATTTAATTATTTTCTTTTCGATTATTTGCCAGCGTTTAACAAATTTAGAGCCATCACGATGATTATGTCTCTCACGCAATTGGCAATTGTTACCTTAGCTATTTTAGGATTAAAACAAATCAGCGAAGAAAAACTCACCTTTGAAACGCTTAAAAAACCTTTGATCTATTCGTTGGCATTAACGGCTGGCGTATGCTTGATTTTTGCCTTATTACCTTCTTTATTCCTATCATTCAAAAGTGTAAATGATACAGCGATGGTAGTAACAGGCGATAAAACTACTGATACTCAAATAGTTAGAGCCATCGTTTCAGACCGTGAATCACTTTTGCGTTCGGATGCTTTCCGTTCATTTATCTTGATTATTTTGGCGGCGGGTTTGCTTTGGGCTTGGATTACTAATAAAATAAAAGATTTCGTTTTTTATCCTGTCCTTACTCTTTTAGTAGTTTTTGATTTATTTGCGGTGGACAAACGGTATTTCAATAATGATAATTTCGTTTCAAAATCTGAATACGAAGAGACCTTCGCTCCCACTGCCCTTGATACTCAAATTTTACAAGATAAATCTTATTATCGGGTACTTGATGGGGCTTCTCAACAAGGATTTACTAATGATGCAACGGCTTCTTATTATCATAAATCGTTGGGAGGTTATCACGGGGCAAAACTTCGCCGTTATCAGGAACTCATTGAAAATCAATTTTCTAAGAATAATATGGCAGTTTTTAATATGCTAAATACAAAATATTTTACGCAACCCGCCCAACAACAAGGCGGTCAGCCAACGGTGCAACAAAATCCTGGGGCTTGCGGAAATGTATGGTTTGTGAAAGAATTTAAGTTAGTACAAAATGCGGACGAGGAAATAAAATCTTTGGATAACTTTGACCCAAAACAGATGGCTTTCATTGACAAAATTTTTAGCGACCAAGTAGCAAATTTGAAAATTACTTTTGATAGTACCGCCAATAAAATCAGTTTGACGGATTATAAACTGAATCTAATGACCTACGAAAGCAATGCAAAAACTGACCAATTAGCCATTTTTTCAGAAATTTATTATCGTGGAAATATTGACTGGAAGGCATATATTGATGGCGTTTATAAGCCTCATTTACGAGCAGATTACGTGTTGAGAGGCATGGTTATCCCCGCAGGAAAGCATAAAATTGAATTCAAATTTGAACCCGAAACTGTCAAAAAAGGGGGTACGGTTGATTTAATTGCTTCTTTTTTGATGGTTGGGCTGTTGGGCTTGGCTTTGTTTTTTGAGGTGAAGAAGTCTTAGTATTACGAATTTCCTTACAGACCTATAAGGTTTTTGAAACCTTATAGGTCTAATATAATCCTCTCATTTTCATTTAATTATGTTCATATACAATATCCCAAAACTGGAAAGAATCATTGATAATTATAAAAAGCAGACTCGTAAATCTGTTGATTATCACGTGCAGTATTGTTTAGACCAAGAGAATTTGAAAGATACTATTGAGGCGGCAGCGAAGGCAGTGGATGATTATGGCAAAATCCATTTTCACCAACGAAGAGTTGCGAAAACTGACCTTTTGGCTTTGGCTGAAAAATTGGCAAATTTAGAAAATGACTTAGCCAGTACCACAACTTTCGATGAAATTTATACTATTGTAAAAAATACAAATCAGGCGGGAATCAATGAAGTAACGGTTTTCGACACGGCTTTCAGAATTGGAAGCTATCTAAATTTATTTCCCGATAAAATCTATTTGACCAGTGGCACTCGTATTGGAGCTGAACACTTATTAGGAAAATTAGATGATAAAAATACTTTAATGCCGACCGATTTCCCAAGTCCATTCCAGCGAGAAGACCTCTCCATTGCGGATATTGAAGATATTTTGTATGTCTGTAGAAATGAATTGGAATATTGCGTAAAATAATAAATGCCTGATAAAGTCAAGTTGACGCTATCAGGCATTTGTTAGTTCATTTCTAAACTAACACTTTTTGTTCAAGAATTGCCTCATATACCCCATCCCAAAGGTCGATTCTTTTTTGGAGGGATTGAATGGTGGCTGCTTCCGCTTCTTTCCAAAATTGTTCATTATCGCCACACAGATTTGCCGTCATTTGAAGGGCAAGGTTACTGTGGTGGTCGCCATCCACTTCAATATGTCTTTCCAAATAATATTTAAAGATTGAAATACTCTCGGGAGTACCCGCATGAATGTCATTAATGATGGCATGAAACATTCCTGGAATCAAGTCTTCTCTACCGAAAGTGAAGATGGCAGCTTGTAAATAATCCTTTTGACTATCAATAATTTCAAAAGTGAAATTAACAAATCTACGAGCCGCTTCGGGCGTTCCTGCAATCAAAAAGGCGGTATCAAAATCGCCAGTTTTCTGCAAAACGCTAATGAATTTCTCAATGCGAGTGGTATCCGCTCCGCATTGTTGCATGGCTTCAAGGTAGAGTTCAAAATGGCTTTTTCTATTGCCAAAAGCATCTACATCAGATTCCTCCCCTACTACTATTTCGTTAATGAGGTGGCGAGTATCAGCCGAACCTTTCGGAAACCATGGTACGCTTGTGCAAGTTAGATTGTTCTGTAAGGCTTTTAACAAGGACATAAAATCCCAAACCGCAAAAATGTGATATTCCATGAATATCTTTAAGTCATCAAGGTCATTAATTACTGAATAAACTTTGTGATTAATAATTTGTTCCCTCAATGGTTCAATGGCAATTCTAATTCTTTCTGAATATTGGTTCATGATTGGAAAATAGTTTTTTTTAATTACCCCTACGAAAAAGAGTTTATTGTAGTTATACTCCCTGTTTATCTATTTTGTTATTTTCTAAAAAATTATTTGATAAACAAAGTCAAAATACGTTAGTTTATTCTTATGTTTTTTTTCGAAATTATCGCTTTAAAATTACCAAGTTCATCTTTTTCAATAAGCCAAACTTCGTAGTTATCGGCAGGAAATTTCTCTTTCCAAATTTCGTAAGAAAAATCAAAATTGTAGTAATATTGACTTAAAAGGGCTTTTTTAAAAGTATTTGGAACAGGAATCGCAGGAAAAATAAATACATTTTTCGCAGATTTTAAGCCAAAATAAACTACATTTTTGCCATTTGATTTTACCTTAAAAAGCACTTTATCTTTGGATTCCTTGGCAATAGTTAGAGCCTTTGACATAGAGGTATCCAAAGTTCCTTTGAATACCTCATTAGTATTTCTATTTCCTTTTTTGATTAAATTAATCAGTGGCACAATCTCATTTTGCGTAAGTTTATAGATACTCGCACTATCCAAATGATTAACTAAATTCTCCATGTAGGTTGGATGATTGAAAAACATTTTTTCTTCATATTTCTCGCCAAAGGTCAATAACATTTTATAATTTTTCCAATAATACCCATCCAATTTTAGTTCTTGCTGTTGACGATAAACGTCTGGAATTGAAGTGTAATAATTGTAAATATTCAGTCCTAAACTCAACGGTATAAAGACAACAATACCCAGTTTTAGAAGTTTTTTATGGTTCTGGAAATAGCATAAATAACTCAAATATCCCAAGCACAAAAACATTGCCCCAAAAATCATGTATCTACGGGAAAGCAATTCTCCACCATTATAAATTTTGATTTCAGCAGGGCGACTTGTTACTAACATCAAGCCCGTAAGTGCTAAAAAGCACATAACAGCCAATAAAAACCAAGCATTTTGATTATATTTTTGAAATCTTGAAGTCCATAACTTCCAGACTAAGCCAAGCATAGAGAACGTCAAGAATATACCCGCAACAATACATAAAACAATATCTGGATAATTATAAATTTTGAATGGATGGGGGATATTGGCAAAAAAGACATTACCCCAAAAAGCTAATACAAACCAAATATTTAAAAATGGATGTTTCCAAAGGTTTGTTTTATCACTTGGAATAAATTCGTAATCGTATTGAAAATAGAATAAAACCACGCCAAAAGCCACCATAAACCATATTGCTAAATGTTTCCAACGCAATTGGGCAGTTAAAAATAGTATTCCAACTATCCAAATACCCAAACCGTTTCCCGACGTAAACATCGTGATGATAGCCACTAAAATGGCGACATAAAATGCTTTTTGTGTTTGTAAACACAGCAAATAAACACTCAATAATGCAAAGAAAATGATGGGCGTATTTTGGATAGCAGCAATGCCCCAAGTGGCATTTTCAAAGTAAGTATAATTGAAAAGTAGTAGTGAGATTGGGATGAAGTATAGCCAAGAAAGTTTTAATTCACGAAAAATTTTGATAAAAAAATAAAAAATACCTAACAGAAAGGTATTGCCAATGAGTATTTGGGCTTTAATATTTTCACTCCCAAATACTTGATAAATCAGCCACATTATCATTCGTTCAAAGCCAAACCGATGTTGATTTACTTGCTTCAAAAATGCCCGTAACCATTCAGAAAATGATGAAGCAATTTTCATTTCATAAAGAGAATCCAATAAATTGTAATCATCTTTGAAAGGAATATCTTCAGTTGAAATTACGAGATTGTAAAAGAAAAATAGTACAGGTAAAATAATTACGCTAAAAATAAAATAGCTATCAAAACGCTGTAAACTGCGAATATTGCCAATAATAAATACTGAAATAAAAAGGACAATCAGAATTTCAACATAAAAAATAAACGAAGTATTTATCATCAAAAAAATAATTTTGGCGTGTTTTGGGTAAGTATCTTCACAAATATACCTTTCCATGATGATGATAACAAATATCCTTAATTTGAAAATCGAATCATTTTTCGGTGTATTTTTACACAATCTAACATTAAAACTTTCCAAATCAACCAATGAAAAAACCATTATTAATGCTTGCGAGTATGTGCCTTTTGGGTACGAATGCCCTTGCCCAAAAAACATTAATCCATTGCGGTACGCTGATTGATGCCGTTAAAAACGAAGCCCAAACGCAAATGACCATTGTGGTGGAGGGTAAAAAAATTACTGCCGTTCAAAAAGGATTTACTAATCCAATGGGAACGGATAAGGTTATCGACCTAAAAAACCAAACCGTCATGCCTGGATTAACGGATATGCACGTGCATTTGGAAAACGAAACCAGCAAGGGCGGAGAAATGAAACGCTACCAACAAAACTCGGCGGATGTGGCTTTTGATGCGGCAAAATATGCCAAAACAACGCTTTTGGCAGGATTTACGAGTGTGCGAGATTTGGGCGGCTCGGGGGTAAATATTGCTCTTCGCAATGCCATCAATAAGGGAACGGTAATTGGTCCAAGGGTTTTTACGTCTGGGCAAACCATTTCGACCACGGGCGGACACGGCGACCCATCCAATGCTCTTTCGGATAAATATACGATGGATGAAAAATATATGAATGCCGTGATAAATAGCCCCGAGGAGGGTCGTCAGGCGGTTCGTCAGCGGTACAAAGACGGGTCAGATTGTATCAAAATCACCGCAACGGGCGGCGTTTTGAGTATTGCGAAAAGTGGAAAAGCACCCCAATTTACCGAAGAAGAAATCAGGGCAATCGTTGAAACTGCCAAAGATTACGGCTTTCACGTGGCGGCACACGCCCACGGAGCGGAAGGAATCAAACGTGCCGTGCGGGCGGGTGTTACCACGATTGAACACGGAACATTTCTGGATGATGAGGGAATTGCACTCATGAAAAAATATGGCACATATCTTGTAGCAACGATTATAGCAGGAAAAACGGTAGCGGATTCTGCCAAAATACCTGGTTATTTTCACCCCTTAGTAGTGCCAAAAGCCTTAGAAACAGGTCCAATTATTCAGGCAACTTTTGCCAAAGCCTACAAAGCGGGGGTAAAAATTGCCTTCGGAACGGATTCTGGTGTGTCAGTGCATGGCAATAATGCGTATGAGTTTCAGTACATGACGGAGGCGGGTATGCCAGCCATGGAAGCCATCAAATCTGCCACCATTATTCCCGCTGAAATTATCGGCGTTGCCAAAGATTTAGGCACGATTGAAACGGGTAAAATTGCCGACATTATCGCCACTGACGGCAATCCTTTGCAGGACATCAAAGTGATGCGAAAGGTGTCTTTTGTGATGAAAGATGGGGTGGTTTATAAATAGTTGTTTCGATGTTCGTTGTTCGATGTTCGTGATTTTCTGCATTTTTCCGAACATCGAATCACGAACATCCAGCATCGAAAAAACTATCTCATACTCACCAAAGTAACCCCTGCCCCTCCCCTATCAGCGTTTTCGTCTTGGGTTTTGGCTACTTGTTTATATCCTCTCAGGTGTTGGCGAATTAGGGTTCTCAAAATGCCGTCTCCTTTACCGTGAACAATTCTTAATTCATCATAACCAACCATGATGGCATCGTTCATGAATTTATCCACTTCTACTAATGCCTCTTCACCTCTCATTCCTCTCAAATCAAGATTGAAGGAGAAGTTTTGCATCTTTTCATTTAAGTCTAAACCGCCAGTTTTAGCTTTGCCTGTACTATTTTTCTGCTTGAATTCCTTACGTGAAATCTTTTCTAAACGGTTCAATTTGATGGTAGTTTTCAAATCTCCCATTGCAATTTCGGCATCTTTTCCCCGCAAATTCAACACTTCTCCAAACGCCTCTTGTCCTTTAATTCTGACTAACGACCCGACGGTGATTTCTCCTAAAATTACCTCAATTTCATCCTTTTTATCGGTTACTTTTTCTTCTTTGAGTGGCTTTTGAATCGTTGTTTTTTCAATCACCAAACCACCTTCAAAATCCTGTAAATCTTGCCTGATTTCTTTGGTGGCAAATTTTTCCGCCGCTTGTTCCCGAATCTCTTTAATGGTCGATTCTATCTTTTGATTGGTGTTTTTAATCAACTCCTTGGCTTGCAATTTAGCAGTATTGAGAATGGTCTTCTTTTCATTATCCAAGAAGGTTTTTAGTGAATTATAATGCTCTAATAATTGGTCAAGTTTACGTTGTTTGGTAGCGTTTTCTACGTTTTTATCAAAGAAAACTTTCTTCTCAATTTCCAATTCCTTAATCAACTTCTCGAAGCTAACTTGTTCATTTCCAACTTTTTGCTTTGCTTTGTCAATAATCGCTTTGGGCAGTCCAATCTTATAGGCAATCTCAATGGCGAATGAACTTCCAGGTTTTCCAATCTCTAATTCATACATCGGTTCAAGGTGTTCAGCATCGTATCGCATGGCTCCATTTACCAATCCTTCGGTTCGGTCGGCAAAGGTTTTTAGGTTGGTATAGTGCGTATTAATGGCTCCATACGCACCCAATTTATTAAGGTCTTCCAAGATACTTTCGGCAATGGCACCGCCCAAACTTGGTTCAGTTCCCGTGCCAAATTCATCAATCAAAAAAAGCGTTTTTCTATCCGAATTTTGCAGAAAAAACTTCATATTTGTTAGGTGAGAAGAATAGGTACTGAGGTCATTTTCAAGGCTTTGTTCGTCGCCAATGTCAATAAAAATATTGCGAAACATCCCAATCGTTGAATGTTCAGCCATCGGTACTAATAGCCCACATTGATACATATACTGCAGAATTCCGAGGGTTTTCAAGGTAATAGATTTCCCTCCCGCATTGGGTCCTGATACCAACAAAACTCTATTGTCAGTATTCAATGAAACTGTCAAGGCTTTCACCGCTTTACCTTGTTTTTTGAAGGAAAGAAACAATAAGGGATGAATGGCATTTTTCCAGTCAACTACCTGACTATTAAGGCTTAATGGAGCAATTCCATTCAATTCAATCGCTAATTTCGCCTTTGCTCTGATAAAATCTATTATGCCCAAAAAGGTGTATGCCTTGCGTAACACAGGTACGTGAGGACGCATTTTATTGGTCAATTCCATCAAAATTCTGATGATTTCTCTCCTTTCAGACGACTCCAATTCTCGAATTTCGTTGTTGGCTTCCAAGACTTCGGTGGGTTCCAAAAAAACCGTTTTGCCCGAATCAGATTCATCGTGGACAAAGCCCTTTATCTTTCGTTTGTGTTCGGCAGCAATGGGAATAACCATTCTGCCACCCCTGATAGTAAGAGAGAAATCATCGGAAATCCAGCCATTTGAACGGGCATTCCTCAAAATCCCATCCAATTTTTTTCTCAAATCAAATTCTTGGTGTTGCATCCGTTTACGAATGGCTTGCAATTCGGGACTGGCATTGTCTTTTAACTTGCCTCGGTCATCAATGATTTTATCAAATGAATCAAGAAGATTTCGGATTTCCAGTTTTGGATTTCGGATTTGAGACTTTTCATCACTTTTATTTTCCTTTTCGGCAAAAGCACTACCTACTAATTCTCTTAATTGTGGATATTCTTCTATCTGTTTATTATCAAAAAAACGCAGACATTCTTGAATCGTTCTGAGGGAAAGTTTTACATTAAAAAATTCTTCCTCCGTCAAAAATGCTCCTTCGATGGCGGCTTTTGACAATTGATAATTGACATCTAAGAAATTTTGAGAAGGTAAAGCCTGTGGTTCAAATTGTAGGATATCCTTCATCTCAGCCACCTGCCGAATCATCTTCTGCACTAAATCATAATTATCCGAAAAACGAACCTTTTCTACAAAGGCACGACCCAATGGACTGATACACAAGCCATTAAGCAATTCACGAATACGGTCGAAACCTAATTTATTTTCTATATTTTGGGGGTAAAGCATCTTTGGGTTACTGAGTTTTTTGATGATTGAGTGAAAGCGTAAATAAATCTTCCTGAAATAAAAACTCTTTATCCTTTAACAAAGTTCTGAAATAAACGTGTGTACAGATTTTCGTAAACCTATAAGGTTTACGAAACCTTATAGGTTTACATCACTGTATTGAAATAACACCATTTTCATCCGCCAATAATTCTTGAACCTCAAAAACAGCTTCTTTACTCAATCTTCCGTACAAATGTGGAAATTCAATACCGATTCCGAATAAGTCTTCAAAAACTAAGGGGAGATTCAATTTTGAAGCATCAATATGAAGCAAAAAAATTCGTTGAACGCCTTTGAAAAAATTAGCTAACGTGCCATTCAATTGTTCACGAGTGGAAAAATGGATAAATTGTTCTTCTTTTAACGATTCAGATTCGTAATAATCTTGGTCAGCGAAAGTTTCCCACCATTCTGGCGAAACTAAATGATAAACAGTTGATGAATTCATACTTTTTTTGGTAAAATCATGTTGTTAATTAATCTCGATTTAATTTATTTATTTCAAAATACAAATGTACGGAATCATTATCATAGGCGGCGGTTTGGCAGGTTTAGTCAGCAGTATTCGGTTGGCAAAAGCGGGCAAAAAAGTATTAGTTATTGAAAGGAAAAGCTATCCTTTTCACCGTGTTTGTGGTGAATATATTTCCAATGAAACTCGACCTTTTTTAGCTTCTCTTGGCGTAAATTTTGATGATTTAGGTATTAAAGAAATTTCTAAATTTCAGTTCACCTCTCCTTCGGGTAGAATCTTGGAAACCGATTTAGATTTAGGTGGATTTGGCATTAGTCGGTATAAATTAGACGAATATTTGTTTCACTTAGCCGAAGAAAACGGTGTAACATTTTTATTAGATAAATTGGTTGAAAGCGTTGATTACCAAGAAGATACTATGATTATTAGAACGCAAAACCAAACTTTTGAAAGCCGTTTTGTGATTGGTTCTTTTGGTAAACGGACAAAATTAGACGCTACCTTAAAACGTGATTTTTTCACGAAACGAAGCCCTTATATTGGCGTAAAATATCATATAAAAACCGACTTCCCGCAAGATTTAATTGCCCTCCATAATTTTAAAAATGGCTACTGTGGTATCTCCGCCATTGAAGATGATAAACATTGTTTGTGCTACCTAACCACTCGTGAAAACCTCCGCCAACACGGTACAATTGCGGAAATGGAAAAACAAATTCTTTGGAAAAATCCTCATTTGAAGAAAATCTTCACAGAATCAGAATTTCTGTATGACAAACCCGAAGTAATTAACGAAATTTCTTTTGCCCCCAAAACATCCGTAGAAAAACATATCCTGATGGCGGGTGACTCCGCAGGACTGATTACACCCCTTTGCGGAAACGGTATGGCAATGGCAATTCATGGTGCTAAATTATTGACAGAAAGCATTTTACAGAATTATGACAATAGAGATTTAGTAGAAAAAAACCATCAACAATCATGGAATAAGCATTTTAGGCAAAGGCTTTGGGTGGGAAGAAATGTACAGCGTTTGTTTGGAAATGAAGTAATTTCTGAAATTGCTTTGAATAGTTTAAAATTAGTAAAACCTGCATTGAAGGCAATAATGAAGGCAACGCATGGAGAAGTATTTTAGTGAATATTAGAATTGAGTATTCAACAAATCATCAATTATCCATTACAAAGGTATAACAGTTGTACTTTTTACTTCCGACATCACGAAAGAACTACTAATATGGGCAACACTCTGTAAATCAGAGAGTTTCTTTTGATAAAATTCATTATAAGTACTCATATCTTTCACAATTACCTTCAATAAATAATCAAAACTACCCGAAATAACACTACATTCTATTACTTCGGGAAACTGCTTTATTGCTTCCTCAAATTCCTCAAAATGGTTTTTTTGCTGTTTATCCAAACTGATATTACAATATACTATCATCGGATTTCCCAACATCTTTTTGTTCAAAATAGTAACGTATTTATCAATTACACCCTCTTGTTCCAAACGTTTAATACGGTCATGCGTAGGAGTCATTGAAAGATTAATCTTTTGGGAGATTTCTTTAATGGTAAATTGTGCATTTTCTTGAAGTAATTGCAAAATGCGAATATCGGAAGCATCTAAGTTCATCAGAAAAAATTACTTTTAAGGGTTGGAAAAATTGCAATTTACAGGAATATTATCTTTATATATTGAAAAATATTACATTATTTCCTTTTTATTTTTACTTTTCCAAAATGATTTTCTGTTTAGCTAATTTTGTTCATTACTTTATTTACAAAAAGCGGTTTAGGTAACAGGGGTTAGGGGATTTAGGATTTAAGAATGTAACAACATACTTTTCGATTTCCTCAAAATATAGAATCTCTCAACCCTTTAAATCCCAAAACTTCAAAACCATTCAAAATCATGATTATTGGTGTTCCAAAAGAGATTAAAAATAACGAAAACCGTGTGGCTCTAACGCCCGCTGGTGTGGCAGAATTCAAGAAAAACGGTCATGTGGTTTATGTGCAAACACAGGCGGGTACAGGAAGCGGTTTCTCGGATGAAGAATACGGCAAAGCGGGAGCTTCAATTTTACCAAATATTGAAGAAACTTACGCCATTGCCGATATGATTTGTAAAGTAAAAGAGCCAATAGCGTCTGAATACCCACTTATTAAGGAAAATCAATTGTTATTTACCTACTTTCACTTTGCCTCTTCGGAAGAATTGACCCACGCCATGATTGAGCGTAAAGCCATTTGTCTGGCTTACGAAACCGTTGAAAAAACGGATAGAAGTTTGCCGTTATTAGTCCCAATGTCAGAAGTGGCAGGTCGTATGGCGATTCAAGAAGGAGCAAAATATTTGGAGAAACCCATGGGAGGAAGAGGTATTTTGTTGGGTGGCGTTGCAGGTGTAAAACCCGCAAATGTATTGGTTTTGGGCGGAGGAATTGTGGGAACGCAAGCCGCAAAAATGGCAGCGGGTTTAGGGGCAAACGTAACAATAATGGACGTAAGTTTACCCCGTTTGCGTTATCTGGAAGATGTGATGCCAGCCAATGTTGATACCGTAATGTCAAATGAATATAATATTCGTGAAGCCATAAAATTATCAGATTTAATTGTTGGGGCGGTTTTGATTCCTGGGGCAAAAGCACCGCATTTGATTACCAGAGCCATGTTGAAAGAAATGCGTCCAGGAACTGTCTTAGTAGATGTTGCCGTTGATCAAGGCGGTTGTATCGAAACTTGCCGACCAACAACCCACGAAGACCCAACTTTTGAAATTGAAGGAATTGTGCATTATTGCGTTGCTAATATGCCTGGTGCCGTGCCATATACTTCAACTTTGGCATTAACGAATGCAACTTTACCTTATGCGATTCAATTAGCAAACAAGGGTTGGGAAAAAGCCTGTGCGGAAAATAACGAATTAATGAAGGGATTAAACGTAGTGTGTGGAGAGGTGGTTTATAAAGGCGTTTCAGATGCTTGGGGACTTGAATTAACTGATGTTAAGAAATGGTTATAAAATTATAACTACTTGGTTTTTAAAACTTTATCTTGTATATTTAAATTGTGTTTAACTCACAGCTAAACAAAAATATTAAATAGTGGTTAGGTATTAAGTAAAATCCGTCATTTCTAATGATGGATTTTCTTTTTATAAGTATTTATTCTTAGAGCCGTTAAAACGCTTCGGCAATGAAAAAATAGACGTTTTGCTGTCCATTACCAAAACCATAATCCACTCTTACATTTACATTTTCTTTTCGATTAATTTTAAAACGTAAACCTCCGCCGTAGCTTGGTTTTGTATTATCTAAATCAAAATGATTCATGGCATCTGATATACTTCCTGCCCCCGCAAAACCCACAATTCCCCAACGTTTTAAAAGTTGCAGACGATATTCTGCCTGAACTGCCAACAAGTTTTTATCCCGATAACTGCCTTGATAATAGCCCCTCATTATCATTTCACCGCCCATTTGAGCCAGTTCGTTGAAAGGAACATCACCCACCGACAGAAAACCATAACCTTGAAAAGCTAATACATCTTGGCGTTTGGCAAAGGGTTTAAAATAATAGCGAGTATCAAATTGCCAACGGTTGAAAGTATGCGTACTGCCCGTAATATTCTCGTGAATGGAATAAATTAATTGAGCGAAAGAACCTTTAGAAGGAGTCAAAATATTATCTCGACTATCAAAAAGGTAAGAAATATTTAAGCCTGAAATCTTTGAACCCATACTTCCCTGTACGTTTCCAGATTCCAACATTCCATTTAGCTGCGACTCTACGTGAAACATATTAAAATATCGCCAACCCAAACCCGCAAAACTGTTTTTGCCAATTTTACGGTATGCCACATTATCAAATTTGAAATAATCAAAAGATACGGATTCGTTTTTGTTCATATCAATATCATTTCCAATTCCGTAAAATGTAATAGGAAAACGACTGTAACCCAAATATCCTGTAATATAATACTTTTCTTGATTGGTAAATATTTGATATTGAGACCGCAAAAGATATTGTCCATTCAATGAATATTGAAAAGACCCAGTAATATTTGACACTCTGGTAAGGCTATCATTCGTTTTCCCAAAGTTGTAAAACCGCTTAATGCCCGCCCCAATTACAATATTGGTTTCGGGCATATAAAAAGCAAAGGGTGAAATAATGTATTTAGGAGAAGTAAAAAATTTAACAATTTTGGAGTTTATAAATCGTGTAGAGTCATCAATGCCAGTAGCTTGTAACTGAATGGATTGTATGAATAGGTATGTTATTAATAGTGCTTTTTTCATAAAATATTTGTGTAGAATTTATGAGTTCAAAGTCAATAAGTTTACTGTTTTAAAGTTCGTGATATTCCAAATACGGGATAAAATCTCATGACCTTTAAACTCTAAACTCATTAACTTTAAATATCTACCAAAACTTAATCCCCGCCAAACGATTCATTTCTAATTTTGCCAATGACATCTGATATTGATATTGCAATTGCGTAAATTGAGTATCTTGCAAGGCAGTTTGTGCCGCTTCAATCTCTACATTAGTTAATACACCATTTTTATAACGAACATTGGCTAAGTTCAGTGCGTATTGTGCTTGCTTGACGTTTTCCTGAGATAATGCTAACTTACTTTTTGCAGCATTATAATCATTTTGAGCCGCTTCCAAATCTCTTTTCAAAGCCTGATTGGTTACATCAACTGAATATTTCAACATTTCACGGTTCAACTTTGCAATCTCAGTTTGATAAGCCCCACGATGTCCCGTATAGACAGGTATTGTTAATTTTACCCCTACTACTGAATTGAATTTAAAATCGTCCGTAATATCAGGCGTTTCACCATTTATTCTTGGTAAATATCCATTTCTGATACCTACTTGGGCATTAGCTGCTAAAACTGGCAATGAACTCATTTTAGCAATTTTTACATCACGCTCCGCAATTAAATCTCGGTCTTTCAAGGCTTTTAAATCATAATTATTAGTCTGTGCTTGCGTAGTGGCAGTTTCGATGCTTAAGTCTGCCGTTCCAGCATTGAAATCTATCCCCGCAGGAATCATGCCGTGAGCATCTTTTCCGATTAAAGATGATAAATAAATTATCTGTCTCTCCAACTGACTTTGCAAATCGGTCAATCTACTTTCCGCATTTTTATAACGAACCTGGACCGATACTTGGTCATAATCCAAGGCATCTCCTTGTTTCAAACGACTGGCGATAATTTTGCCATTATCATCCACCAATTTCAATTGCTCTTTTTGTACTTCAATAGCTTTTTGAGAGAAAATTATTCCGTAATAAAGGTTAGCCACTTGGTAAGCATAAACGTTTTTCAAACCTTCTACGCCCGTTTTTGCCAATTCAGTTTCTAATTTAGATTTCTCAATATTGACAAATTGCTTTCCCCAATCATAAATGACGTAGCTTCCACCAATGTTGGCGTTATAGTTCATGTTGGGTTGAAATTGCAAACTCGTTGGCGTGCCGCCAAAAGCAAATTGAGCCTTTGCCACGGGGTCAATACGAGTAATACCAATCTCCGACTGGATTTGTGGTTTCAAGGCAGATTCTTGAATTTTGGTTCGATAATCGCCCATCAAAACTGTTTGTTGTTGCTCCTTAATTTTTGGGGCATAATCAATCGCCAAACGCACCAATTGATTGAGCGTTTCGTTGGTTCTTTCCTGTGCGTATGTTTGCAACGAAAGGAAGAAAGGTATTGCTAAATATTTATATTTCATCTTTTTATGTCTGTGCCCTCGCAAGAGTTCAAAATTCTTGCGAGGCGTATTATTCAAATTGATAAATGCTAATTGTTTACTATTCACTAACTAATGACTATCCGCCGCCACCTTCGCTGCTTTGGCTGCTTCTTCGGGGGATATTTTATCTCTTCTCAACAAGAAAATTAAAGGAAAAACAATGATGAAAAATATGGAAATTAATCGAAACGTATCTAAATAAGCCAAATAATAAGCCTGTTTCACCACCGCCCCTTCCAACTGTCGATAAGCCATTTGGGTAGCATCAAAAGCATTACCCGTTGCGGCGGTCATGTTGCGGACGGCATTGGATAATCGTTCATTAAAGAGTGGATTATCGGTGGACATATTTGCCATTAAATCCGAACGATGTTGTGCCGCTCGGCTCGTTGCATAATTATTCGCTAAAGCAATCCCGAAAGCACCTCCAAGTTGTCTAATCATGTTTGTTAGGGAAATTGCCGCTGGGTATTCTTGGGGTTTCAAGCCTGAAACTGCTTGATTTATCAGCGGTAATTGCAACATCGCTACGCCAATAACTCTACATAATTGCATCGGGAAAAAATCCCAACGTCCCATATCGGTTGTGGATGTTCCTGAATAAAATCCGAAGACAATAAAGAAAATAATCCCGATTGCCATAAACGGAATTGGCGAAGCTCCCGCACCCATCCTTTTTCCGATAACGGGGAATAAAATCACCGCCGCAAAAGTCGGAAACATCAAAGATAAACCCGTTTCTAAGGCCGTGAATCCATTGATTCTTTGCACCATAACGGGGTAAACAAAAACGGAAGTGAACAAACCAAAACCTGCAACCAAGGTCAAAAATGAGGCAATTGCGAATTTTTTATATCGAAAAATATTCAGATTCACTACGGGATGGTCAGTCGTTAATTGTCGCCAAACGAAGCCAATAATTCCAACAACTGCCATGATGGAAATAATTACAATTTGTCGTGATTCAAACCAATCTTCGGATTCCCCTTTCTCTAATACGTACTGTAACGAACCAATGCCCATTATCAACAGGAGAATTCCTGTATAATCAATGACAATTTCGGATTTCGTTTTGCCCTCCCCTTCTTTTTTATCAATATAAACAAAGGCTAATGCGGTAGCAATCAAACAGATAGGAATATTGACATAAAATATTTGCGACCAATTATAATTTTCTATGATAAATCCGCCCACAACGGGTCCTAAGGTTGGTCCAAGCACAATTCCCATTCCGAATAATCCCGAAGCAATTCCTCTATCTTTGGGGTCGAAGGCATCAAATAAAATGGCTTGCGAAGTTGATAATAATGCTCCTCCGCCAATGCCTTGAATAAATCGCCAAAAGACTAATTCCCAAAGTGATTCAGAATTTCCGCAGAAATAAGAGGCAATTCCGAAAATAACCATGGAGGTAATATAATAGTTTTTACGACCAAAATATTCACCCAAAAAACCCGTCATCGGAATAATAATCACGTTAGCAATGGCATACGACGTAATTACCCAAGCAACATCCTCAATCGTAGCACCCAACGAACCCGCCATTTGGGTCAGTGCCACGTTTACGATGGTGGTATCAAGCAACTCCATAATGGCTGCTGTGATGGTTGTGAGTACGATAATGTATTTTTTCATAATTATTTCAAAGGAACCGATACTTCCATCGAAAGCCCCGCACGTAGAATGTTTCTGTATTTTTCTAAATCTAAAATCTCAATTTTTACGGGTACTTTTTGTGTTACTTTCACAAAGTTTCCAGAGGCATTATCGGGAGGTAATAAAGAAGTCTTTGCTCCCGTTGATTCTGAAATTGACATAATTTTACCCTTGATTGGACGGTCAGGATACGCATCCATTTTCAAATCAACTTCATTACCAATTTTTAAATTACCCACTTGCGTTTCTTTGAAATTTGCAATAACCCAAAACGAATTATCCTGTACAATCGTCATGAAAGGCTGACCTGCTTGTATGAATTGCCCCGCTTCGATGGTCTTTTTACCGATACGTCCCGAACTTGGAGCATATACTTTTCCGTAAGTCAATTTCAACTTTTGCTGTTCTATTTTTACTCTTTTCACGGCTAATACGGATTCTGCTTTGTGCAAAGCTGCTCGCAAAATTGGCATTCTTGACTTTACCGTTAAAATATCTTCTTGTCCAGCATCGTATTGAGCGGATAAAATTTCAGCACTTGATTTACTATCGTCCGCCTGTTTACGAGTTATGGCGTTCTCCGCCACTAAATTCGCATCACGTTCCGAATCTTTTTTGGCTTTTTCACGGCGTAAATAATTAGCTTTCAAATTGGCATTTGCCGACTGGACTGTAATGTTCAGATTGTTGATGTTAGCTTTCGCGGTCTCAATATCGGTTAAAGATTGCTTATAATCCGCTTCCAGTTCATCCAAAGCCAATTTAGCTTCGTCAGTATCAATTTCGGCTAAAACTTGGTCTTTTTTAACTAAGTCGTAATCCTTGACATTGACCGTTTTTACATAGCCCGCCATTCGAGGTAATACAGGCACAAAATAAGTTTCGATTTGTGCGTTGTCGGTTTCTTCGTGTGTGGTTGAATACTTGTATTTAGTATAGCCAAAGTACCCAGCAACTCCAAGTACAATGATAAGAATAATTCTGGGTAAGAATTTTTTGATGGGACTCTGAGTTTCCATTTTTATTGATAAGATTAATTGTTAAGCTCGATTTTTTGATAAATAAATTAGTAAACCTAATTGACGATGCGAAGTTATTACTAAATAAAATAATAGTCAAGTATATTGACTATTATTTTTAAATTTCATAACTTTGTACAAATATTCCAAGAAACAATACCATGAACGAAGATAAATTATCAGAAATAAAAGAATTTAAAGCGAACAAAAGCCGTCTATTAGGGCGTTTACTAAAACGTTCTTATTATTATTTTAGTGAAGTGGCGGCTGAATTTTTAAAAGGAAAGGGCTTTGTCGATTTCAGAGTTGGGCATATTATTGGTTTAGTACACGTTGATTTGGAAGGCACAACCGTAAACAATATGGCACTCATGGCAGGAATCACTAAGCAAGGAATGAGCAAAGTGGTTAAAGAATTGAGTGATTACGGCTATGTTTTAACGGAAAAACACCCCTCAGACGCACGTTCAATTATTGTAAAATTGACGGATAAAGGCATTGATGCCCTCATGGAATGGAAATTATGCACAGAGCATATTGATAAAAGATTCACAGAAATATTGGGTTCAGAGCGTTTAGAGCAATTAAGAGATATTCTGAATGTCTTGGTTGAACATTATGATGCTTCACTTGAACATGATTTAGACAAACAGTTGTCTTCGATGTTATTCAATAAACAAGGATAGTAATTAAAATTCTGTGCTAATGATTTTAGAAACTTACTCATTGATATTGTAAGGCAAAAACTCATCAACATTCGTTCCGTAACGATGAAGGTCTCGGATAATCGTAGAGCTGATGGGGGCGAGATGCGGAGAGGTAATCAGAAAGACGGTTTCTAAACCTTCAACCAAGTAACGATTTACTTGGGCAATGGAGTTTTCATATTCAAAGTCAGTCGTATTACGAAGTCCCCGCAAAAGAAAGCTGGCATCCATATCACGGGCAACATTAGCGGTTAAATCATTGTAAGACACCACACTAACGGGTTTTCCATCAAAGGTTTCTTCAATCCAAGCAATCATTTTTTCGATGGGAAAATAACGAGCCTTGGTAGAATTATGACCAATTCCGATGATAATCTCATCAAAAATCGTCAATCCACGAGTAACAATATCTTCATGTCCTTTCGTAAAAGGGTCAAATGAACCAGGGAAAAAGGCAGTTTTTTTCATTTCATTTTTTGATGTTCGCTCTTCGATGTTCGTTTTTCGATGTTCGACATTTAGAAATATGTTTGCTATTTTACAAATCCCCAACATCGAACATCCAAAAACGAACATCTAAACTAAACCCCAATCTTTACATTAGTTAAATACTGATTCAATAAATCAAAATCTTCGGTTTGTTCTTTAATATTTCCGTACAATCTCAAAATAATTTCATCGGGTTCAATTTCCAATTCATTCATCGTGAAAAGTACGTAATACACTAAATCTTGGGCAGTTTTATAGTCAAACCGATTACAGAACTTCACAGTTCCGTTGGCGGTAATGACTATCGTAAAATGATGATTACCAAAATAAAGAAATGCGGTTTGGGCTTTACTGGTAAATATCGCCAAGTCAATCATCTGACTGGTTTTATGTTGATATTTTAAGTCCACTAATGGATAAGTATTGGAGAACCAATTGTATAACTCACGGTCGGTACTATAAATATTCACAATTCCTAAGTCTTCATGTGTATAGGTATGTACCTCCTCTTGGTTGGTGATATGCGTTCCTTTGGCTAATTGTAAATATCTGGTGGTATATTCTTTTTTGAATAAAACAGTCGGAACGAGGGTAAACGACTGATTATCAATGATGGTTTCTATGGCTTTCCACTTCAAAGATTTCAAAAAATCGTGAGTAGCATAAATTTGAGTTAAATAAAAGGAGATGGAATTGTTTTCTTTGGATTCGGGAAAATCATATTTTTCAGACACAACCATTTGATTATCAACTATATCTATAACAGAATATGAAAAAGACGACTCTGAAACTTCGCATGAAAGTTGATATTGATTGAGTTTTTCAATATCAAATCCTGGGATTTCAAATTTAGTAGTAGGCGAAATATGTAAAGTAGTTGTCTGCATTACAAAATGTTTAGCCACAAATTTAGGGATTGTTAAAGACTATCCAAAATTTGTTAAAATTTTGTCTTTAACCATGTAGTTAGGATAGAAAGGATAGTGTTTTAGGAAATTGATTTTATCATAGAATTAGTTAATAATATGTTTTAATGAATTGAAAATATACTATCTTAAATATCTTCAACTCCTAACCTTCCTATCCTACCTATAGGGTTACATGTGTTATCAGACCATCATTATCATAAAAATCTATAACTTTATAGAAAATATCAGTTTGTTCGATAACCTAAACTATGTTAGATTTGTCTATATTTTAACAACAATAAAACAAAAGCAAAACTATGAGTCATATAGATGAAATCAATAGTAATAGTGCCAGTGGTTCTGGTGTAACTTCTGGTACAACGATGACTGCGGGAAAATGTCCAGTTTTTCACGGAAATGGCACGGTAAATAAAAGTGCTGGTAGCGGATTCACAAATCGTGAATGGTGGCCCAATATGCTTAACCTTAATATCCTCCGTCAACATTCTGAATTGGCTAATCCGATGGATAAGTCTTTCAATTATGCTGAAGAATTCAAAAGCCTTGACCTTGCCGCTGTAAAGCAAGATTTGAACAACTTAATGACGGATTCACAAGATTGGTGGCCCGCCGATTATGGTCACTATGGTCCTTTCTTTATTCGGATGGCTTGGCACAGTGCGGGTACGTACCGTATTGCGGATGGTCGTGGTGGTTCGGGTGCGGGTTCGCAACGTTTTGCCCCTTTGAACAGTTGGCCCGACAATGGAAACCTTGATAAAGCACGTTTATTGCTTTGGCCCATCAAGCAAAAATACGGCAAAAAAATCTCTTGGGCGGATTTGATGATTTTAACGGGAAACGTTGCCTTGGAATCAATGGGTTTCAAGACTTTTGGTTTTGCGGGTGGTCGTGAAGACGTTTGGGAACCTGAACAAGATATTTATTGGGGCCCTGAAAAAAAATGGCTCGCTGATGAACGTTACACGGGTGATAGAGACCTTGAAAGCCCTTTGGCAGCCGTGCAGATGGGACTTATTTATGTGAATCCAGAAGGACCAAATAGTAATCCAGACCCCGTTGCCTCTGCCCGAGACATTCGTGAAACTTTCGGACGGATGGCGATGAACGATGAGGAAACCGTTGCTTTGATTGCGGGTGGACACGCTTTCGGGAAAACGCACGGTGCCGCTGACCCAAATGAATATGTGGGAAGTGAACCCGCAGGAGCAAGTATTGAGCATTTGAGTATGGGTTGGGCAAACTCGTTTGGAGATGGTCATGGTAAATATGCTATTACCTCTGGTTTGGAAGGTGCTTGGACAACTACACCCACAAAATGGAGTAATGAATACTTAGAAAATCTTTACCGATTTGAATGGGAATTAACCAAAAGTCCAGCGGGAGCATTTCAGTGGAAGCCCAAAGGTGGTGCAGGATTAGGTACAGTGCCAGATGCCCACGACCCCGCTTTGAGCCATGCCCCAACAATGCTAACGAGTGATTTAGCTTTACGTTTTGACGCTAAATATGAGGTTATTTCAAGAGATTTCCTTAAAAATCCTGATAAATTGGCAGACGCTTTTGCCCGAGCTTGGTTCAAATTAACGCACCGAGATATGGGTCCAATCGACCGTTATTTAGGTTCAGAAGTTCCCACAGAGGAATTAATTTGGCAAGACCCTGTGCCAGCCGTTTCTCATCCATTAATTGATGATGCTGACGTTGTGGCTTTGAAAGCCAGAATCCTTTCAACAGATTTGTCAGTTTCTGAATTGATTTCAACGGCTTGGGCTTCGGCTTCTACTTTCCGTGGTTCTGATAAACGGGGTGGTGCAAATGGTGCCAGAATCCGTTTAGCCCCGCAAAGATTTTGGGCAGTTAATAATCCTTCTCAATTATCAAGCGTATTAGATAAATTGGAAGGAATTCAAAACGAATTTAATGCTTCACAAGTGGATGGAAAGCAAGTTTCCTTAGCGGATATGATTGTTTTAGGAGGATGTGCAGGCGTTGAGCAAGGAGCTAAAAATGCGGGATATGTAGTAACTGTGCCATTTACGGCGGGTCGTACTGATGCTACCAAAGAGCAAACTGATACTGAATCATTTGCCGTGCTTGAACCAATTGCTGACGGTTTCCGCAATTACCAAAAGAAAAGATATAATGTTTCTTCGGAAGAATTATTGATTGATAAAGCTCAATTAATGACTTTATCAGCCCCTGAAATGACGGTTCTTGTTGGCGGTATGCGTGTTTTGGGAACAAATTATGATGGTTCTCAGCACGGAGTATTTACTGAAAATGTAGGAAGTCTTTCCAATGATTTCTTTGTCAATATTCTTGATTTACGTACTAAATGGAGTTCTGCAAATGAGGCACAAGATGTATTTGAAGGCAGAGACCGTACAACTGGACAAGTGAAATGGACGGGAACTCGTGCGGATTTAATCTTTGGTTCAAACACTGAACTTCGTGCTATTGCGGAAGTTTATGGATGTAATGATTCAAAAGATAAGTTTGTAAATGACTTTGTTTCAGCTTGGACAAAAGTGATGAACTTAGATAGATTTGATGTGAAATAATAAAATAGACCACTGGTTGTACTGATTTGGCGTATTTATACAGATAAATTTTTTAGAAAATATGTATAAATGAACTAAATCAGTACAATCAATGGTCTAATATTCTGTACATAAATCATATACTTCCTCAACTATGAGCCCATTTACCAGAGTTTCCCCCTTCAACTCCACCAGCACCCGCCAATGCACCGTTAAATTGACCAAC
>JBBRMR010000032.1:0-49479 GCA_038230735.1 Cytophagales bacterium
CTATCGTAATAATTTTAGTATCAATTTTAATATCAAGTATTTCAACCGATGGCAAATTGAGTAATTCTTCGTAAAAAGTAATCTTTTCCATTATCAAGATTACGAAAAATTTATAACTCCACAAAAACTGTCAGAGAACCGTTTTTTTTTATTTTTACAAATTTACTAAAAAATCACAAAACCTCAACCCAGCCTTTACATTCAGCCCCGCCAACGGTTTTGAGATAATAGTAATACGTTCCGACTGGAATATCCTTTCCCCAATCATTCTGATAAGTATTGGTTTTTAACATGGCTTGTCCCCAACGATTAAATATTTCGAGAACTTCTAATTTCGTTCCTACATTAAAGGTATCATTTTTGCCATCATTGTTGGGCGTAATCACATTTGGGGGTGTAGCGGGCTTTTCTAATTCAATTTTCTTTGAATCTTGGATTAAACAATCTCCTTTATAACTTTTGAGCGTAATTGTATAAACTCCTGCCTCTTTATACGTGAACTGCGTAGGATTTTGCGTGGCTAAACTATCTCCCAAACCCGTTAGCCAAACGTATTTTGTGGCATTTTTGGAATTATTCTGAATCTGAACAATGGTTGGTTTACCACAATCTTCAATAATTTTTAAAGAAAAATCAGGCTTGAAACTTTCATCAATACCTACGTTGATTGTCCGTTGGGCTTTGCAATTGGTCTTTTCATCAAAAACAGTTACCGTAAAAGTGGCGGGTTTTGTGATAATTACTCTTTGTTTGGCTGATGTAGAATCAGGTAAAGGCAAATTTGATTTCCAAGTATATTTTGTTCCACCCGAAGCGAATAAATCGACACTATAATTCCGACAAACCGTGGTGTCATTGGAAACCTTAGCGGGGGCTTCTTCCAATTTTATTTGTACGGTCTTTGTTTCCTTGCAACCAAATTGATTAGAGATTTCGCAAGAATAAGTCGTTGGTTTAGTGATTGTTGCAATCGGATTAGCAATATTGGTTGCACTTAATCCCAATGCTGGTGACCAAACATATTTCGTTCCGCCAGAAGCCAATAACTCCACCGTTTTACCCTCACAACCACTAATGGCATCGGGACTTAATTTAAAATCTGCGGGTAAAACTTTGATGATTTTATTGACGGTTTCCTCTCGCTTGCAGGAAAGCAAATTTGTTCCTTTGAGTGTAATAGTGTAGATTCCCACTTTGGTAAAAGTGAAATCTTCTACGCTGGCAGTTGAGTTTTTTTCGCCGCCAATATTCCACGAAATCGTTTTTGCCCCTTCGCTGGTGTCTTGAAAATTTACTTTGAAAGGCACACATCCAAATAAAGTATCGGGCGATGAACTGGCAGATTTTTTTGCTCCGTCCAAAGCATCAAAAGCAACTTTCAAATTATCAACATCAAATTTAAAGGCGGCATTATTACAATTGGGTGAAGGATTGGTTTTTGACCAAGCATTAGGAGTTGTCGGAAAACTGGAAGGTGCATTTGCCCGATTGCATGAACAAGCGGAATGATAAATAAACCCTTGTTTATCGAAACGGCAAGTACCACCGTCCACGTGGTCGCCAGCGGCACTCGGACTGGAATTGTCCCCTCCGAAAAATGTAGCGTAAAGCAACGACTTTGCTCCTTTTTCTAATAAGGCAATGTAAAAATTATTACCATCTGTTGTCGTTCGGTACGCATCGGGCGTTATGGGCATACCCGTTGTGTTCACTTGCGGGGCATTCGGTAAATTATTATTTACTTTCCCTCCCCAACCCGAAATATAAATATTACCACATTCATTCACCAAAAATGCGGTTGGAACAATATCGGGTGAGCTTTTACCCGTTCCGATAGTGGTTGAAAAATTCGTTTTCGTTAAAGTTTTATCCATTGAATGAATAAATTGACCACTTTTGGGATTGGAATATTGAGCGTTTATGATGGGATAATTTCCCCCAACGGTCAATCCATAAACATACACATTTTCGTCTTGGTCGAGGTCTAATAATTGGGCTAAATCCAGATTATTTGTCCCTAAATACGTTCCGTTATAAGCCGTTGGTGAATAACTTTTAGTAATATCACGGGTAAATTTCATCACAAATCCATCCGCATTACCTTGAAATTTTGGTTGAATGGTTAGAGAAAAAGGCAAATCGCTACTCGTGGTTGCCCCACAAACGTAGATACTTCCCGATTTCGCAACTTTCAAAGATAAAGCCGCTTCATAATCATTGCCGCCCACGATGGTACTCCATAAAATTTTAGATAAATCGGGACTGAAATTGCAAATAATGGCATCACTTATGCCACTTCTTTTCACGTTTGTTCCAATATTTGGAAGACCGCCCACAACGGGAAAATTTGGCGAATCTGTAACCGAAGCAATATAAACATTATCCTGTTCATCCGTAACAATTTCACCTCTGAATTCATCGCCATAATTTAAAGTAAACAGATTTAGTCCGTCATTGCCCGAACCACCCAAAAAAGTGGAAGAAAGCAACTTAGAGCCATCTGAGCTAAGTTTGGACACAAAAATATCACTTCCTTTACTGTAAATTTGTCCTGTGGTATTATTATTAAGGCTTCCTCCGCCGTTGAAAGTTTGGTCATAAGCGTTAGCAGTCGTAGGGAAATTAGGTGAAGAAGTAGTGCCAAAAATCAATAATTCTCCCTTTGAATTTACAATCAAGCTATGTGGAATATCAGCATTTTCACCGCCTAAATGCGTGGAATACAATAGCTTAGTTCCGTCCTTTCTGAATTTCATAATTGCTACATCCCAATAACCGCCATTGGTTAATTGATACGCCCCAATTGTGGTTGGGAAACTTCCTCCTCTTTCCAATAAAGTTGAACCGCCAGCGTATAAATTACCTTCGGCATCATAAGTGGCGGTGTGTCCCCAATTATCAGCAGTGGAGCCTGAGTAAGTGGAGAAGATTAATTTTGGGTCAATCGTAAGGGTTTTTTCTTTATCGTAATTATCGGGAAATAAAAAAGTTACGATATTTTTATTGATTTTGAAATTAGATTTCACTTCCGAAAACCCTATTCTTGAATTTGCATTTATGATAGTTTCAGAAAAGGAATAAGGCTTCATTTCAATAATATCCGCCAAGGAAGTTTTTATTTTCAAATTACCATTTTCCATCAAAATTTCATCCGCACCTTCGTATCGCATTTTTATTTGCTCGGTTGAAACTTTTGGAGCAACCACAAACTCGTATTTCAAAGCATTATCCGTAGCATAAAGTCTTAAATCAATGCCTTGATAAATATTTCGTAGCCAAATTTCCCCAAAAGATTGCACATTACTTTGCCATTTTGAGGGGTCATTACCATAAAAATAGTGTTGAATTTCAGAAGTAGGCTGTTTACTTTCAATCGTGAAATCAGAATTTGAACCATCAAAAATGACATTCAAACCGTGCATTTTTAGAGCAATAGGCTTCTCGGTTTTTAAAGGACTATGCTTAATGTCGTAAAGTAAATTATTATCCACAAAAACGTAATGTAAACCTTGTTGCCGAATTTGCAAAGAACCGCCTGGAATGGAAGCAATAAATTTTATATCCTTATCCCATTGCCCTTTGTTTTGGACAAAACGGACGGCAGGAACTTCGGCGAAGGACTTGATTGTGAGGAATGTAAAAAGTAGTAGTAGTTTTTTCATTTATTTTAATCTAAATCCTTGTCGATACGTTAAAAATAGTCCTTCAGAATGCTCAAATTCGTGATTAATTAAATCAAAGTACGGTTCAAAACGGAAGGTTAGCCAAAGATTATCAATAATTTTCCAGTCTTTCATTAATCTGATAATCAACAGTTTACGTTCTTTTTCAATGGTATTTGGGGCTTTGAAAACTCGCCCAACTGATTGGTATAAATCTCCACCTGCATCTGACAAATATCCGCTTGATTGCCAATAACTTAGCATTAGGTTTAACACTTTTGTTTCAGCCGTAAGGTTCAAATAAATTCCCGAACCATCGGGGAAATACGGATGATAATTTGAATTTTGTCGATAACCAACCCAATAGTTTTGCGTTCTGATTTTCTTTAAAAAACCTTTCATTCGCCACTCCACCTCCACTCCAATTGCCGTGTTGATATTGGTAATCACTTGACCTGTATCTTTGGTAATTTGTCCTCCACGATGTTGAAAAGTAACTTGATATGGAATTGATAAATAAAAATTGGGTTTATGAATCAGTTTTTTATTCCAAGAAAAACCCGCAAAAATTTCTTCCTTGGCATTTGAGCCTTTGTAAATCATATTCTGCCAATCAATCCAACTATCAAAAAACGTATTTTTTTTACGTCTGGTATATTGAATCCCAGATTCTTGGCGGTTCAAAATCACCCGCTCAAAATTGAACAAAGGTTCGACTAAATGATGGTTCAAATTACCTTCCAAATTACCAAAAATTAACTGAGAAGAATCCTTTTGAATCTTAATGGAAAAGATGGGTTGAATCTTAGAAAAAGCATTGTTTCCAAAGTCTTTCCACGCATATACTCCTGTTTCCACGATTACATGAGGTGCGGTCTGATAAGTAACTTTGGGCAAAAATTGGTTTCCGAACAGAGTATAACCATCAGCAATATTGAGAAAATATTCGTTGTTTTTAAGGAAATTAAAGCTCTCAAATTGAAACCCAAAGTGCTTAAAATTCGTTGAATCTATGTACTGGAAGGTCTCCAAATTAGTATTATTGAGCTGTGCTTTTGCTCCCCAAGACACCCAAAAAAGGCACAGAATTGAGATATATTTTTTTCGATTTGACATTTCAAGGCAAAATACTTTTATTTGTTTAAAATTTTGCAATTCACGCTTAATAATTTAAGAAAACTCAAAAAAAATGGCAAAACAAGCAGCAGCAGATACAAACCCTGCAAGTGAAAAATTAAAAGCATTACAAACAACACTCGAAAAGTTAGACAAGGCTTACGGCAAAGGAACCGTCATGCGTTTGTCGGACACCAAAGTGATGGACGTTCCTGTGATTTCAACAGGTTCGCTCGGGCTTGATTTGGCACTCGGTGTGGGTGGTCTGCCACGTGGTCGAGTTGTGGAAGTTTATGGACCAGAATCTTCTGGTAAGACAACTTTGACGATGCACTGTATCGCAGAGGCACAAAAAGCGGGTGGTTTGGCAGCTTTTATTGATGCAGAACACGCCTTTGATAAAAATTACGCTGAAAAATTGGGTATTGATGTAAGCCAATTGCTTATTTCTCAGCCCGACAATGGCGAACAAGCCCTTGAAATTGCGGAACAACTGATTGCTTCGGGAGCCATTGACATTATCGTGATTGACTCGGTGGCGGCACTTGTACCGAAAGCAGAATTGGAAGGCGACATGGGTGATTCAAAGATGGGTTTACAGGCTCGTTTGATGTCTCAGGCTTTGCGTAAATTGACGGGAGTTATTAACAGAACGGGTTGTTGTTGTATTTTTATTAATCAGTTGCGTGATAAGATTGGGGTAATGTTCGGTAGTCCAGAAACTACTACGGGTGGTAATGCCTTGAAATTCTATGCTTCGGTACGTTTGGATATTCGTCGTATTGGTCAAATCAAGGATGGCGACAGTGGCGTAATTGGTAACAGAACTCGTGTAAAAGTAGTAAAAAACAAAGTTGCCCCGCCGTTCAAAGTGGTTGAATTTGATATTATGTACGGTGAAGGAATTTCTAAGGCGGGTGAAGTGTTAGACTTAGCCACGGAAATGGAAATCGTGAAGAAATCGGGTTCATGGTTCAGTTTTGACGGCAACCGCTTAGGACAAGGACGTGATGGCGTGAAGGATATGCTGAAAGACAATCACGAGTTATTAGGGATTCTTGAGCAACGCATCAAAGATAAAATTAAAGGTGATGAAACCGCTTTGGTTGATACCGTTGAGCCAAATATTGTGGATGATGGTGAGGATGAATAGGAGATAGTTTTTTAAAATAAAGGGATTCACTTTACTTGATAAATTTTACACATCAAGTAAAGTGAATCTTCTTTTATTGTAGTTTTGCATTTATCAATCCAAGCAATGAAATTACCAAGTTACTACAATCACAGTCTCATTGTTTGCTCTCCAAGTTACAACTATTACAGTCTCAGCGTGGTTTGAATTATTGTTACTTAAATTAGAAATAGACGATTTCATAATCGATAATTTTTGCGAAGCATTTGAAGTTTTCATATTTTTTTATTTTGCGTGTTTTTAGTTTATTTATTTTTACAAAATTGATACATAAATGGGATTGCAAATTTGAAATTTTCCTAACTTATTGATTAACAGTCTTATTAACATAAACACCCCGTTCAAGAATCATTCCAAAAATAATTATCGAATAAAATTTACCCTTAAACTAAATGATTAAAAAACTATTTTCTAACAAAATCCTAAAATTGCATGTACTGGTTTGGATAATTTATACTGTTTATTATACATTTTTAGTAAAAATATTTTTACACATACCTCTTAGCATTGCTTTCATATTACAAACAGTTTTACACAGAATTGGAGATATTACTTTTTTTTATGTAATTGTTTTTGGCGTTTTTAATAAGTATAAAAATTTCAGACAAATCTATTTTCTATTACTGATATTTATTATTTCAGTGATAGCTTATATTTCTTACTCATATTTCCTTGAATTTTATATCTTCCAATTTATTAAAATCTCTTCTTTAAATAATCCACCTGTTTTTGAACAATTAATTTCAAGAAGCGTGATTCAAGCAAGTAATTTTACAATATATGCTCTTGGTTATTACTTCGCCCAAAAAGTCATTCAACAGCAAATAGAAATTGGAAAAGAAAAAGACCGCAACGCCCTTTTAGAAAAAGAAAGAGCCAAAGTAGAATATACCTTCTTGCGGTCGCAGGTTAATCCGCATTTTTTGTTCAATACTTTAAATATGATTTATGATGGCGTAAGAAAAGTAAATGGCGAATTGGGAGATACACTAATACAGTTTGCGGATATGATGCGTTATGCCACCAGTAAAACGATGCAACAAGATGAAGTAGGATTGAAGGAAGAACTCCAATTTGTAGATGATTTTCTTGCCATTCAGAAAAAACGATTTAAAAATGCTTTATTGATTGATTATAAAATTGAGGGTAATTTTCAGTCGCAACGGATAGTTCCGATGGTACTTTTCACTTTTATTGAAAATGCCGTAAAACACGGACAAAACGATGATCTTGAATTCCCTTTATCCATTCGTACAAGCCTCATTAAAGATAGATTTGCCTATACCGTTCACAACCAAAAGAATCCTAAACCTCATGTTTTTGATACGGGGGAGACGGGGATTAGTCTTGTCAGTCTGAGAAAGCGATTGGATGCCGTTTACAAAAATGGGGGCTACTCCTTAACCATCAACGATTTGGCGGATGAATTTATTGTGAATTTTGTTGTCAATTTCAATGAAGTCAAAAAATAGAGAAATAGTTGTCCTGAAATTATAAAAAGGAGAAACCCAAAACGGTTTTCTCCTTTTTTGTTTGTATTTTCAATGAAAATTCTAAAATTAAAAAATGTCTATCCACAAAAAACGCCGTAAAGTTGAAATTTGTCATAATTGTCATACGGTACTCAGTCCCGAGACCAACTTTTGTCCGCATTGTGGACAAGAGAATCATGATTTGAAAGTACCCATCGGACACCTTGCTTTTGAGGTTTTTGAAGGTTTCACACATTTTGATACCAAGTTCTACAATACTATGCAAGCCATTTTTCTTTCACCTGGGAAAATAACCAAAGATTTTCTGGAAGGTCGGCGGGGAAGATACGTCCCACCCGTAAGATTATATTTCTTAATTTCTTTTATTTTCTTTTTGGCAATGGACAAAATGGTCAATAACGCCATGAATGATAAAAATAATTTTCTTAATAATATTTTAGAAAAGAGTTCTGCTAAAACCGAAGAGGTAAAAACTAAGTCAAAAGCCAAGTTGAATGATGACTTAGCCAAAGCGGAAAAGGAATATAATGATTTGAAAAAATCAGAAGATACTATTGGACTTTTTGAAGCCTCACAAACTGTAAATGAAGCTAAATTGGCTTTAAAATTGGCTAATAAACTTAACAAAGCAACTACATCAACTCAATCAAAAGTTGATAAATTTATCAATTTTACCGATATTTCTTCTGATAATGTGATGGATGAAATGAATGTGCAATACAAAGACACATTAAGGGCATTATTATCGAAATTACCCAGCGATTTGAGACGTAAGAAATTAATTGATATTCAAAAGCAAATCATAGCGGATACTCTAAATACTGAGCAGATTGAAGATCCGTCAAGTGAACTAAGAAATTATTTTACGGAAACCATCGGAAAAAAACAACAGTTACAATATTCCTTAAATTTGCACGCTTTGAAGAATAATAGTGTAGTTAAAGTGCAATACGATAAAGATACAATCATTACCATAAAAGGAAGCAATGGCAGTTTGGAAAATACTGCCTTTAAGAAAAGAGTTTTGAAAATGTCCGATGCAGAGTTGGATTCGGTAATGGCAAAAGGAAAGAGAGTAAATTTCATGGGAATAAAATCCTTTGAAAGGGGAATATTCAGAAATCAAAACTATTATGAATTAGCATTTAATGACGATGCCGCCAAAGCTGGAACTGAAATAGCCCACATGGGAATCGGCGTTTTTTCATTGATGATGTTCTTTTTGATGCCCATTGTAGCATTTTTACTGAAAATCATTTATAGCAAGCGTTCACACAGTATCATATCATATCCATTTCGTTTATACAGGTATTTGTGGGATTGGTTAATGTACTTAATTCGTTTTAGGAAAATGAGAAAATACAGAAACGTTCCACATTTGATGGCGGGACAAACAAGGTATTATTATGAACATTTGATTTTCTCAATCCATATTCACGCCATTTTCTTCTTGATGATTTTGATTTTTGTAGGGTCAGGAATGGCTTTGGGATTCCCAGGCAGCACTTTAACCCTCACGATGCTCGGTTTTTTTCTTTATTTCATCATTTCTCTGAAAACCGTTTATCGACAAGGAATCATGAAAACATTAGTCAAATCAGTAATTCTTTTCTTTATGTATATCACAACTTTCTTCTTATTAATTACAATGGTTGGGTTTGTTAAATTTGCATTGGCGTAGATTTGAAGTTAATGAATGTCTGAATTTGGATTCGTCAGATTTGGGGATTAGTTGATTGTACATACTTATTAGTCCTAAAATCTATTAATCAGACGAATCCAAATTCAGATATTGTTTATTGACTTACTTCGACCTAATTGCCACCACAGGGTCAAGTTTTGAAGCAATCCATGCAGGAACAATCCCTGAAATAATACCAATAAGAGATGAAATTGTTAAACCTAAAATCACATTTGATTTGGTAACAACTAATTTCAACGAGCCAAAATCAATGAATGACATCAGCCAAACCAGCAAAACGCCAACTACTCCACCAATTAAACTTAAAAAGATGGCTTCAAACAGAAATTGGAAGAGGATAAAGTAGTTCTTAGCACCCAAAGATTTCTGAATACCGATGATATTCGTTCTTTCTTTTACGGAAACAAACATAATATTAGCAATGCCAAAACCGCCAACCAACAATGAAAACAAGGCAATTACGAAACCACCAACATTGAGGCTCGAAAAGATGGAATCAAAGAATTTGACTGCCCCATCCATTCTATTGATTGAAAAATTATCGGCTTGGGTTGGTTTTATTCCTCTCCTGCTTCTCATCAATCCCGTAACTTCACCTTCCAAAACTTGTTGTCCAACATCCGAAGGCATACCTTTCAAGGCAATGATTGGTTCTGGATTATCCTTTTGGAATAGACTGGCGTAGGAAGTGTATGGAATGAAAGCACGGTCATCGGGTGAACCGCCGAGGCTTATTAAATCCTCTCCTTTTTTTCTCATTACTCCAATTACTTTAAATCTAATTCCATTTATTTTTAAACTTTGGTCAACGGCATCGCCAATGTCTGGAAATAATGCTTCTTTGACATTTGCTCCCAAAATCACCACAAAGGCACTATTATCGGTTTCATTCGTTAAAAAGTAGCGACCATTTTCTACTGGTACTTCGGATATTTTGTTATAATCGAAACTTACCCCATTCAAATTTACCTGCATACTATTATTGCCATTTTTCAAGGTCGTACTCGTATTATCAATGATGGCAGTTGCTTCCGAATTCTGTGCATTATCTAATAAATACCTGTAATCACTGTATTTGGTACTCGGGCGATTCATATATTTCCACCATGGAAAATTATTGCTAAATTGCCAGGGCCACTTCCCCACATACACAACACCCTTCCCGAAGGAATCAATCTGTTCATTTATCCCGATTTGCATGGAATAAACAAAAGTCAAAACTGCTACGATGGAAAAAATACCAATCGTAACGCCCAAAAGTGAAAGGGTTGTCCGCAAAAGGTTACTGCGAAGAGCTTGCCAAGCAAAGCGAATACTTTCTAAAAGTTGTCGAAGGAATTTCATGTGAATATGATTTTGGAAAGCTAAATTTAAGCGTTCATGCTAAATATAACAACAATGAAATGATTAAAGGAGTTTATTGAATGGTTGAAAGGTTGAATAGCGGTAAGGTTGGAAATAAAGTTTTTGAGATTTAACCAAATTAGCTTCCAAAATCATAAATTTACAGCATAATTCTTGCAATCAACAGCCATACGATTTACCACTCCCAAAAATGCCTTCAAAAATAACTATCACAAATTTCAAAACCTTGCAAGAATCATTTGCAGGTGAATTATATTTTGATAATTCGGTAACGCATAATGCTCAAAAGATTCTGTATTCAACCGATGCTTCGGTATATCAGGAAAAACCTTTGGCGGTGGCAATTCCTCGGGATATCAATGATTTGAAAGAGTTAATAAAATTTGCCGCTGAATTTAAAACTACGCTCATTCCGAGAGCAGCAGGAACTTCTTTGGCGGGGCAAGTGGTGGGGAAAGGAATTGTGGTGGACATTTCAAAATATTTTGATAAAATCTTGGAAATCAACGAAGAAGAACACTGGGTAAGAGTTCAACCTGGCGTGATTAGGGATGATTTAAACGTAATTTTGAAACCTTACGGACTCATGTTTGGTCCAGAAACCTCCACAGCAAATCGAGCCATGATTGGCGGGATGATTGGCAACAATTCTTGTGGTCTCCATTCAATCGTTTGGGGCGATGCTCGTCAGCATTTAATTTCGGCAAAAGTGCTGTTGAGTGACGGTTCTGAAACGGAATTTTGTAAAATTTCAAAAAATGAGTTTTTCAAAAAAGCCTCCCAAAAGAGTTTAGAAGGACAACTTTACGGACAAATTTTCAGGATGTTGAACAACCCTTTCAACCAAGAAGCCATTGAGAAAAATTATCCCAAGAAATCCCTAAAACGTAGGAATACGGGTTATGCTCTGGATATTTTGGCAGATAATACCCTTTTGAACGAAAAATCGGGAGGTGGAGAATTTAACTTTTGCAAACTCCTTTCGGGTTCAGAAGGTACATTGGCGTTTATCAGTGAAGCCAAACTGAATTTACTGCCCCTCCCCCCTGCTGAAAGTGCTTTGATTTGTATTCATTGTCATTCTATTCAAGATTCATTACAAGCCAATTTAGTGGCACTTCGACACAACCCGATGGCTTCGGAATTGGTGGATAAATACATTTTAGATTTTACGAAAGGGCATCAATTATATCATCAAAATCGCTTTTTTATCGAAGGCGACCCCGCAGCAATTTTGATGGTAGAATTTATGGCAGATTCTGAAACTGAGTTAGAGGCAAAAACCTCTGCCTTGATTCAAGATTTAAAAAATTACGGATTCGGTTATGCCTACCCAGTGGTACAAGGTGAAAATGCAAAAATGGCTTGGGATGTTCGGAAGGCAGGTTTGGGACTTATCAGAAATCTAAAAGGAGATACTCAACCCGTGAATTTGATTGAAGACTGTGCGGTTTCTCCCGAAGATTTACCCGCCTACATCGCTGATCTACAGGAACTTCTAAAAAAACACAATACCAACGCCTCCTATTATGCACACGCAGGGGCAGGCGAACTGCACGTTGAACCCATGATTAATTTGAAAACCGTTGAAGGTAAAGAATTATTCAGAACGATATTAAAGGAAACAACGGAATTAGTTAAAAAATATAATGGCTCATTAAGCGGCGAACACGGAGACGGGCGATTGAGGGGTGAATTTATTGAATCGGTTTTGGGAAAAGAAGTTTTTGAATTACTAAAAGAAGTAAAAAAGGTCTTTGACCCAAATTCTATTTTCAATGCCAATAAAATTGTGAATACTCCGCCCATGAACGAGTTTTTGCGATATGAAGCGGGAAAAAAGAATCCAGAAATTAATACTTATTTTGATTTTTCTAATCAAGAAGGAATTCTCAGATTGGCTGAAAAGTGTTCAGGCTCAGGCGATTGCCGAAAGACAGAAGTTACAGGAGGAACGATGTGTCCGAGTTTTATGGCTACTCGTTTGGAAAAAGATACTACTCGGGCGAGAGCAAATATTTTGAGACAATACATGACTCAAAGTGAAAGTTTAGACGTTTCGGGAGGATTGCAAGAGGAAGTAAAACTCGTGTTAGATTTATGTTTATCTTGCAAAGGTTGTAAATCTGAATGTCCCTCGAAAGTGGATGTGGGCAAAATGAAAGCCGAATTCCTACAACATTATTACGATAAAAATGGCGTGCCTTTCCGAACAAGAATGATTGGTAATTTCACCAAATCCCAAGCCTTAGCATCCTTATTACCAAGCGTTTACAACTTTTTTGTAAGAAATAATTTTACGGCAAACTTAACCAAAAAAATCTTAGGTTTTGCCCCCGAAAGGTCAATTCCGACCTTGGGAGATATTACGTTAAGAAAATGGCAAGAAGATAGAATTAAAATTCAGAAAAAGCGAGAAAAAAATAGCGTTCATTTTTCTACGGTACAATTGGGAAAACTTCGCCCACAAGGAAAGGTTTATTTGTTTTGTGATGAATTTACGAATTATAATGATTTGGAAGTTGGGCAAAAAGCAATTTGGTTGCTGACGGCTTTGGGTTACGAAGTTCATATTCCAAATCACATTGAAAGTGGGCGAACTTATCTTTCAAAAGGGTTAGTAAAAGAAGCAAAAAACATTGCTATTCAAAACGTAAAAATGCTTTCGGAAGCCATTAAGGACAATTCTCCCATTTTGGGCATTGAGCCTTCGGCAATATTGACCTTGCGGGATGAATATTTGGAATTAGTTCCTCCACACATGATGGCTGATGCCGAGAGAATTGCCGAAAATACTTATTTAATTGATGAGTTTTTAGCCCAAGAAATTGATAAAAAAGTCATTACCAAAGACCTTTTTACCAAAGAAAAAAGATTGATAAAACTGCACGGGCATTGCCACCAAAAGGCTTTATCGTCCTTGGTGCCAACGAAAAAGATATTATCTTTACCCGAAAATTATGAAGTACAACTTATTCCTTCGGGATGTTGTGGAATGGCGGGGTCTTTTGGTTATGAAAAAGAACATTATGAAGTTTCGATGCAGATTGGCGAATTAGTGTTGTTTCCAACCATCAGAAAGCAAGCCGAAGATGTAATTATTGCCGCTCCAGGTACCAGTTGTCGGCACCAAATTATGGATGGAACTGGACGAAAATCTCAACATCCAGTAGAGATTTTATGGGAAGCATTATTATAAATTCAAAAAAAGATATTCGTTCGGGGATAGCTCTCCCAACAAAACATCTCCAATTCGTACTCTTTTTAATTCCAACACCTCATAACCCAATTTATAGCACATCCGCCTAATTTGGCGGTTTATGCCTTGTACTAAAATGATTTTAAAAGTATAATCATCCACTTTTTTAACAGGACAAGGCAAAGTAATTTTTCCTAAAATAGTAATTCCAGATGACATTCTTAAGGTAAAATCATCCGTAATTTTTTTATCAACTTTTACTAAATACTCCTTTTCAGTTTGATTTTCACTCCGAAGCGTTTTATCGAAAAGCCTTCCATCGTTGGTCAATAAAAGTAAACCTTCCGATTCTTTATCCAGTCGTCCCACAGGGAAAAGTGTTTCTTTAAAAGGAAGAATATCCTTCAAATTATTGGGAATATCAGTATTTAAAGTTGTCTCAATTCCTTTGGGTTTATAGAATGCGACATAAATCAGTTGCTTTCCCTCTTGCAAAATTTGATTTTCATAAATTACATTATCTTCAATATTTATTTCAATATTCTCCAAAACGAGGACATTATTTATTGAGATTTTGCCCCCCAAAATCAACGCTAAAGCACTTTTATTAGAAATATTTAATCGTTTTACTAAGAAGTACTGGAGTCGTTTTCGGAAAGTCATTTTATCATTTTCATTATAATCATCGAAGATACTCTATTATTCAAACACATCATTAAACGAATTCCCAAAATTGGTTATCTATCAAAAAGGCGAAACAATCGAACTTTTACGCCCAAGTGTCGAGTATTTAATAATTTCCTAAGTTTTTTTTGCAATTTGCCTTTATTATACAAAATAACAACCTTTCCAAATAATGAGAAAAATAACACTGCTTTCTGAAAGCCCAAGAAAATCAATAAATATCCTTTCTTTAGTTTTTGCTCTATTCTTTTGTTTAACCCTGAACACAATTGATTTTAATGCTGTTGCCCAAAATGCACCCGAAGAAAATCGTTTTTACAAAGTCATTTTAGGGGATAAATTGGATGAACCAATGGAAATGACTTTGCTAAAAGATGGACGAGTTTTGTTCGTAGAACGCAAAGGAGCATTGAAACAATATGACCCCAATACTGGGGAAATCAAAACAATTGCTACAATTCCAGTCAATACAAAATATACCAATGCCAAAGGTGTAAAACGAGAAGCTGAAGAAGGATTGATGGGGTTGGTGCATGACCCAAATTTCGAGCAAAATCACTGGATTTATATGTATTATGCCGATACCGAAAAGATTCAACACGTCTTGGCTCGTTGGGAATTGAAGGGCGAAGAATTGGTAGCAAGTTCTAAAAAAATTATTTTAGAAGTGCCTACGCAACGGGAAGAATGTTGTCATACAGGCGGAGGAATGGTTTTTGACAAATCGGGCAATCTTTATTTGACCGTTGGGAACAATACCTCAAACAGCGGAACAGACGGCTACGCAAACCTCGACGAACGCAAAGGTTGGGCATACTGGGACGACCAACGTGGTGCAGGAAATACTAATAGTTTGACAGGTAAAATCCTGAGAATAACGCCTCAAACTGATGCTTCTTATACCATTCCAAAAGGAAACTTATTTGAAACATTACCCAATAATGGCGATGGTTTAGTCAAGAAAGAAATCTACACTATGGGACATAGAAACCCATGGCGACCCACTATCGACAGTAAAACGGGTTATTTGTATTGGGGTGAAGTTGGTCCTGATGCGTCTGTTGAGGGCGAGCAAGGTCCACGTGGATATGATGAATTTAATCAAGCAAAAAAAGCCTCAAACTTTGGCTGGCCTTATTTTATTGGGGATAATAAAGCCTATACCGATTGGGATTTTGAAGCAAAAAAAGTTCGTCCAAATTCAAAATATGACCCTTTAAATCCAATTAATGACTCGCCAAACAATACAGGCTTAAAGAATTTGCCTCCTGCCGAAAAAGCATTTATTTGGTATCCTTATGGTATTTCAGAAGAATTTCCATTGGTTGGAAGTTCTGGACGTAGTGCCACGGGTGGTCCTGTTTTTCGTAAATCTGATTTCGCAGCGAATGGAAAACGCACTTTCCCAGATTATTACGAAGGAAAATGGTTAATTACCGATTTTATGCGTGGCTGGATTATGTCAGTAAGTATGGACGAAAACGGTAATTATAAATCAATGGAGCGTTTTATGCCCAACACGGATTTTGGTAGTGCCATTGATATGGATTTTGCCCCTGATGGAGACTTATACGTATTGGAATACGGTTCAGCATGGTTCAGAGGAAATGAAAATGCAAGACTTGTAAAAGTGGAATACAACGCAGGAAATCGAATGCCCAAAGTGGTGGCTTCGGCAGATAATTTGACGGGAGCAACTCCTTTAAAAGTAAATTTTTCTTCCAAAGGAACAATGGATTATGATGGCGATAAATTGACGTATTTATGGGAAGTGAAAAGCAAAGCGGGAAAGCGGATTTTCAAAACCGAAAACCCAACGGTAACTTTTGATAAACCAGGAACTTATGACGTAACCCTAACGGTAAAAGATAGCAAAGGCGTAGAAAATAGTGAGTTATTAGAAGTGAAGGCGGGCAATGAATCGCCAGCAGTCGCTTTTAACATCAAGAAAGGAAATAAAACGTTTTATTTCCCAAACAAGCCAATAGAATATGAAGTTAATGTAGCGGATAAAGAAGATGGGGATTTAACCAATGGCAAAATCAAAGCTGACCAAGTAGCCGTAAGTATTGATTATATGCCAATTGGGTATGATAAAATTGAAGCTTCGCAAAATCACCGTGGCGTTGATGCCTCCGCATTTGCTTCTATGGGCGAAAGAATGTTGAATAAAAATGACTGTAAATCGTGCCATATCATTGATAAAAAATCAGTTGGACCAAGTTATCGTGATGTTGCTACAAAATATAAAGGCGATGCCAAAGCCATTGAGAACCTTTCTAATAAAATAATTGCTGGTGGTGGAGGCGTTTGGGGCGACCATAGAATGGCGGCTCACCCACAAATTTCGCAAGCGGAAGCAAATATTATTGTAGAATATATTTTGAATATCAACGAACCGAAAACGGCAAAAACGCTACCAAGCAAGGGAAGTTACGCCACAAAAATTCCTGATGGACAAAAAGAAAATGGTTCATATATTTTGCGTGCAGCTTATAAAGACAAGGGAACAAAAGTAATGAAGTCTTTGGCATCGGAAGATTTAATCGTTTTGAGAAGTGCCAAACTTAATCCTGAAATTTCGGACAAATCAAAAGGAACACGATTGATGATTACGCCAATGCGTTCTTTCTCGATGGTAGGTAATAATGCTTACCTTGCTTATAATAATATTGATTTGACAGATATTAACGAAATCGAAATATCAGGTCAGGCACAAACCCGAGTAGGTGCTTCTGGTGGAATTGTTGAGATAAGATTGGATTCGCCAACGGGAACATTGATTGGAACCAGCGACAAGATTGAACCGCAAGAAGTACGATTTGGTTCGCCGCTTGTTGTTGCTACAACAGCTCAACCTACCAATGGAACAGCCGCACCAGTACAGCCAGCACCAGCACCACCACAACGCCGACCTGTTAGCAAATTCAAAATAGCGATTCCTGCCAATTCGGGGCAACATGATTTGTATTTAGTCTTTAAAAACGATAAAACAAAAGCCGAACAAATTATTATGTCGGTTTCTGCCATTGAGTTTAAAAGTAACGAAGCAAAATAGCCATTTTATAACCCAATTTTTAAAACCAAACAATCTAATATGAAAAATGAAATCACACGTCGGGGATTTATGTCAATTATTCCCGTAGCAACCATTGGCGTATTGCTGACGAAAAGTTCGATTTTTGCTAAACACTCCAATGTTTCGAGTTTCCAGAAACCAAATTCAAAATTTGGGGGCGTACAAATGGGCGTAATTACGTACTCGTTCAGAAGTATGCCGCATGATATTGACCAATTATTGAAATTTTGTATTGATGCTAACGTCAGTGCCATCGAAATGATGGGCGACCCTGCCGAAACTTTTGCGGGAAAACCAGTCAGCCCAATTAAAATGCCGCCAATTCCGCCAAAAGGTGGACAACCTCAACGCACGCCTTTGACGGATGAGCAAAAAGCCCAAATGGTGGAACATACCAAAAGTGTTGCGGCGTGGCGAGCAACCGCTTCGATGGATAAATTCAAGGAAATTCGGAAGAAATTTAATGATGCGGGAGTAACTATTTATGCTTTCAAACCAAATGCTTTTGGTGCAAATAATACCGATGCCGAAATTGAATATGGTCTGAATGCAGCTAAGGCATTAGGAGCAAATTCTGTAACGATAGAATTGCCAACCGACGCAACTCAAACAAAACGATTAGGAGATTTTGGATCAAAACATAAGGTTTATTTTGGTTATCACGCTCATTTACAAGCAACTGATTCACTTTGGGACATTGCTTTAAGCCAATCGCCCTACAATTCGATGAATCTTGACTGTGGACATTACATTGCCGTAGGCGGAAAAAATACCAAGGAATCTCTCATGGCTTTGATTGAAGCAAAACACGACAGAATCACGAGTATGCACATGAAAGACCGGACGGCAGATGGAAAAAACAACTTACCGTGGGGACAAGGCGATACGCCAATAAAGGATATTTTGATGTTGGTAAAAAACAAAAAATATAAATTCCCTGTAACGATTGAGTTGGAATACGAAGTGCCAGAAAGTTCAGATGCGGTGAAAGAAGTGGCGAAATGTGTGGAATATGCGAAGGGGATTTTGGTAGCGTAAAACATTGGCACGCAGATGACGCAGATACTTCGTAACGCAGATTTACTCAGATTTTTTTAAAATACTTTGTTATTTATTCATTTAAGTAAAATTTAGAAAATAAAAATCTGCGAAAATCTGCGTTGCCATAGGCATCTGTGTAATCTGCACGGTCCGCCGTTGCGGTGCTATTATTCCGCAATCTACAAAATTCCTTCATCCGCAAAACTTAAATACCCATTATCCGTAAAAATCACATGGTCTAAAACGGGAACATCTAAGTATGAACCTGCTTGTTTCAATTTTTTCGTCAAATCTTTATCCGCCTGACTGGGCGTAAGATTACCCGATGGATGATTATGGGCAAGAATAATCGCACTCGAAAGATTCTCTAAAGCTACTTTAAAAATCATCTTAGGGTCAGCCACCGTTCCCGAAACGCCTCCGCTACTGATTCGCTCGCATTTCATTACTTGATTTGCTCTATTCAAAAGAATTATCCAAAATTCTTCATGGGGCAAATCCATCAAATGTGGTTTCAAAACGTCATAAGCATCCTTAGAAGACGTTATTCTTGCACGTTCGGGTGCATCGGCATTTTTGCGTCTTCTACCTAATTCCAAGGCACTCACAATCGTAATTGCTTTTGCCTCCCCAATACCTTTAAATTTGGATAAATCCTTGACGGTCAGACGTGCCAAAGCGTTTAAATCATTTTGAACAGATTGTAAAATGAGTTTTGCTAAATCAACCGCCGTCATATTCTGAATGCCCGAACCAATCTGAATTCCCAATAACTCCGCATCCGAAAGAGCAGCCTTACCTTTAAGAATAAGTTTTTCACGAGGACGGTCTTCCTCCGCCCAAGATTTGATGTTTAAATGGACGTTTTCGTAAGGGTTCATTTATATTAGTGGTTATTTGGAATCAATTTCCCGAAAGTAAAAAAACTTTCGGGAAGTTCCATAAAAAAAAGACCTAACTTTTAAGCAAGGTCTTTTCATTGAATATTTTTAAGCCATATTAAGCTAATTTATTCACCAACTTCGATAACTTTGATTTCAAGTTAGAAGCCTTATTTTTGTGAATAACGTTTCTCTTGGCTAATTTATCTAATGCCGAAGAAACTTTTTTGTAAAGATCAGAAGCAACAGCTTTTTCCGTAGTATCACGCAATTTTCTTACCATCGAACGGGTAGTTTTGTGCTGATAACGGTTACGCAATCTCTTAGTTTCGTTTGCTCTGATTCTTTTTAACGATGATTTGTGATTTGCCATGTTTATTTCCCGAATAAATATTGGTTTTCTGTTTTCTAAAATTGAAGTGCAAAGGTACGGGATTTTTACGAAACTGCCAACGATTGATTCTAATAAAGTTTATATTTAGGGATTAGGGGTTAGGAGTTAGCGGTTAGGGAGTGAAAATATTTGATTATTTTTGAATAGATTTGTATAATAACCACATTTATGACAACCAATTTATGATGACCACACGTTTAGTTATTCTTGTATTTTCCGTTTTTACAATAAATATTTCTGCAACTTTTGGTAATGACCATCCTTCTCAAAAATGGGGTTTCTTTGCTCATCAACGCATTAATCGGCTCGCAATTTTTACGCTTCCACAGGAAATGATGCCTTTTTACAAAGCACATCTACGATATATTATGGAACATTCAGTTGCTCCTGACCAACGCCGTTATGCCGTAAAAGATGAAGCACCACGCCATTACATCGACCTTGATAATTATGGCGATAGTGCCGCCTATAAATTACCTCCTTTCTGGAAAGATGCCGTTGAAAAACTCTCGGAAGATACTTTGATGAAACATGGTATTGTGCCGTGGCACATTCAATTAATGAAATTTCAATTAACGAAGGCTTTTCAAGAAAAAGATTCCCAAAGGATATTAAGATTATCGGCAGAAATTGGGCATTATATTGGCGATGCCAACGTGCCTTTACACACTACTTCCAACTATAACGGTCAGAAAACCAATCAAATAGGTATTCATGGCTTTTGGGAATCTCGCTTGCCAGAACTTTATTCAGACGATTATGATTTCTTTGTGGGAACGGCTGAATATGAAAGATTTATTGCCAAACGAGCTTGGGCTGCCGTTCAAAATGCTAATAAATGTTTAGATTCAGTATTGGTTTTTGAGCAAAATTTGAATGTAAGTTTTAAAGCAAATAAAAAATACAGCATTGAAGAACGCAACGGACAGAATATTAAGGTTTATGCCAAAGAGTATTCCAAAAAATATCATCAAGCCCTTGATAATCAAGTAGAAAGGCAAATGAAACGAGCCGTAAAAATGATTGGAGATTTTTGGTTTACGGCTTGGGTTGATGCGGGACAGCCCGATTTAACAGCACTTTTAGACTTTAAATTATCAGAACAACAACAAAAAGACGAAGAAAAAGAACAGCAATCTTGGTTACAGAAATTGTTTAAGGCTCGGGAAGAGAATTAAAATTCGATGTTCGATTTTTGTTATTCGATATTCGGTTTTAAAATTTGACATTTTCTAAAAAATTATAAAATATTAGTATCCCGAACATCCACAAACTAACATCGAACATCGAAAAACACCTTTATCTTTGCACCATGAAATCACAAATCATTTTAAAAGCAGGAAAAGAAAACCCTGTCAAACGTTTTCACCCTTGGATATTTTCAGGAGCAATTGCAAAAATTATTGGTAAACCCACTGATGGCGAAGTAGTTGATGTATTAGATTCTCACAAAAACTATCTCGCCACAGGACATTATCACGAAGGAAGTATTGCCATCAAAATTTTTTCTTTTCAAGAAATTGAAGATGAGACTAATTTTTGGATAAATAAAATTCAAAAGGCTTATGATTCTCGCCAAATTATTGATTTTCAAGGCACTAACTGTTTCAGATTGGTGCATGGCGAGGGCGATGGTTGCCCTGGATTAATCATTGATTTTTATAATGGTGTGGCAGTTTTTCAGGCTCATTCAATCGGAATGTATCTCGAAAAAGAGAAAATTACGGAGGCATTACAAAAAGTTTTTGGCGATAAATTATTAGCAGTTTACAGTAAATCTCACGAAACTTTGCCCAATCAGTTTGCCCAAAATGTACAAAATGGCTATTTATTTGGAGAATGTGCTGTACCGCATGAAGTTTCTGAAAATGGATATAAATTCTTGATAAATTGGGAGACGGGTCAAAAAACGGGCTTTTTCCTTGACCAAAGAGATAATCGTGCTTTGTTAGCCAAATTCTCAAAGGGCAAAAAAGTATTAAATTCTTTCTGTTATTCCGGTGGATTTTCGGTTTATGCTTTGGGTTCCAGGGCAGAATTGGTTCATTCGGTGGATGTTTCTCAAAAAGCCATTGATTTAGTTAACAAAAACGTAGAAGCCAATGATTTTCAAGGACTTAATCACGAAGCATATTCAGAAGATGTGATGAAATATCTGAAAGCAAATGACCAATTTTATGACTTAATCGTGCTTGACCCACCCGCTTATGCCAAGAACATCGCAACTCGCCATAATGCTTTACAAGGTTATAAAAGACTAAATACCGAAGGATTTAAAAGATTAGCAAAGGGCGGAATCATGTTTACCTTCTCTTGTTCACAGGTGGTGGATAGAGAGTTATTTTACAATACTGTTGTTTCGGCGGCTTTGGAAGCGGGCAGACAAGTAAAAGTCTTGCATCACCTAACCCAACCCGCCGACCATCCCGTGAATTTCTTTCATCCAGAAGGGAGTTATTTAAAGGGCTTGGTACTTTACGTTGAATAAATAGGAAAAATGAAAAAAGGAGACAGCGGGAAAGTAAAAACGGGTATTATTCTGAAATCATACCCGTTTTTATAGATAAATCATTTTGCTTTCCTCCTATTTCCATTTTTCCTACCTCCTTTTACCTTATTCCACAAATCTAAATATCCGACTCCATCTAATTTTACTCAAAAACGATTTATTAGGGTCAAGCGACATCCATACAAAAACTGCCTTCCCAACAACATGAGTGGCTGGCACAAAGCCCCAATAGCGTGAATCCGCTGAATGATGACGGTTATCGCCCATCATAAAATAATAATCTTGCTTGAAAGTGTACGAGGTGATAGTTTTGCCATCCACTGTGATTTTATAACCATCAACTACTACGTTATTATTTTTTTCGTAATATTTGATGATGTACTTATATTTATCAACGTTCTGAGAATCTAATTGAATCGTTAAACCCTCTTTCGGAATCAAAATTGGTCCGTAATTGTCCTTATTCCAAACGTAAGACTTTCCCGACATTGGTGTTGAACTTGCATCATTTGTACCTCCGTCTTCTCCATCGGGCGTGCCTTTGGGCGATTTCAAAATCTCAGCACTCACAAAAGTTTTTAACTTCTTAATTTCGTCAATATTTTCAGCGTAAGTATTTACGATATAATCATGCAACCCCGCAATTGAAGAATCCGATTTTGTCAATTGAACTTCATACCAATTTGAATTTGACTGTCCAGTGGCATCAACACCATTGGTTATATCATATTTAGCAAAAAAATCATCCGTCAACGTTTCTTTCACTTTCACGATATATTCATGCTGCATACGCTTTGGATTCTCCATAGGTTTTCCGTCAATATATACCTGCGTATCACGAATTTCTAAGGTTTTGCCTGGCGTTCCGATACATCTTTTGATATAATATGTTCTCAAATCCACGGGTGCATCGCCATCTGGAAGATAGTTTGGTACATTAAAAACTACGGCATCACCTTGCTTCACTTCTGAAAAACCTGGCAAACGTTTTATCGGCAAATCTAACCAACGTAGATAAGAAGGAATATCCGTTCCCCAAATTTTTTGATGCGTCAAAGGTACTTGTAAAGGCGTTTGTGGAGTACGTACACCATAGTGGAGTTTACTTACAAAAAGGAAATCACCGACCATCAATGAACTTTCCATTGATGGTGTGGGAATCGTATAAGCTTCAAAAAAGAAGAAACGAATTAAAGTGGCGGCAACTACCGCAAAAACGATTGAATCAATCCACTCACGGAATGCTGATTTTTGAACTGGTTGTGTTTTTTCTGACATTATTTTTTAAGTGATTGGTGATTAATAATTAGAAAATAATTTTTCTTTCAAACTAATAATCACGGCAATGGTATTTTATTTAGTCGTTTAACTGGCAAATGAGTTACGGTTAATTTGAAAATATTATTAGATGACAAAACTAATAACCAATTTTCAATAACTAATCACCGATTTCTAATAATTCCTTCATTCCAAAAATACCCCTTTTCCCTACAATCCATTCCGCAGCAATAACGGCACCCAAAGCAAAGCCTTCTCGTCCGTGGGCAACGTGAGAAATTTCGATTTGGTCAATATCTGAAATATACTTCACAATGTGCGTTCCTGGCACTTTTCCTTCTCGGGCGGACCAAATCGCTACTTCGCTTTCAGTAGGAATTTCGTTATTAATCCACTTATTTTTATTAATGTTATTTTGAATAATTCCTTCGGCAATCGTAATTGCTGTTCCCGAAGGTGAATCTTTCTTTTCAGTATGGTGAATTTCAGTAGTTGAAACGGTATATTGTTTCTGAGGACTCATCAATTGGGCTAATTTTTTATTCAATTCAAAGAATAAATTTACGCCAATCGAATAATTGGAAGACCAAAAGAATGCACCGCCTTTTTGAGCCACAAGTGCCTCAATTTCAGGCTTTTGTTCGAGCCACCCCGTTGTTCCACAGACTATGGAAACACCTTTTTCCAAACAAGATTTTACATTCTGAAAAGCCGAAGAGGGATGACTAAATTCAATGACGGCATCTATTTGTGAAGCGGAAAGATTCTCAAATTCTTGACGATTATCAACGTCAATGCGGGCAATAATGTTGTGTCCACGGCTTTGGGCTACTTTCTCAATAACTTTTCCCATCTTGCCGTAACCCATTAATACTATATTCATATTTACTTAAATGCTAAAATAAATTTTGCCCCTACGACAGGCTCAATTATGCCTGGGTTACTAAATGTTGGTTGTATTTTAAAGGAAATATCATCCGTTAAGTCAAATGTTTTTAAATGTGCTGTAACGTTGGCATCAACTATATTAGCCGCCCAAGTTACTGCTAATAATAAATATGACCCGTCTCTATTACGTCTATAATTACTGACAATATTATTTAATTGATCTCGATTATAGTCACGAGTTATATTATTGGCATCTTGATAAATTGGCACATTAACGGATGTTATCGGAAATGGATTCCCATCAGTTTGATAAGTAAGCCCCAAATAGTTTTTATAATAATGATAGCGAGTATCGTTATAAATTATAAAGAAGATATTTACGCCAAATGCACCCGCCACGATGGGCAATTTCCAATATTGTCGATTGGTATATTGTCCCCAACCAGGCACCATTGCCGAACGAATTGTGGAAAGCCTTGGAATAATTTTATAATATTTTTTTAAAGAATCTTTCTTACTTAGTTTCTTAAGCAAAGTATCTTTTTTAAAAATAATGGAAGAATCCACTTTAATACTTTGTCCTTGAATATTAAGTATAAAACCAATTAAAAATAATATTAGCAGTAATTTTTTCATCTAAATTTGTTTGAATACCAAACGTAAAATTACCGTTTATATTCAGATACATGAAACGATTTAAGAAAAATTAAGCCTTGATTGCTAATAATATTTTATCTAAATCCTCCTGTGATGTAAATGGTATTTTAATTTCCCCTCTCCCTTTTTCGTCCGCTTTTACAACTACTTTTGCCCCAAAATAGGCTTGTAATCTGAATTGCAAACTTCTAATTTCTTGCTTCACACCTCCGCCAATGGCTTTTTTGGCAGAATTCATCAATTTTGCATCGGCTAAATCTCTTACGGCTTCCTCTACTTTTCGTACTGATAAATCATCGGCAATGATTTTTTGAAAAATCCTCAGTTGCTGTTCTCGGTCGGTAATATTAATAATAGCACGAGCGTGTCCCATTGAGATTTTTGTGTCTCTCAACGCCACTTGGATAACATCAGGAAGTTTCAATAAACGGATATAATTATTAACCGTTGTGCGATTTTTACCCACACGGTCGCCCAATTCTTCTTGTTTCAAAGAACATTCCGTAATCAATCTCTGGTAACTAAGGGCAATTTCAATGGCATTCAAGTTCTCACGCTGAATGTTTTCGATGAGTGCCATTTCCAACATTTGCTGGTCGTCGGCGGTTCGCACATACGCTGGTATGCTTGTCAAACCTGCCCGTTTAGAGGCTTGCAAACGTCTTTCCCCCGAAATTAATTGGAATTTATTTTCCCCAATTCTTCTCACGGTAATGGGTTGAATAATTCCCTGGATTTTGATGGAATCCGCTAATTCATTAAGGGCTTCTTCATCAAAATGAGTACGGGGTTGATAGGGATTGGTTTCAATCAAATCCAGTGAAATTTCGTTCATAGAACTGATTTGTTCTAATCTTGTCGGACGTGGTGCCGATTGCTCAACGGGGCGGTTGGGCTTATTATAATTACTATTGACATCATCAGAATCTTGGAGTAAAGCCCCTAAGCCTCTACCCAATCCGACACGTTTTTTCATTACGGGAATTTCTACTTTACTCATTTCTTTTTCGATGCTTGTTATTCGATGTTCGATTTTCGGTTTTGCCTGCTCAATTTTCGGATTTAATATTTTATTTAGATATTCAATTATTTTTATACTTATTCTTCAAGGTGGGTTTTACAGAGCAAATTAAAAACGCTTAGCAACCCGAACATCGAAAAACAAACATCAAACATCGAAAATTACTCTTGCGTTACAAATCCATTCTTCTTCAATACTTCACGGGCGAGGTTCAAATAACTGATTGCTCCTTTACTTTCGGAATCATGGGCAATGGCTGGTACACCAAAACTGGGGGATTCTGAAAGGCGAATGTTGCGGGGAATGATGGTATTAAAAACCATATTGTGAAAATGGGCAGTAACTTCTGCCACTACTTGATTGGACAATCTTACCCGTAAGTCATACATTGTCAGCAAGATACCTTCAATGGCGAGGTTTGTATTGAGCCTTGATTGAATAATTTTGATGGTATTTAACAATTTTCCTAATCCTTCCAAAGCAAAATATTCACACTGTACAGGAACAATAACCGAGTCTGCCGCCGTCAAAGCGTTAATCGTGATAAGACCCAAGGAAGGTGAACAGTCGATAATAATAAAATCGTAATTTCCAATAACGGGTGCCAAAGATTCTTTCATTTTTTGCTCACGGTCTTTGAGGTTAATCATCTCAATTTCAGCCCCTACCAAGTCAATGTGCGAAGGAATAATGTGCAAATACGGCAAATCAGTAGCGATTATGATGTCCTGAGCCAGCACGCCATCCACCATACATTCGTAGATTGAGTTTTCGATTCCTTTCGGATTAAAACCCAAACCCGATGTCGAGTTTGCTTGTGGATCAGCGTCCACAATAAGCGTTCTGAATTCGAGTGCAGCCAAACTTGCCGCTAAATTTATGGTAGTTGTGGTTTTTCCGACACCGCCCTTTTGGTTGGCTATGGCAATTATTTTACCCATTTTTTGTTTTTTCTGATTCTCAACCTCAAATATCCGCTAATTCAGTCAGATTAGCAAAGGGTGTTCCACAAAAAAGTTTCACGGTGAGATTTTTTTTACGAAATATCCACTTTTCTTCTCCACTTTAAAAAATCAAATCAAAAAATCAAAAATATACAATCTTTGAATTAGTCAATGTTTTGGGCAAAATTTTAATTAATTTCTTAGAATAGTATAACTATAAATTGAGAAACGATAAATGTCCAAACCGCAATTGATTGTTTCACACCCTTTCTCATTGTATTTTAGCATGATTTTAGAATAACAATGTTTAACAAAACTTCATCCCTACGGAATTGCTTCCGTATTACATTATGACATCCACTGAAACCGAAATTATCAAGTCAGATAAGTACCCCAAATCAATACCGTACATTATCGCCAACGAAGCCGCTGAGCGTTTTAGCTTTTATGGTATGCGGTCTATTCTACCAATTTTCTTGGTGGCTCATTTTTTTAATCCAACGGGTAATTCTGCCCTGCAAGCCGTTGCGGAAGCAAAATCTAATGAACAAACTCACTTATTTGTATCATTGGCATATATCACACCAATGATTGGTGCAGTTATGGCTGATTGGTTTTTTGGTAAATACAAAGTCATTTTTTATGTATCAATTATATATTGTATCGGACATTTATTCTTAGCAAAATTTGATACTGACTTGACTTGGTTCGGTTATGGACTAACTTTAATCGCCATTGGTGCGGGGGGTATAAAATCTTGCGTTTCTGCCAATTTAGGAGATCAATTTAATAAGACCAATGAACATTTGATTTCAAAGGTTTATGGTTGGTTTTATTTTGCTATTAATTCAGGTTCTGTAATTTCAAATTTTTTTATTCCGATTTTGTATGACAAATATGGTGCTTCGGTTGCCTTTGGAGTCCCTGGAATACTAATGGCTTTGGCAACGTTGATATTTTGGTTAGGTAGAAAAAAATATATCATTGTTCCACCCTCTGGAATCAATTTTGATTTAGCTAAAATTAAAGACGGTCTTGCAGCGGCTGGTCGTGTTTTGGTTGTTTTCATGTTTATACCTTTGTTTTGGGCGTTGTGGGATCAAAGTCTTTCAGAATGGATTTTGCAAGCAAGCCACTTAAATCTGGATTTTGGGAACGGGATAACGGCTTTGCCAAGTCAAGTTCAATTAGCCAATCCAATTTTTTTGGTAAGTTTTCTCCCGATATTTACGTATATAATTTATCCTTTCTTTGAAAAAATAGGTATTACGCCTACCCCGCTTAGAAAAATTGGAGTAGGGTTATTCTTTACTGGTGCTTCATTTGTTATTATTGCACAAATACAGGAAGCTATTGATGCGGGTGGGCATCCGTCAGTTTGGAGACAAATTTTTGCTTATTTGATATTGTCTTGGGGCGAAATTTTGGTGTGGGTAACTTGTTTGGAATACGCTTATACCAACTCGCCCAAATACATGAAAAGTACAATGGCGGCTATTGGCTTAATGACGGTTTCATTAGGAAATTTCATGGTAGCTTTGATGAATGAAAGTATTGCCAACAAAGGATATTTTGCTCAATACACAGGAGCAAGTTATTACTGGTTTTTCGTAAAATTAATGTTTATTGAAGCCGTAATTTTTATGTTAGTGGCTAAATTTATTAAGGAGAAACGGTACGTTGGGGAAGAATAGTAAAAGTAGTAAGTCATAAGTGGTAAGTCATAAGAAAATCCTGCACTAAACTTACGACTTTTGACTGATTTAGACTTTAAATTTGAAAAATAATGATTTTTGAACAGTATCTCGAAGAAAAAAATATAGATTCCGAAAAATTTTTGTGGGATTCTCCTACCCATTTTCAGGAACTCAAAACGATATTTAATCAAGTAAGTCCGAACAGTTTTACGCTGCAAAAGAAATTCTTGATTAATAAACTTCGTCGTGAATATCAGTTGAAATTATTTTGAAATACTCATTTTAAAGGAGTAGATTTTAAGGAAGTCTTCGTTTCAAAACGAAGACTTCCTTTTTTACGAACACGAGTAAAATATAATTATACCATTATTTCATTGATGTATTAAAATAAATTTCTTGAAATTATGCAATAAAAAATCATTTCTTACAAACTTTGTGTTAATATAAGAAAGCATAAATTCTTTAACAAAACAATAAAATGTCCACAAACAGATTTGAAAAATTTTACCCCACCGAGGAGCAAATTCCTTCGGAATACAATTTAACTGAACCCATTGAACAACGGGAGTATTTAGTCAATGGTGAAATGCGGGCTTGGGCTGGCAAAACGCAGGATGTGTGGTCGCCCATATACATACAAACACCCGAAGGTTTGGTTCAAAAACGCATTGGTTCATACCCAATCACGGAGCCATCTGATGCGATGGAGACTTTGGATGCAGCCGTAAAAGCCTTTAACAACGGTCGTGGTGAGTGGCCCATGATGTCGGTTGCCCATAGGATTGAGGCAGTTGAGAAATTTACGCAACAAATGATTGCCAAACGTGATGAAGTGGTAAAACTTTTGATGTGGGAAATTGGTAAATCATTAGCTGATTCTCAAAAAGAATTTGACCGTACCGTTCAGTATATTTATGATACTATCGGTGCCTTGAAGGACATTGACCGTACATCTTCAAGATTTATGATTGAGGAAGGGATTATCGGACAAGTTCGCCGTTCGCCTTTGGGCGTTGTGCTTTGTATGGGACCTTTTAATTATCCTTTAAACGAAACTTTTACCACCCTAATTCCCGCTTTAATTATGGGTAATGTGGTATGCTTCAAACCCCCAAAACACGGTACATTACTTCATTATCCATTATTAGAAGCATTTCGTAGTTCTTTTCCTGCGGGTGTTATCAATACCGTTTATGGTCGTGGCAGTACGGTTGTTCCACAGATGATGCAATCGGGTAAAATTGATGTTTTAACCTTGATTGGCTCGTCAAAAGTGGCGAATGAATTGAAAAAATTACATCCCAAAGTAAACCGTTTGAGAGCTATTTTGGGATTAGATGCCAAGAACGTAGCCATCGTTACGCAAAGTGCGGACATAGATTTAGCGGTAAAAGAATGTGTATTGGGGTCATTGTCATTCAATGGTCAGCGTTGTACGGCTTTGAAAATGATGTGGGTTCATCAATCTTTAGTTAATCAGTTTAATTCAAAAATGGTGGCAGAAATTGGTAAATTAAAGGTGGGTTTGATGTGGGAAAAAGGCGTGAATATTACGCCATTACCCGAACCAAACAAACCTGCATATTTGCAAGAACTCATTGAAGATGCCAAAGCACACGGAGCAAAAGTGATGAATGAAGGCGGAGGAGAAATGTTCAAATCAATTGTTTATCCTGCCTTGCTTTATCCAGTGAATAAAGATATGAAGATTTGGGAAGAAGAGCAATTTGGACCCGTTGTGCCAGTGGTATCTTTCACGAGTATTCAAGATCCCATTGAGTATTTGATTGAATCATCGCACGGGCAACAGGTTTCTATTTTCAGTAAAGATGCCGTTGAGATTTCAGAATTGATGGACGTTGCCGTGAATCAGGTTTCACGAGTAAATATTAACTCACAATGCCAGCGTGGACCCGATACGTTTCCGTTCACGGGTCGTAAGGATTCGGCAGAAGGGACGCTTTCAGTTACGGCGGCATTGCGTTCGTTCTCCATCAGAACGGTTGTGGCTACGAAAGACACGGCTGAAAACAAAGCAATCGTGAATCAAATCGTTGAAAATCAAGAGAGTAACTTTCTTTCTACTAAATTTATTTTCTAATTACCCTTTACCAAATAAGTAGGTTAGTAAATATAGAGAGGAATATTTTAAACCCTTACAAGCATTTGAGACGCTTGTAAGGGTTTTTTTTGAATTAATTTAAAATGATAACGAACCCAAATTCTTAAAATCAAGCCTTCCTTGAATTATTAAACTAAGAGGCTTTACTTTAATAGCATCAACACTGACCGTATGCGTTGGTTTTATCGTAAAACTTTGATAATTCTGAGTAAAACAATTGCAATCCCACGTATTAGTTTTTTGCCAATTGCCCGTTGCAACACTCTGAACATTGAAACTCTGGGCTGATTTGGGTATAGAATTCTTTAAAAAATTATTACTATTAATGGCATTTGCCCAACGATTTGCGGCTAATATTAAGCCTGAATTTCCAAAATGTAAACCGTCTGGGCGGTCGCTTACGCCCAAACCTCCACCATTATCAATTATTTGGTCAAGGTCTGGTCCCATAAAATTAAAAGGTTCAGCCGCCACCGTAGTTTGAGCATTTCTGGGGTCAAATTTCATGGGAAATGGTGAAGGTGTTTGGTTATGGTCTAATAAATAAGAATCCAAAGCAACCATCCAAGCCAGATTATTGATTTTACTGTCAATTCTACTTTGTGCAATATATCCTTCCATCCAAGTTTGGATAATTGACTGAATATCATTGCGTTCATTTACCCCGTGCAGGCACAAAATTGAGCGAATGCCCGTAAGCGGAACGTATAATTGAAGAACATTTTTAAGGTTAATATAAGGCATCGAAATACTTGATTTAATAAAACCATGCTCGAAAGGAATTCCCAATGCCGCATTGTACCAATGTTCACTTTTTGTACCTCCAAAAGCTGCTCCATACAGCATAATTGGCACATTTAATTTCTTACTCAAAGAATCTCCCATAATACCCCAAAACCACGGACGGCTACTAAATGGGGCAATACCAGAGGCAACCGTAACCTGTGAAAATTTGAGAACGGGTAAAAATTGAGCATCCCCCGTTTGTAAATATTTACACCAAAGCGAATCTGAACTTGTGGCGGGTTGGAAAGGAGTCGTGCCATTACAGCTGGGTTCTTGTCCTACGGCAATGCAACTAATTCTATCGTCGGTGGCAGTATATCCCGTTAATCCATACGCACCTCCCTGTGCATTTGAGTGTCCGACAAAAACGAAAACTTCTCCAATCCCTACTCGTTGAACCGTAGTTATATTACCCACCAAAGCATTATTTTTAATGGCTCGTACTTCCAAATTATACCAACCACCTTTCGCCAAAATAGTCCCTGAAAAGAATCCTTTTGGCGTATTTTGAACAATTTGCCAAGCCGTAGCCACGATGGTATCAAGTCTAACTTGTTCTGCACGAGGGACTAAACGAGCCTCAATTTTATCGGCAACGATATTTATTCGCCCTGCGATATTCAAATTGGCTTGGTTGGCGTTACTCCTTTGTACGATGGCACGGGGAACTGGAAAATTGAGGGTAATTTGGGCATTTGCCCACTGAGAAAAAAATACGAACGGAATAATCCCAAGAAGGTATTTGGCGGAGTTTTTTTTAGTAAGAAAATATTTAGTAAAAACAAAGCAAAATCTTCCCAAGACCTTCAAAGTAGGCTTAGTCGAATTCATTTTAATAAAAGGTTATAGACTATTTGTCGAAAAACAAATTAAGGCAAAAAATAAAATTATACTTTGCAAGAAATCAATCAATATTTAGCAAGAATTAGCAAATTTTAAATAATGTGTTATTAAATTGTTGTGCTAAAATAATCTAACAATAGTGAAATTTTTACCATACAAAATTAATTAAATGAATAATCGATATGATTAATAATACTATTTTAATTATATTCGCAGAAAATAATACATCGTATATTTGAATCATAATGACTAAAACTTTGTATACGCTTTTTTTTATCATCTTTTCTTGGTCTTCAATGGCACAAGTGGGTGGAAATGGCAGTTTTACCTTCCTGAAAATCCCTACTAATCCTGTTACTTCGGGTTTGGGTGGGGTAAATATTTCTAAGACTGACAAAGACCCCAACGGCTTTCTCCAAAATCCTGCCCTATTGGATTCTTCTGAAAATAATTTGCTGGCAATCAATTATATACCTTACTTTTCGGGCGTAAAATATTCTTCGATGGCGTATGTTAAAACCATAAAGAAAAATACTTTTGGCTTGGCTGGGCAATACTTGAGTTATGGAGATTTTCAATTGACTGATCCAGCGGGTAATGTTTTGGGGAAATTCTCGGTCAATGATGTCGCATTCACTTTATCTTATGCCCGTAGGCAAGGAAATATTACTTTTGGGGGTAATTTTAAGTTTGTCAATTCCGTTATTGAAAGTTATTCCGCCTCCGCAGTTTTAATGGATTTTGGGGGAGTTTTCAAGCATCCCAAACAAGATTTAAGTTACGCTATTGCCGTTAAGAATATTGGCATACAATTGAAGAACTTTAGCCCATTCGAAAATCCTGATTTACCCCTTGATGTATTGATGGGCGTAACTTTCAAACCACAGTATATGCCCGTTAGGTTCTCAATCACGGCTCATCATTTATACAAATATGACATTTCTTACTTAAATAAAACCATCATTAAGAAGGATTTGAGTGGAAATATTATTGAAAATAAAGTAAGTGCGGTAGATAATGTAGCTCGTCATTTTGTGATTGGGACAGAATTATTGTTGAGCAAAAACTTTAATATTTTAGCGGGTTACAATCATCTCAGAAACAAGGAATTGAGTCAGCAAAATATTGATGGTTTTTCAGGTTTTTCAGTAGGATTTTTATTTAAAACAAAGTTCTTGGATTTTTCTTATTCATACGCAGGCTATAATACGGCAGGAAATCTAAACAGTTTTGGGGTAGTTTGTAATTTGGGAAAGTTTATTAAGTAAATTTGCAAAAATAGTCAAGGATGAATAGCGATAGATAGAAAAATATTAGCTAAAAAATAAAAGAAATCAATTTTTAATTTATAGAGTAAATAGCACATAGCTAACAAATTATGTCAATAAACTTAGATGCCCTAACCCCAAAACAGATTGTTGCGGAACTTGATAAGCACATCATCGGGCAACATGATGCCAAAAAAAATGTAGCCATTGCTCTTCGCAATCGTTGGAGACGTATGAACGCTCCCGAGGAAATGCAAAAGGAAATTACACCCAATAACATTTTAATGATTGGTTCTACGGGCGTAGGAAAAACCGAGATTGCTCGTCGATTAGCAAAATTAGCAGATGCCCCTTTTACAAAGGTTGAAGCCTCAAAATTTACAGAGGTCGGTTACGTAGGTCGTGATGTGGAATCAATGGTGCGTGATTTGGTAGAATCATCGGTTCATTTAGTGCAAGTGTCTCGAAAAGAGGCAGTTAGAGAAAAAGCATTAGAAGCCGTTGAAGAAATTATTGTGGAAGCCCTTGTGCCAGCAATAGGAAAAGCCACGAAGAAAAAGAAAGGCGATAAGTCTGAATCAACGACAGAAATACCCGAAACGGACGAAGAATTGAACCATAAAACTCGTGAATTATTCAGAGAAAAATTGAGAAGAGGTGAATTAGAGAACCGTAAAATTGATGTAGAGATTCGTTCTCATAACCCCACTGCGGTAGGAATTATGGGTGGTCCCGTTGATGAAATGGCAATGATGAACATTCAGGAAATGATTGGTGGAATGTTACCCAAACGTGAGAAAAAACGCAAAATGACCATTGCCGATGCTCGTAAAGTGTTGTTAGAAGAAGAATCCGCTAAATTGATTGATATGGATGAGGTGAAAGAGGAGGCAATCAGGAAAGCAGAAAATTTAGGGATTATTTTTATTGACGAAATTGATAAAATTGCTAATTCACGGGCTAACGGTAGTAGTGGTGCGGACGTAAGTCGTGAAGGAGTTCAGCGTGATTTATTGCCCATCGTGGAAGGTTCAACGGTGAATACTAAATACGGTGTAATTAATACCGACCACGTTTTGTTTATTGCGGCAGGTGCATTTCACGTATCAAAACCGAGTGATTTAATTCCAGAATTGCAGGGACGTTTTCCGATTCGGGTGGAATTACAAAGTTTGAAAGAGGAAGATTTTTTCAGAATTTTGAAAGAACCCAAAGGAGCATTAACCAGACAATATGAAGCATTATTTGCCTCAGAAGGCGTTGAGTTATCATTTACCGATGAAGCTCTTTTGGAAGTAGCCAGAATTGCTTTTGCCGTGAATTCGGAAGTTGAAAATATTGGAGCGAGGCGTTTACAAACCGTTATGTCTCAACTATTGAACGATTTGATGTTTGATATTCCAGATTTGATTAAGCCTGATGAAAAAGTGGTTGTTGGAAAAGAATTGGTTGTTGAAAGACTCGGAGGCATGGTAAAAAATCGTGATTTGAGTCAATATATTCTTTAATTTTTCTCGTATTGGTGCTACACTTCCCGAAAGTTCTTCTTACTTTCGGGAATTTTTTAATGAAATTTTTCAAATCAACAACTCCCCTACCCCTTGGCGAATAATCTCAAAGTCGTCAGTTGTGGCATCTACAATGGTGGAAGGTTCATTTTTTCCGTACCCTCCGTCAATCACAATATCAACCAAATGTTGAAATTTCTCAAAAATTAATTCTGGGTCAGTTGGATATTCCAAAATATCATCGTCATCGTGCAACGAAGTTGTGATGATGGGATTTCCAAATTCTTGCACAATCAAACACGTAATGTTATTGTCTGGAATACGAATACCAACGGTCTTTTTGCTCTGTGATAATACTTTCGGAACGTGGTTTGTACCGTCTAAAACAAAGGTGAAAGGTCCTGGCAGATTCTTTTTCATCACTTTAAAAGCCGCCGTTGAAACCTTTGCATAGTTGGCAATATTGCTCAAATCATGGCAAATGAAGGAGAAGTTATTTTTATTGGGCTTAATTCCCTTTATCTGGCAAATCCTTTCCACCGCCCGAGTATTATGAATATCACAACCCATTCCATAGACGGTATCGGTCGGATAAATAATTAGCCCGCCATTTTTCAGACACGTAACGATTTGCTCAATTTTACGCATATCGGTACTTTTTTCGTATAGTTTTATAAATTCTGCCATTATTTCGGTTTGAGTTTTCGAGGTTCATATCAAAATCTAAATTTTAAAAATCTCCTGAATTCAACGTATTGATTTGAAATTAGACCGAAGGGTAATTTTAACAGTAATATTTTTGAAAATAACCAACTTTTAAAATTATGTCCGTTCAAGTCTTCAATCATCTTAGTAAGTTCTTTTCCCGCCTGAAAGTTCTCGGAAAGCACACATTTTATTATGGTTGCCCTCATTCTGACTAATAAAGCCTGATTTTCTTCTTCGGTTTTATTGAGTGCTAATGCCTTTTTACAAATCTCAATAATAGAGGGAATCAATAAATTATTTCTTTTGTAGAAATTAGATGAATAAGAACCTTTAACAACTCTTTGATAGGATAAAATTTGAGGGATGTAAGCGTATTCCCATGTACGTGAAGAGCGAATCCAGAAATCAAGGTCTTCATAAGCCAAGTTTTCATCATATCCTCCTAATTGTTCTAAAACGATTTTTCTAATCATCATCGTGCAAGGGATTAGAAACGAACCTTCTAAAAACTGCTTATAAACATTACCTTCGGGCATGAATGAATTATCAAGAACTTGCCCACCATTTAATGGTTCTGAATTTTCATCAATATAAAGTCCATTGCTATAAACTATGCCAACTTTATCCGAGCATTCTTCAAACTTTTCAACTTGATTCGCTATCCTTTCGGGCAACATTACATCATCTGTTGAAAAGTCAATGATGTATTTTCCTTTTGCAATTCCAAGGGCTTGGTTGAAAGAACGACAATTTCCTACGTTACTTTTATTGAAACTTATTTTGAAAGAAGAATTATTTTCTAAAAATTTCAAAATATTTTTTACACTATTATCCATGCTAAAATCATCCACAATAATCAGTTCAATATTGCTATAAGTCTGATTCACAACCGATTGCAAGGCTTCCAGAACAAATCTTTCATGATTATAACAAAGAGCAATAACCGTTACAAGCGGTTTTTCTTTTAGCATATCAAAATTAAATTCAAGAAGTTAAAAAAATGGCACGGTGTTGGTAAATATAATTAGTATAGAAATATGAAAGACATCATGTCTTCATTGATTTTTATGGGTTAGGGTTATTGGAAAGGCAATCTTCTATGAAGGTTGCTTTTTTTTATTATCCTCATTATCATTAGTTTCTTGAATACTTGCATTGATTTCAAATCCTAAAATAAGTATCATAGCAACCAAATACAGCCAAACCATCAGGGCAATAAAGGTACCGATTGTTCCATAAAGACGATTGTAAGAGGCAAAATTTGAAAGGTAATAGGAAAATAAATTGGTAATCAGAATGGTCAGAATTGAGGCGGTAATAGAACCCGTATTGACAAATTTCCATCTTTTATGACTCATGGGAGCAAAATAATAGATGATAGAAATGGTAATGAAGAAAACAAAAAAGATAACGATATACGATAGAAATTGGATAGTGTAAAAAGTTATATCTCGATTCAAAATACCTTCGTCAAAAAGAAAATCAACGGATAATCTGCCAACAATTAATACTAAAATTGCCAATAACAATACAAAAGTCAATAAGAAATTTATCATTACTGCAATTAGACGAGCCTTAATAAATCCTCTTCGTTCTACTGTTCTATTCGCCGTATTAAATGCTCTCATTAATGCCATTACACCACTTGTGGAGGCATAAAGGGCGAAAATAAAACCCAATGACAAAATTCCTCCTTGCGGTTTACTCACAATTTCAACAATCGTATTTTTCGCTTCTTTAAAGATACCTGCTGGCATCACGGTCGATAATAGATTTATAATTTTGTCATCAAGGTGTTCCAATGGTATATAAGGAATCAGCGAAAACATAAAGATGATGGAAGGGAATATCGCCAAGGTAAAATTGAAAGCAACCGCCGCCGCCCGCACATCAATATCAAACTGAATCAACTTATTTATAAGCACTTTCAGCACTTTATAAATTTTAGCAATGGAATCAAGCAAAAGAAATTTTCGCCATACTATTTTTATGTTTTTATATGGCTTGGTATTTTGTAATTTTTCAAGCATAATTTAAGCGAAAAACGCATTCAATTTCTCTACCAGACCTTTCGGGGCTAATGTCAAGCGATTATTTTCCATTTTTACGAATACCAAAGTTGTTTCTCCTGTATGTACGAGCGTATCGGAACTGTTAAATATTTCGTAATGAAAAACGATTCTGGCCGCTGGAATAGTCTTGATGGATGTTCTGATGGTCAATAATTCATCGTATAAAGCGGGTGCAATATACCGAGATTTGTTTTCATATACGGGCATCATCACACCCGATGCTTCCATTTCTTTATAGCTAAAACCCAAACTACGGAGTGCCTCTACCCTACCGATTTCATACAAACGGGCATAATTTCCGTAATAGACATAACCCATTTGGTCAGTATCAGCGTATCGTACTCGGTATTGTGAATTGTGTTGAAACATTATCTAAGTATTTTCCTCATATTCAAAGCATTTTGATAGATTTTGGCATTATTCAAATGGTCTGAATAAGTAACGGCAAAATTGTGATAGCCCGAAAAATCTTCCTTTGCACAGAAATACATATAATCGTGTTTTTCGTAATTCAAAACTGCATCAATTGAAGCCAAATCGGGTAAATTTATAGGTCCAGGAGGTAAACCCAACACTCGATAAGTATTGTAAGGAGAATTAATTTCTAATAATGCTTTCGTTACCCTTTTTATGGTAAAATCTTGGTGAGCAAAAATCACCGTTGGGTCGGCTCCTAAGGGCATATCCATTCGCAAACGGTTCATATACACCCCCGCAACCCGTGGTTTTTCATCCGCTTTTTTGGTTTCTGCCTCCACAATTGAAGCCATGATTTGGGCTTTTATGGGGTCTAATCCAATCTCTTTTGCTTTGCGTTTACGTGCTTCCGTCCAGAATTTATCGTACCATGTTTTCATGGTTTCCAAGAGTTCATTAGGGGTTGTATTCCAAAAAACTTCGTAAGTATTTGGGAGAAACATACACATAAAAGTCTCATTGGTGAAACCATATTTTTGAACCGTTGCCGTATCTACCAAGACTTTTGCAAGGGCAGTAGAATCAAATTCAAACTTGTTACCAATCTTATGAATCAAATCGCTTTTTAAACGTATATTATTGAAAGTCAGCTTAATAGGATCTTGTTCACCCGAACGAAGTTTCTTAATTACCTCATAATTCCCCATATTTGCTTTGATGATATATCGCCCTTCACGAACATTATCTTTGTATTTTAACATCTTGGCTAAAAACTTAAAGGACAGTTCATCACGCACAATTTTGTGAGCTTTGAGTGAATCCCAAACTACCTCAAAATTTGCTCCTTTCGGAATTAATAAAGCGAATCCTTTCTTTTCATCAACATCATAATTGGGAGTTTTGGTGATTTGCCAAATATAGTACGAAAACATGGTGGCAAACAAAGCGAACGTAATAAAAACGTATCGGAGAAGTTTCGTGTTTTTTTGCATAAGAATTGAGTTTTAGTGTGGGTTATGAGGTAATACATACGGTTAATTTTCAAGGACTGATTTTTAAATATCAAGCATTGACGTAACTTTGAAAGATATTTTGTTTTGTATGTAACAAAATTACAATCAAAACAATTAATATTTCGTTGTACATTGTGAATTCTGATTAATTTAATGCGTATTTTTCAATCCAAAAAGCAAAAATTACTATCACAAAACATGAAAATACTATTCAAAAAATTACCACTTGTTTATCTATTACTTTTGTCAAATTATATATTTGCTCAAACCAAAGAAGGTTTTTCAATTAAAGGTAAAGTGAACGGAATAAAGGACACCACCGTTTTTTTGGCTCATTACTTTGGTTATAATCAGCAAGTTATCAAAGATACTGCAAAAGTCGATGCTCAGGGAAATTTCCATTTTGAGGGAAATAAAACCTTGCCCGAAGGACTCTATTTGGTATCATTACCCAAAAATAAATACGTGGACATCGTGATTGGAAACCAAGAGTTTTCTTTTGAAACTGATACCGTCAATCTGATTAATAAAATGAAGATTCAAGGGTCAAAAGAGAATGAAGTGTTTTTTAAATTCCAACAGGATATGTCTTCAAAATTTGAGGAAATGAAGGTCTTAGAAATGGAGAAAAAGATGAATAATTCAATGTTGGCGAGTGGAAAAATCAGAAAATTGCAAGCCGATATAACACAATTTCAGAAAGATTGGATGAAAACCAATGATGGAATGTTTGTAACAAAACTCATCAAAGCATCGCAAGAACCCGAAATTCCCCCTTTTAGTAAGCCACTTCTCACAAAGGCAGATACTACGGCATCTTATCAATATCAATTTTCATACTACAAAAATCATTTTTGGGATAATGTTGATTTGAACGATGACCGCATGATGCGTACCCCTTTTTTGCAAAAGAAAATAGAACGCTATTTTGATGATTTGACGGTTCAGGCTTCGGATTCTATCTCGAAGGAGGCAGATTTTGTTTTAGCTCGTGCCAAAGGTCGTGATGTGCGTAGATACATCGTTTACAAGATTTCAAGTACCTACGAAAGCCCAAAAATTTTGGGTACTGATGGTGCTTTTGTTCACATGGCAGAGAAATATTATATCGGCGAACCAGCACTTTGGGATACTTCAACGGTAAGAAAAATGAAGGAAAGAGTAGCGGTTTTGAAGCCGCTGTTAGTAGGAAAAACTTTTCCAGATATGTTTTTATCAGATACACTGGGGCGTGAAATACAGATTCCTAAAATTGAGGCTGACTATACCGTTCTATTTATTTATGACCCCGAATGTGGTCATTGCCGTGAATCAGCCCCGAAATTGGCAAAAGCCTATCAAAGTTTAAAGACTAAAAATGTACGAGTAATTGCCGCTTCGATTGACCGTACAACCGTTAAATGGAAGAAATTTATTCAAGAATTTAAGTTACAAGACATGATTCATGGCATTGATATTCACAAAAATCCCCAGACGGGAAAAGAAGAATATTATACCGATTTCAAAAACACTTTTGATGTATATGCAACGCCCGTTGTGTATGTATTGGACAAAGACAAAAAGATTATCGCCAAACGTTTACCAGTCGAGCAAATTGAAGATTTTGTGGACTTTCACCGCCGTCAATTGGCTCATGAGAAAGAGAAAGTGAAGGGTGGGAAGTAATCAACAATAAACTATACAGAAATTTACGGAAGTCGTCCTTTTGAAGGACGACTTCCGTTTGTTAAATGTTATAATTATCTGAAAACATAATACTTATGCGTAGTTTTTCAATGATAAAATTATTTTTTTACTTCTTTATATCCTTCAATTCACTCGCCCAAGGTTACAGCATTAGCGGCAGAATTAAAGGATTAAAAGATTCCACTTGCTACTTAACCTATTATTACGAAAACCAGAATTTCGTTCAGGATTCTTCCAAAGCCAGTTCAGATGGAACAATTGTTTTTCAAGGTAAAACGCCTTTGAAGGGTGGGATGTATAATGTAATGGTCGGACATTCGCAGAGTTTTGATATGTTAATTGGAGAACAACGTTTTTCTTTTGAAGCAAGTATTATAGATATTTTCAATACCATAAAATTCTTCGGTTCTCGAGAAAATGATTTGTTTTATAGCTATCAACAAAAGACCGTCAAAGATGCCAAACTTATTGAACAATTATCCACAAAATCCGACACCGCATCAATTAGCCAGATGTATAATGCTCAGTATGAATCCATTAATTATAAAGAAAAATTTATCAGGGCTTTTGAAAATACATTTGCGGGGAAGATTATCAAATCGACAATGGCAAGCGATATACCATCAGCACCCAAATTAGCTGATGGCTCGGAAGACCCACTTTGGGGCAATAAATTCTTCGTAAATCATTACTTTGACAATATAGATTTAACGGACGATAGACTCATCAGAACACCATTCTTGTATCAACCCATTAAATATTATTTCGACCAATTGGATTTTTTACCCAACGATTCTTTGATAGTTTTAACGGATAAATTTCTGAACCGAACTCGCAAGACTTCCGAAATTAGAAAATACATTGTTACGAAATTAGCCAATCATTTTGAGACCAGTAAAATCATCGGCAGAGACGCTATTTTCGTACATTTATTACAAAAATATTATATCAATGACCCGCTGATGTGGGACACTACGACCATTAGATTGGTTAAAAAAAGAGTAAAATACTTGAAAAACCTCTTGATTGGCGTCCAGATTCCTAACCTTCGAGCGAGTGATGTAAACGGAAAGGAAAAAAGTTTGTATGACGTGAAAGCTAAAAATACTATACTCTATATTTATGGAGCAGATTGTGGTCATTGTCAAGCATTTACGCCACAATTAGTCAAATATATTCAGGAAAATAAAGCCAAAAATATTGAGGTTTTTGCTCCCATATTTGGCAATAACGTAGAGACTTGGAGGGCATTTATCAAGGAATATAAATCAGAGTCTTTTATTAATGTCATTGATAAAACGGGCAAGTTGAATCTTTATCAAGAATTTGATGCTCAGTTTACGCCCACGATTTATATTTTGGATAAGGGTAAAAAGATTATTGGAAAGGGAAATATATCGATTAAATTGATGGATGAGATTATTTCTTCTCAGTAACGCAGTACAAAATGTTGCTTCGGCTGATTTTTTCTAAAAAAAACTAATCCTACGAAAAATAAATCAATCGAAATCATAACCGATTCATGCTTTGAAATATATTCCCAAGCCTTGTGCATTTCTTCTGACCAATGAATATCATCAAAAACAAAAACGGATTCTTCGTTTGCTTTTGCCATACACCTTTCAAAATATCTTACGGTTGGTTCGTAGCGATGATTAGCATCGAAAAAAACAAAATCCAAATTTTCAATTTCATTGAGTTTATTGGATAAAGTTTCATCTAAATTTCCTACAATCATTTCAACATTTTGGCAATTCAAAATCGTTAGATTCTCTTTCGCAACCTTTGCGGTTTCAGGACAACCTTCAAAGGTGTAAATCTTCCCAGACTCACAAGCCTTTGATTCATAGAGAGTTGTGATACCTAATGAAGTGCCTAAATCGAAAATAATGGAGGGTTTAAAGTGTTGAATGAGTCGAAAAAGCAATCTGCCAAACTTTGGAACTTTCTCGGCATTTTTCGCAATTTGTCGAATTTGTCTTTGATTAGTTTTATAAATTCTCGACCCTGCTCCAAAATCAGTAATTTCAATAACCATTCTATTTTTGAGGAGTTTTTTTCTCAAATTTTCAATTTCTGTAAAAATTGGAAGTATTTTTTGGTCTGTTATGATTTTTGTATATAAATCAAAGACGAAGGGAGAATGAAGAGAATGTTCGTTTTTAGAAGCAAGAAGAAATTTAAAAAAGTATTTTAGCATTTGGGGAAGTGTTGTTCGTAATTCGATGTTCGGGGATTATGCCTGAATTATGAGTTGTGGTCTTAATGCTCAATACTCATTACTCGAAACTGAAATTAATTCATTCTAAAAGGAGCAATCAGCGTGAAATCTGGTATAATGACACTGAATTTTTTTCCGTCATAAATGCGTTCCATTTGATACGTACCCGCCATTTTACCCAACGAAGTATTCAAGTTTGAACCACTGGTATATTCATAACATTGACCAGGTTCGAGCGTTGGTTGTTGCCCAACCACACCTTCACCTTCAACCTCACGCATTTGTCCGTTGGCATCGTAAATAAACCAATGACGACGCATCAGTTTAACGGTGTAATCGCTATCATTTTGAATTCTTACGTGATAAGCAAAAACAAAATGAGCCTGAAACGGATTAGAATATTGTGGTTGAAATTCCGTTTGGACACTTACTTTAACGCCCTGAGTGATTGCCGATACCATTTTTGTTTCGAGTATGATTATTTAACAATTTAATTATCGAAATTTACATGATAAGTTCATTAATGTCAATTTCTTTTCAACAAATATGAATGTAAAAATAGAAGAATCTTGGAAAAAGCATCTCGAACCAGAGTTTGAGAAACCATATTTTAGTAATTTGATTGAGTTTGTTAAGGCAGAATATGCCTCAACGGTCGTTTATCCGCCTGGCAGGTTAATTTTTAATGCCTTTGATAAGTGTTCTTTTGACACTACAAAAGTAGTCATAATTGGTCAAGACCCTTATCACGGAGCAAATCAAGCTAATGGATTGTCTTTTTCAGTTAATGATGGTGTGCAATCGCCTCCTTCGTTGCAAAATATTTTTAAGGAAATCAAAGATGATTTAGATATTCCCATTCCCCGTTCTGGTAATTTGGAACGTTGGGCGAGTCAGGGCGTTTTATTGTTAAATTCTACGCTGACCGTTCGGGCAGGCGAGGCGGGTTCACATCAGAAAAAAGGTTGGGAAACTTTTACGGATACGGTGATAAAATGCGTTTCCGAAGAAAAAGAAAACGTTATTTTTATGCTTTGGGGAAAATATGCCCAAGACAAAGGAAAGGTGATTGACGAATCTAAACACTGTGTTTTAAAAGCAAAACATCCTTCGCCAATGGCTGCCAATTATGGGGGTTGGTTTGGTACAAAACATTTTTCACAGGCTAACAAGTACCTGATTAGCAAGGGTTTAACTCCAATACAATGGTAAACAAAATATTATTAACCACGCTTATTTTCTTAATAAGTTTCTTTTCTTTTTCTCAGAATTTTCTTTCTGAAATAAAGGCTTTTGAAACCAAAGATTCTGTCTCATTGCCCGCAGAAGGACAGTTACTTTTGGCGGGTAGTTCAACTTTCCGTTTTTGGCTAACGTATGAACAAGATTTAAAGGATTTTCCCGTTATAAATCGAGGATTTGGAGGTTCGCAAATGAGCGATTTAATTTTTTATTTTGATAGAATTGTGGCAAAATATAAGCCCAAAATGATTTTGGTTTATGAAGGTGATAATGACCTAAACGCAGGTGAAAATCCAGATTCCGTGGTTAGAGAATTTAAAGAGTTAGTCCAAATGGTAAAAACCAAATTACCCGAGACAAAGGTGGCATTTTGTTCAATTCGTCCCAGTTTGGCAAGAACTGCCATTTTGGAGAAACAACGTGTTGTAAATCGAGCTATTAGAAAATTTTGTAAGCCTCGAAAAAACCTTTATTTTGTGAATATTCAGAAAGATTTTTACCTGCCTAATGGTGAGCTGATGACCGATATTTTTGTAGCCGATAAATTGCATTTGAACAAAAAAGGCTATGAAATATGGGCAAATGCCACTCGGAGATTTCTTCATAAAAGAGTGCCAGAGCTGATTTCCAGAAAGGCTTTGGTTCACTAAAAATCATCAGCATGATTTTTGAATAAAATCTTGTAAAATTAAATTCATCCCATGAAAAAAATACTAATACTGCTATTTTCAATCGTCTCACTAACAACCTTTGCTCAAAATGTTACTATTTCAGGGAAGGTAGAAAATGCCTTATCTGATACGCTCACCTTGATTTATGACCCACTTTTGTTGGGGTTAAAACCGCAAACTCAGCAACAGCTTTTTGTTAATGATAAATCTTTCAAATTTGATTTAGATATTGAAAAAAATGCCATTATTGAATTGCGTTTTCAGAAACAACAAATCATTTTATTCATTGCCAAAGGTGATAAAGTTGAATTAGGTTTTGATGGAAAAGATGTACATAAAACCTTGATTTTCAAAGGAAACCGTGAGATTGAGAACGCTTTTTTAGAGCAATTTTACCAAAAATTCAAAGCTAATTTCAGTTCTCAATTGATGTTTGCTAAAATTGCAGAAACCCCCATTGATGTTTTGGAAATGGGATTATTTGATGCTAAAAAAGCTCAGTCTGATTTCTATAAATCCTATCCAGAACAATCTAAGTTTTCGGAAGAGTTCAAGAAGTACATTGAAAATCAAATTCGCTGGAATTATTGGTATTATATTTTGGCATATCCCGTTGTGCGAGGTAATGCCAATGTTGGTCAAACGCAAGTAATCTCTTTACCCTCCACGCTTTTGGAAGGTTTAGATGAAAAAAAAATTCAAGACGAAACCGCTATGATTTCTTCGGCATATCGTAATTTCTTGATTTATTACGCTACTTATTTTAATTCCAAAGAACACGCATTCGTGAAATATGCCGATATGAACAAAGCCATAGAAGATAAACATAAATTCGCCCGTGAACATTTACCAGCAAGTGCCTATCAGTTTTATTTAGCTTATATACTTGAAAACCAATGCCTTGTGTGTTTACCTTCAACCATTAGAAATACTTTTGCGGCTTTGAATATTACCCCAAATTCTGAAAAATATACGGCAATGGTCAAAGAAAAATGTGGTGAATTGATGGTAAAAAAGGATGAAGAAGTTACCAAAAAGAAAGATGATGGAAAGAAATGGTTTAAAGGAGTTACTGAAAAGGGAGATACACTTTCTTTGGCAGATTTGAAAGGGAAAGTAGTTTATCTGGACTTTTGGGCTTCTTGGTGCGGACCTTGCCGCCAGCAGTTTCCATTCTCAAAGATGCTTCACGAAAAACTGAACGACAAACAAAAAAAGCAAGTGGTTTTCCTCTATATTTCAATTGACGAAGTGGCGGATAATTGGAAGAAAGCCATGATTGATATGAAGTTGGAAAATGGCACTAATATCCACTCAATGGGTGGTTGGGAATCGCCAGCGGCTAAGTTTTTTAAATTGCAATCTATCCCCCGTTATATGTTGATGAACAAGAAGGGCGAAATAGTTGATAACAATGCAAAACGTCCCAGCGACCCCGCTATTTTAAGTGATATTTTAAAATTGTTAGAGTAAATTATATTTCCTCCAAAAGACTGGCAAAATGGACATATTTACCCCGATAACGTTTATCAACTTCATCGTGCAAATCGTCTAAATAATCATTTTCAAAGACTTCAAAACCGTCTTTACTGTCAAAATCATACTGTACGGAATAGGTTACGCCGCCATTATCAATTTCGGTTAATAATTTTAAAACTTTGAATGACTTTGGAAACCCCGTTATCATAACTTGATGAATATGAACATCTTGCATCCAATCCAAAAAGTCTTGCTCTTCATTTTGGTCGATATTATAGGTAATATTATACAGTAACATTTGGCTTCGGTTTAAATAAAAAAATCCATTACCCGACAAAGGTAATGGATTTTTATTTATGCTATATTTCAAGGAGACTATTGATTCGCTAATTTTCTTATTTCATCAAATTTGGTACAGTTCGTTACGCAGTCTCCGTTGCTATTTAGGATAAATTTATTACCAGTAACATCCAGTAATTCAAACTGTTTGGTAGCTGGCAAAATGTTCACCTCAACAAAGTAACAAGGGGCAATTTTAGCATTGAAACGATTTATTACCCCTAATTTTCCCGTCCCTTTCGAAACGATTGATAGACCATTGTTGAAAGGTCTAACTTCATCATAGTCAAAGGCAATTTGAACTTTTCCCTTTTTGTCAATAAAGCCGTATTTGTTATTATCAAACTTCACCCCGTATAACCCCTCCGTAGAAATCATAATGTCTTTATAAGCTGGTTTGGCAACGGTTTTTCCTGTGGTGTCAATCAAACCCCATTTTGAATCCTTGAAGACTGGAAAAAGTAAATTAGTATCATATTTTTTGATTCTCAAATAACTTTGTTGAGTAACTCTTTTGAAACTACTTCTGTCCACTAAGTTGTATTCTTCGGGCATATCATCGCCATTTTTTAATGGATTTATGGTTCTGACAACATTAAAATTTCCATTGAAAATGGTATCAGTAGTTATGTACTTTATACCAATTGGAGCAACTTCATTAGTTTTGCCGATGACCAAATTTCCATTTTTGTCATACACCACATCTACCCGACAATTACCCGAAGGAATACTGCAATTCTTAGCATTTTCTTTAACTACCACTAAGCCATATCTATTAAAATTAGCTACTTCGTCAAAACTAATAGGAATAATCTCTGTACCATCAAATTTGATATATCCGCATTTATTTGCTCCATTTGCATTCGTTTTACAAGCAGAAACCAAGCCATATTGATTGAAGTTTCCTAAGGTTGAATAAGCGGTTTCAACCACTACTTTCAATTCTGTATTAATAAATCCTGCATATTTTCCATCTTTAATTTGAGCTAATCCATATTTATTAAAATCACTTATCGAGGAATAAGTCTTGCTGGTTTTCAAGTCTTTAAAATCAATTAATCTGACTCCAGCTTCGTCTTTGGCGATACCCAAATTGGCATTTGACTCTAAACTGGGGTCGAGTGTGATATTAATAATTGATTCAAAAGATGGCTTAATCTTGATATTTCCTTCGGTATCCATCAGACCAACTTTCTTGGCTTGTTCAATAATCATCCATCTACCCTGCTCAGTGGTGGCATTGATATTATCATAAATAGCATCAATTTTAGTCGTTCCATCAATTTTAATTAAACCAAAACTTTTACCAATACGTACCCGAAAAAGCTCATTATTGAAAGTTACAATTTCGTCATAATATTCTGAAAGTGGCTTTTTACTAATGTCAAAGCTATTATCAATTAAGGCTTGCTTACCATTTTTAAACTTAGCAATACTGATTCCCAATCTCAGTGCTTTCACATCAACGATATTTTCGAGAGCCTCACTTTCGTTTCCATAAACATCCACATAATACCAATCAAATTTCTTTACCAATGCTTTACCATCATTAAATGGCTCGGCTTTTTCGTATTGGCATGGAATTGCTTCGTCTCCACAGTAGTTCAAGAAGCCAAAAACTTGGTCTTTTTTGATACGAGCAAACCCTTGATGATAATTCTCAACAAGACCGTATCTCGAATTTCCTTTAAAAGATTCAAGTGGATAACCGATTATTTCTTCGCCATCCAAATCTTTCAATTTGATAAATTTACCATCATTTTTATTACTTAAACACTGAGCCGACACCACGCTTGAATGACGCTTTTTAATTTCGCTTTTTTGCTCAATCTGAAAAATATCACGAATGTTATCCGTCTCAATTGAACGGACATCTCCCTTATATTTTTTATCCAATCGTGAAAGATAAGTAGCAAATATATCACTATTCAAATTTCGCTCATTACTGTTGCTCGCATCAGCTAAGATGTTATTTTTGTTATTTTTATCTAAATCATCAAGATTTTTTTTTAGATTCGTAATGGCAAATTTACGGGCAACACCCGCCGACTCTACTTGTTCGGTGGCTCGCATATCGCCAATAAAAACGCCTGTTGAATCTTTTTTTGCGGAGGCGGTCAAGATACCCTGTTGAGCAAAAAGACCTTGAGAAATAAAAATTAAGGAATTGATTAGGAAAATTCTTTTCATTGAAGTTAGTGAGTTATAGTATTTTGGGTCAGGAAACTGATAAAACTAAATACTAAATTAGCAATATTCTGTATCAAAGACAAGTACAATTATGATTTTAACAGTAATTTAA
>JBBRMR010000033.1:0-49473 GCA_038230735.1 Cytophagales bacterium
AATTCTTCGGTTCAATATTCTAAGAATTTTGGGCAAAATATTCGTACCAGTTTGAGTTTGCAAGCTGACCAAAATACCATTACGAAGGCAACCAATGTAAACAATAATTTTTCGTTTGGATTGAACCAGTTTCAGCCTTTGAAGAGTAAAAAAGCGGTTACGGAGAAGTTTTGGGACGGTTTGCGGATTGGTTTAGATTTCAACGGTTCGATAGGTTTAACCAACCAAATCGCCTTGGATAATCGTTCCTACAACAGTTTGCCGTATAACGTAAACCGTAAGAAAGATACGCTTGATACTGACCCAAACCGCCCAAGACAAATTGTGGACCCACGGATTACTGCCAATCAACAACCCAATTTAGCCCGTGATGGTGTAATTTCTTTTGTTGATAATCTTCCCACAATTTTAGAGAACGCTAATTTCAAAATGAACTATACCATTCCTCTGGCATTACCTAATATCAAATTAGGAAAATACATAAACCTAACGCCAGGGATGAGTCTTTCGGGAAATGTTTATCGGCAAAAATATGGTTATAAATTCCTAAAACCTGGAGAAAGTTATGTGAATAGTAAAGGCAGAAAAATTAGTTTTCTTCCCTACGCCAGCGATACCTTGGCACGAAACGGGGTGGTTGATATTGATACTTTGCGAGGTGGACTCAATGCAGATTATCAATATTCTTTCTCTGCCAGTATGAACACCCGTCTTTACGGAACAATCAACTTTAATAAAGGCAGATTGAAAGGGATTCGGCACATCATAACTCCCTCAATCAGTGCCAATTACACCCCCGATTTTACCGACCCCAGCTACAATTTTTATCAAGATGTTCAAGTAAGTACCAAAGGAACAACCAAGGATGTGGATGGGACGATTAGACAAGGGTCATTCAGAAGGATTTCGGTATTTAATCCAACTCAGACTAATTATGGCAGTCAGTCGGGCGGTATTAGTTTGAGTCTTTCCAACACTTTTGAGGCGAAAGTGAAATCAAAAACCGATACGGCAGCGAAGGAATTTGAGAAAATAACCTTATTGGATAACCTTGCCATATCAAGTAATTACAATTTCTTTGCGAGGGAATATAAACTTTCTCCCATCAATTTTTCAGCCGCTTCGAGGGTCAAAAAATTTGATATTAACTTGAACGGTTCATTTGACCCGTATAAGTATATTCAGGATGGCTCATCGTTGGTTGGTTCACGAGTGGATGAATATAAAGCTCCCTCGCTTTCTAATCTAAGTTTCTCCATAGGCAAGAGTTTTCAACCAGCGGGGGCGAATAAACCCAAGCAAAATCCTAATCCTGACAATAACGCTTCAGATTCGCAGGTCAAGCAAATTAATAGAAATATCAATGATTATGTGGATTGGAGTGTGCCGTGGCAGTTTCAATTTAGTTATCAGTATAACATGAACAAGGTGGGTTTTGCCCCTGCCGTCATTGTGAGTGCCGTTACTTTTAATGGTAATTTGAAGCTAACCGAGAAGTGGAATTTCAAATTAACTTCGGGTTATGACTTCGTTTATAAAAGCGTAACGCTGACCAATATTGAAGTTACCCGCAACCTTCACTGCTGGCAGGCATCATTTAGGTGGACACCCATCGCCAGCCAGTATTCTGGTCGTGGCAGTAGTTATGAGTTTAATATTGGGGTTTTGTCGTCTTTATTACAAGAATTAAAACTTTCTCGGAGACGGACAACTAATTATGGTAGTGGGTTTTAGTTTTTGGTAAAATTGTCTCTACAATTTCACCAATTTCCGCTATTAACAATACACTTCCAACGGCAAAAATCTCGTCCTATACTCTAACTAATCATCAAATTACACCCTCTTATATCCGAATTATCAAATCGACCTAAAATCTTGAATTTTGATGCGACCGATTGTTCACTGTTTACTGATAGCAGTTCGCCGCCCGACTGTTCACTGAAAACTGCTCCCAAATCCTTCGTCTCAATAAAACAACAAGAATCAATATTTGCTAAATCAATCACATTGAGACCTCCTGAACGAGCGTTCTGCACGTAAGAAAATGGGTCATTAACGTCTCTGAATAGGATTTTCATGGAAACTGGCAAATCAAAAATGCCCTCGCCCGAAGAATAGCCTTGTGATAAAAGTTCCGTCATGCCATATTCTGAATGAATGGTATCCACGTGAAAAGCCTTTGTCAGAATCTCGTGGACTTCTTCTCGCAAAAGCTCTTTCCTTCGCCCTTTCATCCCGCCCGTTTCCATCACAATTAAATCATTGCGGTCTTTCAGAAAGGATAAATCAACAGGAACCCCTGCCGTACCCGATTCGGCAAAATCTAATAAGCCGAAGGTTACACCGATTAATAAGGTTTTAGGTCTTAGGGACGGCAGGCGTTCCTGTTGGGGGTTAGGGGTTGAAAACTGGTTATTGGGAACGGGTAAATCTATTCTTTGTTCCCTGTCTCCTGTCTCTTGTTTTCCTTTTTCCAAAATGTCCGCTAATTTCTCATAATCATTTAGAAAAAAACCTGAATTTGGGTTATTGCTTTTTTTGATAAAATGTTCAACCATGTAAACTAAGGACGAATTAGCCCGTTCCAAGTAGGAGGGGAGCAGGGCAAGTATTTGAAAATCAGCGAGTTTTCCGTAAAATCTTTCAAAAATTTGTTCGGCAATTGCTAAATAAAAATCTGGGTCGGCTACGTGGTGTTGAGAAGTATTTTGTCCCGTTGTGCCACTACTTTCAAAAATGGTTTTGATGGAATTATTGCCCGTAACAACAGTTTGTGTCTTGAAAAACTCAATCGGTAGAAAAGGGATTTGCTCAATTGTTTTTACCTTGTCTATTTGAATAGGTAGATGTTGCAAATATTGTTGATAAATTAAATTATGTTGAGCCTGAAAACGGAAAATTTCCAAAGCCAATTCATCGAAATTTTGGGTTTGAAGTTTTAAAACTTTTTGTTTGAGTATTTGAGTTTGTTGCATAAAGTATATTTAGGGATTATTGGCTTAATGTTGTTCGAGTAACTCATCTTTGGACTTTTGTGATTTATAAAATAAAGTTCAGAATCCGTCTTACTATCGTCTGACTGCGTATTATCCCTCTACGCAGTCAGACGATAGTAAGACGGGGTCGCCCAGACGACAAAATTTAAACCAAATCAGAATTAACCAAGTTTGAAAATTCAAAAAGATTCATCACAAAATTAATCAAATCATTATCTTTACGAAGTTTTCAAACAACAACCGTTGTAATTTTATCGTTTATTATTTATGAAAAATAAAATACTGTATATATCCTCAGTTTGCCTTTTAATGTTCGCTTGTACGGGTGAGCCTGACTTTAGCTTTATTCCAGAAATTAGCTTTAATAATGTTCGAGTATTAACCGTTTCTTCGCAAGGCTTGTTGGGTGTTACCAAGAAAGATTCGGTAGTAATGACTATTAATTTTCAAGATGGCGATGGTGATTTAGGTTTCACTCCCGATGAATTGATAAGGTTAAAAAAAGTTACTGGTGATAGCTTGCAGACTTTTATAGCAGATATCTATGTACAAAGAAATGGTAAATTTGTGAGAAGTAATCCCAAAGAAAAATTTGGGGGAAACATCCCAATTCGTTTTAAACAAGGCTCAAAACCTGGACCCATTGAAGGAACTGTTGATTATTCAGCCACTTTTGAATATAACGTTTTTCAAGGGATTCCGTATTTGAAAGGAAAAAGCGATACCATAAAGTTTTTGGTACAAATAAAAGATAGAGCTTTGAACAAAAGCAATGTGGTGGAAACTAACCCGATTGTTATTTATGCGAAGTAGAGATTACTTAATGTTTTACCGTTTACTAATAAATCAGCCCCTAACAGGCTGATTTTTTTGTTTATTCCTAATATAAAACTATATTTGATTTAGTTATCTCTTATCTAAATCAAACGTATATCCTTGAAAATCAATTTGTTACTGTACTTTTTGGCGTTTTCTCTTCCTGCATGGGCTTCTCAATCTGAGCCTCAAATACAAGCAATACGCATTAATGGACAAACCAAATCATTTAACCCAAAAGTACCCTTACAATTGGCGGCTTTGGAGGATGATTTGGTGATAACTTTCGTTCCCTTTCCTGACACGGAATACCAGTATTTTTTAGAAAATTATGATAAATCTTGGGGAACAACTCCGTACCCAATTGTGCGATATACCAATCTTCGGGGAGGAGACTATACCTTAAAAATCAGGACTTTACATAAAAATATTACCTCCAAGACTATCTCATTGTCTATAACCTCCGAACGCTCACTTACGGAGGAATGGTGGTTTTTGCCTTCCGTTATTTTTTATAGCCTGCTCTTGCTTGGGGAGGGGATGTACTTCTTCTTGCTCTATAATTTCAGGGAAAAATTGAAAGTAGAAACCATCCGCCAAAAAATTGCCTCCGACCTCCACGATGAAGTGGGGGCAACGCTCAGTTCTATTGCCATTGCAACAAGGATTGTTGAGAAAAAATTGGGCAATCGTGCCAATGGTTTGGGAGTGATTTTAGCACAAATAAAAACCGATTCCGAAGAAACTATTCAGACCATCAGAGATACCGTTTGGGCGATAAATCCCGAGAATGATTCGGTGGAAATCTTGTTTGAAAAAATGCGGTCTTTTGCCTTACAGATGCTGACGGTTCAGAATATCTCCTTAGATTTTAAAAATGAATATCAACACGCTAAGTCCTTGAAAATGAGCATGGAACAACGCAGAAATGTCTATATGATTTTCAAGGAAGCCATTAATAACATTGCCAAACACGCCAAGGCTACCAAAGTAGAAGTACGTATTTCACAAGCAAAGGAAGGATTTAAATTGGTAATAAATGACAACGGAATGGGCTTTAATTGCCAAGAAATTCACGAAGGAAATGGATTAAAAAACTTCAAAAAGCGAGCCGAAGAGAATTTCATGGATTTTAAAATAAATTCTGAAATTGGGAAGGGGACGGACTTGGAAGTGATGGTTTTTGAGGTGTAACGGTACCACGGGAATCGTTCCCGTGTTGTTATGAATGATTTCCATGTTAATCCGAGTGATTTTTCGGACGCTGCACGGGAAAGATCCCGTGTTACGTTTACCACCCGAATTGGGGGGTAATGATTCTCATTTATCGCTATAATTTTGATAAATTTATGAATAAACGCCCCTCGTGGGTTTGGGGCTTATGATACGAGTTATACTTTTTGAAGATAACAAAAGTTTCCGACAAAGTTTGGGACTGTATTTGGCGAGTTCCGATGAAGTTTTTTTAGCGGGCAATTTCTCCGATGCCTCCCAAGCCCTTGCCAATATCCGCAAGCATAAACCCGATGTGGTGTTGATGGATATACAAATGCCTGGGATTTCTGGATTGGAAGCACTCAAAAAAATAAAGGCAGAAAATCCCGAAACGAAAGTTTTGATGCAAACGGTTTTTGATGATGATTATCGCATTTTCACGGCAATTTGTTCAGGAGCAAACGGGTACGTTTTAAAAAGCCCCAATCCTGACGATATTCTTAGAGCCATTTTGGAGGTTCATCACGGGGGGGCGTGTATGAGTCCGAGCATTGCCGCCAAAGTAATGCAGATGTTCAAGAATCAATTTGTACAATCTCAAACCGAATATATTGACCTGACGGAGCGTGAAAGGGAGATTTTGGGTTGCATGGTGAAGGGCATGAGTTATAAAATGATTGCGGATGTGTGTGCTTTGAGTTTTCATACCGTGCATTGGCACGTAAAAAATATTTACGAAAAACTCCACGTAAATTCAGCCCCTGAGGCAGTAGCAAAGGCTATTGAAGGGCGGCTTGTGTAGTATTCGATGCGACCGTTGCTCGGTTGGATGTTCGTTTTTCGATGTTCGGAGCGACCAACGCTTCGGTCCGAATCCCGAATCCCGAACATCGAGCAACGACTCTCGAACATCGAAAAACGAACATCGAAAAACGAAAAACGAACATCAAAAATTTAACCCCATAAAAAAATGGCAATATACTTATTTTACGATACAGAAGGTACTATTGTAGTATCAGGAATAGACACAGACGCTAATGCTCTTTGGGGTAGTGCGGCGGCGGTTAGATGGTTTTCCATAGCCCCCGACCAAATAGCACGGCTCAATAACAACGATATGTTGGAAATAACGGTGAAAAACGTCTCGCTGATTTTGGGGACTCAATGGTCTTTTGTTATCCGAAATTTTACAGTCGCTGAACTGCAAAAACGAATCACCGTTATCACTAATCCATCCAAAGAGAGTATCGCCTTGCGAGTTGTGAAGGAGGGGAATGGTGCCAAATTTGTCTTCAAAATTCATGCACAAACCATTAAATCAATTACTCGAAACCTTTCAACGGGATTGACACTAACGCTGGGGGTAAAAGACGGTAAAATTAGCTTGGTTATGAAACAAATACCAGGGCTTATGCTGGCAGGTGATGATATTATTACCACGCCGTCGGGAGGAGCAAAAATTCCTTAAATCATTGAGAACTAAATACCATCCATGACTCCGCTGGAAAAACATTATAACGATATACTGATTCAGTTTGGTCAGTTTACCACCGTGGCTACTTACCTTCCGTTGGTAGTAGCCATTTTTAGAATAAAGCACTTCAATAAGGCTCTATGGGTATTTTTTGCTTATATTGTGGCTACTGTTCTTACCAATTCATTAGAGCAAATCGTGATTTGGTCGGTGGGGGCGTACCCTACATTATTAGTCCCCTATCTTCATCAATTAGGGATTGAAAATACTTTATTCCTCGGTATTTTCTCAACCCTCAAAAATCTCTTATTGCTGGGCTGGTTTTACAAAATTTTACTCACCGATAAGTTAGGAAAATTCGTAGGATATTTGAGTATCTTCTTAGCGATTTTTGCCATCATTGATTACCTTTTTATTACGGGTTATAAGGTTACGGGCGTGTTGATGCCAACGCTGGTAGGCTTTTTTGTGGTGTTAGTTCCCATGACTTATTTATGGTTTTTGTATCAACGAGACAACCGAATATCTATCTATAAAATCCCTTATTTTTGGTTTAGTATTGCCCTTACGGTAGCTCATTTGTTGGGCTTACTTTTCTATTTTATGGGCGAAAAAGTGTATAAAACTGACTTCATTTTATTTGTAAAAATCTCCGTTGTTAGAAATATTATAACCGTCATCCGCTCTGTGGTTTTTGCGTATGGTTTTTGGATGGCGAGTTATGTTAGATTTTTGAAATAAATCCTAAAAAACCCACCCGAATTGGGGGGTACAAGAAGTGAAGATTTTAAAGAACTTTGATGTGTAATATCAAAGTCTTAAATCTAAACGAAAACGTACCCATGAACAAATTAATGCCCCATTTTTGCGACATTATCAAAGCAAAAATCTATTTTCCCCGCCAACGAAAATACGTCCCTCTCCAAGAAATCATCATGCTCGAAGGCGTGGTGAATTACACTATTCTTCATTTGCTATCGGGTCGTAAGATGCTGATTCCCAGAACTTTAAAATTGTTTGAAATTGTCCTTGGAAACCATGATTTCCTGCGAACTCACCGTGGTTTTATGATTAATTGTGGTCATTTACAAAGCGTTGATAGTGAGGGTATTTCGATGATTCTGACCAATAATTTACACGCCTCAATTTCTCGCAGACGAAGAGATGATGTCAATAAAAGATTACATTTTCAAGTATAAATCAATTAAACAAATAATTAAATATGAAAAAGCAATTACTTCCTTTTTTGATACTTTCAATGTTGAGTATCAATACTATTTTTGGGCAGTTCAAACTGGATGCCACGGGTGTCAATGATATGCGATTACGGACAAATAACACTGACCGTGTGAATATTTTGACGAATGGAAATGTGGGAATTGGTACAGCTACACCTAATGCTAAATTAGATTTAAACGGTGATTTGGCATTGACAAAAAAACTACTATTACCTCAAGTACTCAAAATGCACTCGACCGACAAGGGGCTTCTCGGATTTATGTTAATGGTATAGTTACGCTCAACGGTATTGCGGGAGGAGAAGATGGAATGATTATTTTCCTCTATACTTCTGCGGGAACAACGCTTACCATCAACAACGAAAGTGTTTTAGCATTATCTTTCAATAGGATTGCCACGCACACAGGAGGAACCGTTACGATAACTGCACGGGGAGGCGTTTCAATGATTTATGATGCCTCAGTTAGTACCTGGCGGATATTTGGATTTGCCGATGAGATTTCTACTTGGAATGCAAAAGGAAATGCAGGCACAAATCCAACTACAAATTTTATTGGAACGACTGACGTTCAAGGGTTTGCAGTCAGGACTAATAATACTGAAAGAATGAGGGTTTTGAGTACGGGAGAAGTTGGAATTGGCACAACCACCCCTGACACAAAATTTCAAGTGGAAGGCACGGTTGATAACAATGGAACAACTGCCATTTTTAAAGTAACTAATACTGCAGGAGCAAGTATGCTTTTTGATGGCAATGAAATAGACGGTGCAGCAAACGGACCCATTTATTTGAATAATAATTCGACGGGAGGCGTATTTATTGGAGCAAACGGGTCGGGATTAAAAGAAATCATTAAAGCAACCGTTTCCATTCCAACATTTACGGTTATTGCCAATGGTTGTTCAAGTCAAAATATAAGTGTTGTTAATGCCGCCGTTGATTCTGCCGTAAGTGCTTCCCCAGATACTGGTTTTGTATCAGGTTTACTTATAGCTTACGCCCGTGTTAGTGTGGCGGGGAATGTGCTGATAAGAGTTTGTAATTTCACAGCGTTTAATATTACACAACCTACTTCTGATTTTCATGTGGCTATGGTTCGATAGGATTATAAATTTTACGATTAAATTGAAATCGGAGGCACGGCTCGAAGTCGTGCCTCCGATTTATACTACCTTTTTTTAAATCGCCAAAAGCCAATTCCTCCAATCAGGATTCCACCTAAAATCCACAAAACTATCCATTTATTTCTTTCCAAAGGAGTATTATCTCCTAACAAAACGTAACCCGCCCAAAAATTTGGCGTGCTTAAACTGGCGGTGTTTTTGGATAAATATTCGTCTTGGGCTTTTTGTAAGGCTACGTCTTTGGGGTCTCCTTCGTCAAGATATTGATAAAAAAGTTCGGTGATGGTGTAGGTTGCTTGGTTATCAACTTTCCAGAGTGTTGTGAGCGTTGACGGGATGCCCAAAGCCGCAAAACTCCTCGCCAAACTAAAAATTCCTTCTCCTTTCGCTTCTTTGCCAATGCCAGTTTCGCAAGCGGAAAGTACCACTAATTCGGTGGGTAATAATTGCTTTGTGCTTAGTTCAGAGGCTTTTAGGGTCGAATCTGCCAAGTATAATTGGGCGATGGTATCGTTGGCAATGGCGTGGGTGTATAGTTGAACTACTTGGAAATTACCGATATTATCCAAAAATGCTTTGCGAGTGGCTTTTTGATTCAAAAATAATTGGGGCGAAGAAAAACGCTCTGCAATTCGTTGGAGCGAAACGTCTGAATCGGTCAATTTTAATTGATTACCCGCAAACCGAACGGGGGCAATTCCTATAAAGGATTTGGTGGCAACGGTTCGTTTTTCTTGGTTCAAAAACTTAGCGGAATAGGTATAACTAAACGCATAATCTCGCACCAACCAATCGCCACGAGTGGGGGAAGTGCTAAGTGCGGACATGGGCAAAATGACACCATCGGGCGAGACAATTACTCTGCCTTTGGGCAAAGCAAGCGGGGCAATGAATTGTTTATAAAACTGATTGGTTAAACTCAAATACTGGCTGTATTGCTTATTTAGGACATTTTCATTAGCAATTAATTGTAAAATGTTGGCGGAAAGACTACTGAAATCCTGATGCTCAAACTTGCGGAGGCTCATCCCCGCTTGTGTGAGGACGAAGGCGTAAGTGGCTTTGTCGCCCACAAAATATTCTACGAGGGTTTGGTCTTTTAGGTGTTTGCGAAGTGCCGCAATGTTTACGGTGGCGGTATCATATTTATACCGAAAATAGGCAGGATTTCGGGCTTCTATTTGTTGGATAAAATTAGACTGAGCGTTTTCGGCATTGAGCAAAGCCCTTTGGTTTTCATCGGTATTGGTTTTGGCTTCATTGACTTTCTTACGGAATTCTTCTACTTTTTGTTGGCGTTCGGTTCCCTGTTTTTGGTCATTGGCGGAAAGCAATTGTTTTGCCCCCAACTCTTTCAAGCGATCGTTGAGGAGAACGGCACGGCTTTTTTCAAAGAAATAAAAAGATTCCTCCGCCTTGCCCAACAACTGACAAGCTTCGATGGCATTTTCATAAATACTCCGAGTTTTTTTTCGCCAAAACAATTTAGACTGTTCGCCCGTCTGTTCCCAACGCATAATATCAATCATACGGTCGGCGGTGCGGTAGGTATTTAGGGCATTTTGGAGGTGGGATTTGTTTTTGGTGGCTTTGTAGAAATCAAGCCAAGTATCGGCTTTGTCTTTTAGCGTTGAAAAAACATACTCTTTATTATCCGCAACTTTTAAATGACTTACATCGGGATTCTCTAAAATAGAGGTATTTTTAAAGGAAAAAGGAAAAGTATTTAATGCTTTTTGGTAGGTCAAAAGTGATTTCTTGTAATCTTTTTTCAAAGAAAACATTTTGCCAATGTTACTTAAAATCAAACACTGTTCATTAGGTATTTTACAGTATTTTAAAGACAATTCAGATATTTTCAAACCTTCATCATAATTTTTTAAATTATGAGAGTAAAAATATCCAAGACTCGTATATGTATAAGATAAATTTGTTGAATCCTTTAATTTCGTAAAAATCGGAATTGCTTTTGAAAAAGAAGTAATTGCTTCTGGATATTTATCTTTATTTAAACCATAAACATTTCCCCGCCAAAAATAGCAATAGCCTAAATACACATCATTATTATATTTTCTTGCATAGAATAAAGCAAGCTCAATATGCTTTACAGCTTGATTATAATCATTTAATTGAGTATATGCTTTGGACTTTTCAAAATTTAAGCCATACAGATAAAGGTTTGATTTTAAAGTTTTGGCTATTCCCAATCCTAAATCTGCATAGTATATTTCCTTCTCATAATCACCTAAATTATAAAGGATTACAGCCAAAGTTTGATATGAGCTTAAGGCAAATTCGTCAATGTTATATTTTTCACTAATCTCTAAACACAATTTAAATGATTTAATTGAATTCTGATAGTCATTTTCTTGATGTTGAAAATAGCCTAAATAATAATAGTATTTTGCTAAGGTTCGCTTGCTTGTACGTGAGGGATTATATAAATTAATCCTTATTGCTTGATTTATTGCTAAAAATGCTTGCGTTTTATTTTTCGTAAAATAGTACATACCACCTAAACCGAATAGTACATTTGCAAAGGTAGAATCATTGTTTAACTTACAATTAATTCCAATTTTTTCAAGATTAAGATAAGCTGGTATTTGTTTATCATAAGATAATGTATAAACATTTTGTAGTTGTTTCCAATAAGAAAATCTCTCTGGACATTGCCCAGAGAGATTTTCTGTAAAAATAATAATTAGCAAAAAAAATCTTACCCTCATCATGATCCGAAATGTACTTTAAAACTTTCTGTTGGTACGTTATTAATATCCAAAAACTCATTTCTTAGAATAAATGAAAGTAAAATAAATGAAGGGTCGTGGATTGGACCTGTACCAGGTTGAATAGGATTAGTTCCAGGTATTCCCTCACAATGAGAGCATATATCAGTAACTAATTCATGAGAATTTTTAGCATCAACTAAAATGGCTTTCCCACGTTGTGTTAGTACAATGTCACTAATTGGCAAATTTAATCTGGAACTTAAATAATTTTTTAAATCCTTTCTTCCGCTACGTGATAATTTTGAACCATATATCAAGATACATTGGTCATCAATAAATGTTTGTGCCATTTTGTTAAAATTTATAGTGTTAAAAATAAATATCAATGCCTTTGTCGTTATACCTTGCTTTTACACAAACAACTTTTGTGTCTTTTTTCTAAAAAATATTAGTGCTACGCTGTAAATTATGTAATATTTTGATTATCAAATATTTACAACAATATATTTTTACCAATACTTCAATATATCCTCAGCTTGGTGCTTGCCTTCTAAGTTGCTCATTATAACGGTGTTAAGCAAGTTTTTGGCTTGTTGTTTATTATTCGGTTGTCCTGTTTTCAAGAGGGCAAGGGCTTCATAAAAATAGCCTGGGTTATTGGGCAATCCTCTCTGCTCGCCGAGGGCATGGAAGTATTTGATGGCTTTGTCGTAATCCTTCGCTTTTACACAAACAACTCCTGCCATTTTTTTTGCTAAAAAATCCGTAGAGTCTTTTTCTATCAAATCTTCAAAGATTTCTAAGGCTTCACTGTGCTTGCCTTCTTGGGCTAATTGCTTGGCTTTCTCAAAATCCGTTGGGCTGTCGGACATGGTTACGCCCAAAAGTTTATCAAAATTTTGTTCAATATACGTACTGGCGTATTGCTCTGGCGTATTCTCAGGTTTTTTCAGCAAAAACCACCAACTCAAAACCAAAACCAAAGTCGCCGCCATGCCCACAGCAAGTCGGGGAAACAAGGTTACGGTTTTGGCTCGCTGTCGGTTGGGTTGCCATTCGGCATGGCGTTGGCGGAGCTTGGCATCTTGAATGCTTGCCTTGCTTGCCAAATAAAAAGCAACTTCTTCGGCAAAGGCGGGGTCATTGCCCAACCTTTCCTCAAAAGCCTTTTTATCATCTACCGATAGCTTTCCTTGAAAATATATGTCTATTTGTTCAAACATCTTTCTCTTTTTCAATCACTCTATCATTCAATCATTGCCGATAAAACTCTCTCAATTTCTCCAAACACCTCAGCCGTGTGGTTTGGGCTACGTTTGTGGTGTTGTAATTATATTCTTTTGAAATCTCTTCGTCCGTAAATCCTTCGCTCCATCTTTTCAGTATTTCCTGACAGCGTTCTCCCAATTTTTGGAGTAAAGTATGCAGCCGTTCATAGTCTTGCTGACGGATGATTTCTGCCAAAACTGAACGCTTGGTGTCGGGGATTGGGATGAGTAAATCGTCTATCGAAACCCGCTGAAAACCGAATGTATGCTTTGTCGTTTTTTTTCGGATAGCATCAACACATTTATTCAAAAAAATTTGATAAAGGTAAGTTTTTAGTTCTGAACGCCCTTCAAAACGCCCCGTGGCGATATGCTCAATGCTGGTAAGGATGGTATCGGAATAGACAATGGAGGCTTCTTCTTCGTCTAATTTATGCTTTCTGATGGCATCACGAATGAGGTGAATATATTTATCATAGAGGTTGTTTTCGGCAAATCTTCGCTCACTTTCTCCCGCACGAATACCGTCCATGAGTTCTACGTCCGAAAAGTTTTTCCGAAAGAGTTGCATAATTTTCTGAGAGGTAATGTATTGAAATAAAGTGAATTAGGGCATTTTTTCACCTAAATAACGGTGGTGTTCAAAAGAACAAATTTTCTTTTGAAAAAGCAATTTTTAGCGGATTTATTTAATGTTGTAAAAAAACTGTTTGTGTTTTTTGGTGAGATGCGACTAAGGGGTTTGAATCTTTTTCTGTGGAAGGTTCAACGATGAACAATAGCATTCAGACTCCTTTTCATCAATCAAGCAGATTGCCACCCACGTAAAAAAGCGTGGTCGCAATAACAGTCTTAATTTTCACTTACCCTTTACCTCTTAAAAAAATGTCAAACATAACCTCACACCGTAGCGGAAACCTCCTGATGGTGGATTGTCGCCGTAAAATCGTCCTGTTGGTGGACAGAATCATCATGCTGGAAGGCGTGGCGAATTATACTCTTTTTCATCTGAAAGACGGCAAAAAACGGATTTTCTCCCATACGCTACATACCTACGAAGACGACCTCGCTCAATACGGATTCGTGCGGGTACATCGTGGTTTTATCATCAATTCCGCCTACGTCCGCCACATCCGAAATAATGATAAACAGATATTGATGGAGAACAATTTGATAGCAACAGTTTCAAGGCGAAGGGGGGAGAAGGCGGAGGTGAAAAGGTTTTTGGAGGAGTATAATTAAATGATGTAAGTATCTGAAATAATTGGATTTAATGTTTTTAAATAATACAGAAAATGAAAAAATTACTCCCGTTAATGACATGCCTATTTTTAGTAGGCTTTCAAAATCTTGTTTTTGCACAAGTCGTGCTTATAGAAAACAATACTTCTGTGGGTTCATGTACGCCCTCAACCCAAAATGTGTATTTTTTTAAATCAGGTATTACAGGCAGTTTTACCGTTAAGTTATACCAAGTTATTGATAAAAATTATTATTTTTATGGGTGTAATTCAAATATTGTTTCGGAAGTTGCCAGTTCCAGTGGAAGCACGAGTCCATTGGCTTTATCAATACCTGCGAATTTAGAGGAAACCAAAACTGAACGACCTTTTGGTTCTGGACCGTGTTTTTTACCCCCTCCTAATAATTACTATTATCGGACGGTTTCATACTATTTAAAAATAGTATCTGATGTGGATAATAATGTTACTAACCAACGGAATTTTGGAATCGGTGGTTCTTGTTCAACCCCTGGAGTTGGCAGCATAACTATCCCTCAACCAAATATATGCCCAGGAAATACTACTACAATTGATTTTACTCATAATGGAATAAATGTGGGTAATGTTTTTACCATATCAATAGGTAATATTGCTAATCCCTTAGTTAGCACAACTATCGCTGGAAATACTGCAACAAGTGCTACGCTAACTATTCCTGCAAATGCCTCAAATGATAATTATGCGGTAAACATTAGCACCTCCAATCCTTCGAGTTCTGTAAGTTATAGTAATGCCCAAGTTCGAGTAAATACTTCCTACTGTCCGCCTCCCTCTCCGCCTACAATTACTGCCAATCCTACAACGGTTTGTGCGGGAAACAATGTTGCACTTACAGCAACTAGTTGTACTGGCATTGTCAATTGGAGTGATGGCGGAACGGGAAGCACAAGAACCGCAACTTTTTCATCAAGCAATAATTTAACTGCCACTTGCACCCTTGGCGGAACGAGTGGTAATTCCAACAGTATTCCCATCACTGTAAATTCATTACCTAATCCGCCAACAGCTTCTGGAATAAGCATTAGTGCAGGTTCAACCGCTTCAATCACTGCCTCTGGTTGTACAACGTATAACTGGTATGAAGACTCGGAAAGTGGTGGTGGTTTTCTCTTTACTGGTAATCCTTTTATAACACCTATCTTAACAACAAACACAACATATAGAGTTGCTTGCCAAAGTGGAAGCTGTATTTCAAATCGAACGAGCGTAACAGTTACAGTTGCCTCTCCACCCGCTCAACCAGGCAATTTTACGACAAGTACAAACGCCGTTTGTCAAGGTTTAACAGGTATTGTGTACACCGTTCCAAACGTAAGCGGAGTAACTTATAATTGGTCATACTCAGGCACGGGAACAACGATAAATGGCTCTGGCAATAGTATATTGATAGATTTTGCCAATAATGCCACATCGGGTAATTTGTCGGTAACGGCTACCAATAGTGCGGGTACAAGTCCTACCCGTACTTTGGCAATTACGGTTAATGCTTTCCCGTCATCTGCACCTACGGCTTCGGGTGCAACGATTGCTTCGGGTAGTACCGCTTCGTTAACGGCTTCGGGTTGTTCAACCTATAATTGGTATGGTCAGGCAACTGGTGGAACAGCCTTACAATCAAGCATTTCCGCAGGGTTTATAACACCTACTTTAAATGCGAATACAACTTATCATGTGGCTTGTGCAAATGGTACTTGTGAGTCGAGTAGAACGAGTGTACTCGTAACGGTTACAGGAAGTTCAAGTGCAGTATTAGTCGCTCATTATCCGTTTTGTGGTAATGCTAATGATGTAACGGCTAATGCTAATAATGGGATAGTAAACGGTGCTACGCTAATTTCAGACCGCTTTGGTAATGCTAATAGTGCGTATAATTTTGATGGTAATGACTTTATCAGTACCCTAAATTTAGCGACCTCAAAGACTGATAATTGGGCAATGACGGCATGGGTAAGACCAAGTTCTATTAACCAAAATATGGGTACAATCATGCTTAATGGTTTCGATAATGAAAGTTTTGGTAATGGGTACGGAATGTTAATGGCTGATGGAGCTAATGGGACAGGAAATACCCTGACAGGCTTATTCAGCGGAGTTTCTTTTTATAATAGCGGTGGAATATTTAGTATAAATAATAGCTGGTATCATATCACAATGACAAGAATTAGTGGTGTTACAAAATTCTATATCAATGGCATACAAACTCCGAATACTTCAAGCACGAACCCTGCCTCTCCCGTAGGAAGTTTAATCATTGGTAGTATGAACGGAGTTCGCTTTTGGAATGGAGCAATTGACGATGTAAAAGTGTATAGTTCGGGGCTAACTACGATTGAGGTTCAATCCATTTATGCCAATGAATCAGTTAATAATGCACCAACTATTACGGCAAGTAGTAATTCACCTCAATGCGTTGGAAGTACCATAAATTTAACATCTTCGGGTGGAAGTACATATACTTGGAATGGTCCGAATATGTTTACAGCAACGGGTATAAATCCTTCAATAATTAATGTAACTACCTTAGCAATAGGCACATATACTGTCACTGGGGTAAATTCGTTTGGTTGTACAAATACGGCAACAACTTCAGTGATTATTAACCTAAAACCGACATCAAGAGCCAGTAGTAATTCTCCTCAATGTGTAAACGGAACGTTGAATCTAAATAGTTCGGGTGGAACTTCTTACACTTGGACGGGTGTGAATTCATTCACTTCAACTGCTCAAAATCCAAGTATTTCGAGTGTAACGAGTGCTGCAACAGGTACATATATGGTAACAGTTGCTAATGTAAATGGTTGTACAAATACCGCAACAACTTCCGTAATTATAAGCACATCGGGAACACCTTCTGCAAGTGGGGTAACAATTTCATCGGGTTCAACCGCTTCCATAATCGCTACGGGTTGCACCACCTATAAATGGTATGACTTATCCACGGCAGGAACTTTGCTATTTACTGGAAACCCCTTTGTTACCCCAACTTTAACGACCAATACAACTTATTACGTAGCGTGTTCAGAAGCTCCTTGTTCAGAGTCGAGCCGTACAGCGGTTCTGGTAACTGTAAGCACGGGTCCGCCACAACCAGGGGCAATAGTGGGTGGCAACTCAGCCTGTCAAGGTAGATTAGGATTAACTTACTTAGTTCCAGCCGTTGCGGGGGCAACTTCATACACTTGGACGTATTCAGGAACGGGAGTTTCTTTTGTGGGAGGCATATCAAACACCAGAACCATTACGCTTGATTTCTCATTTGCGGCAACGGCAGGAACATTGAGCGTTACGGCAAATAATGTGTCTGGATCAAGTCCTGCAACTACATTAGCAATTAGCGTAAATGCAGCACCGCCAGCCCCCACGGCTTCGGGGGTAACAATTGCTCAGGGTGCAACTGCCAATTTGACGGCTACGGGTTGCTTTATTTATAAATGGTATGCAACAGCCACACCTGGTACTACCGCTTTATTTACAGGTCAGAATTTTACAACGCCTGTACTTACTTCTACAACCAATTATTATGTAGCGTGTAATCCTGGAACATCATGCGAATCTCCGAGAGTATTGGTAACGGTTACTGTTCCCTGTACGCAAATGTACACCGTGAAAACAGGGACATGGAACGACCCAATCGTTTGGTCGTGCAACAGAATCCCAATATCTACCGACATGATAACGGTTGAATTTGGGCATATCGTCAGTGTGCCAGCGGGGACGTTTCAAGTAAAGAATATTACGGAAAAAGGAACTTTAAGTTTTCTGCCGAGTGGTATTGTGAATATTGTTGGGGGGCTTTGAAAAGAATAGTGTTCATTTTTAATAAGTATCTTTGATAATTTAAACAAATAAAACAATGAAAAAAAATATCATCTCAATCTTTTGCTTTTTAGCAATTATCCAGTTTTCTGTGGCACAATCAAACGACAGAAAAGACCGTAATAAAGCCATTTATCGTGAATTAACACAATTAGCTAATGATGGCAAATTAGCCGAAAGTTCCAAATATTATGCGGAATCCCATGAAGTCAAGGGCATTGGGAAAGGACTAAAAGCCGTAGAAACGTATGCTTTGGGTTTCAGAAAATCATTCCCTGATTTGAATGTCAGAATTATCGAACTCATAGCCGAAGGTGATTTAGTCATGGCTCGTTGTGAAGTAACTGGAACACAAAATGGGGAAATGAACGGAATCTCAGCAACTGGAAAATCAGGCAAAATAGCTCATTGGATTATCAATCGTTTCAATGAAGAAGGAAAAATAATTGAAAGTTGGAACTTCAATGATACCATGTCAATGATGCAACAATTAGGGATTCTTAAATAGATTTTTGTTAGTGGTTTTCTGAAAATTACGACTAAACAATAACCCCAATTTATCTTTTCAAACCAATAATTAATCAAAAATCATGAAAACATCAAATTTCTTAACTTTTTTATCAATCTACGGCTTTATTGTCGGTGGAATAATGCTCTTTAATGCCGCAGGCTCTTTGCAAAACTACGGCGTTAAACCGATTGACCAGTATCATATTGTCATAATGCAATATCTGGGAGTCGTTAATATTGGCTTGACTCTTATCTTTTTCCTTTTCCGAAAATCAAATGACCCTCTTATTATCCGTAATATTTTATTACCTGCCGCTTTGCTAAATATTGCCAGTTTTTTGAAGGCTTGTTATGATATATTTTTGTTACACGTCCCCTCAAATACCTTTTTCTGGGTTGATATGTCTTTCCGCCTTTTAGTGGGTTTCGTTTGCCTTTATTTTGCTTTCAAAAAAGAGGAACAGTATTCAATTTAATAATTTCGGGACTTCGGCTTGGGATGTTTGTATTTTTGAAATAAGTAGATAGAGTAGGCATTACCCTCAACGTATGCTAATTACCGTTAAATAAACAATGACCTCTTAATAGGCTGATCTTTTTGCTCATTCCAAATAAAAAATTAAATTTGAGTTAATTATCTGTTATCAAAATTAATCATAGAGCCTTGAAAACCAATATGTTATATACTTTTGGTGTTTTCTCTTCCCGCTCAGGCTTTTATCTACAAGCTTCAAATACAAGCATTACGCATTAATGGATAAACAAAATCATTTATCCCAAGTTGTCCATACAATTCATTGATTATCAGCCACATAAAATAGTTTCGATCTTTTAATCAAATAAGAAAATGGAAAGGTCAATGTTGTTATTTGCTTTTTTGTTGGATAGTTTATGGACAAATGCCTAAGCAGGTTTTGCCTAAGGATAAAGGAACGTCTCGTCTAAACATTAGTGATATTTCTTGGACGAATATACTTATTAATGCAGAATCAAAAATTAGGTAAAAATAGACGAACATATAACCCTCGTAAGGGTTCAAAACCCTTGCGAGGGCTTATTCTACCGAAATAATCGACTTGCATTAATAAGTACATATTTCCAAAATTGAAAGACAATAAAATGATAACAATTAACCAAACGTGGCGACGAAACGCAATAGATCATGAAAAAAATCATTTTAACCCTCGCATTTTTAAGTATTAGCTTAACAAATTTTGCCCAAGAAAAATTTACGAAAGAAACTTGGCAACAAATCAGTGATGAATACAAAGCGGATTCAAAAGCATTTTTCATCAATAGACTATCGGACGACTTTCGTTTTACACCACCTTCGGGCGGCGATTATGTATTCAAGCCAACCATCATAACTTGGGCTAAAGGTGACATTTTGAAAACTGAAATGATGGATACAAAAATATTTACCTCGGGCGATTTGGCAGTAATTTCAGGTATTTTTAAGGATGAAAAAGCAGGAAAGAATCCAGAACTTTCAAAAGTTACGTTTACTTTCCAAAATCGTGGTGGAAAATGGCTTTTTGTCGCATCGCAGTATGCACCTCAGCCAGTAGAAAAATTTACAGAAGCAACTTTTAAGCAAATTCTTGACGAATACAAAGCTGATTCAAAAGCCTTTTTTATAAATCGTTTGTCAGATGATTTTAGGTATATGAACCCGCAGGGAGGATTTGGAAATAAAACTCAAATCGTTGAACAAAATGCCCAAAAAATACTCGCTACTGAAATACTCGAACCTGTCATTTTTAACTCGGGCAACTTGGCAAGTGTCAGTGGGATTCACCAAACTGTGAGAGAAGGAAAAGACGGCAGTCCAACAACTGGCAAAGTAAATGCGACTTATACCTTTCAAAATAGAAACGGGAAATGGCATTTTGTGGCTTCTCAGCAAACGGTAGTGCTATCAGACATAAACAAATAAATAAATCAAACCCAAACAACAAAAATCATGAAAACATCCAATTTCTTAACTTTCTTATCAATCTATGGCTTTATTGTCGGTGGAATGATGCTCTTTAATGCCGTTGGCTCTTTACAAAACTACGGCGTTCAACCGATTGACCAGTACCATCTTGTCATTTTGCAATATCTGGGAATCACTAATATTGGCTCGGCTCTTATCGCTTTTCTTTTCCGAAATTCAAGCGACCCTTATGCTTTCCGTAATATTGTAATGGTAACTGCTTTCACTTGTATTGCCAGTTTTTTGAAGGCTTGTTATGATATATTTTTGTTACACGTCCCCTCAAATACCTTTTTCTGGGTTGATATGTCTTTCCGCCTTTTAGTGGGTTTCGTTTGCCTTTATTTTGCTTTCAAAAAAGAGGAACAATACGCATAATTTCATGTAAAATAGTTCATGAGTTTAAAGTTTATGAGTGCAAACTTTAAACTCATAAACTAATTTTAAACCCCTAATAAAATGACACGTCAAACCTTTATGCTCATCGTAATTGTCTATGGATTCATCTTAGGATTCGTAATGTTTTTCTTGCCCGGCTTTGCCGTAAGTGCTTATGCTGGCAATCCCGAAAATGTCAATGAAACCTCCACCATGCGGTTTTTGGGGGCTTTTCAAATCGGTTTCAATTTCGTAGCCATTGCTATCCGAACTTCCACCGATACCAAAGTCATCCGAACTTATTTGCTCGCTACTGCTGGTGTGTTATTTGGTTCATTAGGCATCGGGATGTACTACGTTTTTACTAACCAAGTACCCTTCCTGCCTTCCAATTGGCTTGATGTTTTTATTTGGGTGAGTTTGGGATTGGGCTGTTTATATTTTTGGAATAAAGAGAAATAAATAGGTAAAATTAACTCAACTTTCCAAAATAATATCCATTACAGGAAGTTGAGTTAATTTTAAAATCCTTTTAAATCTGTGTTACGAAGTATCTGCGATATCTGCGTTCCAAATGCTCCTCACATCGGAAACCGACTCTTATCTATTCCGGGAATAATTTTCATGGCATTTTTGTAATAAACCTTCTTCAAAATTTCATCCGAAAGCCCGATGCCATACATTCGCCAAAAGGCATGGTATTTTTTGTGATACGGAAAATATTCATCCTCCGTTTCCAATACTCTGAAATAGGTTTCGTATTCGTCTGGTACGTAGGAATCTTTGCCGAACAAAATACGGTCTTGGCGTTTTTCAAAGAACTTCTTGGCGGCTCTCGGCTGACGACCCAACTCGGCAATGACCGCCCCAATCTCGGCGTACATATTCGGAAAAACGTCCATCAAACTATCCAACTTTGCCAAATTATTAGGATACCAACCCATATGGGCGTTGATGAAAGTGGTCTTGGCGTGTTTCTTGAAAACGTTATGCTGTTGTTCAATCAGTTGCTCCCACGAATAATCGCCCTTGCTCACATCACGCTTGCGACCTTGATGCGTTTTTAGTTCCAACCAACGTTCATTAAAAGTATTCATTGGTTGCCAAAAAGGGGCAGGGTCGGCGGTATGAATTATTACTGGAATGCCCAATTCGCCACATTTTGCCCAAATCGGGTCGATTCGTGGGTCATCGACAGGGATTAATTTTCCGCTTTCTCTCACGTTCAATCCTAAACTTTTATAGATTTTCAAGCCGCTCGCCCCATGCTTTTTTACATCATCCACTAATTTGGTAACGGCTTTTTCAGTCCAGCCCGCTTCCCCAATCGTGGAGAAATCTACATTCGTAAACACCACAAAACGATTGGGGAAATTCTTTTTCGTGTTTTCAATTTGCCCGTAAAGAATGGAGTTACTTTTCTCCTCGCTACTGCCGCCTCGTCCGCTTAGATTGACCATAATGCCCATATTCATCACGTCCATTTCTTTCACCAATTGGGCGGCTTTGTCTTTTTGGTCTAAATCAAACTGATGATTATGAACATCTATAAAAGGAAATTTGGCTCGTTTCAAGGAATGTTGAGGCACAACGAGCGTAGATTTGGGTTCGTATTCTTCAAAAGTAATTTTGCCATTATTATCACCAACGGTAATATTTTGGGCAAAAAGTGTGGTTTGAGAAAAAGTAACTGCGAGGGCATAAAAAGTAATTTTTTTCATCATGTTGGAATTAGTTTGTTTGGGATGTTCTGAAAACGAAATCCCTTCAGAAATCTTATGATTCCGAAGGGATTTTGTCAAACTTCCTGAATTGCTCAACCATTTATAACAATTAAATTCGTAGTTTTCTTATTTCATTATCCAGATTCTTACCACCGAAACCTCTTCATTTTCAATGCTTCGTTCATTGGCGTATTTTACCCGCACGAGGTATATTCCCGAAGGCACATGGTTGAGATTTATCTTAATTTTTCCATCATTAATTTTTTCAAAAGAGGTTTTATAAACCTTTCCCGAAAGGTCATAAACCTGCACATCTTCAATATGCTGAAACCCATTTTTAGTGTACCAATCCACCGCCTCATCTCGTTCTTCGGGGTTTTCAATAATCACCTTTTCATCCATTTTCGGAATAATAATTACCTCTTCCGAAACCGTTGGATTTCCTAATACCTGTAACTCAGTTTTGTATTTATTAGAAACTATTTTTTCAGGAAAAATCTCTATCAAATTATTGCTATGGCATACTGAAATACCTCCTGAAGTAATCGTTGCTCTTCTCTTGGTAACATACCCAATTACCACTACTTCATCCAACATTTTTGTATCCATTTTCATATTTAAAATGGGTACTATCTCTTTGGCTATCAATATTTTATGCTCAAAACCAACCGAACTAAAAACTAAAGTATCTTGTTCATTAACGGCTATTTGATAACGCCCATTCACATCAGAAGTAACCCCTCTTTTTGTGCCTTTAATCGCAATGGAAACCCCAGATAATGGCGAACCATCGGAAGCATCAATGACTTTTCCCGTCAGTTGCTTTTCCTGTCCGTAACCCTGTTCAATTATGGCAAAAGTGAGGATGGCAATCGTCATATTTCTGACCACTTTCATGCGGTGGATTAAGGGCAAAGAAATCTTGGATTTATTATTTCCGAATTGTGAAATCGGTATTTCGTAATGAATGATTTTATCGGTAATCGAAAAGGTCGGAAACCATTCTTCAATCCGATAGTTTTTCTGTAATTGGTCGTCTCGAAAACGTCCGCATAGGTTTTGATTTTCGTTGGATAAATCCCTGAAATAGGCAACTATCTGGCTTTCGCACATTTTAGAAAAATCTATCACATTTTTCTGACAAGAATCACAAAAACCGCCTTCGGATGTAGGTTTGAATCCTTCCCAAGCCTCGTGGCAAGGATTTTGAATATTGATTTGAAAATTTGCTTGCATGGCGAATTTAGTTTTCATGTATGATGCAAAGTTTAAAGGAATTAAACGAATTGTTTTTGAAAACTTTCATCCGTGGTCAGAGAGATATTGGCCACGAGGAAAGGCTTTTTCTAATGTTGCTACGGATGGCATTTTTGTTTTACCGAATTTAATTAAAACTGTCTTTTTTTCCAAATATTTTATCTTTTTAGGTGTTCTAAAATTGAACAGTATTTTGTACAATTCCAAGAAAAAATAATTTATTTGTTCTAATTAATTATTGTCAGAACATTTTTTTTTAACAGCCTGTTATTGTATCAATTGGTTTCCTAAAATCAGTTTGATTTATAAGCCAATTCAGCGTAATTTCGTGTTAGACTTTATAAAACAAGACCATCTTTCTTCCAAAATGAAAATAGACTTTTTGTATCAAGAAAAATTTGAGAATCGCCATAATAATTCCGATGTAGCAGACCGCAAGGCGATGCTGGAAACTATCGGGGTTGATTCTATTGAGACACTCATCAATCAAACCGTTCCACCCGCTATTCATTTGACCGAACCTTTGAATTTGCCCAAAGCAAAATCAGAAGCCCAATTTTTGAGCGATTTCAAAAAAATTGCGGAGATGAACGAGACTTTCAAGTCGCACATTGGTATGGGGTATTATGATACGCATACGCCAACGGTAATTCTCAGAAATATCCTCGAAAATCCCGCTTGGTACACTGCCTACACACCCTATCAGGCGGAGATTGCCCAAGGACGTTTGGAGATGCTTTTGAACTTCCAAACGATGGTTATTGACCTGACTGGAATGGAGATTGCCAACGCTTCATTGTTGGACGAAGGTACGGCAGCCGCTGAAGCAATGACAATGTTCCACGGGCAAAGAAAAGGCTCTAAAAAGCACGCAGAGACCTTTTTTGTCTCAGATAGATGTCATCCACAAACGATTGATTTACTGAAAACTCGTGCCACGCCCATCGGTATAAAAATCGTAGTGGGTGACCACCGCAAAGTAGATTTGACCCGTGAAGATATTTATGCAATGATGCTGCAATATCCCGCTACGGACGGTCAGGTTTTTGATTATACCGACCTCATTGCCTCGGCTCATGAACTGGACATTAATGTAGTCGTGGCTACTGATATATTAGCATTAACCATCTTAAAATCACCAGGTGAAATGGGGGCGGATGCTGTGGTAGGTTGTTCGCAAAGATTTGGCGTTCCGATGGGCTACGGTGGACCTCACGCTGGGTTTTTAGCTACCAAAGACGAGTTCAAACGACATATTCCTGGGCGTATTATTGGGGTGTCCGTGGATGCACAAGGCAATCGTGCTTTACGGATGGCTTTGCAGACTCGTGAGCAACATATTCGTCGTGAAAAAGCGACTTCAAATATCTGTACTGCCCAAGTTCTGTTGTCAGTAATGGCAGCAGCTTATGCCATTTATCATGGACCCAAGGGCTTGAAGGCAATCGCTAATCGAGTGCATGGACTAACGAATTTATTAGCCTTAGCCATCCAAAAATTAGGCTATGATATTGAGACAACTGAGTATTTTGATACCATTAAAGTACACATTGGCGAAGACGAAACAGCCTTCAAACAAGAGGCTCTGTCGAGTGGTATCAATTTTAGATATTATCTGGATTATACCTATATTGGTATCTCATTGGACGAAACTTGCACGTTGCAGGATGTACAAAATATTATCTCTATTTTCGAGAAAATCGGAACGGCAGAAGTGGATCTTTTCGCCCTGTATCATAAAGTAGATTATGCTTTCACGGAAAGTCTGAAACGTACTTCTGAATATTTGACTCACCCCGTTTTCAATACGCATCACTCTGAACATGAGATGCTTAGATATTTGAAACAACTCGAAAATAAGGATTTATCAATGGTTCACTCCATGATTGCTCTGGGATCTTGCACGATGAAATTGAACGCTACCACCGAAATGATTCCCGTTACATGGAAAGAATTTGGCAACGTTCACCCATTCGTTCCCAAAAATCAGGCATTGGGTTATTCCGCTATGATTGATGAATTAAACGATTGGCTTTCAGAGATTACGGGTTTTGCGGCAATGTCCTTTCAGCCTAATTCAGGAGCTCAGGGTGAATACACAGGTTTGATGGTCATTCGTGCCTACCATGAATCTCGTAATGATTTTCACCGTAATATCGCTTTAATTCCATCATCGGCACATGGTACAAATCCCGCATCGGCAGTGATGGCAGGGATGAAAGTTGTCGTTACCAAATGTGATGAAAATGGCAACATTGACTTAGTTGATTTAAGAGAAAAAGCCGAGCAAAATGCTGCCAATCTATCTTGTTTGATGGTAACGTATCCATCAACGCACGGGGTTTTTGAAGAAGCCATTCAAGAAATTTGTGCCATGATTCACGAATTTGGCGGACAGGTCTATATGGATGGGGCAAACATGAACGCCCAAGTGGGTTTGACATCGCCAGCAATTATCGGGGCGGATGTTTGCCATTTGAACCTTCACAAAACTTTCTGTATTCCGCATGGTGGTGGTGGACCAGGTATGGGACCTATCGGCGTGGCAAAACAGTTAGTGCCATTTTTGCCAAACCATACCGTTGTGCAGAATGTTGGAGGCAAAAAAGGCATTTCCGCTGTTTCGTCCGCCCCTTATGGTTCGGCTTCCATCCTCACGATTTCGTATGCATACATTGCGATGATGGGCGGAGACGGTTTGACCCGTGCAACGGAAACCGCCATTTTGAATGCCAATTACATCAAAGCACGTTTGGAAGGACATTATCCAGTGCTTTACACAGGCTTGGAAGGACGTTGTGCCCACGAGATGATTTTGGACTGTCGTCCATTTAAAATCTCGGCGGGTGTTGAGGCAGAAGATATTGCCAAGCGTTTGATGGACTACGGTTTTCACGCTCCAACGCTTTCATTTCCAGTAGCGGGAACGTTGATGATTGAGCCGACAGAATCAGAATCAAAAGCAGAATTAGACCGTTTTTGTGATGCTATGATTGCCATTCGTGAAGAGATTGCGGAAGTGGAAAATGGACAAGCAGATAAAGCTAATAACGTGCTGAAACACGCTCCACATACACAGGCAGTAGTTTTAACCGAAAATTGGGACAGACCATACACCCGTGAAAAAGCAGTTTTTCCATTGAGTTACGTGAAAGCCAATAAATTCTGGCCCACCGTTTCCAGAATTGACTCCGCCTACGGCGACCGTAATTTGGTATGTAGTTGTGTAGCAATTGAGGAGTATGCGGAGGTGGAATAGTTTTGAAAACGAATAATATAAAAATCCCCCTTTTCTTCTGGAGAGGGGGATTTTTTAACAAAAAATAATTTTACCAAAGACCTAAATTTAACTAAATTGAATTGGCAAACATTATGGATTTAATTATGCTTATTCTTTATCAAAACAAAAATCCATGCAAACAGTCCTCATCACAGGTGCAAATTCGGGCATTGGTTTGGCAACTGCCAAAGCCTTAGCCGCACAACAATGTCAATTGATTCTTTTAGTCAGAAGTCAGCAAAAAGCGGATGAAACTCAATCGGCAATCCTGAAACATACGCCCAATGCTCAATTAGATTTCTATTTAGCAGATTTAACCGATTTTGCCTCGGTAAAAAAAGCTGCGGAAGCCATTAAAGCAAAATATACTTCGCTCAATAGACTCATCAATAATGCTGGTTATTCGCCCGTGGGCATCAGTTTTACGGCTGCTGGTTACGAAAAATCCTTTGTAGCGAACCATTTAGGGCATTTTGTGCTGACGATGAATCTGTTAGACTTACTCAAAAAATCACCCGAAAGCAGAGTAATCAGTGTATCCTCGGCGGCTCATGCTATGGGGAAAGTGGATAGACTTTTTCAGAAAAAAAATACCAAACTTTCAGATTTTGGGGCGTATGGCGATGGTAAATTAGCCAATGTACTGTTCACCAAAGGTTTAGCTAAATACGAAAAAGACTCGTCAATCACTGCATACTCTTTGCATCCTGGCGTAGTGAAATCCAACTTTGGCAGTGATATGGGTGGAGTTTTGAAAATCGGTTTTGCTTTGTTTCGCCCTTTCATGATTTCCGTTGAAAAAGGAGCAGAAACTTCTATCTATCTGGCTACTACCGATTTACAAAATCTCAAATTCAGAAATGGCTATTATTTTGCCAAATCAAAACCTGCTTCAATCCTCAATAATGGCGTTACGAATGAAAGTGTAGAATGGTTTTGGGAACAAAGCTTGGAGGCAGTGAAGGGGTTTATTTAGAAGAATTCAATCAATAAAATTACCATGAACGTACAAAAAGCCTACAATATTTGGGCAGACCAATATGACACTAATCAAAACAAAACCCGTGACCTTGAAGGCGTAGCTTTGAGAGAAGTTTTACATGATATTACTTTTGAGAATTGCCTTGAAATCGGTTGTGGAACTGGCAAAAATACCGAGTGGTTTATCACAAAGGCAAAATCAATTACTTCAATTGATTTATCGGAAGAAATGCTCCTGAAAGCAAAAGCAAAAATAGTATCCGATAAAGTAAGATTTATCCAAACGGACATTACCAAAGGCTGGGATTTTGCAACACAAGAGTACGATTTGGTCGGTTTTAGTTTAGTCTTGGAACACCTTGAAAATTTAGTGGATATTTTCAAGAAGGTTGCAGAGTGTACTCACACAGGCTCATACGTATATGTAGGCGAACTGCATCCATTCAAGCAATACGCAGGTACAAAGGCAAGATTTGAGACCGAAGAAGGACTACAAATAGTTACTTGTTTCAATCATAATATTTCAGATTTTACGCAAGTCGCCAAGCAATTTGGCTTTGAAATTGTAGGGGTAGGTGAGTATTTTGATGAGAACGACAAAACGAACATTCCAAGGATTTTGACTTTACTTTTTAAGAAAAAGTATTATTGATGAACCAATAATACTTTGCAAAATCTAAAACAAAAAAAGTGCAAATGCTGGCGGGCTTTTGCACTTTTACAGACTTGGCGGAATCTGTATGGAAAATTAAAAAATGGTTGGTAATGTTCAGTTTCGATTATAAGAAAATGACAGTGATTAACTACTATACAAAGTTCATATTTATTTTGTTATACTACAATTGATAAATATCAATAAATGGTAAATAATAAGATTTTTTTTAGTTTTTACGAATTCTACTCAACGTTTCGGGCGAAATCCCTAAATAATTGGCGATTATGTATTGTGGAACTTTTTGAACAAGGTCTGGATACTCTTTTGTAAACTGTTCATATCGTTGTTGTGCCGTTAAGGCAATTAAGGAATAAATCCGTTTTTGTTGCTCACTGTAAGCATATTCTGTTAATAATCTCACGAAACGTTCCCATTTTGCCGACATGGCATACATCGTTTGTAGATTTTGATAGGAAAGCATTAGTAAATCTAAGTTCTCCAGAGCTTCAACGTATTCAACACAAATTTTTTGAGTCGTAAAACTTGGAACTGAAGTTACAAAATTATTTTCGGAAACTAAATTACGGGTACTTTCTTTGTCATCAATCAAATAATAAATTCTGCACGTACCTTTCAATAGAAATCCTATTTCGGTAGCTATTTCATTTGGAACAAATAAGTATTCTCCTTTTTTTAGCTTTTTAGGCTGAAAAAAACCCGAAACTGCATCCAATTCTTCTTCTGAGAAATCGACAAAATACTTAAAATAGTTTTTGAGTTGAGGTAACATAGTTCATGTATTTAAAGGAACTACTGACTTTTCTGAAGGTTTTCATTTTGAAACTACACAAAATATTGATAAATGTCAAGATAAATGTTGATTAAATTTTCTGTAAAAAATAGTTAAACCACTTTTTTAAATTCATCCCTTTCAATCCGTATTACCAAATAATAAGTTTCCGTAAAAAAAATGTAATTTTGTATAGAAAACCGCCAATCTTTACGTTTTAATTTTATGAAAAAGCATTTCTATATTTTATATATATTATTAATTTTCTTTATGCCAAGTTTTGACAGCTTTGCCGACTCTATTGCAGGGGGCAAGATGGAAATGACACACGTGTCGGGAGATACTTACAAAATTACGGTTACACTGTTTGTGGATGAAACGCCCTCTACCATCACTTCTACAGCAGGACCGTCTCTATATACCTCCGCTACTATGCCATGGATAGGACTTTATAAAAGGGGAGCAACCGCTGCTGCCGATGGTTTGCCCATTATTGAAAAACGATTGAACTTCGAGAAAAAGGAATCTTTCCCTTATGATGGTATTGAATGTGTAACTTCCAAAACATTAGCCACACAAAAAGTAATTCTATCCACTACTGTAACGCTTTCTGGGACAACTTTCAATAATGCCTTGGGCTATTATATCGTTTATCAAGACGGTTATCGCAATCCTTCTGATAACATCCTTCAAAGTAAAAGCACGGGAATAACCTTATATACGGAGTTTCCTTCGTTGAGTTCGGGCAAAAATTCTTCGCCCGTTTTCAAATTAGTAAAAGGGATTGTGGCTTGTAAAGGAAGCCCGTATTCAATTGATTTGGGGGCGGATGATGCCGATGGAAATACCCGAAGTTATATTTCCGACACACCCTATTCAGGACCGGGCTATTTGACACTTTCCAATAAAAATGGAATTAAACCCGCTCCCCGACAACCCTTTGCCATCAATGATTATACTTATGCCACGTGGCTAAGCGGTTTTGCCGCCAATAATGCCGTGCCAGGCTTGCTGATAAATCCAAGTACGGGGGTGCTTTCGGGTACGCCCACGCAGGAAGGAACATTTGTGGTTACGGTGGAATGTAAAGAATTTAGGGGTGCTACGCAAATAGGAGTAGTTCGTCAGGATGTGGAGATCAGGGTTGAGAAATGTGTGCCGCCCGAGCCTAAAATTTATGTACAAGGGGGCAATCCAGCCATTCACGTAAATTCGGTTTTGGTTTGTGAATATTCTTTCAGAGTGCTGGAAACGGCAGATTTGGCAATGGCTACCTATAAATGGTTTAAAAATGGAACTATTGTGGCAGGGGCAACCAAGAACAAATTAAAAGTTTTATATGCCGAAGCGGGAAATTATACCGTTGAAGTTACTCGCACGGGTGGTTGTGCAGGGACAAAAATGTCGCAGATTACACAAGTTAATCCACAACCTGGGGCTAATATAAAACTGGATATTGCGAAGAAAGACTATTGCATAGGAGAAAGTTTTATCATCAACGTTACTGGACTGCCTTTGCCTTCGGGAAGTGTGAATAGGTGGTATAAAGATGGTGTTCAAATTCCAAATATTCCGTTTCCCGCCAATTCTTATCCAGTGGGCAGTGCCGCCCTCAAAGATAGCGGGTTATATAGATTAGAAGTTACTGAAAATGCGGGTAATCAGTGTGTTTATGAAGATTCGGTCAGGATAAAAATAATTCCTATCCCAAAGGCAATCATTACCAATGTTACGGGTAAAATTTCGGTTTGTCAGGGTGATGTGGTGAAATTACAAGCTACCAAAGAAAAGGATGTAATGTATCATTGGGTGAAAGATGGAGCAGACTTTACGATAGCGGATAATATTAACGTAATAGCCTCTGGAACGTATGGATTACGAGCAGAAAATGGAAACTGTTTTGATTTCGCCAGTTCAACCGTTACCATTAAGGTTAATCCCTTTCCAACTGTTAAATTTGATGATATTAAGCCCGTTTGTAGTGCCAAAGCTACTAAAATTGATCTTCGAAATTATGTTACGCCTTATGATGCAACGGGCGGCGTGTTTTTAGGTACGGGTGTGAAAGGATATGAATTTGACCCTGCACTTTCGGGTTATGGTTCTTTTCCAATAAAATATACTTACTCAACGCCCGAAGGTTGCACCAGAGATGCTTCCAAAACTGCCGTGGTGGACTTGACACCCGTGATAAAATTGGGTAATGATTTTACGATTTTCAGGGGTGATACTGCCCGCATAAAAAGCGTGGGAAGTATAGGAAGTCAATACACGTATGAATGGACACCCATAGCGGGAATTTTGCCCTCCATTACTGCCCCCCAACCCTTAGTAAGCCCCGTTTTATCAACACCTTATAAAGTAAAAGTTACCACGGTTTTGGGTAAATGTAGTGCCGAGGATGATATTTTTATCACGGTTCGTCCGAGGTTGAAATTTGCCAATGCTTTTACCCCAAACAATGATGCCATTAATGACACTTGGGAGATTGAAGGCATCGGTGAATATCCGAGTGCGGAAGTAACAATTTTTAACCGTTGGGGAGGCGAAATGTTTTACTCAGTTGGTTATAATCAATCTTTCGACGGTATTCAAAAAAACGAAAGACTCCCCGCAGGAACGTATTTTTACGTAATAAAACCAAGCCCCGATGTGCCAACACTGACGGGATATTTAACGATTGTGAGATGACAGGATTATTAGACCAACAATTTAATGAAGGCGGCGTGGTAATCGCCAAAGTAGATGACCTTATCAATTGGGCGAGGCTCAGTTCATTGTGGCCAATGGGTTTTGGCTTGGCTTGCTGTGCCATTGAAATGATGCAAACGATGGCTTCGGGCTATGATTTAGACCGATTTGGGGTTTTCCCAAGACCCTCACCCCGACAGTCGGATGTGATGATTGTGGCGGGAACTGTTACCTTTAAAATGGCTGACCGAATCCGCCGATTATACGAACAAATGCCCGAACCAAGATACGTGATTTCGATGGGAAGTTGCTCTAATTGTGGCGGACCTTATTGGGAACACGGCTATCACGTGGTGAAAGGTGTTGACAGAATAATCCCCGTAGATGTATATGTGCCTGGTTGCCCACCCCGCCCAGAAGCCTTGATTGGCGGTTTTTTGAAATTACAAGAGAAAATTAGGAATGAAAGTTTGGTAGCCCCCAAAGCACTTTTGGCAATGGTGGAGGAGGAAGAACGGAATATGAAACCAGAGTTTGCAATAGCCTAATTTTTATCCCCTGAAACCGCCGTACCCCCTTTCAAATCAACAGGCATACCATCGACCAAATAACCCGTAATTCTGATTTCGGTTCGGCGGTTTATGGCGTGTTGAACTTCACTACATACTACGCCATCATCACATTTATTCAAGAGTTTTGTTTCGCCATAACCCTTTGCGGTGATTCTATTTGCAGGAATTTTGCCCTTTTTGATGATGTATACAACGGCAGATTCTGCCCTTCTTTGCGAAAGATTGAGGTTATAGTCATCACTGGCACGGCAATCGGTGTGTGAGCCTAATTCTACCACAATGCCTGGGTTATCCCTCAAAATTTGGACTAAATTATCTAATTCTTTGGCAGCATCGGAACGAATTTCTGATTTGTTAAGGTCGTAACCGATGTTTTCTATTTTGAAAGAATCGTTTAATTTAATCTTTTTTAAGGCAATTGCTCCTTCTACTAAATCGTTACCATCGCTTTGTTTCGTAACGTTTTCAATGTCGATTCCTGATACGCAAAAAACCTTTTTGGGGTCTTGTAAATAACAAGCAGCATTGAAATTGGCTCGGCGAGTCATGTAGCGAGTTCGTTGCCCTACGATGTCATAGTCGTTGCCTTTGATGAGCATAAAAGTGGCGTAACCATCCACCACCACGGCAGAATCCATGAGTTTTTTCTTAGTCAAGTTAAACAGTCTTACATACGTTCCCTCCAAATCTTCTTTGCTTTCATAATCGTAGGCCCGTAATTTTAATTGATATTTTTTGATGGGTTCTTCCGTTTTATTTTGAGCAAAAATGTCCTCAAAACCTAACGTTGCAAGAAAAAAAGCGGAAAGGAGAATAGTTTTCATAATTTAGGACTGGTTTTGAATAATGATTTATAAACATAAACAGAAATAACTGAAATTAAATAACCAATATTGAATGTTAAAATTAGTTAAATAATTTAATTTGTAAAGCTAATTTTTTAGGTTTACAACAGGTTTTATTGGGGCATAGATATTTTTGAATACGAGTGAATATTTCTTAATATACAATAAAAAAAGGGCTAAATCCAAACAGATTCAGCCCTTTCAAATATTCTAAAAAATACCTACACATCTATCTTCGCATATTTCGCATTTTTCTCAATAAATTCACGTCTTGGGGGAACTTCATCACCCATCAACATTGAGAATAAATGGTCGGCTTCTACCGCAGATTCTATCGTTACTTGCTTTAAAGTACGAGTATCTGGATTCATCGTGGTCTCCCACAATTGCTCGGCGTTCATTTCTCCAAGACCTTTATAACGTTGTACGCCTACTAAATCTTCACGTCCGCCACCTGCTATCCGTTTTATCGCTACTTCACGTTGGGCTTCCGTCCAGCAATATTCCATTTGCTGTCCTTTTTTCACTTGATAAAGCGGCGGTTGAGCAATATAAATATAACCAGCATCCAAAAGGTCTTTCATATAACGGAAGAAAAACGTGAGAATCAAGGTTCTGATGTGAGAACCGTCCACGTCCGCATCCGTCATGATGATTACTTTGTGGTAACGCAATTTGTCCATATTCAAGGCTCTTTCATCGCCATCTCTTCCAAAACTTACGCCCAAAGCCGTAATCATATTCTTGATTTCTTCACTTTCGTAAATCTTGTATTCTTGGGCCTTCTCCACGTTTAAAATCTTGCCTCTCAATGGCAAAATTGCTTGATTGGCACGATTACGTCCTTGTTTGGCAGTTCCACCAGCCGAATCCCCTTCCACTAAATATAATTCACAAACGTTGGGGTCACTATCTGAACAGTCGGCAAGTTTACCTGGTAAAGAATTTCCTCCCAAAATGGTTTTCCGTTGCACCATTTCACGTGCCTTGCGAGCAGCGTGGCGGGCTTGGGCTGCCAAAATTACTTTCGCCACAATCTGACGGGCTTCTCTTGGGTGTTCTTCCAACCAAGATTCCAACATATCCGACATCGCTCCCGAAACTGCTCCCGACACTTCACCATTCCCCAATTTGGTTTTGGTTTGTCCTTCAAATTGTGGTTCAGCCACTTTTACCGAAATAACGGCAGTCAATCCTTCACGGAAATCATCACCCACAATTTCGATTTTCAACTTCTCCAACGCTCCCGATTTGTCGGCATAGTTTTTCAAAGTACGAGTCAAAGCACCACGGAAACCCGCTACGTGCGTACCGCCTTCGATGGTGTTGATGTTGTTTACATACGACACTACGTTTTCAGAATAGGACGTATTATACATCATCGCCACTTGTACTGGTACACCGTTTTTGTCGCCTTCCATATAAATGGGAGCATCCAAAATTTTATCACGAGTAGCATCTAAATACAACACAAATTCGCTCAATCCACCTTGTGAGAAGAATAAATCTGATTTTGGCACGCCATTATCATCCAAATCACGAAGGTCTTGCAAGTTAATTTTGATGCCTGAATTCAAGAATGAAAGTTCACGCAAACGACCCGCAACGGTTTCGTATTTATATTCATGAACGGTAAAAATACTCTCGTCTGGCTTAAACGTTACCGATGTTCCATGACGTTCGGTTGTACCAATTTCTCTCACGGCATATTGTGGTACACCGATTTTATATTCTTGTTCAAATATTTTTCCTTCACGATAAACGGTAACTTTCAAATCGGTTGAAAGTGCATTTACGCAGGACACACCCACGCCGTGCAAGCCACCCGAAACTTTGTAAGTATCTTTATCAAATTTACCCCCAGCATGAAGAACGGTCATAACAACCTCCAAAGCGGAACGTTTTTCCTTCGTGTGCATTCCCGTTGGAATGCCCCGTCCGTTATCTTCAACCGAGATAGAATTATCGGTATTGATGGTTACGCTGATGGTATCGCAATGACCCGCAAGGGCTTCGTCAATTGAGTTATCGACAACTTCCCAAATCAGGTGGTGAAGACCTTTGAAGCCCGTATCTCCAATATACATGGACGGACGTTTACGCACGGCTTCTAAGCCTTCGAGGACTTGGATGTTGTCTGCGTCATAATTTGCTCTACTTTTTTCTTCTGGTTCTTGAAATTCTGCCATTTTTTAGATTGTGGATTTTTGATTGTGGATTGCGGAGTAAAACCCCCTAACCATATTTCAATTTTCCTGATTATATTTTTAAATCTTTAAGGATGTTTTTTTCTATTACTATAACTTTTTTTCAATAATACTTTTTAAATTTTTTAATACTGTAAATATGTCTAATAACTCTCTACTGCATGAATTATAACCAATTTCTGTGATGGCGTATTGATGCCCTTCGAGAGCCATAAAAAACCACATTCTGCCCTTCACGTAACAACCATATAGGGGCGTGTTGGGGAGATTTAAACCTTGGGCTACTAACATTCCTGCCAAGCATTGTCCTGCGGGGTCGCCGTTTGGATCACTTTCCCTTTTGTACTCATGCAAGCAAAAATAGGGAATTTCGGGTTCTCTGAAACCTTTGGCGATGATGCCATCGGGTAGTACTGAGATTTCTTCACCATCGACAATTCCCGATAAAGCTCTCTCAGCGAATAAGTTGTACTTTCGATTGGTGAATTTTAGCAATGAAAAAACGGGTCCAATAAAATTCATTGAAAGTTCTTGCTCGTTCCAATTATCAATATTGACGATTAAACTTTCTTGAAGCATCAATAAAAAACCTTCTTCGGTTGGAGTAAGCATTTGGTCTGATTTTGTTAAACCTTCTAAACTTGGTAAAGTAGCCACTTCTTTAAGTCCGAATCGTTTATCCAATTTTATCAAATTCCAATCACTTAACTTACTCATTGTATTTTTCTTTTAAGAGTCAAAGATTCGTTATTTCCTTTGAAAAAGTAAAAATACAAAAATTCTATCGAACCTACTAACGTTTGGGGATTTTTGAGCCAAAACCGGGCGAAAAAAAGGGTGTTTTTGATGATTGGAGTTTTATGAAAACATCATACATTTATATGAACATTTTTAAAAGCCATTTTTTCCGTAAATTCGCTCATTGAAACCCGAAACACGAAATTGCAAATAATCCATTTTATCCCATGAAGATTAGCGTTGTCATCATCACCCTCAACGAAGAACGAATCATTGAACGAACTCTCAAAGCCATTCATACGTGGGTGGATGAGATTATTTTGGTGGATTCGGGTAGCACAGACCGCACCGTTGAGATTGCCAAACAATACGGTTGTCGGACAATTTACCGTAAATTTGATGGTGATGGTCCTCAGAAATATTTTGGGGTAAATCAAACTAAAAACGATTGGGTTTTTGTGCTGGATGCGGACGAAGAAGTTACCCCCGAGTTACGCACTGAAATAGAATCAATCCTTTCTAAATCAAACGATTGTCATGGGTTTTACGTTCCGATTTCTTTAATTTTCTTAGGACGTTTGATGCGTTACGGGGCGGAATATAAAATGCCTCATTTACGGTTATTCAATAAACAATTTGGCAATTTCAACGATAAATTTGTGCATGGCGGGGCGGTGGTGGAAGGCAAGTTAATGACCTTTGAAAACCATATTTTACATTACAGCTACAAAGACCTCCACGATTATCTCCAACGGTTCAATTATTACACCACTCGCACGGCTAAAATGATGTATGATGCGGGTAAAAAAGGCTCGATGGGACAAGTAATCTTTCGTTTTCCAGTTACATTTTTGAAAGAATACTTTCTAAGAAAAAACTTTCTGAATGGCTATCCAGGCTTCGTATGGGCAATTTTATCTGCCATGTACCCCGTTATGAAATATGCAAAGTTGCGGGAAATGTGGGCGGAGAAGTCGTAGGTCATAAGTCTTTATGTCGTAATGAAAAATTTTAACCAAATAACCAATGCTTTATCTCGTCATTATCCTTTTAATAACCCTCATATATTTCATCATCCGTTACAGTTTTCTGATTCCCGAAACGAAAGGAATTCCAGTGTTAATGTATCATAAAATTGACCCTTCGGTGCAGGATATGCTTACGGTCTCGGTGGAACAGTTCGAAAGTCATTTAAAATATTTACGACAGAATAATTATCAGCCAATTACTACCAAAGAATTAATCAATTTTTTAGAAAACAAAACAGCTTTACCACAAAATTCAGTGCTGATAACCTTTGATGATGGCTATGTAAATAACCTCGAATTAGCATATCCTTTACTTCAAAAATATAAGATGAAAGCCACTATTTTTCTACCAACTGCCTATTTGGGTGGCATAAGTTCATGGTATGAAGGCGGGGCAGATTTGATGAATTATGAACAACTGAAATCAATGGATTCGGGGATAATAGAATTTGGATTACATTCGCATAAACACCCAAACTTTAAACATTTAGATTTGGAACAAATGCGAGAGGAATTATTGACTAATCAGCAAATTTTAGTTCAAAATGGTATTGTGTTTTCGCATACTTTTGCGTACCCGTATGGGGGCAGACCCAAGAAAAAAGTAGCATCAAAAGCCATGAAAATGATGTTTGCTGAAATTGGGATTAAAACCGCTTTCAGAATTGGGAATAAAGTAAATTCCTTCAAACCAAAAGACATTTTTGAATTAAAGCGTATTGATATTCAAGGCAATGATTCGTTTTGGACTTTCAAAACAAAATTGAAAAAAGGCAGAGTGAAACTGATGTAACAAGGCAATATTTTTTTGAATTAATCTCACCAATAAAATCTCTTGAACCCCTACAAATAATTTCTATGCTCCTCCTCAAAATAATTATCAATAAAATTGAATTTATTTCTTCAATAAACTATGTCGCCAATCTATACTAAATTTCTCTAATTATAGAATGATTCATACGGAAGAGTGACCAACTTCCCGAAAGTTTTAAAATTTCGGGAAGTTCTCGCCAGCCATTTCGCTATTCTCCGTATAAATCGTGGTAAAACCATCTCTCTTTCTAATTCGCTCTCATCGAGAAAAAATCTAAATTTCATATAATTTAAATCTTAGGAATGTGTATCTCAATAGCAGTTGGGTACAGGACACTTCTGTATTAAAAAAAAAATATTTTTGTGAATAAATCAAGATATTTTATTTCTTTTTTTATAAATCTTTCAATTCACAACCCTCAAATATTTAGTAAGTATGAAATTAACAGTAACTATTCGACAGAGTAGGATTATGATAATGGGCGGAATCCTGTTATTAATTCTATGTTCAAACTCCTCCGTCTTTTCTCAAATAAAAGGCAAGGTATCAAGTAATGACGGTGAACCGTTGATAGGTGTAAATATTTCAATTAAAGGGGGAAATCGTGGCACAAACACCGCCAGCGATGGAACTTATAAAATTGATGCTCCTAAAAATTCGGTATTGATTTTTAGTTACGTGGGTTTCGTTTCCAAAGAAATTACCATCAATAATCAGCAAATAGTGGACGTAACTTTAAATTCTGACGAAAAACAATTGAGCGAAGTGGTAGTAATTGGCTACGGAAGTCAGTTGAAGAAAAATGTAACGGGTTCGGTGCAAACGATTGGTCAGCGAGAGATAAAAGATATTCCCGTTTCGCAACTCGGGCAGAAATTACAAGGACAGTTGGCGGGTGTGCAAATCAATCAGACTACGGGTAAGCCTGGGCAGGGTTTGAACATCAGAATTAGAGGGCAATTATCGGTTTCTGGCGGTAGCGACCCATTGTATGTGGTTGATGGATTTCCGATTACGGGCAGTATTGGTGATTTGAATCCCGATGAAATTGAAGATATTTCTATTTTGAAAGATGCTTCTTCAACGTCATTGTATGGTTCAAGGGCGGCAAATGGAGTGGTTTTGATTACTACCAAAAGGGGCAAAGTAGGGACAAATGTGAGTTTTAGTGCTTACGCAGGTACACAAGAAGTTCCCAAAAGAGGTTTAATTTCGATGCTAACGGCGGAGGAATTTGCTCAATACAAAAAGGAATATTACGAAGATGCCAAACAACCCGTTCCCGTTGAATTTCAGAATCCTTCACAATATGCGGGAAAAAATAATGATTGGTATGGTGCATTATTGCGGACTGCCCCGCTTCAAAGTTATACGTTGAGTTTGACTTCAAATACTGAAAAAAGTAAAACTGCGGTGGTTTTGGGTATTTTTAATCAAGAAGGGGTTATTTTAAATAATACATATAAAAGGTATTCATTGAGGGTAAATACTGAATATAATGTTTCAGATAAAATCAAATTGGGCTTCAATGTTGCCCCTCAATACGTTTTTGACAATACACCAAGAACCGATGGCGATAGAGGAACGGGGGTTTTATTTAATGCCCTTCACACCTGGCCCGTCATGCCAATCTACGAAGCAAACGGCGATTTGACGCTTTTTAACAAGTTCCCCGCCAGCACAGGTAATATTTTTGCCTACCCCAACTGGGTACGAGCCGCCAACGAATTAGTTAATGAAACTACGAAAACTAATTTACTGACAAATGCTTACATCCAGTATCAACCAATTGCTGGTTTGACGTTGAAATCGACTTTTAATGTTGAGCTTTATCGGTCAAAATTCTTCTTTTTCAATCCGTCCACTGCCACCAGTGCCATCAATGTTGCCATTCCGACTACGGCAGTTTCGATTCGGCAAAATTTTGAAAATATTACCTGGTTAAACGAAAATTTGGCTACCTATACCAAAAGTATCAAAGACCATAATTTTGAATTATTAGCGGGTTTTTCTAATCAAAGATTCTCGCAGGAAAGCACTCGTTTACAGGCAGATACCTATGCCGATGACCGCCTTCCAACGGTGCAGGGTGCGATAAATATAAACAGGGCTGGTACCAGTTCAGGCGTGCAAGAATGGTCTTTGACATCGGTACTTTCTCGATTGACTTACAATTACAAAAGCAAATATTTATTCACCGCCGCCGTTCGTAGAGACGGTTCTTCACGCTTTGGTTCGGATAATCGTTGGGGTACATTCCCTTCATTTTCAGTGGGTTGGGTAGTTTCAGATGAAAATTTCATGAAATCAATGCCCAAGGTTTCTTTTGCCAAAATCAGAGCAAGTTATGGCGTAATTGGTAATAACAACATTGGAAATTATACGCCTTATGCCTTGATTAATAATACGGTCAATGCAGTTTTTGGCAATAACGTAGGTGCGGGAGCCGTAGTAACAACCTTAGCAAATAGCAATCTGGGTTGGGAAACCACCAAACAGTTTGACATCGGTTTAGACCTCGGTTTATTCAACGACCGACTGACTTTCGTCTATGATTATTACACCAAAAACACGACTAATTTATTGTATAATGTTCAGATTCCGCAAGAGGCAGGATTTAGTAATTTCAACGATAATATTGGGGAAATCAGGTTTTGGGGACATGAATTTTCGGTAAATTCCAGAAACTTGGTGGGTAAATTAAAATGGAGTACCAATGCTAATATTTCTTTCAATCGTAATATAGTGGTTTCATTAGCGGATGGTATCGACCGTGTATATGGTGCATTTCATATCACAAAGGTTGGCTATCCTTTCGGGCAGTTTTACGGACACATTGCACAGGGTGTTTATCTGAATGCCGAGGACTTGAATAAATCGCCGCAAGTGCCAGGTAGATCAACGGTGGGAAGTATCAAGTTAACTGACCAAAATGGCGATGGTATTATTACCAACGGTGGTGATTTTGATGATAGAGTTATCATGGGAAATCCTTTTCCAAACTTTACTTATGGCATCACCAACAACTTCCAATACGGCAATTTTGATATGAGTATTGTGGGTTCTGGCTCACAGGGAAATCAACTATTAGTTCGTCATATATACAGTACAGCCAATTTGGATGGGGTTTTCAATATGGTTAGTGAGGTGAAATATCGTTTCCGTTCGGTGGAAAATCCAGGAAAAGGTATGTACGGAACAACCGTTGGCGGGGGCAACGTAACGGGTATTGAAAGAGACTGGATGAACAGTAGATTTATTGCGGATGCTTCATTTTTTACGATTAAAAATGTAACGTTGGGATATACTATTAAGTCGAAAAGTAAACTCTTTAAATCGGCTCGAATTTATAGCTCCATTCAGCAATTATACGTTTTTACCAAATATTGGGGCGGTCCAAATCCAGAAACTTCGGCTCAGGGTGATGGCAATGGTGACGGAGGGAATTTAAGTCAAGGAATCGACTTATCAAATTATCCCATTCCGAGAACTTATACTTTGGGTTTAAACGTAAATTTTTAATCAATAAATCAATTGAACATCATGAAAAAGATAATATTAACAACAATCCTTGTATGTTTCGGTCTAATCGGTTGTAAAGATGATTTCTTGACCATTATACCCCAAACAAACCTTAGTTCAGCCATTTTCTTCAAGAAAGAAGCTGATTTTCAACAGGCGGTCAATGCAGCCTATGTCCCTTTGAGGGCTATTGTGAATGACCGTGCCTATTTGTTGGGAGAAATGCACTCCGACAATACTTATTACTCCCGAAACATTCTTTTTGGGGCAACCGAACAGCAAGAAGATATTGCAGATTTTTCAGTTCCCACGGCAAATGGCGTAACTTCTAATACCCACGTTCTAAACCAGTATCGTCTTGATTATCAGATAATTGCCAGAACAAATCAAGTATTGGCATTGATTGATGGCGTAGATTTCAATGCGGATTCTAAGAACAATTTAAAGGGGCAAGCCATGTTTTTGAGGGCGTATGCTTATTTTGAATTGGTTAGATATTTTGGCAAAGTGCCTTTACATTTAATACCCGTTACGGTGCGTCAGGAAGCGGCTTTACCTTTATCCGAAGTAACTACCATTTATGACCAAATTGTAAAGGATGCCACCGCCGCCACGACTTTATTATTACCAAAATCTAAGCAAGAAGCAGGCAGGGTAACTTCGGGTTCAGCCAAAATGCTTTTGGCTAATGTGTATGTCGTTCAGAAAAAATGGGCGGAGGCTGAAAAACTTTTGAGAGAGGTTGTAACGAGTGCGGAATATTCATTGATGCCTAATTATACCGATGCTTTTTCAAATACTGCCGATAATAAGAACAATAAAGAATCGGTTTTTGAGGTACAATTTCAAGAAGGTGCTTCGGGTTATAATGGTAGTTTAATTTATAATTTCCTACCTCGCCCGATGAGTCCAGAAGAACTAAAACCCATTAGCGGAACGTCAAATCCACAACCTTTGACGGGGGAAGGTAATAATACGCCAACGCCCGATATTGTTGCGGCTTACGAAACGGGTGATAAAAGGAAAGATGCTTCGGTGGGTTTTGTAACATTGAGCGGAAGTTTACGGGATAATAAAGTATATCCCTACATTAAAAAGTTCGCCAAAGTACATTCACTTCATGGAAATACTGGAAATAATTGGCCCATTTATCGTTATTCGGAGGTTTTATTATTTTTAGCGGAATCGTTGATGGAGCAAGGCAAAGCATCGGAGGCAATTCCTTTTTTGAATCAAGTTCGTACTCGTGCGGGTTTGCCCGATACTAAGGCAACCGCCCAAGCCGATTTAAGAACTGCCATTTATCAAGACCGCAGAGTTGAACTTGCTTTTGAAAATAAACGCTGGTTCGATTTACTCAGAACGGGCTTGGCAATTGAGGTAATCACGGCTTATGGAAACCGTGTAAAAACTAAACCGCTTGATTATTATTATCCAACGGGTGCTGCGGCTCGGAGTAATGCTTTTACCAATATTAGCCTTTTATACGGACTACCTGCGGATGAAGCGGCTTTATCGCCTTATTTTTAAGAAAAACTTTCATTTCTTTTGATTATAAAAATGTGTTTATTCCTTCTAAATATAATAGAATGGATAAACACATTTTGAATAAAACTCTCCATAAGCTATTTAAAATCAATACTTTCTGTTTTTTTTCTCATAAACTCATTAACTTAATACTCATTAACTCATTACGCTTGTATTCTGATATTTATTTACCTAATTTATTATTCTAAAAATTAATATTTATGCTCATCAATCAACGAACCATTAAAGTTATTTTAGGATTAGTAGCTTTAATTTCAGTAGCTTCTTTCACTATTTTAAGAAGCCCTCAACCCGTTAATATTGACAACGATAATCCAAAAATAAAGAAGCTGAGACTGTCGGAAGGGTTCTCTGCCGAACATCTTTATAGTCCCTCAGAAAGCAATCAAGGCTCATGGGTTGCCATGACTTTTGATGATAAGGGGCGAATGATAGTCTCTGACCAATACGGAACTTTGTACCGTCTGAAAATTCCTAAAATTGGCGTTCCCAATGTAAAAACCGAAGTTGAGAAATTACAAATTGGTACGGGAGTTAATATTGATACCGTGGGGATGGGCTATGCACATGGGCTTTTGTATGCCTTCAATAGCCTGTATGTAATGATTAATAACACAAACAATAACAAATCTTTTCCCCGACACAGTGGTTTGTATCGTCTTCAAGATACTAATAATGATGACCAATTTGATAAAATTTCTTTGCTTAAATCAATGGATGGCGATGGTGAACATGGTCCGCACAGTATTATTTTGTCGCCCGATAAACAGTCCCTTTACGTAATTTCTGGCAATCATACCGATGTTCCTCCAATGGATTCCTACCGTTTGCCTTCCAATTGGAAAGAGGACAATTTATTTCCCCTCGTAAAAGACCCCCGTGGACACGCCAACAATCGTTATGCCCCTGGCGGATGGATTGCCCATACTGACCCAGAAGGCAAAAATTGGGAGTTAATCGGTGCGGGATACCGTAATGCTTTTGATATGGCTTTCAACGAAGTAGGTGATTTATTTGTCTATGATGCCGACATGGAATGGGACTTTGGCTTGCCTTGGTATCGCCCAACTCGTATCTGCCATGCCACAAGTGCGAGTGAGTTTGGGTGGAGAACTGGAAACAGTAAATGGTCACCAACTTTTCCCGATAATTTACCGCCCGTTATCAACATCGGACAAGGTTCTCCGACTAATTTATTACACTTGAAAGATGCCAAGTTTCCCGCCAAGTATAAAAGCACTTTATTGGCTTTCGATTGGAGTTTTGGGATTATTCACGCCATCAACTTGAAGCCTTCGGGTTCAACTTATACCGCCACTCGGGAAGAATTTTTATCGGGACTTCCTCTGCCTTTAACGGACGGAACAATTGGTCCAGACGGTGCTTTGTATTTCCTGACGGGTGGCAGAAAATTAGAATCTGATTTATACAGAATTTCTTATACGGGTAATGAAAACACCGATGCAGTAGCGGTTACTCCCATCAATCAAGCTAATGCTTTACGCAGAAGTTTAGAGAAATTTCACGTGGGCGGACCCAACAAAGATGCCGTTTCAACTGCCTGGCAATACTTAAAAAGCCCCGATAGATTTATCCGTTATGCGGCTCGTTTAGCCATCGAACACCAACCCGTGAGCGAGTGGCAAGATAAGGCTTTACAAGAAAAAGACCCCGTTACGCTCACCCAATCCACTATTTCGCTGATTCGTCAAGGAAATGGGGATAAGCAAAACGAAATCTTGAACGCTTTGATGGGCATTAATTATAAAACATTATCTGAACCGCAACAACTGGATTTGCTTCGTGCTTTTGAGTTAGCTTTTCTGAGAATGGGAATGCCCGATGTCAATAATAAATCCAAAGTAGTTGCCTATTTGAACCCTAATTATCCCGCAAAATCGGCTCAATTAAATCGTTCATTGAGTAAGGTTTTGTTGTACTTGGATGCTCCAAACGCTATTCAAAAAACCTTAGCTTTGATGAAAATTAAAGAGGAGCCAGGCGTAAATGCTCTCATGCAAGAAACGGCAACGGCATCCAGCGATTTGATTTTGAGAAGTACCCAATACGGAGGTGATATTGCAGCTATGTTAGCAAATGTTCCTCCTGCACAACATACGTATTACGCCAATGTTTTGACGATGGCAAAAACGGGTTGGACTCCCCAAGAACGTGAAACGTATTTCAAGTGGTTTAATAATGCGTTCAGTTATAAAGGCGGACGGAGTTACGTTGGGTTCATTGACCGTTCAAGAAAATTAGCCTTAAAGAACGTTCCAGAGGATAAAAAAGCCTATTTTGATAAACTCTCAGGGGCAGAAATGTTGAGCAATAGTGGCAACGATTTGGTAACAACGGCTTATCCAAAAGGTCCAGGCAAGAATTGGAGTGTAGAATCTGCCATGCCCGTATTGGAAAGTGGTTTGGTGAATCGAAATTTTGATAATGGTAAAGCCATGTACGCCGCCACCACCTGCAAAGCCTGCCATGCCATGCGAGGCGAAGGCGGGGCATCGGGTCCAAATTTGACGCAATTAGGCACTCGTTTTTCCACAAAAGATATGTTGGAAGCAATCACCAATCCAAATAAATCTATTTCAGACCAATACGCTGCCACTCAGTTTAGCCTTAAAAATGGCAATTCAATTGTGGGTCGTTTGGTAAATGAAGATGCCAATGCGTATTACGTTTCTCAAAACCCATATTCACCCGAAACGCTTGAAAAAGTTTTGAAAAAGAATGTAATTTCTTCCAAACCATCCGCCGTTTCCATCATGTTTCAAGGTTTAATAAATAGCCTTAACGAAGACGAAATGAAGGATTTAATGGCGTATTTGATGGCGGGAGGTAATGATAAAAATGCGATGTTTTCAGCGAAAGCGGATTTGAAAAAGTAACCTATCAAGCCCATAAATAAACCTGTAAGATTTCAAAAACCTTACAGGTTTCCTCCAAAAATATGAAAAATATCCAAAAAGTACCCCAGTTTTTTCTAACATTTCTCATCTTATTTTCAAGTTGCAAAACCTCTCACAGTCAGCAAAAGTTAGAGAAAGGTTTTAAAACCATTTTTGATGGAAAAACCTTAAACGGTTGGTCGGGAGATACTAAATATTGGCGAGTAGAAAATGGTAATTTAGTGGGAGAAATCACGCCCGAAACCCTTTTGAAAACCAATTCTTTCATCACTTGGGAAGGCAGAGAACCCGCAGATTTTGAATTGAAGGGGGAATTTAATATTACCGAAAAAGGAAACTCGGGTATCAATTATCGTAGTATAAAATTACCCGATGTGCCTTTTGCCATGAAAGGATATCAGGCTGATATTGATGGGGCAAATCGCTACACAGGACAGAATTACGAAGAAAGAGGTAGAACAACCTTAGCCTATCGTGGGCAAATCACAGCGATAGCACCACAGCCAAAACCCATGACGCTTGATGAAGTACGGGCAAAAGTAAAAAGCAATGCTTGGACGGATTTGAAGGTTACAGGTTCATTGGGCGTATCGGACAGTTTGAAACTCAAAATCAAAAGTCAGGATTGGAATACGTTTCATTTGGTGGTAAAAGGTAATCGTTTACAGCATTACATTAATGGTATTCTGATGAGTGATGTTACTGATAATGACCTCATCAACGGAAAATTAAAAGGCTTCATTGGCGTACAAGTTCACGTAGGTCCACCCATGAAAGTTCAATATAGAAATTTAAGAATTAAGGAGTTATGAATAAAATAGGATTCAACGTGCTGGCATGGTCTGCCAATGTTTCGGAAGATTTACTACCCATTATTGAAAGATTAAAAAACATTGGTTACGATGGCGTGGAGTTTTTTGTGGGTGGTGCGGATGAAAATGCTTGTAAAACTGTTGGGAAATATGCTAACGATTTAGGTTTGGGCGTAACTACGGTAACAGTTGTCAGCCCAGAGGCAAATCCAATTAGTGAATCTGCGGTGGTTCGGGCAAAGGGTTTGGAAGACATTAAAATTGCCATTGACCGCTCTTTTGATTTGGGGGCGACTATCCTTTGCGGACCTTTTCATTCCGCCCACGCCCATTTTGCGGGACATCCCGCTTTGGAAGAGGAGTTTCAATGGAGTGCCGAGGTTTTGCACCAAGCGGGAGAATACGCCAAACAAGCTAATATTATGTTGGGTTTAGAGGCTCTCAACCGCTTTGAGTGTTATTTGTGCAACACGATGGAATCTTTGAAAAAGTTAGTAGAAACCACCAATCATCCAAATGTGAAGGCGATGTTTGATACGCACCATGCCAATATGGAGGAAAAAAAATACACTGATGCCATTCATACGATTGCTCCACATTTACGCCACGTACACATCAGCGAAAATGACCGTGGAACACCTGGCGATGGTCATATCAATTTTGATGATACCTTTTCAACTTTGGCAAAAATCAATTATCAAGGCTGGCTAACGATAGAAGCATTTTCAAGGAATGACCCCGACTTTGCCAATGCCATCAACGTCTGGCGAGAATACAATGACCCTTGGGATATTGCAGAAAACGGTTTAATTTTTATTAAAGAAATGTGCAAAAAACATGGGCTTTGATTATGCCACGCTGATTACACACAATGGACTATAAAGATAAAATATCAAACCCAGCCCAATTAGGAGGTATAGAAACCTCAATTCTGGACAATGGACAAGCAAAAGGCGTTCGGATTGCTTGGTTTAATACGGGTAGCGGCTTACGGTTTAAAGTGGTATTGGACAGAGCAATGGACATTGCGGATGCCGCTTTTAACCAACATAATTTAGCTTGGATAAGTCATAATGGCGTATCTCCACCACAGCCATTTTCGGATAAAGGAATTGATTGGCTCAGAACATTTTACGGTGGATTATTGACCACTTGCGGACTCTCGCACGTGGGTGGACCAGAATCGGATTCCTTTGGTGAAAGAGGAATTCATGGACACATCAGTAATATTCCCGCTGAAATTGAATCCATCATTCAGCCTGACCCATTGCAGGGCAAAATGGATATGAGTATTACGGGAATCATCAAAGAATCAAGGGTTTTTGGACCTAATTTAGAACTGAGAAGAACGATTTCAGCAACCCTTGGAGAAGCCGAAATTCGGATTCATGACGAAATAATTAATCGGGGAAATACTCCTGCACCCTTAATGCTTTTGTACCACTTCAATTTTGGGTTTCCTTTAGTGGATGAAAGCACAAAAATCTTGTGGGAAGGAGATTGGAAACCAAGATTTGGCGATGAAAATGCAAAAATTTTCAAACAAGGAAATGATTTTAAAACCTGTCCAGCACCGCTGGAAGGCCATAATGGTTCGGGGGAGGAAGTTGTTTTCATCGACCCCAATGCCAATGAATCAGGCGATTGCATGTGTGGATTACAAAATGATAATATCGGTTTAGGCGTAGAAATTCATTTCAACAAAAAGCAATTACCGACCCTTACCAATTGGCAACATTGGGGCAAAAACGAATACGTTACGGGCATTGAACCTGGCACAAATTACCCCATCGGACAGGCACAGGCAAGGGCAGAAGACAGTCTAATTTTATTAGCTCCTAATGAGGTGAAAATGTTTGATGTAACTTTAAAAATAAGGTAGTAAAACGTCCATAAAGTTCCTTCCCACTTCCCAAAAATTTTTTCTACTTACGGGAAGTTCGTACAAGTAAAAAATTCCCGAAAGTAAAAGGAACTATCGGGAAGTGCTTTTCGCCATTGTCGGTGTTTTCACCGATAATTTGGAGTCTGAGTTGCTAGTGAAAACACCAACAACGGCATAAAATCATAAGAGTTCAAAAAATAATTATTAATAATTCAATTAAAACAAACAAAACAATGAGATGAAGCTGTTTAAACTTTCTTTTTTTTGTTGATTTTGCGTAAGAAAATGACTGAGAATGCGATAAAATGCAATGACATCCAGTTTCTGACTGAGAATTCAAACCTTACAAGTAACGCTTTAAATCCGTCAATCCAGGCAT
>JBBRMR010000034.1:0-48961 GCA_038230735.1 Cytophagales bacterium
AACGGGTTTATTTTTATCAAAACTTATGATCAGTGAATCCCCTTTGTGAACTAAAAAATCCTGAAACTCGAAGAAACTCAAATATCTACGAACTATCACCCGATTTAAGTATGTCGAATAAGTTATAGTTTTTTTTTCGGCAATATCTTTAAAAAGAACTATCTCTGACTCCGAATCATCAAAAAAGACTATATACTCCATCCTTCCTGTCTCTCTTGTTTTTGTTTTGATATTACCGTTAAATTTAGGTTTGTCTATAAATTGGATATGGATTATTCCTTTCTCTGTATTTTGAATTTTATTATCTTCAATAATGGACGGACTCGTAACTTTTTGGGAATTTATCTCAGTACAACTTGATTGGTTAAACCAAATCAGCATTATAGTCAAATTGAGGAAAAATGATTTATCGAATTTCATAATTAAATGACTGTTTGGTTAATGAAAATTAATAAATTTATAACATTTATTAGGATTTATTTTATCGAAATTTTACCTGTGTTGAGAGGTATATCATTTAGTAGAATTGAGCAAAATTAGTGTATTATTAGTTAATTTTATTGTTAGGATTATTCATAGAAAATTAACGCTTTGGCTTGTTTCAGCATTTTTAACAGAGAACTGCCAATTGCTAAATATTTAACTCTTTTGACTGATACTAACTTTTAACATAAGCTTTAGTAAATAATAGCTAAAGCACAATTACATTTGTTTTGTGATATTAAACATTACTACTGTTACAAAAGCCTAAGCATATTTACTGAATTAAGTGTTGCATTAATTCAGTAAATATTTATCCTATTATTATTAACACCCTTTACACCAAGAAGCTGTACTACAACTATCACAGCAATAGTTTGTACCCCAATTATCGGCAACAGCTTGTCTACAATCTTTTAATCCACTACATGTGCTAGGGGTGCTACTGCCGCCACCATAATAGCATTGTCCACCCTTAACTTTTTTCATCTCCATTCTTGACAACGCAAGCCCAGAAAAATTTGACATTAAATTGTTCATTTTTTCTTTGTTTAAATTATTTAAAAATTTGACTTATTTTTGATTTGCAAATCCTGCGTTTTGGGCAATCTGGTAGAGTTTCTCAATATCTTGTACGCCAAATACTGAGGGCAGTTCTGCCTTGTTTAAAAAGATTGCGGGGGCAGACACCACGCCTGCCAATTCTAACCAACTTAAATGAAAAGCCATTCGTTGAAAATCTATTTCGGTTTCGTTATTTAAACAAAGGCTTAATTTCCAATTTCGATGGTCTTGTTTAGTATTTTGAAACCACTTTTGAGCGGCTTCCTCCATTTCTTCAATTGGTAAACTTAATATTCCTCTGGCAACTTGTCCTCCAATACTACTAAATTCATTTGAAGTTGAAAAGATTATTTCAATTTTGAATTGTAAATTGTTGTACACTAATTGTTTGGCTTCTGCAAAAGCACGACCACATGAAGCACAAGAAGGGCTAAGTACTAAGGTAATCGTGTTTTCCGCCTTTGGATTTCCAATTCTTAAAACTTTCATTCCATCAAAAATTGGCGGTAACATATGCTCTTTGCTTAAAATTCCTTTCACAAAATCGGGGTCAAATTTTATTTTTTGGAGCGTATTATAAACTTCACCAAACCGTTCAGAATTTTGTAAGGGTTTCTTGATAAATGCCCAGACAATAGTTACAGACAAAAAACACAAGGATAGATTAATAAAACTATCAACCATTTCGCTATTTAGTGAAAATGATATTTGTAATAAAGTAAAAAACTCAACCCACAATAATAACTGAACCGTAAGGCATAATACGCACCATTCTTTGGCTACAAAGGCTTGGTAATAAACTGACCAAACCGTGTAGGGAAGGGATAATACATTGAGCCATTTTAAAATCAATAAGGTTTCGGCAAGATTATTTGAAAAGACCAAGGCAAGAAAACCACCCATAAAATAAAACAATCCAATTTCTGACCAAGTGAGCCAACCAAAAATTTTAGCTGCCTCAGAATTTAGAATATTACCACAATTCGTTTTACTATTAATCTCACAGACACTTCTTAGAAATGAATTATTGGCATCAATACTATACCAAATCAGAAAACAACTCACTATCACACCCGCAAATTTGGCAACGATAAAAGCATAAAAACTATTAGGATTCTCAATGGACAAACCGATAAAATTATTCCAAATGAAATATCCTAAAATTAAAAGTAAACCACTAATAATGAACGGATTACGTGATTTTTCAATAATTTCAAACCTACGATTATTTGAGTAGTATTCTTCCCCTGAATTCTCATTGGGTTGTGCTAATAAAGTAATTCCCTGCCACTTTTGCGAAAACTCCGCAATACTCTCACGCCGTATTCCCATTTGGTTGTGCAACCACTCGACTTGATTATCTTCAATTTTATTAATCGTAACATATCCTTCTCCGCTCTCAAAATGAGCAATGGCAGGTAAAGGAATTTCTGATAATTGATAAGGATTTATCCGAGTTGCCATGTTGTCCACCTTCAAATCCGTCAGTACACCACTCAACGAAACCAAGGTTGGAAAGTCGGGATGTTGGCGTAATTTATTTTTCAGCGTAGTGGATGTTACCTTTACTTTTGTCAATTTCAACAATTGTTCAAGTGCAACAAAGGCATTTTTTTCGGATGGATTGAGGTTCATAGTAAAATCTGGTTGAGTAAGTTTTTAAAGTAATCTTGTGTATAATGCTCGTTTATTTGATGATTAAGTGTGTTTATTTTCTTTTGGTATGAATCATTTTCTAAAATTTTGAGGATTTTTGTTTTCATATCCGCTACTGGGTCTGGTCGTAGGTTTAGCGAAGCGTTCCTACGACCCATAATTAAATAGAGCGTCTCGCTCGTTCCACAAATACATTACATACATTACCAGTGTCGTATTAAACACAGAAAGAGATAAACACAAAAATTAAAACAAGTAAAAACAATGCGTAAACAAATTATTGGGCTTTTAAGCATCATCACCGTTGGTTTAGTGGTGAGTTGTTCAGAAACAACAACCCCAGAACCCAAAGTAGTTGTTCCAAAAGACACTTTCACCATGACCGTAGATGGCGTTGCATGGGCAGCCGACAGTACGGTTTTGTTACAAAATCCCTCAAAAACTGATTATTAATTCCTTGGTTGGTAGAACCACTCCGTCCCCGTGGCTGTGTATCCTGACCAGCCATTGAGCGAAAGCAACTTTTTTAACTACAAGTATCTTCCTTTCAAATAGTTATATAGATAAAATTATTTGTTCGCTGGCTGTCGCACGATGGTACGGTGAGGACACCGACCACGGAAACAAGTTTAAATATAAGGTCTTAAAATTTAGGAGGTGAGTAGCAGCTTGATGTAGGTTGTTTTACTAATCTTGCGAAAGATTTTCCATATTTCACCCCTAAAAAGCTATGCCGACAAGAATAGACCTTATGACAAGTTCCAGAGGGGTCAACTGAAGTACCCAATTCTGTACAAGTTGCGCCTCCTTTTACTTTCTTCATCTTGAAACCCCCTCCCGACTAAACCCAGAACTATCCCGCAACTTCTGCAAATTGAGCGAACGCCCGTGGTACTTGGCAATCATCCGCAAGCACGTGGGTCCACAATCCATCTGGTCGAGTTGTTGATAGAAGGGGAATTTTGGCATGGTTTAGGGGTTTGTATTGTTAAAGAGGATTCACGATACTTACGTTTCAAAGTTTTTCAATTTCTTCTCTTGAAAGTCCCGTTGTTTCCATAATAAAATCGTTATCCATTCTTTTTTCTTTTAGTTTTTTGGCTACTCTCATCCTTCCATTTATATCTCCCTCAGAGTAAGAAGATTCTTTGGCATAATCAAAAGTATTTTTATTATCTCTGAATACTTTTAGGCTTTGTTCGTAGTCGTAACGTTCTTCTTCATTATATTTTGCAATCTCGGCTTTTTCAAAGGCTTGAATAAAAACTTCGTCCTTAAAAATATCGGGGATTGTCTGAAAGTCTTCCAAGTGTTTGATGAAGTATAGCCATTTGTCCAAACGGGTTTCAAGCGAGTGTATTTCTTTTACAAAATGGGGCATTTCTAAATAGACAAACTTCAATTTTTCGTAAAACAGTTTATTATTTTGGTCTTTCAACTGAACCGTATGAATGACCTCTCCGTCTCCTGATTTGATGTTTTCCTCAAACTTAAAATCTAAAATACCGATACAATAAACAAATTGTAATTTATAATTCCACTCTCCTTTTTCGGCTTGCTCTTGAATGGGAAAAGTGGCGTAATAAACGGTTCTATCCTTGAAATAATTTTGCTTTGCCTTTTGGAGTTCAACGATAATCTTTTCACCCGCATTATTCTCACAATAAATATCATAAATAGCCTTTCGGTCAGCATCTGTTTTGCCGAGGTGGTCTTTATCTTTGAACGTTAAATCAACGATATTGGCTTCTGGAATTAAATTAGCCAAGAAATCAATTAGCATAGGTTTGCTTGCTTCTTCGCCAAAGATTTTCTTAAACCCAAAGTCGGTAAACGGATTAACATATTTTGCCTTCATATTTTCTGAATATTTTTCATCAAATGTACCAAATATTCATAAGACATTGATTTGTTAGGTCATTTTTGTATTACGCCCATGATACTTGGCAATCATCCGCAAGCACGTGGGTCCGCAATCCATTTGGTCGAGTTGTTGGTAGAAGGGGAATTTTGGCATGGTTTAGGGGGATTGAATTATTTTTTAAAAATGTACCAAACATTTCACACCGCCACCCGCTCCCCCAACTCCTTTACATGATATTTCAAATCCTGAATGGTATAAGGTGATACCAATTCTTTGCCATTGATAAAGAAAGTTGGCGTGTGGCTTATTTGATTTTGATTGCTCCATTCTCGGTATTCAAGTAATTGATTTTCAGCATCTTGGCTAATTTCTATTGGATATTTAGCTGACCATTTTTCGTAATTAATCGTCTTGTACCAATCATGGAGGGCTTCGTCTTGTTTTCCTTCGGGGAGACTGCATAGATGTTTTATCATTTCTTCACTTTGTTTATTACCCGTGAAAATATACTCCACTTTTATATAGTCAGCATATCCTTCCAACAGTTTTTCGAGGGCTTCGTGGGCTTTGGCACAGGGTCCACAAAAAGGGTTTGAAACCATCGTGATTAATACTGAGGCTTCGGAATTTCCTGCGGTGATGTTGCTCACGCCCGTGTGTGCATATCGCTGATTTTCAAGATGGTTTGTGAATAGATTGGTGTTGTATTTAAAGTTCATTACTGAACGCTCTAAGTCGGGTAAAGTTCTTGCTTTTTCGAGCGACGGTTTGATAAATGCCCAAAGTGTCGTGGGCAATAATAAACTGATTATCAGTAAGTAAACCGAATTTATGGATGAAATAGTTAAAGAATTATTATTGAACAATACGATAAATTCCAAGACTAAAACCGCTTGAATGACCAAACAAAGCGTACACCATTTCTTCACGATTTGCCATTGATAGTAAACCGAAAAAACGGTGTAGGGTAGGGCAGTTAATGAGACAATTGTGAGGGTATTGAGATAGTCAAATTCATTAGAGAGAAAACAGATAAGCGTAAAAATACTACTACCTACAAAATACCAAAAGCCAATTTCTGCCCAACTGAAATATTGAAACAGTTTCGAGCCTGACGAAGCCAAAACGGTATCACAATTAGTTTGATTATTGAGGTTACAGAGTTTTTCGATGGTGGGGCTTTTGATACCATATTCACCCAATAAAATAATGGTGCTAACGGCTGTACTCAATACTAAAATCAACCACAGGGCTACGTTTTGCCAAGTTTGGGAAATGGTAAAACCTCCCAAAGCAACCAAACCCAAAGTGATAAAACCCAGCCATTTCTCCGCATTGGCAAAAATCTGTTTTCTATTAATTTCTGCAAAATTTGGTTCGGCAGATTTATCATTAATTTCTAATAAGAGCGTTACGCCTTGCCACTTAGCCATGAAGAGTTCGATAGACTCAGTAATTGTACCTTTTTCAGAGTCCCAATAGGTAACTCGTTGATTTTCAAAACTTTCCAACAAAACAAAATAACCCTCCAAGCCATCATCTATGTGGGCAATGGCAGGAAAAGTAAGTTCCTGAATTTGTTGAGGGGAGATTTTGACCGCCAGATTATCCACCTGCCATTCTGAAAGAATATCCGACAAAGCCGAGAGACTCGGATAATCAGGATGAAATTTAAAGGCAGTTTTTAGCGTACTTTCACTGACTTTTAGATTCAGTTTTTTTACGATTTCTTCGAGGTTATTTTGGTAGTTCATAGCAGGAAAGGGTAGTTTTATGGAATCATTTTCCTATTTTCTCTTCTAAAAATTTAATTAAAGCTATTCCATTTCCCTCACTTGGACGTGGGGGTGTACTTTTGTCAACATTGCCATCTCGTCCAATAACATAATAAGTAGGAACCGAAGTAGCTTTGTAGTCTTCTACTGTCTTCTTGTCTGCCAATAAGTTTTCGCCTAATATTTGATATTTGTTAATAGCATTTTTCCAACTTGTAGTATCTTCATCTATTGAGATATTTAGAAAAACAATATTAGGATTAGCTTTGAAATGTTCCTTGATTTTATGTGCAAAAGGCATATCAACAAGACACGGTTTACACCAACTTGCCCAAAAATCTATTACAATAATCTTTCCTTGCCAATCACTAAGTGGTTTCTTTATACCCTTTTCATTTTCCAATACAAACATGGGAGCTTTTTCAAGCTTTGTAAAAACTAATGTCATTTCTTTCTCTAATATTTTACCGTAAGGATTTTGAGGATATTGGATTTGAAATTCTTTTATCTTCTCCTTGACCTCTGGTCTCTTAAAAATAAGCATGGCTTGAATAGTATTCATCAAAATTGCTTCTTTTACTTCGGGCTCATTTTGTTGAAAGAATATCTGATAATCAATTCTTGAATCTTCTTCCAAAGCATTGATGTATTTTAAATTTAATAACTCATTACAATAACTGAGGTAATCCTTTGTAGCTACAAATGGCTGACTGCTGTGTATTTTCTCTTTTAAAAATTTCTGTATTACAGGCTCGCTGTGGAGTTTAAATGTTACATTTTTCTGTCGTTGTTGATTAATGATAGCTGTTTTATTAGCTAATACCATTGTTTTAATTTCATTATCTTGGAAATTTTTGAAATAAGGGGTGATACTATTTTCGTATTTTTTGAACAATTGTTGCTTCATTACCAGCATATTATCCAAATAAGTAAATTGCCTTTCAAGTGGTAATTGATAATTTTCTTCAATTTGATTTCGCCAATTGGCTTGTAAATCTGACTGTAAAAAATCTGCTACATAATAATTGATTTTCTCTGAATTATTCCCTTTTGCCTGTATTGTCTGCCAAAAATTCTTAGTATCAAATGAAAATTGGATGCTATCATTTGGTTCAAAAAGCCAACCGTAGAATTTAGGGGCTTCATACCATTGTTGAGTAGGTGTTGCCTCAGCGTGGGTAAAATCTATACGAACAGGGCTATCTGTTGAATAGTCTAATAAAAAATGGTTATTCTTATCTAATAACAAAGTCACAATAGTGGGTTGCTCTACGATGTTTTTTTGTATGCTAAAACTTACTGTATTTGTCAATGGATTTTTAATAGTTCCTTCCAAAACTATGTGTGATTGGGCAAATAATTGATTAGCACCGAACAGGAAAAGCAATAGGAATAAGCACTTTGTCATGGATTGGTTTGTTTTTTTAAGGTACGCCATTTCTTCAGTTCTGATATCATTATTTCATAATTAGGGGGATTATTAAACAAATCTTTTTCAGATATTTTCTTCTCCCTGAGCAAATACGCAACCACAGTTTCGTATTTACGGTAATCGGTATCTGCATTTAATTCAAATGATAAATCAATCCTTCCTCTGTGGGAAATATATTCTGCATACCCTTCTATTAACCATTTTGGAGTGCTGGAGTATCGTTTTTTACCTAGTATATCTACTTCTAATTTATGAGTGAGCTCGTGCGAAAGTAATATGAATGTGTCATCAAACCCTTTTTGATATACATCATGTTTTTCGACAATAACTCTACCGTCTATTTTCCATAAACAAAAAGCTATGTAATGTTTTCGGAAAAAAGCAAAAGAGTTTGAAACAAAAAGATTATGTGTTAAGAAAATATTACCCCTGAAAGTTGCACTATCATAAAAACAAGAAGTTTTGAGGGATTCGTGTATTGCAGTCTGAGTATTTAACAAACGCTTTTTGCTGTTTATAAAGCAAGATGTATCACTTTCAAACTCTCCTTGGTAATAAAAGGTTAGATTTCCTTGACAACGTACAAGAGGGAAAAACAACTTGGGAAACAAAAACAAAGCTAAATAATAAACACTGATAGTAGCAACACAAAAACTCAGAGTTAGCAATATTTTTTTCATTTTGAAAAGATAGTTATCCTGATAATTGATTAATAGTTATTCCAATAACAATTTTACAACAGAAGTAACCTTTGGTTGTAGCAATAAGATATTTTCATATTATTAAATTAATTATCAGGATAAATGTACTTTATTTTACACATGAACAAGGTCCCGGTGATGTTGACCACGAACCACAACTAATTGCATTATAAGCCTGAGTACATGTTGTACCCGATGCATATTTTATTTGCGTGTAGCTGAAATCCCAAGAAGTGCAATAGACAGAAGCTATACAAGAAGTACCTCCAACACTTCCACTATTACTATACCCACCCTTCACTTTTTGTTTTTGTTCTTTCGAGAGAATCTCTACCGAACCGAAATTGAGATTTTGAAATTTAGATTTCATTAGATTATAAATTTAGCAAATTCCCAAACCTCAACTCAATTTTATGAACCTCGTTTGGTTTGCCAAAGTACCCTCAAAGATATAAAAAAACCTATGCAAATTAGCATAATCGCTATGCCAATTTGCATAATTTTAGGGCTATGCCAAAAATTGCCATCAAAATATTTGTTTCTTTAAAACGATTTTACCACTTTTGGCATTATATTTTAATATTTTTACCTATCTCCATTTTTATATTCTATGTGTAGTTTTGGAACACTCATGCGTAATTTTCGCCTTGATAAAAAATTGAGCCAATCGGCAGTAGCCATTGGCATTGGCATTGAACAAAGTACCTATTGTCGGTTAGAAAGTGACATCCTCGAACCCAAAGCCAAAACCTTATTATACTTAGCCCTCTTCTATGAAGTTGAGGTGTCAAGATTTTATCCCCCCCCCCGCATAAACTTTCATAATTTTGAATAAATCCTTTTTACTAATTTCTCCTTAAAATTCATGAAAAAAAATCTTTTTTTCTTTATCTTTTTAGGCTTTTCTGCCGTAGCTCAAAATAAAAATGCAGCCTTAACAGCCAATGATAAAAATGCAAATGAAACTGCACGTTTGGCAATTGTTGGTGACCAAGTAAATAACCAAAATGGTAATAATTCTTCTCAAAATAGTCTAATGTCATTTGATACTCGCTACGAAGGACTCAAAGGGACATATTATCTTATTCCCACATGGTTAGAGGGTGATTTATATGGAGATAAAGGCACTTTGGTTGCCAGTCATGTGCCTATCAAATATGATGCTTTTAACAAAGAGGTAATCAGAAAAAAAGGGGAGAAGGATAGTATTGCTGTATATCCATCTATCTTTATTCTTTATGACAATGGCTATGCTTATAAGTTTGTCCATCGTACTGATTTAGTTACTGTTACTGGAAAGAAAATACCAAATACCTATCTGCAAATTTTGCTTGATAATAAAATTGTTTTTTACAAAAATAGAATTAAATCAATATTACGAGCCGATTATAAGGGGGCTTATTCAGATAACAGAACTTATGATAGTTTTGAGGACAATGCTCAGTATTTTTTAGCTCGAGAAAATGGTGATATAGAAGAGGTTAAACTCACTAAAAAATCTTTATTACAGGCTTTTGAGCCTAAAAAAGAGCAAATAGAAAACTATATAAAAACAAATAATTTAGACCTAAAAAAAGAGTCTGATACCCTTAAACTCGTAGCTTTTTATTCAAGTCTATTGCCTGAAATAAAAAAATAATCTACAAAACGATAGATTTTTCAAAAGAAATTCTGTCTTAAATCTTCTAAGCTCTTCTTAATATTATGCCTAAAATCGTACAAACTTTTTGGTCAGGTAATCAGTCCGCCGATACCTATTTAGCCAATACGGGTGGTTGGCTTTCTGCTGAGTATCATTGGATGGCTTGGGCATTGAGTTGTCTGCAAATTCGACAGTTTTATCCAACGCTCGAACTCGTTACGGATGCTGTTGGCGAAACCTTTTTCAGAGATACCTTAGCCCTTCCTTATACCAAAATCATTCCTGCCTTAGATGCCCTCAATCAATATGACACACGCCTTTGGGCTTTGGCAAAAATCTATTCATATAGTCTTCAAAATGAACCTTTTATACATTTAGATGGAGATGTTTTTATTTGGAAAAAATTCGACCAAAGTCTTGAACAATCAGAATTGATTGCTCAGAATTTTGAGGTTGATTTTCCTTTTTATCAATCGCCCCTTCGTACTATTGAACGCTATTTTAAAGACGTTCCAACCTGTATGTTGAAGGAACTTGAAAGCAATTCTGTTATTTATTCTTGTAATATGGGTGTAACAGGTGGATATAATTTGGCTTTTTTTCAAGAATACAAAAAATTAGCGTTTAGATTTATTGATGCCAATAAAGCAAATTTTTCAAAGGTTGAAATGAACCATGTTAATATCTGTGTTGAGCAGTTTTTATATTATGTCCTATCCAAATCAAAGAGAATCACTCCTACTTATTTAATAGAAAAAGAGTTTGACCCTACTTATCCCAACTATGCTGATTTTCATGAAGTACCCCATCAAACTTGGTATATTCATGCTATGGCTGAGTATAAACGTAAGCCCGAAGTTTGCTATCATTTGGCTCGAAGACTTCGCAAAGATTTTCCAGATTATTACTACCGCATCATTGACCTTTGTTTAAATCAGGGCATCAAACTGGATTGGCATTGTTACCCTTTAAACCGTTTAAATGAGCAATGGAGGGCTTTTTATGAAAAAGACAAAGTGGCTTACCAAACCGTTGAACGCCTCTACGACCAAGCAACTGAAATCCTTTTGGAAACCCAATTACAGTTTTCAAAAGACTGTAAAATTGAGGAAATAGAAAACCCAGAATATAGCCAAACTATTCATTATCCTGATATTACAAAGCTCATTTATACAACCCAAATCTTGGATAGTCTTAATATGGTTTTATTGGATGCTTTTCAAGAATCAATCAAGCTATTGAAACAACTAAACCCTATTTTGATGTTGCAGAAATTGCTAAAAATCCTGCGGTCTTTCAATCTTTAATCCTTTCGAGAGTGAAAGATTGGTTGTTTTTGGGAGTTTTGGTAGAGGAGAGTTCTTAGTGGTAAATACTATCCTAAAAAACTCCTAAATACCAGAACAACCTTGCGTTTAGCTCAATCAGATTTGCCGATTATGTTGGCGTTGCCCAAAGTACCGTTCATAATTGGGAAAGTGCCAAACACACACCCTCCACCAAGCACATTCCAAAGCTCTGCCAAATACTAAAATTAGAGTTGAATGATGTTTTACCCCACTAACTATTTGATATACAGATAGTTATGTGTTAAAATACCAAAGCCCTCAATTCATCCAAATTGAGGGCTTTGGTATTTTAAAATCTACTTTTATTCAATCGCTCTAATCTTGCAAATAACTGAATATCAATTGAGTAAAGGCACTATTACGGACGAAAATGAGAAGATTATGGTTTTAATTCTGTGAGATGATGTTTATTAAGACGTTCTGCTATTGATATTTGAGTGTAATTTTCTTTTTGTAATACACTGATGGTGTATCTTTGTGCGGGATGTCCAGTCCATTGTTAAATGAGCCATATTTTGCAACTTTTAGAAGGAGAACACAAAACAAGTACATTTATCCAATTCAGCACATGGAGGGAAGTAATTTTCTCTCTGTTTTTGATTTATAGATAAAAAAGTGCTTCAATTTTGTGTAAATGCTGTTGCATTAATTACTTAAATGTAAGAAATAATTATCAACTGGCAATTATATTCCTTTGGTGATAAATTCTAATGAATCACCAAAAATATGTAAACTCTATAAATCAAAGCCTTTTGATAATACTGATATTGGGTCGGACATATTAATAAAAGAAGTAGAACAATAAATCATTCTATCATTAAACAAAAATGGAAGAGATTAGAAAAAGACTTATTCAAGGATTTTTTATACTGATAGCGTTGATATACGTTGGCAGATTATTTTACTTACAAGTTATTGACGAAACCTATAAATTGGATGCCGCCAATAATGCTATCAGAGAGATAAACCAAACTCCTTTCAGAGGCTTAGTTTATGACCGTAACAAAAAGTTAATTGTTAGTAATACAGTGGTTTATGACCTTTATGTTACCCCAAAAAAAGCACGAGTAGCGGATACTCTACGCTTCTGTCAGATGTTCGATATTACTCGTTCAGCCTTTGACAGCCTTACGCATTTGGCTCGGATTTATTCACCTGTGCGTCCGACCGTGATGCTTAGACAACTTTCTCGGCAGGATTACGCCCGTGTGCAAGATGCGATGGTGGATTACCCAGGATTTGAATTTCAGGTGAGTGCCTTGCGGACGTATGACATCAAAGGTATGGCAAATGCCTTGGGTTATGTGGGTGAAATCAGTCCCGAACGTTTGCAAAAAATAGAAGAAAGTGGTGATGATTATTACCGTCAAGGGGACTACGTGGGCGTAACGGGTTTAGAACGTTTTTATGAGGATAAATTGCGGGGAGAAAGAGGCATAAAATACATGATGGTAAACAGTCGTGGTGTTGAAAAAGGAGCTTTCAAGAACGGAGAGATGGACAAACAACCCATTGCGGGTGAAAATCTGATGACTTCCATTGATATTAATTTACAGGCGTATGCCGATAGTTTGATGCAACATAAAGTAGGAAGTGTGGTAGCAATTGAACCCTCAACGGGGGAGATTTTGGCAATGGTTTCCGCCCCAACTTACGACCCAAGTTTATTGTCGGGACGTACTTATTCCAAATATTTCCAACAGCTCAATCTCAACCCAATGCACCCGCTATTGAACCGTCCGCCGAGTGCGTATTATCGTCCAGGTTCAACGTTCAAAATTATTCAGGCTTTGGTAGCCTTGCAAATGGGGGCAATTTCAAATAATACTGGCTTTGGGCATGGGGGGTCGCCCATTAAATGCAGTCATAATCACCCCGTGGCGAGTGATATTCAGAAAGCCATTCAATATTCTTGTAATCCCTATTTTTACCAAACTTACAAGCGGATAATTTACAATAATAGTGAGCCTAATGTTTTTAAAAAATCTGCCATTGGTCTGCAAAAATGGGATGATATGGTGGCGAAATTTGGCATTGGTCAGTCGTTGGATATTGATTTACCGAATGAGAAAAAGGGCAAACTACCCAGCGTTCCTTTTTATGATAAAATGTATGGCGGACCTTTGCGTTGGAAATTTTCAAATATTGCCAGTAATAGCATCGGCGAGGGTGAAATCATTGTAAATCCCCTGAAAATGGCGAATGTAGTGGCTATTGTGGCAAATCGGGGTTGGTATATTCGTCCCCATTTTGTGAGAAGCGTTGGAAAAAATGGTGAAACCGACCCAAAATATAAGGAAAAATTATCGGTGGATATTGATAGAAGACATTTTGAAACCGTGATTGCCGGTATGACGGCCGCTGTAAATAACGGAACGGTTTCGGGCGATGGACGAATGAGTGATATTCAGATGTGTGGCAAAACGGGAACTTCGCAAAATAAATATGGTGAAAATCATTCCATTTTTATGGCGTTTGCTCCCAGAGAAAACCCAAAAATTGCCATTGCCGTTTTTGTAGAAAATGCGGGTTCTGGTGGGGCCCATGCTGCTCCGATTGCCTCGCTTTGTATCGAAAAATTCATCAAAGGTCACGTGGACAGAAAGGCTATCGAAAAGAAATGGATGGAGAAAAGTTATCCATGGACGATTGTGCCTTCGCAAAGAGCCGCCATGAAAAAAGAAAATTCAAAAACAGCCTCAACTACGCCCCAAAAAGATAGTGTAGTTCAAAAAGTGGATGAGGAATTATTTTTGTTGCCAACTTCAACTTTACCCGTGCCAGTTGGAGGGGCAAATCCAGTTGAAAAAACGAAGATTCCGATGAAGCCTAAAGGGAAATGATATAAATTTTAAAATAGATGAAAAAGCCCTCAATTTACTCAAATTGAGGGCTTTTTCATCTATTTTAAAATCGTATTGAAATGATAAATGTAAAAATAATTTATATTTATCATTTCGTAAACTTCTCATAAACAGGAAACTAAACTTTTTCAAATAGGGTTATCTAAACTAAGCTATCTGAAATATCCACATTGAAATCCTCATGAAAATACTTTTTCGTTACCTCAAAAAATACCAAACTACTGTTTTTGGAGCATTAGCTTTGGCAGCAATCAACCAGATTTTTTCCCTGCTTGACCCCTACATTTTTCGTAAAATCATTGACGATGTTGCCACCGTGTATCGGGCTGAAACTCATACGTTTGACCAGTTCATTAAGGCAATTGTTCCCCTTACGATGGCATCCATCGGGGTGGCTTTTGTGAGTCGGGTTGCCAAAAATTTTCAAGATTATTTTATTAATACCGTTACGCAACGAGTGGGGGCTCAAATCTATTCCGATGGTATCAGTCATTCCTTGGAATTACCCTACGAAACCTTTGAAGACCAACGCTCGGGCGAGACTTTGGGCAAACTCCAAAAGGTGCGTACTGACGTTGAAAAACTCATTACCGTAGGAATCAACATCCTTTTTCAGTCAGCAATTGCCTTGATTTTTATTACGATTTATGCTTTTTCAGTACATTGGATGATTGTGCCTTTGTTCTTAATAACGGGACCTTTGATTGCTTATATTAGCTCGGTTTTGAGTAGGAAAATCAAGACTATTCAAATCCAAATCGTGAAAGAATCAACGGGTTTAGCGGGTTCAACAACGGAATCTTTGCGAAATATTGAATTAGTGAAATCGTTGGGTTTAGCAAAACAGGAAATCGCTCAATTGAATTCCACTACCAAAAAAATCCTTCAATTAGAACTCAAAAAAGTCCGCTACGTCCGTTCCATGTCCTTTGTGCAGGGAACAGTCGTGAACTTCTTGCGGGCGATGATGATCTTGGTATTGATTTATTTGATTTACGAAGGTAAAATCACTTTCGGTCAATTTTATTCCTTAAATATCTACTCATTCTTCTTGTTTGGACCACTCCAAGAAATTGGCAATGTGGTAAATACCTATCGTGAAACGGAAGTTTCTTTGCAGAATTTTGAAGATATTTTCAAGATTCCCGTGGAGGTAAAACCCACCAATCCATATCCCGTTATTAGTATTGATAGCCTTGAATTTCAGGATGTTAAGTTCAAACATCAATCTGCCAATAAGGATGCACTTCGTAATATTACGTTCAAAGCGAAAAAAGGTGATACCATCGCTTTTGTGGGACCATCGGGTTCGGGGAAATCAACTTTGGTGAAATTGTTGGTAGGATTATATCGCCCGAAAGAAGGGAAAATTTTATACAACGGACACAATTATGACGAAATAGATTTTGACCAACTGCGGGAAAGAATCGGTTTCGTTACCCAAGATACCCAATTATTTTCGGGGACAATCAGAGAGAATTTATTGTTCGTAAATCCTTCGGCAACTGATGAACAATGCCTTGATGTGTTGAGAAAAGCCGCTTGTCATACCCTTTTGGAACGGGCAGATAATGGCTTAGATACAGTCATTGGCGAAGGCGGCGTAAAGGTATCAGGCGGTGAAAAACAGCGTTTGAGCATCGCCAGAGCCTTATTACGCAACCCAAACCTCTTAGTTTTTGACGAAGCAACTTCTTCTTTGGATTCCTTGACGGAAGAAGAAATCTCCGAAACAATCCGTGACGTATCAGAAGGCGAAACGCATTTGACCATCGTAATCGCCCACCGACTTTCAACCATCATGCACGCCAACAACATTTTTGTGTTGGAAAAAGGCAGAATCGTAGAAAACGGTTCGCACGATGAATTATTGGAAAATAAAGGATTGTATTACGCCATGTGGAGACAGCAAGTTGGGGAGAAGGATTTGGTGGAACTGGAGTGATTTAAGGCAAATCGCCATTTCTGCAATTGCTCCTTCATGGATGGCATCAAAATAATTTTGGGCTAATAATGAACCCCCATTCAAGCCTAAAAAGCGTTAATACAAGCCCGTATCAAATAAAATCAACTTCCACTTTTTGTCATCGGCTTCCGTACCGAGGGTAAACCGTTGGCGAATTTATGCGTAATAAGGATGACTAAACCAACCATAATGAATGATTGGACGGCTTATTTAATGTGGATTAAATTGGCTTGCGTAACGGATTTGGTACAAACAAATTTTACATCTGTTTGACGAATTACGGACTCAAATACTTCTGAAATTTTGAAAGCAGAAACTCGTTTTTTAATTATTACTAAAATAGTTGTTCGAGTATAATGTTCATTCTACAAAATTTATCCAAGTTCCACCGCAGAAATGGGAAATGCTATCAACTAAATTACCTTCTTTTCTTCCCCCCAGTATCACCACGTTTCGCCCCACCTTTTCCACCCCTCGAATCTTTGCGTAAATCTTTTGGATTTCGTCTTGAATCTTTGCCTCTTTCAAAACTTCTTTTATCTTTTCTGATTCTGTCTGAACCATTACCGACTAAGATTAAATCCATACTTCGGCGAGAAAGATTACACTCCTTCACTTTGACTTGGAGTTTGTCGCCAAAGGTGAAAACCTTTCCGTTTCTTTGCCCTACGATACGGTAATTTTCACGGTCAAAGTCATAAAAATCATCCTTCAAATCTGCCATTCTTACTAATCCTTCGGAAGCAGTCTCGGTGATTTCTACGAAAATTCCGAATTCTGTTACGCCCGAAATGATACCGTCCCAAACCTTTTCACCATCCATCAAACTCATGAATTCTACTTGTTTGTACTTAATGGAGGCTCTTTCGGCTTCGGCTGCCATTTTCTCTTGTTGAGAACTGTGCTTGCAACGTTGTTCCCAAGCGGCACGTTCCAAAGGTTCGCCACCGTCCAGATAATGCTGCAACATTCGGTGAGCCATCATATCTGGATAACGCCTGATGGGACTCGTGAAGTGCGAATAAAATGGAAATGCAAGTCCAAAATGCCCGATGGGGTCGGTGCTATAACGGGCTTTCGACATCGTTCTAATCGCCAAATTTTCTAAAATGTTCTGTTCAGGTTTGCCTTCCACATCGTGCATTAACTCATTCAAAGAGTTACTGATTTTAGAGGTTTCAGTATCAACATTATACCCAAAACGCTTGGCAAAAGTGGAGAAGGTTTTGAGTCTTTCGGGGTCTGGGGCTTCGTGAATACGATACACCATCGTGTTGCGAGGCTCTTTTTGGCGAAGATTAAAGACAAATTCTGCCACTTTTTTATTGGCAAGCAACATAAATTCTTCAATCAATTTATGCGAATCTCCCCTAACTTTTTGGTAAACGCCTAAAGGTTTTCCGTTTTCATCCAAGTCAAATTTTACTTCCACCGTTTCAAAATTCACTGCCCCTTTTGCAAAACGCCTATCACGAAGTTTGTGAGCAAGATTGTTGAGGATAGTTAGTTCGGTTTCGTAAGGCAATTTCCTTTTGACTATCGGCTTTTGGCTTTCAGCTGTCGGCATTTCTACTATGCTTTCTTCCAAAATTTCTACTTTCTTCTTCCGTCCTTTTTTCTTGAGTTCTTCGGTAACTATTTGATTATCAGAATCATTGATTTTCGATTCTTCAATATTTTCAACCAAAGCCACATTATCACCTAATACATGAATACTTGCGGATGAAGTTTTTTCACTGTTTACTGATAACGGTTCATTGCCCAACTGTGCATTATTAATTGAAAGCTGTGCTTCTTCATAACTAAACCGTTTATCCGAATGAATAATAGTTCTCCCGAACCATTCTTTCACGATTTTGGCTTCGGGCGTAATTTCAAAAACTGTCGAAAAGGTCAATTTATCTTCATTTGGGCGAAGTGAACATAAACCATTCGAGAGTTTTTCGGGTAGCATTGGCACCACTCTATCCACCAAATAAACGGAGGTAGCTCGTTGAAAAGCCTCCTGTTCCAATAACGATTCGGGCGTAACGTAATGCGTAACATCGGCAATGTGAATACCTACTTCGTAATTGCCGTTTTCCAAATACTCAAAACTCAAAGCATCGTCAAAATCTTTGGCATCAACGGGGTCTATGGTGAAAGTTGTTATTTTTCTGAAATCACGACGTTTCTTGATTTCTGCCGAAGAAATTTTCGTTGAAATCTCATCCGCTTCGTCTTCAATTTGTTCTGGAAAATGAATTGGTAAGCCAAATTCCGCTAAGATGGCGTGCATTTCGGTATTATTTTCGCCCGCTTTACCCAAAACCTGGCTCACAAAACCTTCCATTTTACGATCGTCTTCGGCAAATTTTGTAATTCTTACGATAACTTTATCACCGTTTTGAGCATCCTGCAAATCGGTTCGGTGAATGAAAATATCGCCATACATTTTCTTGGCGTTGGGCACAACGAAGGCGTAATTGGGCAAAATTTGGATTGAACCAACGATTTCATTACGACCCCGTTTGATGATTTCTAAGACCTCTCCCTCGGCACGTTCAGTAGCTTTTCTTTTTTTGGAAGAAACCAAAACCTTCACGATGTCGCCATCAATTGCCCCGTTCATATCACGGGCGTTGATGAGGACATCGCCCTCACGCCCTTCCACAATCACAAAGGCAAAACGGACGTTCACATGGTCGATGCGACCTTCCACAAATTCAGTGGTGGTATCGAGCAAATAATGCCCATCCGTAGTACGAATCAACTTTTTATCTTTGCGTAATTCCTCCACCAAGACCCCGAAAAGGTCTTTGGTATTGCGGTCTCTGATAGAAAAGGCTTTATGTATTTGATTGAGCGACCAAGGGGTTTCTTCGTTCAATTGAAAAAATTCGAGGATTTCCGCTTTAATGCCCGCTTTATAGGCTTGTTCTTTTGTTTGTTTGTCTGTCATTTTTTTGTTTGTTTTTAATTGAATAGGTGTGATTGTTTTATGGATAACATTTGAAAAGACAACATTCATTCCACAAACTCCAAAATATCAGCGGGTTGGCAGTTCAATATTTTACAAATTGCCTCCAAGGTTGAGAATCTAATGGCTTTTGCCTTACCTGTTTTCAAGATAGAAAGATTTGCCATCGTTATATCCAATTTTTCTGAAAGTTCCGTGAGTGACATTTTCCGTTTTGCCATCATCACATCTAAGTTCACGATTATGGGCATGGCTATACGGTTAAGTCTTGTTCTTGTTGTAAATCTAATCCTCTTTTGAAAATCGTGGCTAAAATTAGAGTAATTAAACCAATATAAAGGTCTGAGAATTTCAACTCTTTCATAACATTGAAATTAATGTTAATACTCTGAAAATCAGTATATTTTATGAATGGAATATGAAGAATCGTATTATGAAATCCACTAAGTACGTAGGTATGATAATATTGAGTAAAGAAAAATGGTTCTAAGAAAAAACATATCATTATAAAACCAATATATCGGATTTTTCTAACGTTTTTAATGTCAAATATTACATCATCTTGAATGTTTCTAAATATTTTAAATAACTGAAAAAGTAGTAAGAATGTAAAAATTTTGTTAATCCATTCTGGAATAGATAACAGTATTCTATCTCTTTTTGTATGTGCTTTCACCTCAACATTTGCGTAAGTTATTTTAATGTTTTTGAAAGTGATAATTGGATTAGTAACAAAAGTATCTAATGGATATGAAAAGGAATTTAGGCGGTCAATTTTTTTACCTGTTCTCAATTCTTCCCTATGTTTTAATCCAATTTTAAAGGGATGATTGTTAGGAAAATTTGGCTCTAAACTACCCACAATTGTATCTAATTCCATTTCGTTAATATTATCTCTTACACTTTGACGCATTTCATCAAAAATAGACATTTTTAACACTTCCTTATCATGTAATGGAAATTGATTGTAATTCCTTTCCCCTTTTTTATTATAACGAACAATTGTGTCATTCAAAACTCTTATTTGAAGTTGCATTGGAACAATATTTCCTTCTTTTGCCAGTGTGATGTAGCTGCCTCCTCCACCTTTCGTTCTACTGGTAATGTAATTACGGGGTAAATCAAAAACTGTTACTACTATTTCAATAAATGAAGCAATGGAAAATAAAATCAGGGCTACAAAAGTAATTCTGTAAAGAAAATAGATAAATAATTTGTTCATAGTCGTAAATTTTAATGTTCGATTTACAACAAATTAAAAACAAATATTATTGAAAAATAATAAATATACATTTTTTATCAATAATTTTTACCTTCCATACTTCCCCCCAAAAAACTCAGGATGCAACTTTATCCCCTCATAAAAAAAGAACGTCTCCCCTTGAATATTGTTCTTGCGGTTTTCGTCAATCATTTGTTGCAAAAACTCTGCCGTGGGGGTATATTTCCCTACTTTCAACAAAACTCCTGGCGATAACATTCCAATTTTATCTTTCGGAATTTGTTGATTTACAAGAAGTTGTATCTCTTTTTGGTATTTTGCAAAGTCGTAACGATACACTTGCGGACACACCATATCCACCCAACCCTCCCGTACCCACGTAACCCAATCTTGCAAATATTGTTCTTTGCTCCAAGGAAAAATACTGGGTGACATCGAAATTTGAATACTTGGACGGAGCTTTTTTAAGTCAAAATAAAGTCGTTTTTGAAACTGGTTCAGACGTTCTGCACGCCAATTTATCCAGTCGGAATTGGTGTAATCTATTGGCGGATTTTGACCTTTTTCTGACTTATATAAATCAATAACGTTTTGATTATAACCACATTCCGAAGGCAAAGCGGGCAAACGGTCATCGCCTTGAATTCCATCTAAATCGGGATATTGTACGATGGATTCTTTCAAAAGCGAAAGCATAAAATCCTGCACTTCTGGGTCGAGGGCGTTCATCCATTTGAAGCCATTTTTCACCACCACTTTGCCATCATTTCCCAAAGCCGCCCAATGTGGTTTTGTTTCTAAAATATGCTTTCCGAAGCCATTATTTTCTGCCGAAAATCCAAACTCGAACCAAGCATAAACTTTAATATTTTTGGCATGGGCTTCGTCAATCATTTCACGAAGGGGGTCACGTCCAGCAAGGCGTTCTTCAATCGGAATTTTGAAGGTTTCTTGCATGATTTTGCTCGGGTAAAGCGTCCGACCTTTATTCCACATCACCACAAAAATATGATTGATTCCAGCATCCTGACAGACTTTTACGGCTTCTTTGATGCCCTCACGACTGTACAAAACCTCACTATCAACGTTGGTAATCCACACGCCACGGACGGGAGTTTTTTGATTGATTTCTTGTGATTTACAAGAAGAAAAACTAAAAAGTAGGCTTGAAAATAAGAAAAATACAATACGAAAATTCATAAGTTTGTTGATTGATGAATGTCAAATATACAAAGATAAACAGATGATTCCACCAAAATTCCTTTTCTCTTCCAGTTTTATAGACTAATTTTGCGGAAAAATGTAGCACAGCAATCTTTGCTGTGTAGATGAATGAAAACAAGCACATTAACCCTTTTTCTCCTCCTAATTTTTACCAAATCATTTGCCCAAAATGAGCGAAAAAACCTATTCCCCATTGAGGTAAAAAGGAAATTTTTGAGCATAAAATACATCTATGACCGTCAAACGATTGAAAACCCATTGGCACTCCAAATCCCGATGCTCCAAGCACGAGATACCGAAGTGAATGTAGAGTTTTTGAAATTTAAACAACAAAGAAAAGCCGTCCAAGTAATGAGTTTGATTTCAACGGGATTTTCACTTTATGCCATTTTTAATCGTGAAAAGGTGTCAAGTGAAGTCTATTGGGGAACATTTGGAGGAACGGTTTTAGTGTCAGCATATTTAAACGCAAGGTCGAACAAGCATTTAGTAAAATCAATTCTTCGCTACAACGAAGTGGTTTCTGAAAACAAAATAGGCTTGATTCTTGATAAATCTTTTCAAAATCAGGCAGTTGTAGGAGTTAGTTTTTCGCATAGGTTTTGAGTTGAATGATTATGAATTGATGGCATGACTTTGAGTCATGCCATCAATATATTTATAACAAATTAATAACAATTATAATGAAAGTAGCAGTAGTCGGAGCCACGGGTTTGGTCGGTGGTGAAATCCTAAAAGTATTGGCGGAACGTAATTTCCCCGTAACAGAACTTATTCCAGTTGCCTCTGAGCGTTCGGTGGGTAAACAGGTTGAGTTTAAGGGTAAACAATACACCGTGGTAGGTTTTGACGATGCTATTGCGATGAAACCAAACGTGGCGATTTTCTCGGCAGGTGGCGGTACATCTTTAGAATTAGCTCCAAAATTTGCGGCAGCGGGTATCACCGTGGTTGATAATTCGTCAGCTTGGCGGATGGACCCAACCAAAAAATTGGTTGTGCCAGAAATCAATGCTCACACGCTTACGCCCGAAGATAAAATCATTGCCAATCCCAACTGTTCAACGATTCAGATGGTGGTAGTGATGAATCCTTTGCACAAAATCAATAAAATTAAACGGGTGGTTGTTTCAACCTATCAGTCGGTTACGGGAACTGGAAAAGCCGCCGTTGACCAACTTTTTGCCGAGCGTGAAGGGCGTACAGACGTGCCAGCGGTGTATGCACACAAGATTGACTTGAACGTTTTACCACATATTGACTCATTTTTGGATAACGGTTATACCAAAGAAGAGATGAAAATGGTGAACGAAACCAAGAAAATCATGATGGACGATTCTATTCAAGTAACTGCCACAACGGTTCGTATTCCAACGATTGGCGGACACTCTGAATCGGTAAATATTGAGTTTGAAAATGAGATTGACGTTCAGCAAGTAAAAGATATTTTAGCGGCAGAAGAAGGAATCATTGTACAAGATGACCCTAAAAATAATATCTATCCAATGCCCATTACGGCACATGGAAAAGATGAGGTTTTTGTAGGTCGTATTCGCCGTGATGAAACTCAGGCTAATACCTTAAATATGTGGATTGTAGCGGATAATCTTCGTAAAGGAGCAGCTACTAACGCCGTTCAAATTGTGGAGTATTTGGCTAAGAATGGATTGATTTAATTAGTTGATTAATAGGATTTTACATTGCGAAGCCGAGATTTTTGTCTCGGCTTTGTTTTTTGAATAAAGTTAACAAATAATGATTTTATGAATATTTATGAATAAATTTATAAAAATGTACTTATTTATGGATATTTATAGATAAAATTATGGATAATGATACAGACAAGTAATATAAAAATTACCCCTGAAATACTCAATTTAATTGCTGAAATTGATGAGTTTAAAGGAGCGTGGAAAGCGTTAGGAAATTTAGCTCCCGACAAATTGGTACAACTCAAAAAAGTGGCAACCATCGAAAGTATTGGTTCGAGTACCCGAATCGAAGGTAGTCGTTTGAGTGATAGAGAGGTTGAAATGCTTTTGGCAAATATTGCTATCCAAAAATTTGGATCCAGAGATGAACAAGAGGTTGCGGGCTATGCTGAATTGATGAATATTATCTTCCAAAATTTTGAAGAAATCCCACTTTCCGAAGGTTTTATTCAGCAACTTCATAGCCAATTATTGAAATACAGTAATAAAGACCAATGGCATCGTGGGGCGTACAAAAAATCGCCTAATCACGTGGTGGCAATGGATGAAAATGGGAAACAAATTGGGATAGTTTTTGAAACTTCTTCTCCTTTTGAAACGCCTTTCAAAATGGAGGAATTGGTCGGTTGGACTCAGCAACAAATCATCGAAAAACAACTTCATCCTTTATTAATCATCGCTATTTTTAAGGTAATCTTTTTAGCAATTCACCCTTTTCAAGATGGCAACGGGCGACTTTCAAGGGTTTTGACTACTTTTTTATTGCTCAAAACGGGTTATGTTTATGTTCCGTACAGTTCGCTCGAAGCGGTAATTGAACAGCAAAAACAAGGATATTATCTTTCGTTGAGACAAACGCAAGCGAGTCTGTATTTCCCAGAAACTGATTGGCAACCGTGGTTAGTATTTTTCTTGAAATCCCTTAAAAAACAAAAAGACAACCTTGAAATCAAGGTTGAAATAGAACATATTTTACTAACGAAAATCCCCAAAATTTCACAAGATATTTTGGAGTTAGTCCGTTCGAGAGGAAGAATTACTACGGGTGAACTTCAACAAATGACTACTCATAACCGTAGCACTTTAAAAAAACATCTCGAAAATTTAGTCGCTACCAACAGACTCTCCCAAAACGGCGTTGGCAAAGGAACTTGGTATAGTTTGAAATGAGTTTAGCGAATGGTTTTTATTATCTTTGTGAGCCATTTTAAATGGTCATGAAAAACCGCTTTGAAATCACACATGAAACAAGAAATAAGAGATAAATACGAAGTCGTTATTGGCTTAGAAGTTCACGCTCAGTTGCAGACGGAGTCCAAGATTTTTGCGGCGGATGCTGCCTCTTTTGGGGGGTTACCCAATACCTATATTTCGCCCATCACGTTGGGACATCCTGGCACTTTACCTAAATTGAACCGCCGTGCCGTGGAGTTTGCGATGAAAATGGGCTTGGCTTGCAATTCGCAAATTACTGAAAATCAATACTTTGACCGTAAAAATTACTTCTATCCTGACCTCCCGAAAGGTTATCAAATCACCCAAGACAAAACGCCAATTTGTATAGGCGGTGGCGTAAAGGTGAAGCTTTCAACGGGTGAAAAAACGGTGCGTTTTCATCATATTCACTTGGAGGAAGACGCTGGAAAATCAGTTCATGCCGAAGGTTCTTCCGACAGTCAGATTGACTATAATCGGGCGGGAACTCCGCTGATTGAAATGGTTACAGAACCCGAAATCAAGTCTGCCGAAGAAGCGGCAATTTTCATGACCGAAGTCCGTAAATTAGTGCGTTATTTGGGCATTTGTGATGGTAACATGGAAGAAGGTTCATTGCGATGCGATGTCAATATTTCGGTGATGCTCGTAGGCAGTAAAGTCTTTGGAACGAAAGTAGAAATAAAGAACATGAATTCGATGCGTTTTATTCAGAAAGCCATTGAATATGAGACGATTAGACAAATTGAAGCCGTTGAAAATAACGTAGTATTAATCCAAGAAACCCGCAGTTTTGACCCCGCCACAGGGCGTACATTGGGTATGCGAGTAAAGGAAACTCAGAATGATTATCGCTATTTTCCCGAGCCAGATTTAGTACCGCTTACTATTTCGGAAACATGGCTTTCGGAAGTAAAAAACATGATGCCCGCTTTGCCGTGGGAGCTTTTTGAGAAATTTACGAAACAATATAATCTATCAGAATACGATGCCAACGTGCTGACTGACAGCCGAGAAGTGGCAGAATATTTTGAAGCAACTTGTGGATTTGCCAAAAACTATAAAGCCGTTTCCAACTGGATTATGGGTTCTGTGAAGTCGTATTTGAATGATAATAACTTAGAAATCAATCAGTTACTTATCACACCAGAACGTTTGGGAGCGTTGATAAATTTGATTGATGAGGGCAAAGTAAGTACCTCAATGGCAGCACAACAGATTTTTCCTGAAATGCTAATTGATACTACCAAAACGCCTCTGCAAATTGCTGAAGCCAAGAATCTGATTCAGCAAAGCAATACGGATACTTTGCAAGCGTTAATAAACGAAGTTTTAGCCAATAGTGCGGCAAAGGTAAAGGAATACAAATCGGGTAAAAAAGGGCTTTTAGGAATGTTCATGGGTGAAATCATGAAAAAATCAAAAGGCTCTGCCGACCCAAAAGTTACGACTGAATTATTGCAGAAAACGTTGGAAATGTAGAGGAGTTTATGAGTTAAAAGTTTATGAGTTTATAAGTAAAAAAAGTCTATTGGTAAAAGGCGTTTTAGTCCATTTAATTTTGATTCGGGGAAATTCTCATAAACCCTAAACTCATAAACTTTAAACTCCAAAAAGAGATATGAAAATAACAATTTTAGGCATCTTATTTGCCTTCACAGCCACACTTTCATTTGGACAAGTTCCTCACGGTAAACCAGTTACGATTACTGGAAAAGTTACCAATGTTGTTCCTGATAAAAAGGTTTATCTCCAATTTATCAACGGTAGAGGGACACCCATAACGATGGATTCTGCCAGCGTAAAGGCAGATAATACCTTCAAATTCAACTCCATGATTATTGATGGGGGCGGTTATTATTTGCTCAATTTCTTCGCCATGGATTTGAGTCAAAAGGTTCTTTTGATTTTGGAGGGTGGCGAAACAGTGAACGTTGTTGCCGATGGAATGGATATGCCCAATAAAAGAGGCACGTTTCAGATAAATGGTGGTAATTCTAAAAATATTCAATATTTCAATCAAATCGTGAAAATGAATCAGGAATTGTCGGCAAAAGTGGAAGTTTGGAACAAGCAAGTGGAGATTGCCAAAGCCAAAAAAGACGAAGCCACGTTACAAAAAATTCAAGGCGATTTCCAAGTGGCTCAACAAGATAATATTGGCAAAATCAAGGCTTTATTGCCTGAAATGGGTACAAATTTAGTGGCACTCTGGACGGCAGGAAATTTCTTAAATCCAGAATCAGATTTGGAAACCATGAAAGAAGTAGCCAACAAGTTTAAGGCTGAAAAAGGTAATTCGCCCAATATTCACATCAAAACATTTTTACAACAAATCAAGCGTTTGCAAGGTGTGGACGTAGGCGTAGAAGCCCCAGAAATAGAAATGAAAACGCCCGATGATAAAAATTTGGCTCTATCATCATTACGAGGGAAATACGTCCTAATTGACTTCTGGGCAAGCTGGTGCGGACCTTGCCGAAAAGAAAACCCGAATGTGGTGCGGATGTACTATAAATTCAAAGACAAAGGGTTTGACATCTTTTCAGTAAGCCTCGACCAAGAAAAAGACCCTTGGGTAAAAGCCATCGAAAAAGACGGTTTAGCTTGGAATCACGTTTCAGACCTGCAATTTTGGAACTCCGCCGCCGCCGCCGCTTATGGCGTTCAAGGCATTCCAGCCACGTTTTTGTTGGATAAAGAGGGAAAGATTATTGCTAAGAATTTGAGAGGAGAAGAGTTGGAGAGAAAGCTTTCAGAAATATTGAAATAGAGTTTTATCTTTTTTGAAACCCTGATAAAATGAAAATTATCAGGGTTTTTCATGTATTTTTGTGAAGGGAAAGCATGGTCGCAATGACATACGGTATAACCATTATTACTATGAAAGTCGCTATAATTGGAGCAGGGAATATGGGAATGGCATTTGCCAAATCCTTTATTCAATATGATTTAGTAAAAAAAGATAATCTCTTTTTGATTGAGAAAAATACGGAACGAGCCGAAACACTTCGCCTTGAAAAAACGGGTGTTATTATCGACACTATTTCCTCTAAAATTGGCGAATATGACTTGATAATTTTGTCGGTAAAACCACAAGATTTTGCTTCGTTAAAAGATGAATTACGTGCCGTTATTCAGCCTAACCAACTGGTTTTGAGCATCATGGCGGGTATTTCGATTGATAAAATCAAGGAATCACTTAATCATAATCTTGTAGTGCGGGCAATGCCTAACACGCCTGCTCTTTTGGGTATGGGCATGACGGCTTTTGCAGCAGCGGGAGACATTACATTGAGCCAGTTGAAAAAAATCGAAAATCTCATCAATTCAACGGGAAGGGCAGTTTTCCTGGAAGATGAAAGTCTATTGGATGGCGTTACGGCTTTGAGTGGCAGTGGTCCAGCATATTTTTTCTACTTGGTAAAAGCCATGATTGAGGCAGGAAAAGAAATGGGTTTCGAGGATTCTATGGCGGCTTTATTGGTAAAACAAACTATGTTAGGCTCGTTTCACCTTATCAATAATGCTGATAAAAGTTTAGATGAACTCATCAAAGCCGTTGCCTCAAAAGGCGGTACAACCGAAGCCGCTTTGAAGCGTTTTGAAGAAGGATTATTAGCACAGAACTTAAAAGAAGGCATTTTTGCCGCTCAGAAACGGGCTACGGAATTGTCGAAATAATCATCAATAAACCTTATAGGTTTTCAAAACCTATAAGGTTTGAGAACATAATAGTTTTGAACTCAAACACAGAACATACTAATCGCCCTCTTATTTACGATAATCACGGTCGTCCGATAACTTATGTGCGTTTGGCGGTAACTGACCGTTGTAATTTGCGATGCTTTTACTGTATGCCCGAAGAAGGCGTAAAGTATCTGGCAAAATCAAAATTGCTGACTTATGAAGAAATGCTTCGGACCGTTTCGGTGCTTTCGGAATTGGGCGTTTCAAAGGTCAGAATTACGGGTGGAGAACCTTTTGTCCGTAATAATTTGATTGATTTTATGTATCAACTCTCTGAAATTGAGGGCATCAATGAATTAAATATTACAACTAATGGAATTTTGACGGGTAATTATATCCGACAAATGAAGGAAATGGGCGTGCGGTCAGTCAATTTGAGTTTAGATACTCTGGATAAACAGCGGTTTTATGACATTGCTCGCCGAGATGAATTTGACAAGGTTTACGCTACGCTGTTTCAATTGTTAGATGCCGATTTTGACGTAAAAATCAATGCCGTTGTCATGGATGGCAAAAATACCGAGGACATCCTGCCGATGGTAGAATTAACTCGAAATCATAAAGTTTCGGTTCGATTTATTGAAGAAATGCCTTTTAATGGTGAAGGTTCGCATTATCCAAAACTTAATTGGAATTTGCACCGCATTTTAGCCGAAATAAAAAGTCAATATCCTGATTTACAAAAACTTACGGACTCTCCAAATTCAACTTCTTACAATTATCAAGTGCCAAATTATCAAGGGAACGTTGGAATAATTGCCGCCTTCTCACGTACCTTTTGTGGAACTTGCAATAGAATTAGACTCACCGCAACGGGTGACTTAAAAACCTGTCTCTACGATGAAGGCGTACTGAATATCAGAGATTCATTGCGAGATGGAATCACGGACGAATCCTTGAAAAACGTATTCATCAACGCATTTAGTAACCGCCCTAAAGATGGATTTGAGGCAGAACGTAATCGAAAAAATGTGGTTTCAGAGTCTATGACTACTATTGGAGGTTGATTTTTTTGCAAAATCTTCAAAAACTCAACTTTACCTAATGAACAAAAGAAAGCCTATGAAGAGGGAAATTAGTACGATAAAATTTTCAAAGAGACTGTAAATGCAACAATTCTAAATCTAATTATATCAATGGTTTAACGCTTGAAAATTATGAGAAAGCTAATCTACATTCTCTTCTTTTTTGATTTCTTGAATTCGGAAACTTTAGCTCAGGAAATTCGTACCAAAAGACAATTTTTTGCTCCTTATCCTCAGTATTTTTCAGGGGAACAATATATTGGCAATAATGTACATGAACTGGCACTTTTTATGGAATTGCATAGCCAAGATTCGGCATTGATTCAGCAATTACACGATAGTGAAAAATTGTCAACAATTTATCCTAAAATTTATCTTTACAGTGCTGTGGCAACGGGAGTAGGAGCAATTGGTTTAGTGTATGTATATGTAAAAGCGGTGGATAGTATTTTTAAACCCCCTAATATAAACCCAGATCTTGGAACAGTAGCAAAATTTTCTCTTGGAATCATGTCCGCTGGTACAGTTGGAATTATCGTTGCGGGAAGCTATTTTATCAGTTCACAAATCAAACTTAGGAAAGCCATCAAAGGTTATAATAGTATTCAACCCAAAATTACCTTCGATGTTCAACCTTTTACGGATTCAAACTTTTCAACTGGATTGAGTTTGAAAATGACGTTTTAATTTATTTCATTTTCTCCGAAATACTCTCCGATAAAATCCGATAAACTTGCTGATATTCAGGCTTTTGCTTCAAAAAAAGCAAATGTTGGGTAATAATTTTTTGGTCGCCACGGCTGGCTGGTCCTGACTGTACTTTGAAAATATCTTCGGAAGCCATTGCCTTTCTGAAAGTCTCGGTAATGAGAGGTTTTAATAAGTCAAATTCCAAATCATTTTCCTTAACCAATTCCTGAGCAATTGCCCAAAGATGATTGGTGAAATTACAAGCAAAAACTCCCGCTACGTGCAGTACACGACGTTCTTCGGAATTTACGGCGTAGGTAATGTCAGAAATATCTTGCCCCAAGCCAATCAAAATCTTCTCTACTTCTTCATCTTCCGCTTCAATACAAATGGGAATTTCTGAAAAATCAACTTTAAAACCCTTCGTAAAAGTCTGCAAGGGATAAAATACGCCCGTTTTGATATTCACATCGCTGTGGAGATTTATCACCTTATCCAAATCCGCCAACGATTTACTGCCCGAGGTATGAATCAAAACAGAATCTTCGGGCAGAACCAATTGCTGCACCACTTCGGGCATAGAATCGTCCGTTACGCACAGGAAGAAAATTCTTGCCGTTGAGTTGGAAAAATTGAGCGTATTTTGGATTTTGGCATTATACAAATTGGCAATTAGCGACTGAGCATTTTTGATGTCTTTACTAAAAATTTCTTCAACGCCATGTCCCGCATTTTCGAGTGCCTGTGAAAGATGCCAAGCCACATTGCCCGCACCAATAAATGATATTTTCATGCAATAATCTCTTTATAAGTATCTGAATTAAAGCCCATTACAACGATTTTATCCGTTTCAATAATGGGTCTTTTTATCATGGAAGGTTTTGCCATCATCAGTTGAATAGCGGTATTATTATCCGTTGCTTTTTCTTCTTCGGGTAGCTTTTTCCAAGTTGTTCCCGCCCGATTTATCAGCACATCCCACGGCTTTTGATTCAGCCATTCTTGGATTTTTTCTTCCGAAATACCTTCCTTTTTATAATCGTGAAATTGGTATGGAATATTGTGTTGCGTAAACCAATCGAAGGTTTTCTTCATGGTATCACAGTTTTTTATGCCGTATATTTTGTACATGGTTCTTAGTTTTAAATCCCCTCTGCTACTTCCAACGCCTTTCTCAAAGCTCCCAATTTAATTTTTACCTCATTCATCTCAGATTCTACTACTGATTTTGCCACCACACCCATACCTGCCTGATAGAATAGCGTATTATTTTTACTCATAAAAGTACGAATGGCGATGGCGTGGTTAAAATTACCGACAAAATCCATATAACCAATTGCTCCTCCGTAAATATGTCGGTTTACATTCTCCAAACGGTTAATAATGGTCATAGCATTGTGTTTGGGCGAACCTGAAAGCGTACCCGCAGGGAAAGTATCCGCTACTAATTGTAAAGGGTTTGTGCCTTTAATCATGTGTCCAGTTACCTTTGAAACCAAGTGAATAACGTGCGAATAAAATTGTACTTCCTTGAAAGTTTCCACTTTTACAATGTCTGAACTACGAGATAAATCGTTTCGGGCTAAGTCCACCAACATGACGTGTTCAGCGGTTTCTTTGGGGTCTGCTAACAGTTCACGGGCTAATTCTGCATCCTTTTCATCATCGCCCGTGCGTCTGAACGTTCCTGCGATTGGGTGAATTTCTGCCATATTTCCTTTGATTCCAATCTGTTTTTCGGGCGACGCTCCAAAGATTCGATAGTCTCCATAATCATAATAAAACATATAGGGCGAAGGATTTACCGACCGCAAAGCCCGATAAACTTGGAAGTCATCACCCGAAAACTCTCTACTGAAACGGCGTGAAGGCACTATTTGGAACACATCCCCTCGCAAACAGTGCTTAATACATTCGTTAATAATGCCCCGCATTTCATCATCAGTATAATTGGTAATTTCCTCCGTAGTGAGTTTGAAAGGCTTGGTAGCATAATGAGGCATATTCATCAAAAAATCAAGTTTTTCAAAGGGAATCATCTTCTCATGGCTTATCGCTATATTCTCATCGCTCTGAAAACTATGTTCATAAACCGACATCTCATCCTTGAAATGATTAATCGCAATCACGTAGCGATAAACATAATAAATTATCGAAGGGATTTCGGTATTCGGATTCTTCGCTTGAATTTCGATATTTTCAAAATATTCAACGGCATCATACGAGATATGCCCAAACATTCCGTTTGCCATCGGAGCATCGTCAATTTTACGTTCCCACTGAAATCTTTGGGCAAAATCCATCAAAACTTGCACCGCATCTTTTCGCTTCTTCAAAGGAAAAATCTCCTTTGTCCCATCGGGAAAAGTTTGGGTAACCGTGTCATTATTGATGATGATACTCGCCACGGGGTCGCAAGCAATGTGCGAATAACCGTGTTCTTTGCCGTGATAATCAGCACTTTCCAGAATAACGGTATTCTTGAAATGCGAACGCAATTTCAGAAATACCCCAACGGGCGTAATGGTATCGGCAAGCGATTTTTTGGAAGTTGTGGTAACGTTGAATTTCATTTTATTTCAATAGTTGGAAAAAGAAAAAGGCTTACTGATTGAACAGTAAGCCTTTTCGTAAGAATATATCTTTTTAACGAAAACACAAAATGATACTGTTCAATCGACATCTGTCAATTGCCACCACCATGCTGTATTTTTGAAATTTGTTGTCATTGTTTTGTTTTGATATTACAAACTTAAAGGGATTATGATTAAAAACAAAGTATTTTTGGGTAAATGTTGGCACGCAGATGACGTAGATGCTTCGCAACGCAGATTTTCACAGATTTTTTTATCAATAAAAGGTCTATTTTATATTTCTCGATTGTAAAAAATCTGCGTAAATCTGCGTCATCTGCGTACCATCATCCTACTCCGAAATACCCAAATAATTAAACGGCGTTATCCTTTTCAATTCATACTTAATTTTATCGCTAACATCCAGATTATCAATGAATTCGGCAATGGTTTTTTCGGTGATTTTATCATTTTTACGGGTCAATGCTTTCAAGGCTTCGTAAGGCTGTGGATAGCCTTCACGTCTCAAAATGGTTTGAATGGCTTCCGAAACTACCGCCCAGTTGTTTTCCAAATCCGCATTGATGGCATCTTGATTGAGTTCCAATTTATTCAAACCTCTCAACAATGCCGACAAGGCAATTACTTGATGGGCAATCGGTACGCCTAAATTCCTCAAAACGGTTGAATCGGTCAAATCTCTTTGTAATCTTGAAACGGGTAATTTTGCCGCTAAAAATTCGTACAAAGCATTGGCAATGCCCACGTTGCCTTCGGAGTTCTCAAAATCTATCGGATTAACTTTATGCGGCATGGCAGATGAACCTACTTCACCCGCCTTAATTTTTTGTTTGAAATATCCCATCGAAACATACGTCCACACATCACGGTCGAGGTCTAACACGATGTTATTTAGGCGTTTAAGGTTATCCATCAAAGCCGCCATATTGTCGTAATGCTCAATCTGAGTGGTATATTTGCTCCGAACTAAACCCAAAGATTTAACAAAATTATTCCCAAAATCAACCCACGAAATTTCGGGATACGCTACATTGTGGGCATTAAAATTACCCGTTGCACCCCCAAATTTTGCCGAGTACGGAATGGTTTTTAATAAATCCATCTGGCGTTCCATTCTTTCCACAAAAACCTTAAACTCTTTGCCCAAACGAGTCGGCGAAGCGGGTTGTCCGTGCGTATGAGCCAGCAAAGGAATATCTTTCCATTCAACTGATAATGTTTCTAATTTAGCCATGATTTCGTTGATTTTTGGAATCAAAACGTCATTCATCGCTTCCATCAATGATAATGGAATGGCGGTGTTATTTACGTCCTGAGAGGTCAATCCAAAGTGGATAAATTCCAAATATTCTTCGATACCAAACTTCTCTAATTTATATTTGATAAAATATTCAACCGCCTTAACATCGTGGTTTGTTTCACGTTCCTTTTCCTTAATCCAAAGGGCATCTTCTTCCGAAAAATGAAGATAAATATCTCTTAATGAAGGGAATAGGCTTTTATTAATACTTTTTAACTGAGGTAAAGGTATTTCACAAAGCGTGATAAAATATTCGATTTCGATACGAACTCGGTATTTGATTAATCCAAATTCTGAGAAATATGGAGCAAGGTTTTCCACTTGCTTACGGTAACGCCCATCAACTGGCGAAATTGCGGTTAATTGATTTAATTGCATCTGTTCAATGAGTGAATAATAGAATGATAGAATGATAGAATAATTTCGAGTTTTACATATTACAGGCATAATATTCAACTCGTTTCATTTCAAACTTTCAAACGAAAACACAAATTTACAAAAGAATAATTTGGGAAAACTGATAGATGGAATGAAGAATCGTAAATTTGCATTATTTGGTAGAAATATATGTAATGCGTGTATTGATTCTATCAGATTACGCACCCCGTAATCATTAAATCATTGAAAATAGATGCTATTAAACCCCAAATTATTAGCTTTTTTACTGGCTATCACCATTGCTATTTTTACAACTTCTTTCCTTTCGTTCATCCCCGAAACGAATGGTAATATCCTGTTTATCAGTTTCATAGCTTCCTTGACTATTGCGGGATTACTGATTTATTTCGTATTAGATTACTTAGTTTTTCAGGAAATTAATAAAATGTACGACTCCATCAATCGCTTGAAAATGAAGGATTTTGGGGTTTCGAGAAAGAAATTACAGAAAGACCAAAATCCGTTGAGAAAACTTAACGATGAACTTTTTGTGTATGTTTCAAAAAAAGAAGAAGAAGTTACAGAACTAAAACGCTTGGAAAAATATCGCCGTGAGTTTTTAGCCAACGTTTCGCACGAACTGAAAACGCCCATTTTCTCGGCTCAAGGATTTGTGCATACGCTTTTAGACGGGGCGATGGATGATGAAAATGTTAGGGAGAAATTTCTCAGTAAAGCCGCTAAAAGTCTGGATGGATTGGATATTTTAGTGAAGGATTTGTTAACGCTTTCGCAAATGGAAACGGGTGATATCAGGATGCACCAAGAACGAATTGATTTACGACAAGTCACGAAGGAGATTTTTGAGCAATTGGAAAATAAGGCATTGCTAAGAAACGTGAAAATGCACGTGAAAGCCCCCCAAAGTAATATTTTTGTAAAAGCCGACGGACAAAGAATTGGTCAAGTAATGACTAATTTAATAGAAAATGCAGTAAAATATGGGAACGAGAACGGCAATATTTGGGTGATTTTTGAGGAAGATAAAAACGCTTGGAGAGTGTTCATCAAAGACGATGGGCAGGGTATCGCCCCCGAACATTTGAGCCGTATTTTTGAAAGATTTTATAGAGTCGATAAAGCCCGTAGTCGGTCGGATGGTTCTTCGGGTTTGGGTTTAGCCATTGTCAAACATATTTTGCAGGGACACCGCACCAAAATTTCAGTGGTTTCTAAATTAGGAAAAGGAACTACTTTTTCGTTTAAATTGGAGAAGTTTCTACATAAAAAATTTCCATAAAGTCCTACCACTCAACAAGATAATCAATATCCCCACCACAATGGTCATAGGTCTTCTTTTGATTTTATTCACAAAAAATGCTCCGAAAGGTGCAGCTACTACGCCCCCAATTATCAATCCCGCAATCACTTGCCAACCGTTTATTCCTGTAAAAAGTAGGAACGTAATACCACTCGCAAAAGAAACCGCAAACTCGGCTGCATTAACCGAACCAATAGTATAGCGAGGGTCTCTGCCTCTGCCAATGAGCGTTGAAGTTACGATTGGTCCCCAACCACCGCCACCAATGGCATCCATAAATCCACCGAAAGTAGCTAAAATTCCTAAGTTTTTGGTCTTCTTTTTGACGTTATTATTTCGCAGACCTTTGATAATAATCATCACCGCCAAAAATATCATATACACCGCAATATAAGGTTTGATAACATTGCCGTCAATAACATCCGCCAAAAGATAAGCACCTGTTACTGAACCGATTACGCCTGGGACTAAGAGATAAGTAACTAAACGTTTGTTGATATTCTTAAATTTATAATGTGAGATGGCAGACGCTCCCGTGGTGAACATTTCTGCTACGTGAACGCCCGTGCTACTGATGGCGGGAGGCACACCAACTGATAGTAAAAAAGAAGTAGAAGTAGCTCCGTAGCCCATGCCCAACGTACCATCAACCAATTGAGCGAAGATTCCGATAGTTAGATAAATAAAAAAGTCTTGGTTAATACCTGTTATTAATTTCTCCACTGAAAAGGCAGCGTGATAATTATAAATCAGGATGCCAGCCAAGACTATCAATAAAAATGCGGGAATGCCAAACCAAATCCATTTGGAGGAATAAAGGGTACTGGAGGCTGCTATACTCGGTTTTTTTAATTCGGAAATCATAATGAAATAATATATTTAATTTTATAATTATCTAAAAACCAATTAGTTAATCTCAATGATAAGTGATTTTTAAATTGAGAATCTTTAAATTTTCAAATCTATTTTATGATGTTAAGGTTAATGTGTACGCAAATATAATAAATCTATTTAATCTATTAAAATGATAGACTATATATTTTAGTAAATACAGAATGTATATTTCAATTCACCTGAATTGCATCTGTGGCATTACGCTAACTATCAAGTAGTTTTATTACCAATTTTTCCATTAAATTTATCTTATGAGATTATTTTCGGAACAGTCTATTTTTTGAATCATGAAACCGAAAACAGTCTCGGAAATCGCTGAACTTAATACCAAATTTAATTTTCCAACAAGTTCTAATCTTTTGTTGATAAATACTTTCCTACGTATAACCACGTTTTAACCTCAAATCAAATAAATAAACCCATGAAAAGATTGATTAAAATACTTGCCATATTTGCCTTACTTTTTACAAAAATCTTCGTGAGTGATGCTCAACAAGTAATTATGAAAAAACCGCTCGTTAAGAAAATTGAAGTAAACGGTAGTGCCGAACAGGAAGTTCTGCCCGATGAAATCTATGTCAATATCACGCTTCGAGAGTATTTTAAGGATAAAGACAATAAGAATAAGGTGGATATTATGGCGTTGGAAAAGCAATTGCAGAAAGCGGTTGAAGAGGCTGGAATTTCCAAAGAAAACTTTACCATTGGGGCAATGAATGGTTACCGTGAATGGTGGGGAAAGAAAAAACCAACTACGTTTTTAGAAAGCAAAAGTTATATCTTGAAAGTGCCAAATCTCTATAAAATTGACGGTATTATTACACGGGTGGATGACAAAGGCGTTGCTTCAACCAATATTGAGCGTTATGAGTTTTCAAAGATTGAACAACTACGTAAAGACATCAAAATCAAGGCTTTACAGGCAGCAAAGGCAAAAGCTCAGTATCTTTTGGAAGGGATTGGCGAACAGTTAGGAGAGGCTTTTGAGATTACGGAAATTGATAATGGCTATCAAAATCCACAACCCGTTTATTCAAACATGATGTTGCGGTCAGTTGCTCCTCAATCTGCTGATGTTGCCATGCCCGAAAGCACGATTGACGTTCAGAAAATTAAAGTTCGTTACGAAATCAAAGCAGTCTTTAAGATTAAATAACCAAAAAATATTATCTTAGTAGCACGATTCAAAAGGTCGTGCTATTTTTGTTTTTCATACCTTTATCCCGATATTTTATCATGTTTTTAGAAAAAGACTTCACGCAGATTCATGAATTAGGCATTGATTTAGAAACTGTTTATCAACAAATTAACGACTTCAAAGAGGGTTTTCCTTTTATGCAATTGCAGAAAGCCGCAACGCCCAACGATGGCGCAACGCAACTATCGGAAGCACAATTAGCTAAGTTTTCCAATTTCTACGATAGCAAAATTGCCAAAATCACGCCGCTCAAATTTGTTCCAGCTTCGGGGGCGGCTACACGGATGTTTAAATCGCTGTTTTCTTTTTTGGAAGAAGGCAAATCCGACAAGTCCACCGACCAGTTTTTTGAACAATTATCAGAGTTTGCTTTTGCGGATGATTTGAAGAAAATAACGCCAGAAGATTCTGATAATCAAACGATTGCTGATTATTATTTAACCCGAAAAGGTTTAGAATATGGCACACTTCCAAAGGGATTATTGAAGTTTCACCAATACTCAGATTCGGCTCGTACTGCCTTGGAAGAGCATTTGGTGGAAGGGGCAAATTATGCCCAAAACAATGGCAGAGTACAACTTCATTTCACGGTTTCGCCCGAGCATTTGAGTCGTTTTTTGAAATTACTGAATAAAGTTGTGCCTGATTATGAGGCAAAATTCAAGGTAAAATTTGATATTTCATTCTCGGAACAACGCCGTTCTACTGACACCATTGCGGTGAATATGGACAATACGCCCTTTCGTGAAAAAGATGAATCCCTCCTCTTCCGTCCCGCAGGACACGGGGCATTATTAGCGAATTTGAATGACATCAACGCTGATATTGTCTTTATCAAAAACATTGACAACGTTGTTCCCGACCGTATCAAACAGACTACTTACGACTATAAAAAGGCGTTGGCAGGAATCCTGTTGGAATACCAAGATGATATTTTTGATTACCTCTATAAATTGAAAGAATGGGCTTCTGAGCCACTTTTGGCAGAGATTTCACACTTCTTGGAACAACAACTTTGTATCCTTCCTCCACCCGAATTTGCTGGTTTTAATAATAACCAAAAGGTAATGTATTTTCAGAAAAAACTGAATCGTCCTTTGCGGGTATGTGGCGTTGTGAAGAACACGGGCGAACCTGGTGGTGGACCTTTTTGGTGCATGAATTCGGATGGAAGTACGTCTTTGCAAATTGTGGAATCTGCCCAAGTGGATATGAACAATGAGGAGCAAAAGGCTATTTTCAACAACTCAACGCACTTTAACCCAGTGGATTTAGTATGTTCGATGAAAAATTATCGAAATGAAAAATTTGACCTCTTGAAATTCCGAGACCCCAAGACGGGCTTCGTTACTGAAAAATCAAAAGACGGAAAAGCCCTAAAAGCCCAAGAACTCCCAGGACTTTGGAATGGCTCGATGGCAGACTGGAACACGATTTTTGTGGAAGTACCTTTGATTACGTTTAATCCCGTGAAGACGGTAAATGATTTGTTGAGAGAGGAGCATAAGGCGTAATTTTTAAATCGAAACTGCTTTCTTTGCCGTTGTTTGTGTTTTCACAGACGACTCTAAGAATTTGTCTGTGAAGAAACAGACAACAGAAAAAAACTAAGTATTTTGCCACTAATCAACATTAATCATTTGTTGATTAGTGGCAACTTTTTTATGTTTTATCCTTCGATTGTTCGCTCATAAACGGCTGATTATAATATCTTTTACCAGTAGTTTTAAACAAAGCATTGGCTACCGCCCCAAATACTGGAGGAAATGGCGGCTCGCCAAGTCCAGTCGGGTCTATTTCGTTTTGCACGAAATGAACATCTATCTTTTGAGGTGCTTCGTTATGGCGAATCATCCTGTAATTATGAAAATTAGTCTGTTCCGCAACACCATTTTTGTGGGTTAAAGCTCCATAAAATGACTGTCCGATACCATCGACAACGGCACCTTGTACCATGTTTATAGCAGCATCAGGATTTATGACCACACCACAATCCACAACGGAAGTTACTTTTTCTACGTAGGGCTGACCGTCTCGCATAACCATATCCACCACATGACCTGCATATGAATTATGACAAAAATAAGCTGCAACTCCACGCTTTTTACTTGCATTTTCGGGTTTTCCCCAACCTGATTTTTCTTTTAATAATTCCAAAACTCCAATGTATCGGTCGGCATCATACTCGTTATTTTTGCCTACTGGACTTGCCTTCGCTTTTTTCAATAATTCGAGGCGGAGTTCTATTGGGTCTTTGCCCATTGCTTCGGCAACTTCATCGAGAAATGATTGTTCGGCTGCGGCGTTGAAATTTGAGCGTGGAGCTCTAAATGCTCCAACAGTAATATTTGAAGGAATTTCCCAGCCCTCTGCCAAATAATTATCAACTGCCCCAGCTGGAAAACGGTTGGCATGAATAGGATTTTCGGGAATGCCGCCGCCCGTTACATGAAAACCAATCAAATTTTTATTGGCATCGAGTGCCGCACGATAAGTAGCGGTGTACATTGGGCGATATATTCCATAAGTCATATCATCTTCACGGCTATAAATTAATTTTACAGGAGCTTTAACTTTTTGAGAAATTCGGGCTGCTTCATGTGCATATTGTGCGTAGGCTCTACGACCAAACCCCCCACCCATGCGGGTCATTTGAATTTCAATCTTTTCGGGAGGCAAATTTAATATTTTTGCCAACGTAGGTTCCATCCAACCAGGAGCTTGTAAAGGTCCAGCTATTAAGGCTTTGTCCACTTGCACATGAGCGAAGAAATTCATGGGTTCCATGGTATTGTGTGCCAAAAATGGAGCATTGTAGGTGCGTTCGATTACCTGAGCGGCATTTTTGAAGGCTGCTTCGGGGTCGCCATCTTTTCTTAGTTGTTTGGCTGGCTTTGCGGAGTGCCGCCCATTGGCATATTCAGCCATCAATTCCATTTGAGTACTTGTGGTTTCTAATCTACCTGATATAGTTACTTCTTCTTTCCCTTTTCCATACGCCATTATAGTTTCTTTCAGGTCGCCAGCGGCTTCCCATTGAGCATTGATTTTCTTGCGGGCGTTCATTACTTGCCATGTGCTTGCCCCAACTATAGCTATCATTTCATTGAAAGTGCGGGTATCAAATGCGGTTTGCTCATAACCTTCATCATAAAGTTTAAAACTAAAAATATCTTTGATACCTGGCATTTTTTTGGCAGCCGTGGCATCAAAAGATTTTAGTTTCATCCCAAAAGCTGGTGGGTGCTGAATCATAGCGATTAACATACCATCTACTCGGTAATCCATTCCAAAAAGAGGCTTGCCTGTAACTACTTTTAGCCCTTCGCTGTTTTTTGTGGGTTTGCTAATAATCGTAAAATCTTTTACTGCTTTCAATTTCACGTCTTTAGGAACTGGAATGGTTGCCGCTTTAGCTGCCATCTCACCATATTTTGCCGATTTTCCACTTGAATGCGATAAAATGCCTGCTTTTGTGGTGATTTCGGATGCCGAAACTCCCCATGTTTGAGCCGTTGCTTCAATCAGCATTTGTCTTGCGGCTGCACCAGCATTTCTGAGTGGTTTCCAGTACATTTTTACGGAGTTACTTCCACCCACAAATTGTGGGCCGTATTTCACACTGTCATGCGTTCCCATTTCTACCACCACATTTTTCCAATCTACCTCCAATTCTTCAGCTACCATCATAGGAAGAGAAGTCATTACGTTTTGTCCGAATTCAGGATTTGGACAAAAGATTTTAATTACATTATCTGGGGTAATTTTGATATAACCCGTGAGTTCACTCCAAGCTTCTGGCAAATTGACTATTTTTTCAGCTGCTTTTGCTGCGGAACGCCGCCCGTCCGCAAACAAACTAAAACTGAGCATCAATCCGCCTCCTGCAAGAGCTGATGATTTCAAAAAATCTCTCCTACTTTGTGATTTTATATTTTCCATTGTCTTTTCTATTTAGCGTATGATGATTTAGCTGCCGTTTTAATCGCTTCTTTTATTCTCAAATAAGTACCGCAACGGCAAATATTGCCACTCATATAAGCATCAATTTCTTCATCAGTAGGATTTGGATTTTCTTTCAATAAAGCCGTTGCCGACATTATTTGGCCTGACTGACAATACCCGCATTGAGCCACATCATGCTCAAGCCATGCTTTTTGCACAGGATGCGTACCGTTGACCGATAAGCCCTCGATGGTTGTAATCGCTGATTTACCGACTGCCGATACTGGAAAACTACAAGAACGAACTGCATTTCCATCTAAATGAACTGTGCAAGCACCACACTGAGCCATTCCGCAACCAAATTTGGTCCCAGGCATATTGAGGTGGTCTCTTAAAATCCACAGCATCGGTGTCGAAGGGTCGGCATCTACTTGCTGGGCTTTTCCGTTGATTTTTAAAGAATATTTTGCCATAAAAATTTATTTTTTTAATTGAATTTAAATAACATATTAAGATAATTTAATCAAAGGGAAACTTATGAAAATCAAATAAATTGTTGCTTAATTTAAAATTTGAATTTTTTCAAGGCACACGATATTTCCTTACAAGCCCAGTCCTTTTTCCATCACCTCAGTGTATCTTGTACCTACTATTTTTATTTGTTCCGAGGCAAAGGTCAATTCGGCAACTTCGGCAGTGGTTAAATTAATTTGCACAGACCCATTATTTTCTACTAAACGGTGAATTTTGGTGGTACCAGGTATAGGAACTATCCAAGGCTTTTGTGCCAAAACCCACGCCAAGGCAATCTGGGCATTTGTGGCTTGATGTTTTTGGGCATATTGAGCAATAATATCAATTAAAGCCTTATTTGCGATGCGGGCATCTTCGGTAAAACGTGGAATTATACCACGAATATCTCCCGCTTCGAAGGTTTGTTTTTCGTCAATGGTTCCCGTTAAAAAGCCTTTGCCAAGTGGGCTGAAAGGCACAAAACCAATTCCCAATTCTTCTAACGTTGGAATGATTTCGGTTTCGTGATTACGAGTCCAAAGCGAATACTCACTTTGCAGAGCAGAAACTGGCTGTACTGCATGAGCTTTCCTGATGGTATTTGCCCCCGCTTCCGAAAGTCCAAAATACTTCACTTTTCCTTCTTGAATTAAATCTTTTACCGTTCCTGCCACATCTTCTATGGGTACGCTTGGGTCTACTCGGTGTTGGTAGAAAAGATCAATAGCATCAATCCTAAGTTTTTTCAAAGACTCTTCTGCTACTTTTCTAATATTTTCAGGGCGAGAATTCAAACCCATCATTTTTCCATCTACGATATTGAACCCAAATTTTGTGGCAATGGATACTGTTCCCTTAAAAGGTTCTAAAGCTTCACCAACCAAAGCTTCATTATCATCATACACCTCAGCCGTATCAAAAAACGTAATTCCTTGTTCAACCGCTTTTCTGATAACGGCAATTGAATCTTTTTTTGCTGGAAACGGAGCATATCCAAAAGTCATGCCCATGCAGCCCAATCCAAGCGCTGAAACTTCTAAACCCTCGGTACCTAATTTACGTGTTTGCATATTTTCTTATTGATAAAATAGATTAAATAATAATACAAAATTACTTATCATTTGATTGAGAAAATAACGAAAACTAAACCAATACTTACGAAAATCAAACCTTTCTAAATTTTGTAGGATTTGATTGGGTGTGCTTCTTAAAGAAATTATTGAAATGGGTAACTTCCTTGAATCCAAGAGCGTAGGCAATGGCTGAAACATCTAAGCCACTATGTTTTAGCATAATCTTAGATTCTTGTAAAACCCGTTCACCAATAATTTGAGAAGTTGTTTTAGTAGTAATTTTCTTAACGGCTCGGTTCAGATAATTGACGTGAATGTTTAGATGATAGGCAAAGTCAGAAGGGGAACGTAATGCTAATTGAAGCAGGTTATCGTCAACCAGAAATTGTCGTTCTAAAAGTTCTAAAAAAAGCGTAGAAATTCGCTGGTTTGCATCTATATTTTGTTTTTCATAATTGGCGGCAGGTTGTAGTTTTGAGGCAAAATGCAATAATTCAAAGACCAAATTTCTTAATAAATCATACTTATGAACATAATCAGTATTGATTTCCTTAAACATTCGACCATAAACATCATTGATTTTTACTACTTCTTGGTCAGTTAACTCAAAAATATGCTCCCCATTTGGTTGAAACACAGAATATTGATTTAAATCGCCAAACTGGTGAAAAAATGCTTTATTAAAAATACAGGAATAACCATCGGTAATTTTATCTCTATCCTCCCAACTATAAGGCGTAGTGGGGTTTGAAAAAGACAAAACTTGCTTCTCAACTTCTATAATTTTATCGGCATAATGAACCTTGCCTTGTCCAATAACCAACATAATTTTATAGAAATCACGGCGTTTGAAAGGAATTGTTTTTGCTCCATCAGTCAAAGAAGCTTTCAGCGGGTACACATTAAAATAGCCGACTTCGGGGACAGTATTTTTTAACATTTTTGTTTTTTTTACAAAATTATGGTTAAATGTGTAGGCTAATGTTATTCCAATTAAAACTTCCGTACTTCTATAGTTGTCTTGAGTTTTTTATTCATCACAAAAGATAATGATAAAGGCTATCTTTTGTGAAAAAGCTAAGTTTGAAAAGAAATAAAATCCGTCTTTTTCGTCCAATTTCAGAAAGTAAAATTGTGGGCTAATTCGCATCGAAATTTGCTTACCAAATTTTCTGCCGTTGTCTGTGTCTTCACAGATAACTTTTGTATGGGTTGCCTGTGAAGACATAGACAACGGCAGAAGGAAAATACGTCCAAAAGTTACTTCAAATTCATCTTCAAAAAGTTAATCACTTTCACTCTAATTTCTTCTACATCATACATTGTTCCAAAATGTGGGGCATCTTTAACGATGGTTAATTCGTTTTTGATCCCATAATGTTTAAGCCATGCACTGAATAATTTCGATTGTTTATTCGACACAATATTATCTTTTTCGCCGTGGAAAATAATAAAAGGCGGGTCATTTTTATCAATATAAGTTATCGGACTTGCTGTTTTTGCTAAATCGGGGCGTTCTAAGGGCATTGCTCCAATCAAAAGAGCTTCGGGCGATTTTGCATCTTCATTGCCAGGCAATAAAACCAAATCAATTGGTCCATAAAAATCTACGACCGCTTTGTATTTGAAGGGGCGATAGGTATTCGGGAAATATAAATCATTGACCTTATTATTCTGAGAAGTTCCCATCAAAGAGGCTAAATATCCGCCTGCCGAAAAGCCCATTACCGCCATGTTATTTTTATCCAAATTGTATTTATCAGCATTGTCATAAAGAAATGAAACCGCTTTATTACAGTCTTGTAAAATGGCTGGAAATACGGCTTGCGTAGCAAAACGATAATCAATGGAAGCAACCGCCATCCCGTTTTCGAGCATTGCCGCAATCGTATTTGGCATATAACCCATGTCGGCATATTTATCATTTCCCAGCCAGCCACCACCGTGAATAAAAATTACCAGTGGAGTGGCTCTCAACGGCACATCTCCCTTCGCATTCACAGGTAAATAAATATCCAATAAATGCTTTTTAAGCGTATCATTATTGTAAGGAATATTGCCATGCACAATCGTGCCTTTGGGCAAACGTGCCTCAATTTGTTTGGCAGTAGGCATTTGAGCAAAAGCAAAAGTGGAAATCAACAATAATGCGAAGGTAAATCGTAGTTTAATCATGGGTTATTCAGATAAAATGATTATGTTTTTGGAAAATGAAAACTGAGTAGAGAATCTACACAATTAAAATGAGTTTATTATTTTTGCCAGATAAGTAGCACCCGAACATCGAAAATCTAACCACGAACTTCGATTAAATACTATTTTATACTATTGAAATCCTTACTAAAATTGTAGGCAAGCATTACATTCCACATAAAATCTTTATTATTGGCAATGTTAGATTCAAATGTCTGATTAATAGTTGATTGCAAGGTGATTGGAGAATTTTTATTCGACAAAATCCCCGTTACAGAAAGATACTTTCCCGTTGCACCATCGGTATTCAAAAAATAAAGTGAAGGCATAAGCTGAAACCTAAAATCTCCTCCGACTTTGATATTAGCAATACTGGTGTTTAGAAAAAGTACCTGTGTTTGTTGTGGACCGTGTTTTTGTAAAGCATTTCCTTGCAAATACACCGCACTGATACTCCAGTTGGGATTTATCTGATAACTGGGTACAATTTCTCCCGCCAAAAATTTCAAAGCTTCTGTAATTTCGGTGGCTGTTCCGTTATCATCAATATTTCTTTTTACGAGTGTAAAAGCGGGGTGAACGCTTAACCGCAAACTGAATTTTTTTTGTTCGATTACCCGATATCTAAACCAAAATATCAGTCCTCCTTTACTCAAATCGGGTACTAAGCGTATGTCAGGATTAAAACTAAACCGATTTTTTCGCCAAGTGAAATTCATGATGGCAGCAGGGTTATTCAAGGAGAACGTTGGAATGATTGAAAACCCATTATTGGTAAATCCGATAGTCCCGTTGAAAGTGCTGATAGACTTCGTGCTATCTTGCTGTCCGTAAGAAATGTGAGCGAAAATTAATGAAAATGTAATGATTGAAAATTTGAAATAGTTCATGAATAATTTGGATTGGTTGAAACTCCAAAATTATGAAGTAAAAGAGGGTGAATTTTATCCATTTTACGGTTTTACTTACCAATTTTACAGGTTAGTGATACAAGCTATCAAATCTTTGATAATTTCGGTAAATTTTGACAATACAAACCAACATTACGATGAGAATATACGATTCCGTAAAGCAATATAGTCAGCAATTCAACAACCTGACGTTGCATCCCTTGATTAGTTTTGTGGACTTAGGAAAGTCAGATTTATTGAAACGAGAGAAGTTCATGATGAATATTTATGCCATTGTCATCAAAGAAACCAACTGCGGAGATTTACGTTATGGTAATAAATATTACGATTATGATGAAGGTACGGCGGTGTTTTTTGCCCCTGGACAAATCGTTTCGCCAGAACCCGAAGGCGAACTCCATCAACCTTACGGGAAGGCATTAGTTTTTCATCCTGACTTGATTAAAGGCACAAGTTTGGGAAAACAAATCCATGAATATTCTTTTTTTAGTTACCAATCGCACGAGGCTCTGCATCTTTCCGAAAGAGAGCGGGAAGTAATCAATAACTGTATGGAAAATATTGTTTCGGAGATAAATCAAACGATTGACAAGCACAGTAAAAAACTGATAGCCACCAATTTAGAGTTATTGTTAAGCTATTTTACCCGATTTTATGACCGTCAATTTATCACCAGAGAAGACGCTCATAAAGGAATTATAGAACAATTTGAGCAATTACTGAATGCCTATCTTTGGGGTCAAGAACTTTCCACAAAAGGGTTGCCGTCTGTGTCGTATTTTGCAGATAAATTACATCTTTCACCCAATTATTTTGGCGATTTAATCAAGAAAGAAACGGGTAAAACCGCCTTAGAATTTATCCAATTAAAATTAATGGATTTAGCGAAGGAACGCATTTTTGATACCAGCAAATCGCTTAGTGAAATTGCTTACGAATTGGGTTTCAAATATCCACAGCATTTTACCCGTTTGTTTAAACAGAAGATTGGAATGACTCCGAATGAGTATAGGGGGATGAATTAGAACACTTCACGTATGGTTTCGAGGTTTGGCAATGACTCGCCCATATTTAGAAATGTTTCTTCCAAAATGCTCACGACTTTCCTTATGACCATACACTGTCGGGTACTATCTGAAAAACTATTTTTTAGTATGATTACTTTTATCTTTGCTACTCTTGAAAGAAAAATTTAGTACAAAGTAATTTTCATCACGTATTCAAGTACATAGCACAGTTCATTCCGTCACTTTTTACCAAATATTTTCCATAATTTTAAAAGAAACAAACGTAAATCATCATGCAAAGAAGAACTTTCCTCCAACAAACCACTATCTTAACCGCCTTGGCATCATCAAAAACGATTGCTTCCCAATCTCAAAAAACTAATTTTCCGCTTGTGATTTCGACTTGGAAAAATGAAAAAGCCAATGAAGCGGCTTGGGCAACTTTTCAAAAATCGGGAAGAGCTTTGGATGCCGTAGAGGCGGGTGCCAGAATCCCCGAAGCCGACCCAAATGATACATCGGTAGGCTACGGTGGTTTCCCTGACCGAGACGGATTTGTTACCTTGGATGCTTGTATTATGGACGAAAAAGGCAATGCGGGGTCGGTAACATTTTTACAAAATATCATGCACCCCATTTCAGTGGCAAGAGCCGTCATGGAGAAAACTCCACACGTGATGCTTTCGGGCGAAGGAGCATTGCAATTTGCTCTAAATCAAGGTTTTAAAAAAGAAAACCTCTTGACCGATACCGCAAAAAAGGCTTGGGAAGAATGGAAAAAAACCTCAAAATATGAGCCAAAAATAAACATTGAACGCCACGACACCATTGGACTTTTGGCTTTGGGAAATAAGGGCGAAATCTCGGGGGCGTGTACAACCAGCGGCTTAGCATTTAAGATGCACGGACGAGTTGGAGATTCTCCCGTAATCGGGGCAGCCGTCTTTTGCGATGATGAAGTGGGTGGTGCTTGTGCCACAGGTCTGGGCGAGTTTGTCTTGAAAACCTTGGGTTCTTTCCTCATCGTGGAACTGATGCGAAACGGCAAAACTCCTCAACAAGCCTGCGAAGAAGCCATCATGCGAATTGTGAAAAGATATAATTACAAGGAATTTCAAATCGGTTATCTTGCCATCAATAAAAAAGGTGAATACGGAGCGTATTCTATCCAAAAAGGATTTAGCTATACGCTTACAAAAGAGGGAGTTACGAAGGTTTTTGACGCTAAATCATATATGTAATCCTTCAAGATTTCAAAAATCTTGAAGGATTTTCGAGGGACAAAGTCAACTATTATTTCATTGTAAGTGCTTAGACATAATTATTTAGTAATGGTAAATGGGTTAAAATTTATAAAGAGTTCCTTACCGACTGCCATTAAAGCAAGTTGTACTGCGTAAGTTAAAGTTTCAAATGAGTAGTAATCTTCGATTGAAATCCAACGTTGTTTCAGTTCATGCCAGCATTTTTCTATAATGTTTAAATGAGGCGAATAAGGTGGTAAATAGACAAAGAAAAGACCTCTTGCTTGCCAATACTGACAT
>JBBRMR010000035.1:0-48363 GCA_038230735.1 Cytophagales bacterium
TAACAAAGATTATGTAGTTTTTTAAACCTTCATGAAGTGTGAATTATGTAAGTTTTGACTAAATATATGTAACATTTTATCTCATAAAATATTACAATTTTGTATCCTAAATGTTTAACTAAAACCTTAAAAAGTAAACAAATTAATTGCCTTATTATTGTATTAAAATTTTCAACAAACTTTTAAAAAGAAAATCATGAACAACACAAATCACGGATTCTCAGAAACGATTAAATCTGAAGAACCAGTAAAATCCGTAAACAGACGAAATTTTTTAAGAGGTGCGGGCTTAACAACTGTTGCGGGAGCCTTAGTAATGGCAAGTTGCAAAAAAGATGCTGACCCAGTAACTCCAACGAATACAGTTGATTTAGGAAGTGGCGATGTAGGTATCTTGAATTATGCTTACGCCTTGGAACAATTGGAGGCAGCTTTTTATATTCAAGTAATTTCTACTCCTTTTTCTGGAATGACTGATGCCGAGAAATCATTATTGACTGACATCAGAGACCACGAAGTTATTCACCGTGATTTCTTTAAAGCAGCTTTGGGTGCAAATGCAATTAAAGACGTGGAAGTAAACTTCACAGGGATAGATTTCACAAGCCGTGCCAGCGTTTTGGGTACTGCCAAAGTTTTTGAAGACACGGGCGTAAGTGCTTACAATGGTGCTGGAAAGTTATTGAAAGATGGTGGCTTATTATTGTTGGCTGGTAAAATCGTATCGGTTGAGGCTCGCCATGCAGCAGTTATTCGTGATTTGTTATCACCAAATTCTGCATCTTTTGCGGGTGATGATGTCGTAGATACCACCAATGGTTTAGACAAAGCAACCAAGCCAGCTGATATTCTTGCTGCGGTTCAACCGTTTATCAAAACTAAAATATCGGGAGCAAATCTTCCTACGGCTTAATTTTTAATGTACAATTAGCGGTTCGCCGCCCGATAGTGTGAAATTGATAGTCGAAGCATTGTTAATCAGTGATTTAACTAATGACACTATAAATCTTTTAACAAAAAATCAAATGAATATCTTAAATATAATATCAGAATTAGAGAAAGTAGATGGCGACATTCATGAAAGACTCGCTTATACTTCACGCCGTAGTATGTTTGGTACATTAGGCAAAACAGTAGCGGCATTTGCCATTCCAACTTTGTTGGCAACCACCATCAATAAGACTTATGCAGCTACCCCAGGGGCAATTGATGTATTGAACTTCGCCTTGACATTAGAATATCTTGAAAACGAATTTTACATGACAGGTAATGCCAAATCAGGTTTAATTCCAGCAATAGATAAGCCAGTTTTCAATCAAATCGGTAAGCACGAACAGCAACACGTTGCATTTTTACTATCAGCATTAGGAGCAAAAGCGGTTGCAAAACCAACTTTTGACTTTACTGCCAAAGGTGTATTTGCGGATGTATTTACTAATTATAAAACATTTGCCATAGTTTCAAGTGCATTGGAAGACACAGGAGTGCGTGCCTATAAAGGGCAAGCTGGTAACTTAATGGCGGCTGAAGATAAGCCTTTATTGGAATATGCTTTGCAAATCCATTCAGTGGAGGCACGCCACGCTGCAGTGGTTAGACGCATATTGAATACTAACGGATTTGTTTCAGGTTCAAAAGGTTGGATAAGTGGAAATCAAGGTAATCCAACTGCAGTTTATGCAGGAGAAGAAAATTTAACGCAAGGTGGCGTAAATTTGAAAGGCTTATCAGGAAAGTCTGATTCAGCTATTACAGAAGCATTTGATGAACCATTGACAAAAGACCAAGTATTGGCAATTGCATCGGGATTCATAAAGTAATAAATTATTTAAGAGGTTTTAATAATTTATGTTTAGTGATTAGTATTTCGAAACAGCCAACTCATTTGAGTTGGCTGTTTTGTTTTGACAAAAATGGACTGATTTTGTAAAAAAAACTATTTTTTTTTCGGGTAAAAATTTACCCAAATAATTGTATATTTTCTCTCGTAAATATAGTGAATTGATTGTTTTGGCTCGTTTAAAAACGGAAGGGCAATGGTATGATTTTTTGATTTATTAAGTATGAATGGCAAAATCTGATGAAAGTCATATTCATAATAGAGATTACTCATTTTCAATCACGCCATTTTTTATGAGATTTGTTGAATAAATTATTGAAAACAAACCCCATTAGCTCTAATTAATATGAAAAAAGATAGACCGAGAATTACCAAACCGTCAGCTTCGGCGGTTGAACAGGACTTCAACAAGCAAGTTGAGTCAAGCCATCTTGAAAAAGAATTTCCTGGATACCCCAAATATGCACCCAATGAAGATATTTACAATCAATTTAAAGAAGAGCAAGATATTGACCCAGAGAACATTGGTCAAATGAAAGAGTTAAATGAATTGCCCGAAATGATGAATGAAAAGAGTTTCGAGGATGATTTAGTGGGCGATGATTTAGATGTGCCAGGTTCAGAATTGGACGACATGGGGGAGTCAATTGGGAGCGAAGATGAAGAGAATAATTATTACAGCATTGGTGGAGATAATCATAATGACCTCGAAGAGCAGAAAGGAGATTAGTATTTTATTGTTGATTAGTAATAGTGCTTCAAATCAAAATCTTATGATATCGGTCAAAAAAGAAGGAGTTATTTTAAGAAGAACAACATTAAATTTTGAAGATGAGGGTGTATTAAACCCCGCAACGATTCAAGATGGTAATACTATTCATATGTTTTATCGGGCTGTTCGGAAAGGTAACCATTCAACGGTTGGATACTGCAAATTGGAGGGACCAACAACGGTAGTTCATAGAAGTGAAACACCCATATTAAGCCCCCAATTTGATTATGAAGTGCATGGAATTGAAGACCCACGTATCGTAAAAATTGATGATTTGTATTATTTGTCCTTTGCCGCCTATGATGGGATGAACGCTTTGGGCGGCTTGGCTACTTCAAAAGATTTAGTAAATTTTGAACGTAAAGGTTTGATAGTTCCTAAAATTACTTTTGAAAATTTCAAAAAATTGGCGGAATGTTGTATGACCCTTAATGATAAATATTCAAGGTATCATTCTTACTTTCACCCGCTGGCTAACCAAGAAAATATCATTTTACTGTGGGATAAGAATGTAGTATTTTTCCCGAGAAGAATTAACGGAAAATTGGTTTTTCTACATCGTATCAAACCTGATGTTCAAATAGTTTGTGTGAATAGCTTGCGGGAATTAACGCCCGAATTTTGGAACAATTATTTTTTTCATTTCAGTGAAAACATCGTTCTTACGTCCAAGTATGAACATGAAGTAAGTTATATCGGTGGTGGCTGTCCACCCATTGAAACCCCCGATGGGTGGCTCTTGATTTATCATGGCGTTTATGATACTGCGGAAGGCTATGTGTATTGTGCTTGTGCTGCCTTGTTGGATTTAGATAACCCTCAAAAAGAAATTGCTCGATTGCCTTATCCTTTGTTTAAACCTGAGTTGGATTGGGAATTGAAAGGAGATGTGAATAACGTTGTTTTCCCAACGGGAACCGCCTTATTCGGAGATACGCTGTACGTTTACTATGGAGCTGCCGATAAACGAATTGCTTGTGCGTCAATGAGTTATAAAGAATTACTGACAGAGCTAAAATCTTTTAGTTCATGAAAAATCTAAATTATTAAACATTATGATAAATCACATTTCCCCCCTACAAAGTGATAATCTAATTCCTTATGACGAATTAATTGACTTCCCGTATGATAATATGTCAAATTTTAATGCTGGAAACGGCATTTCTTACTTGAAGAATAGAAGGCAAAATTCATTGCCCGAAATATTATTTATCACTTCATATCCACCAAGCGAATGTGGAATTGCTACTTACACGCAGGATTTGATGAATGCCATAAAGGATAAATTTTCTAAATCATTTTCTTTAAAAGTATGTGCTTTGGAAGGCAAAGAATCTAATTTACAGTATCCTACTGAGGTTAAATATGTATTGAATACCACAAAATTTGAAGATTATGATAGCCTTGCCCAAAGAATAAATGCGGATGGTAATTTAGATATTGTCTTCATTCAGCACGAATTTGGTTTATACGGAGGTGATTATGGTGATTATCTCCTTCAATTTTTAGGGGAAATTAATAAAACCGTTATCACTGCTTTTCATACTGTTTTGCCAAACCCCAATGATGAATTAAAGCGTGTTGTTCAGTCCATTGCTACGCTTTCAAACGGTTTGGTGGTTATGACCAAGAACTCTGCTACTATTTTGAGGGAGGAATATGACGTACCCGCTGAAAAAATAACAGTTATTGCTCACGGAACTCACCTTGTTCCCTCCATTGATTATTCTGAGAAGTATACCAAAAACCATCTCGAAAATCGCTTAGTGCTTTCCACATTTGGTTTGTTGAGTTCGGGTAAAAGTATTGAAACTGCCCTTGATGCTTTACCAGTAATTGTGGCAAAATTTCCGAATGTTTTATACTTAATTATCGGCAAAACCCATCCAGGGGTTGTGAAAAATGAGGGTGAAAAATATCGTGATTTTCTATCTGAAAAAGTAGCAACCTTGAAGCTCCAAAATCATGTTCGGTTTATCAATAAATACGTTTCGCTTGATGAGTTACTCGAATACCTCCAAAGCACTGACATTTATTTATTTACTTCCAAAGACCCCAATCAAGCCGTTAGTGGCACATTGGCTTATGCTTTTGCATCGGGTTGTCCCGTGGTTTCAACGCCGATTCCGCACGCTAATGAAATGTTGAGCGAGCCAGAATTGATGTTCGATTTTGGTAATTCAGAGCAATTAGGAAAGGCAGTAACTTGGTTGTTGCGAGATGAAAAACTGAGGAAAGATATTGGAGCAAGAGGCTTGCAAAATACGGCAGCTTTTGCTTTTGAAAACTCGGCAATTGCCCACGCTTTGTTATTTGAAAAGATGAGTAATATGAAGAAGCCGTTGAAATTCTCCTTACCAGAAATCAGACTTACGCATTTGAAAAAAATGACTACTGATTTCGGAATGATTCAGTTTTCGGTTTTCAATACGCCAGATTTGACATCAGGATATACCATTGACGATAACGCAAGAGCCTTAATTTCAATTTGTCAGCATTATGAATTAACCCAAGATGAAACAGATTTAAAATACATCAAAATTTATCTTGACTTCATTAAATTTTGCCAACAACAAGAAGGGTATTTTTTGAATTACGTGGATAGTAATAAAAGCTTCACCCCCCAAAATAATGAAACTAATATCTCCGACTCCAACGGACGGGCAATTTGGGCGATTGGTTACTTGATTTCCTTGGAAAATATAATGCCCAAAGATTTAATCGAAACTGCGGATGAAGTTTTGCAAAAGTCGTTATCCTCGCTCGAAGCCATATTTTCAACTCGCTCAATGGCATTTGTTATCAAGGGTTTGTATTATGCCAATTTGCACCGTGGAATGCCCAAAATTTCCATACTTATCAAAACCCTTGCCAACCGACTGGTGCAAATGTATAAGCATGAATCGGAAAAAAATTGGCTTTGGTTTGAAAGCTATTTAACCTATGCTAACAGTATTTTGCCCGAAGCTCTTCTGTGTGCATACCAAGATACGGGGGCGATTGAATACCAAAAAATTGCCAAAGAGTCTTTTGATTTTTTATTATCAGTAATTTTTCACGATGACCAAATCAAAGTTGTTTCCAATCAGGGTTGGAATATCAAGGGCAAAACTGCCAATAAATTTGGCGAACAAGCAATTGATGTTGCCTACACTATTTTAGCGTTGAGTAGATTTTATGATATTTTTCAAGATAAAAAATACCACTCAAAAATGGAAGCATCTTTTGACTGGTTCTTGGGAAAAAATCATTTGCATCAAATCGTGTATAATCCTTGCTCGGGAGGTTGTTATGATGGTTTAGAGGAAAGTTATATCAACTTAAATCAAGGGGCAGAATCGACCGTGAGTTATTTAATGTCAAGATTAACAATTGAGAAGTACGAAATAGTCAAATTGCCCGTAGCTGTTGAAAGATTTGTGGAAGAATCAGAAATTGCGTTAGTGTAGAAATCATTTTGTAAGAATCTTAAAGCCATTATGGCAACAAAAAATCATGGATGATGTAAGTACAAAAATGCCTTTTAAAAAAGTCTTAATTGCTTTGGATTACGATAATCATGCTCATATAATTGCCGAAATGGGCTATTCTGTCGCAAAAGCAATGGGTGCGGAGGTAGTTTTACTTCACGTGTTGGTGGACGCAACGTATTACTCTGCCTACGAGTATTCGCCCATGATGGGGTTGGGCGGTTATGGTGGAGCAAGTTTTTCGACCATTGTGGAGGAAAAAGGACTGGAACAAGCCGCTTTTAATTTCTTAGAAAATGTTAGAAATCATTTGGGTGATCAAGAAATTACGCTAAAAGTAGGAGAGGGTGATTTTGCCGATATTATTGTGAACCGAGCCGATAATTATAATTCGGATTTGATTGTTTTAGGTTCTCATAAAAAAGGTTGGTTCGAGAAAATGTTGGCGGGAGATATTACCGAGAAAGTTTTGCATCAAACCCAAGTTCCTTTACTTATTGTTCCGATTAAAGAACAAAAATAAATTTTTATAAAATAAAAGCTAAAAAAATGCAAGCACCAGAAAATAAAAGTATTGATAAATTGGTCGAAATGGTCAAGGATATCAGAACGTGTATGTTCATGACTAACCCAGAAACCGTAGGAAATTTAGCGGGTAGACCCATGGCAGTCAACACCATTGATGAAGATGGAACGATGTGGTTTTTTACCAAAAAATCATCCCACAAAGCCGACCAAATTGAGGCGGATTCAAAAGTTTCCCTTGCCATCGTTGATGATGCCGATGGAATATATTTGATGATTAACGGAATCGCCAATCTTTCACAAGACAAAGCCAAGATGGAAGAATTGTGGAATCCTTTTGTGAAAGCATGGTTTCCAGATGGTTTAGAAGACCCAGAATTGATGTTAATAAAGGTTACGCCAAAAGATGCTAATTATTGGGATAGTTCATCCAATGCGATGGTAGAAATTTATCATACCTTGAAGGCAATCGTAACGGGAACCGTAAGCAACGAAGAAGAATACGGCAAGATTACTATTTAACATTAACACACTATTCAAAAGCAAAAACCACTAAAATGAGTACAGTCAGACTACCTTTTTATGCCAAAGCCTCATTGATATTTATTGGCTTAATTTCTTTTATCAGTACATTATACATCGGGAGGAGTATTATTGTCCCAATTATCTATGCAACAATTTTGGCAACGGTATTGAGTCCGTTGGTGATATTTTTAGAAAAGAAAGGTCTGAATAGGGTTTGGGCAATCATCATTTCACTGATGGTAATGTTGGTTACATTATCCATGTTAGGAATGTTTTTTTATTCACAAATGGATATGTTCACCCAAACATTTCCAAAGTTGGTTGAAAAGTTCTCTAACGCTCTTAATCGCTTAGTGAATTGGTCGTCTGAGCATTATAACCTTAGTCCCAAACGACTGAAAGGCACTATTACCGAAATGGAAGCGACAGTAATGAACTACGGAAAGTCATCAATCGGAGCAACTTTATCAGTCTTGGGTGATGTATTGACCTTAACGCTGTTAATACCCGTTTATATTTTTATGATACTGTTTTATGAACCTTTACTCTTAGATTTTATTAGAAAACTTTTTGGGAAATCTAACCAAAAAGAGGTTGAATCAGTAATGATTTCGACAAAATTTATCATACAAAAGTACCTTTCAGCTTTGATGTTGGAGGCAATTATTGTGGCAACGGCAAATTCAGTAGCACTTTTAATAATTGGGGTTGAATACGCCATTGTGTTAGGGGTAATGGGAGCAATTATTAACATTATTCCGTATATAGGAGGTATTATTTCGATTGCTTTGCCAATAATAGTGGCAATGGCAACGATGCCCTCGGCGAGCTATTCGCTCATAATTCTGATAGCTTATTTAGTGATTCAATTTATTGATGTGCATTATATAGTTCCTAAAATAGTGGCTTCAAAGGTAAGATTAAATGCCCTTGTTTCCATTATTGCAGTTTTCACGGGGGGGGCAATTTGGGGAGTGCCAGGTATGTTTTTATCCATTCCGCTAACGGCAGTAGTGAAAGTGATTTTTGATCACATCGAAGGTTTGCAACCTTGGGGATTTCTTTTGGGTGATACCATTCCCGCCATCCGAGTAATGAAATTGAAAACAAAAGATAAAGAAAAAGAAGTACAAGTATCAAATTAAATTAAACAAAAAATTATGAAACCTAATATTGGAATCGCAGAAAAAGATTTAAAAGCAGTCGTAGAATTGCTCTCAGTAGGACTCTCAAATGAAGTAATGCTTTATACTAAAACCCGAAAATTTCATTGGAACGTTTGTGGCGAAAGTTTCATGGAATTTCATAAACTATTTGAAACTCAATACACGGAGCTGGAGGAAGCAATTGATGAAATTGCTGAAAGAATCAACAAATTGGGCGGTAAAACAATCGGAACATTCAAAGAATATAGTGAGCGTTCAGCCATCAAAGAGTCACCTGGCGAATACCCTGATTCTATGGCAATGGTCAAGGAATTATTACAAGACCACGAAACCATTATTAAGCAACTTCGCAAAGATGTGGACGATTGTGCCGACAAATACAATGATTCAGGCACTTCCGATTTCTTAACGGGAAAGATGGAAGAACACGAGTCAATTGCTTGGACTTTGAGAAGATATTTTATTTGAGCCAAAATCAATCTTATGAAAGATTTAGAAAACAAAGTTGCCATTGTTACGGGTGCGGGTTCTGGCATCGGTAAAGCCGTTGCCCTTTTGTATTCCATGGAAGGTGCAAAAGTTGTGGTTTCGGATATAAATGAAGAAGGCGGAAATGAAACCGTTGACCAAATTAAGAAAAGGGGAGGAGAAGCTCATTTTATTTATGCCGATACGGCTAAACAAACCGATCATCAATTTTTAGTTGACCAGACATTAAAGCAATATGGTAGTTTACACATTGCTTGTAATAATGCAGGAATCGGTGGACCACAGGGTATGACGGGCGATTATCCCATTGATGATTGGGATAAAGTAATCAGCATAAATTTATCGGGTATTTTCTACGGAATGCACGCCCAAATACCTGCAATGCTCACTTCTGGCGGCGGAAGCATCGTGAATATGGCATCCATTTTAGGGTCAGTCGGCACAAAAATGTCTCCCGCCTACGTAGCCGCCAAGCATGGAGTTGTGGGTTTAACAAAAGCGGCGGCTTTGGAATATGCAGATAAAAAAATTAGGATAAATTCAGTTGGACCAGGCTATATCAATACGCCTTTATTGACTAAATCATTGGATGAATCTATGATGAATGCCATGGCAGGTTTGCATCCGATTGGTCGTTTGGGAACTGCCGAGGAAGTTGCTGAATTAGTATTTTGGTTAAGTTCAATACGTTCATCGTTTGTTACGGGTTCGTATTATATAATTGACGGAGGCTATACTGCCCAATAATTCTCTTAAATAAAATTTTATGAAAGTTTTAATGGTTTTGACTTCGCACAGCGAGTTAGGAAATACGGGTAAAAAAACGGGTTTCTGGGTCGAAGAATTCGCTTCACCCTATTACACGCTAAAAGATGCAGGAATTGATATTGTACTTACCTCACCAAAAGGGGGACAACCACCTATTGATCCCAAAAGTGCCGAGCCAGAAAATCAGACCGAAGCAACGCATCGTTTTGATAAAGATGAAGAATTAAAAAAAGTATTGGCTCATACCAAAGTTTTGAGTGAAGTTTCAGCCGATGAATTTGATGGAGTCTTTTATCCTGGCGGGCATGGTCCGTTATGGGATTTGACAACCGACCAAGATTCAATCAAATTGATTCAAGATTTTTGGAAGGCAAAAAAGCCAGTTGCGGCAGTATGCCACGCACCAGCGGCTTTATTGAATGTTATGGATGAAGAGGGCAACCCTTTAATAAAAGATAAAAAAGTGACGGGTTTTACGAATACTGAGGAGGAAGGAGTAAAATTAACCGAAATAGTACCTTTTTTATTGGAAGATGAATTGAAAAATAAAGGAGGGGTTTATTCTAAAAAAGGTGATTTTGAATCGTATGTTGTTACGGACGGAATGTTGATTACGGGTCAAAATCCAACTTCATCAAAAGCAGCGGCGGAGAAGTTGTTAGAACTTTTACAAAAATAAGAATCATGGCAACGAAAAAAGAACCTGAAAAAAAGCAAGACAACCCTTGCTGGAAAGGATACGAACAAGTGGGTATGAAAACCAAAGCAGATAAAAAAGTGCCCAATTGCGTTCCAGAAGTAAAAAGTAAATGATTCTTAAATTTTTGAAATCATGGCAAAATATTCAAAAAAAGCACAAGACAAAATCGGCGAAGTCATGCACGAATTTAAAGAAGGAACTTTGAAAACTAATGGCGGTGCGGTGGTTAAAAACCGCAAACAAGCAGTAGCCATTGGCATTAGTGAAGCCGATGATGCAGGGTATAAAGTGCCAGACCAAGAGGATTCAAAATAAAATATTAAATCTGTATAATTATGAAAAAATACAATTTTGTGGCTATTGTGGGCAGTTTACGCAAAGAATCTTACAATAAAATGCTTCTCAAAGTAGCTCAAAATTTATTGCCAGAAAATATTAAAATTGAAGTTTTATCCATTGATGATGTGCCTTTGTATAATGCCGATATTCACGAGGAAAAGGTGCCTGAATCAATTGACAAAATAAATGATGCCATTAAAGCGTCGGATGCCTTGATATTTGTTACACCAGAATACAATTATTCTGTGCCTGGAGTACTGAAAAATGTTATTGATCATATTTCAAGTTCGCCCAAAAAGCCATTTGATATGAAAGTGATTGGCATTATGGGGGCAAGCACCAGCCTTTTAGGAACTGCCAGGGCTCAATATCATCTTCGTCAAATTATGGTGGCAAACAATGCTTTTTTATTGAACAAACCAGAAATAATGGTGATGGAGGCAAAGAAAAAATTTGATGAAAAAGGTAATTTTAATGATAAAAATACGGAAAAAATGCTTTCTGATTTTATGAATCAACTGGCTATTTTGAGCGATAAATTTAAACAATAATTTAATTTTTAAATACGAAAACTATGGAAAATCCAGAGCATAAAGAAGGTGAATTAACTAAATCCATCGAAAATCAAACGGCAAAATTGCCTTCTGATACTTTTTTATTTACGGCAATCGGAGTGATAGGCATATCATTAGCTCTAAAATTGATGCGAAGAAAAGACGATGCCAATTTTGTGGGGCAATGGGTAGCTCCCATTTTACTCTTGGGCATCTACAATAAACTGGTTAAACAATCAGGCAATGATTGAAAAGTGATTGATTAGTAATTTCTTTTTTGGCGAAAATTTGTGAATAACTGTAACACGGACAGCCTTGTCCGTAGTAGAAAAAAGCATTTTAAATTTTATTACCTCCAAATTTAATGAGCCTATTTAAACTTTTTATCAGAAAGCTTGGATAGGCTTTTTTGTTTACTAATCTCTAAAATTATGAATACTGACTTCAAAAAAATTGTTGTAGTGGGCGGTGGTTTTGCAGGAATCAACTTTATTGAGGAGTTGGAAGACGACTCCAATTTTCAAATAACGCTGGTTGATACCAATAACTACAATTATTTCCCCCCTTTGTTGTATCAAGTTGCCACGGCGTTTATTGAGGCATCTACTATCAGTTATCCTTTCCGAAAAATGTTTCAAGGAAAGCAAAATCTTCGCTTTCATCTGGGTTCTTTGGTCAAGATTAATTATGAACAAAACTTTATCGAAACCGATACTGGTTTGCTTGAATACGACTTTTTAGTTTTGGCAGTAGGCACGGAATCCCATTATTTTGGCATTGAAAATGTAAAGAAACATTCTTTGCCCATGAAAACGGTGGACGATGCCTTAAATCTACGTAATCATATTTTGATGAGTTTTGAAAAGGCGGTTCAAGAAAAAAATAAGGAGATGAGACAGAAATATCTCAATATCGTTATTGCGGGAGGAGGACCCTCGGGGGTGGAAGTAGCAGGGATGTTGGCGGAAATGCGACAGTATTTAGCCAAGAAGGAATATCCAGAATTTACGGATGCTCATGCCCAAATTATCTTGGTGGATATGGCTCCAGTTTTGCTCGCACCGATGACAAAAGCCTCTCAGCAAGAAGCATTGAAGGTTTTGTCAGGTTTAGGTGTTACTATAAAATTGAACGTTTCCGTAAAAGATTATGTAGATGAAAAAGTGATTTTGGGCAATGGAGAAACTATTTTAACGGATACGCTTATTTGGACTTCAGGTGTAATTGGCAAAGAATTACCAGGTTTACCCGAAGGGGTAATTGGTCGTGGAAGAAGGGTGCAAGTGAACGAGTATAATAAAGTGGGAGGAACACAAAATGTATTTGCCATTGGTGATATTTGTTTGCAAACTACGGATGCTAATTTTCCGAATGGACATCCTCAAGTCGCACAAGTCGCTATTCAGCAAGGAAATAGATTAGCAAAAAATATTATTTGTATAACCAAAACAGAAGAAGTAAAAGCCTTTGTTTATAAGGATCGTGGCAATATGGCAATCATTTCAAAGTTCAAAGCCGTTGCCGATTTACCCCAATTTTCTTTCAAAGGCTTTTTTGCTTGGTTGGTTTGGCTTTTTATTCATATAATTCCCATCGCAGGGTTCAGAAATAAAGTAAAATTATCGCTGAATTGGTTTTGGGATTTTCTGACTAATAATCCTTCATTGCGACTAATAATTCGTCCGAAAGAGAAGCAGAATGTTATTTTAGAGGAGAGTAATTAAAAATATTTTGTTTACACAATTGCATTGCTTCAAATATGCTTAATCTCATATTTGAAGTTTTTTTGTGTATTTTTTCTAATAAAATAGAGCAAATGAAAAAATTAAAATATTTTTTAAAAATGCAAATCCAAGTTTAATTTTTCAGCGTATATGCTTGTGAATGAATTAAATATCTAATTTTATTGCACACAAAAATATACTTAATGGTCAAGTTTTTCAAAAAATAAAAATGTTTTCAGGTGATTAGTTTTAATAACCCTCAAAATTTGAGGGGGTATATTATTTTGCCTTTTTTTAACCAATTTTAGCTATATATTACTGAAAATCAACGCTTTATGTTTAGGGAATTTTTTGTTTTACTTGGGGAAAGTTTTCTACAAAAAATAAAAATTAATATTAAATACAGGAATGGTACATCTTTTTTTAATACATTTTCTGATTTTAACACAGTAAAATCAAACCTCGAAACCATTAATTTCTAACCACTCGTTTCATTCATTTCCATTAGTATTTTTCGATTATTTTTTTCAATATTTTTTCATTTTTTAACGGTTAAATTACTATTCTCATGAAAAGAATCAGTTTACCATTAAGAAGAACGCTTCAATGCTTACTCTTCTTTACAACGCTCTCCGTGGCAAATTTAAGCTACGCATCAAGCCACCGAGAGGCACCGCTTATCTCAAACGATCCATTAGCGGATAATACCGATGTGTACGCTTTCAAAAGTCCAGATGATCCTAATATGATTACGATTATCGCCAATTACATTCCGTTTGAATCACCAGACGGTGGACCTAATTATTACAATTTTGGAACTAATGTGCGTTACGAAATTCACATTAAAAACAAAACGACTACGGCAGGAGACGATATCTTGTATCGTTTTACCTTTAGCAACACCAACGAAGACCCTACTACATTCTTCAACATTCGTTTGGGAAAGCAGAACCTGAAAACTACTTATAAATGCGAAAAAAGCATGGATAATGGTAGAACCTTCACAACAATTATTGCTAATGGAATGGTGCCACCTAATAATATTGGACCCCGTTCAATTGAGAATCCAGTGGTTGGCTTAGGCACTAACTATGATGCACTTATGCAGCAATCGATTGCAAGGGCACCTGGTGGAGAGCAAATTTTTTGTGGACCAGTGGATGATCCTTTCTTTGTTGATTTAGCGGGTGCATTTGATGTAGGTAATTTCCGTCCAGAAGGAAATCCAACTAATTCTCCTAAGGATGCTTTGAATCGTTTCAACGTGCATACAATTGCTATGAAAATTCCAGTGAATTTATTACAGAAAGATGGAAAGAACATCAGCCAAGCTGCCAATATCCTTGACGGAGATTACGTAATTGGTGTTTGGGCATCGGCAAGTCGTCAAATGATTCAAACTATTTATTCAAATGGAGACCAGAGCGGTGATGGTGAATATAGACAAGTTTCACGCTTGGGAATGCCTTTAACAAACGAAGCCGTTATTCCAATCGGAATGAAAGATCGTTGGAATGCAACAACTCCTTATGGTGGCGAAGATTTGCAATTTGCCAAGTATTTCACTAATCCAGAATTGGCATTATATATGGATGATTCACAATTTGGTGGTGCTGTGCCTTCATTGAATGCTTTGAGAATCCAAACTAAATCATTAGGTTCTTTTGACTTCCGTAATGGCAAACCTGGTTTGTTTGGTTTGAAAGGAAATCCTGCATTGAATGGTACTGCATTGGCTGAAAATGCTTTTGGTGGTATTTTATTACCAGATAACAAAAGCCCAAGAGCGGTAGATTTATTGCCTATCTTCTATACAGGTGTTCCAAATTTGGCTCCCTATCAATTGGCTACTGGCAAAGGCGGTAATCCATTAGCAGTAGGTAAACCATTCATTAACAACTTCTTACCAACTTTGGGAGATATGTTGCGTTTGAATATGGCAGTACCCGCAACGCCACGTAACGACCCTAATTTTAACTCTTTAGGTTTAGTGTATGCAGCAGTTTTAGGTATTACTAATCCAGCTTACAATGGAAACGCTAATTTGCAATTTATTCCTAACATGGATGGTTTTCCAAACGGAAGACGTTTAGAGGATGATGTTACAACAATTGAATTACAGGCAGTTTCAGGAGTAGTTTTGGCAGCGATTGGTTTGTTTTATGACGATGCCACGGCAACTGCACCAGTTTCTCCACGCTTGATGAGCGTATTAGGATTTAATTCTGGTCCTACTAAAAACGATACTGCTTTCAAAACAGGTTTTCCTTATGAGGCAACTCCTTGGAGAGGTTTTGATTATCCTAAAAAAGATAGATTTTAATTTAGGGGTTAGGGATAGATTTTAGAAGTTAGTAGTTTGCTAATTTTTTAATTCAATCCAGAGTATAAACCCTTGTTATTTTAATAATATAAACTGTTTGTTTTAGTTTCCGTAAATCGAACAACGAAAAACAAACATCGAAACAAAAATCAAAATGAAAAAAATATTATCATTGTTTGGGGCTGTGGCTTTCTTATGCCAATTTTCCTCAAATATAATGGCATCTTCTCACAGAGAAGCCCCATTAATCTCAAATGACCCGCTGGCAGATAATACTGACGTATATGCCTTCAAGAGTCCAACCAATCCAGAAAATATCGTTCTGATTGCGAATTATATTCCTTTTGAACATCCTGCGGGAGGTCCAAACTGGTATTCATTCGGAGAGAATATTCGTTATGAAATCCACGTGGATAACAATGCTGCCACTCCAGGTGCGGACATTATCTATCGCTTTACTTTTACAAAAGTGAACGAAGACCCAACTACTTTCTTTTTGATTCGTCTTGGAAAAGAAAATTTGAAAACTACCTACAAGTGTGAGCGTAGTACAGATAACGGAAATAACTGGTTGACAATCGTTGAAAAAGGAATGGTTCCTCCTCCAAACATCGGACCTCGTTCAATCGAAGATGGTACAGTAGGTTTGGGTAAATCATATCAAGACCTTGTAAATCAGTCAATTGCCACATCACCTTACGGAGAGAAAATCTTCTGTGGACCCGTTGATGATCCTTTTTTTGTGGATTTAGGTGGTATTTTTGATGTAGGTAATGTTCGTAAAAATAGTAATATTGATGCAGTAGCTAAATTTAACTGTCATACAATTGCGATTGAAGTTCCAGTTTCTGTGTTGCAAAAAGATAGAAAAACGGTTGCACAAGCTGCCAATATTTTGGATGGTGACTATGTAATTGGTGTGTATGCTTCGGCAAGTAGAAGAATGATTAGAACCATTTATAAAAGTGGTGATATGGGATTTGATGGTGGATGGGCTCAGGTTTCTCGTTTGGGAATGCCTTTAACAAACGAAGCTATCATTCCAATTGGCATGAAAGACCGATGGAATGCAGTAAAACCATCTTCTGATTTAGAATTTGCACAATATTTCGTAAATCCAGAATTAGCTCTTTATATGGATGATTCACAGTTTGGTCCAGCCGTGCCAGGATTGTCAGATTTGAGAATTCAATCAAAATCATTAGGTTCATTTGACTTCCGTAATGGTAAGTCAGGATTGTTCCCATTGAAAGGAAGTGCCGCATTGAATGGAACAGCTTTAGCAGAAGCAGCATTTGGTAAAATTTTATTACCAGATAACAAAAGCCCAAGAGCAGTAGATTTGTTGCCTATATTCTATACAGGTGTTCCTAACTTGCCTCCATACCAATTGGCAACGGGTAAATTTGGTAATCCATTAGCAGCAGGTAAGCCGTTCATTAACAACTTTTTACCAACTTTGGGTGATAATTTACGTTTAAACATGGCAGTTCCAGCAACGCCACGTAACAGTGCAGATTTCAGTTCATTAGGATTGGTTCAAGCAGCTGTTATGGGATTGACTGACGGACGTTTCAATACTTCAACTGCTTTGCAAATGATTCCAAATATGGATGGATTTCCAAATGGTCGTCGTTTAGAAGATGATGTTACAACGATTGAATTGCAAGCAGTTGGTGGTGTAGTTTTAGCCGCTATCGGTTTGTGGTATGATGATTATACCGTAAACGTAACAGCAAGTCCAGTTACGCCAAGATTGTTAAGTACTTTGACTTTCAATGCTGGTGTTACTAAAAACGATACAACTTTGAAGGCTGTGTTTCCTTACGAGCAGAATCCTTGGAGAGGTTTCCGTGGACCAAGTTATGCAGGAGCGAAATTAGCGAATGGAAGACAAGCCGCAGAATCAATTGACGAAGTTAATAAATTGGGAGTAACCGCTTTGGGAAATCCTACTGATAAAGACGAAGTAGTAATTGAAGTGAGAGGTGCATCTGGAAAAGCGGTGAACGTGGATGTAATAAATGCACAAGGAATGGTTATCGGACATCAATCAATTGATAATGCTGGAACTGTTGAACGTAGAACTGTGAAAGTAGGAGGTCAGACGGGTGTTTACTTTATTAAAGCAACAACTGATACTGAACAGAATACCTTTAAAGTAATTAGAAAGTAATTTTTCGGTAAACGGTAAAAGGTGAACGGTAAACGAATTGTGTAAATTAGATTTTATATAAACTCGAATCCGTTCACCGTGTACCGTTCACCTCTTACTATATTTAAACCATCAAAAGTCATGGCAACTATTATACATTACGCTAAAAAAACAATATTATTTTCCTTTTCAATTGTAACAATTGCCCTTATTTCACAAAGTTGTTCAAGTAGCAAAAAAAGTGAAACCGCAACCGAAAACTCTTCAAACAATCTTGAAATACCCGCTCTATTTGACCGTAAAGGTGAATTATCAAAAGCCTCTGAGTGGGAAAAGACAAAAGCGAAAGTAGCCGAGTTGAACAAAAAACTCGAAAAAGACCCTAACGATACTAAAGTCCGTTTGCAAATTGCAATGATTTATTTATCAGAGGCAAGAATCACGGGCGAACATCCCTACTATTATCCTGCAGTGCTTAGAATTTTAGATGGTATTCTTTATTTAGACCCTAATAATTTTGAGGCAACAACTTTTAAGGCATCCGTAAAAATGTCTCAACATCAGTTTGCGGAAGCAAAAATGTTGGCTGAAAAAGCTCAAAAAATTAATCCTGCCAATGCTTACGTATATGGGGTACTGGTGGATGCAAATGTTGAATTAGGTGAGTACGAAGAAGCTGTAAAAATGTCTGATAAAATGCAGCAATTAAAACCTTCATTAGAATCATATTCAAGAGCTTCTTATTTGCGTGAAATTTATGGTGATTTCAAAGGCTCAATTTCAGCCATGAAATTGGCGGTTCAAGCGGGTATGCCTGGTTCTGAGCCATTTTGTTGGAGCAAAAATACTTTGGGGCAATTATATCAAACAACGGGTATGATGAAAGAAGCGGGTCAGCAATATGAAGATATTTTAGTGGTAAGACCAAGTTATGCTTTTGCAAATCGTGGACAAGCCCAAGTATTAAAAGATGCAAAACAATACGATAAAGCATTAATAATTTTAGAGAGTGCGGCTAAAATAATGCCTGAATTCTCTTTCCATGAGGAAATGGCTGATATTTATGCTTTACAGGGAAACGCAGAAAAAGCATCAAAAAAATACGAAGAAGTAGTAGAAATGCTTGACCAAGACGCAAAATCTGGACACGCTGTTGATTTGGAACTTTGTAAATTATATACTAAAACGGGTCAATACGATTTAGCCTTGAAACACGGTTTGATTGAATTCAAAAACCGACCTAAAAATATTGACGTAAATCACGCTTTGGCATGGGTTTATTTCAACCAAAAAGATTTCAAAAAGGCTCACGAACACGTGACGGTGGCTTTGAGAACGGGTAGCCAGAATCCAGAGTTGTTGCAGCAAGCTGCTAAGATTGAATTGGCTTTGGGAAACAGTACCGTAGGAAACAAGTTGATTGCACAAGCAAAAAAAGCTAATCCAAAATTTGTATTGTAATTATGTAATTACATTTCCTGAAAGTTATTTTTACTTTCGGGAAGTTCACCAAACCCCAACTTCTCGAAAGTAAAAATAACTTTCGAGAAGTATTCAAAAATGAAAAAACTCTTACTCTTTTCAATCATATTATTTTTATCATTCCAAGCTTTTGCCCACCTTGGGAGTATAATGGGAACAGTGTATGACAACACTACCAATCAAGGAGTGGGAGGTGTGAATGTTCAAATAGTAGGATTGAATAAAGGAACAGTTACTAACGAATTAGGACAATACCGTTTTGAAAATTTACCCGCTGCTCCTTATAAAATCGAAATTTCTTTCATTGGTTTTAAATCGCAAATTGTAATTGTTAATGTAAAAGATGATGAAAATACTACTGTAAATACCTTATTGAATGTTTCTAATGTGGAACTTAGTGAAGTAGTTATTTCCTCAGAACGCCCCCACGACCAACAAATAATTAGTAGTGTAGATATTAAATTACGCCCCATCAACAATTCCCAAGAAGTCCTTAGAATGGTGCCTGGCTTGTTCATTGTGCAGCACGCAGGTGGAGGAAAAGCTGAACAAATATTTCTCAGAGGTTTTGACCTCGACCATGGTACTGATATTCGCTTAACCGTTGATGGTATGCCCGTAAATATGGTTTCCCACGCACACGGACAAGGCTATGCCGATTTACACTTTGTTATTCCTGAATTAATCCAGGGCGTTGATTTTAAAAAAGGCTCATACAATGCCGAAAAAGGTAATTTAGCTACCGCAGGGTGGGTAGATTTTCGTACAAAAAATGCTCTTGAACACTCCTTCTTGAAAGTGGAAGGCGGTCAATACAAAACCTACCGTGCCGTTGCTGGACTTGATTTATTGGGGGAAAAAGGAAAACAAAGTAACCAATCCGCTTTCATTGCTTCGGAATATTCTTACAGTGATTCTTATTTTGATAATCCACAAAAATTTAAGAGAGTAAATGTCATTGGTAAATTTCACGGACACCTTACCGACAATACCAATTTAACGCTAACGGGTTCAACTTTTTGGAGTAAGTGGAATCACTCAGGACAAATTCCTGATCGTGCTATTGCATCGGGTTTGACAGGCTTTTTCGGTTCCGTTGACCCTACCGAAGGCGGAGAAACGAGTAGAACAAATTTTAATGCTCAGTTTGTAACCGTTACGCCAAGTAATCACGTTATCAAAAATCAACTTTTTTACAGTAATTATAATTTTGAACTTTATTCAAATTTTACCTTTTTCAAGGAAGATTCCATTAATGGTGACCAAATTCGCCAGAAAGAGAAGCGTAATTTGTTTGGATATAATGGTAGTTACTCCATAAATTCTTCTGTTGGGGCAAAAGATTTAACCACAACTTTTGGGGTGCAATACCGTCAGGATATTACCAACGGAACGGAATTATCAAGAACAAAAAATCGTATAATTACTACCGAAGCCCTCAAGTTGGGGAATATTAATGAAATCAATGCTTCAGTTTATGCAGATGAATTAATCAAGTTTACAGATAAATTTACCATGAATGTGGGCATCAGATTTGATTATTTTTACAACAAATACGAAGACTTATTATTGAAGCCAAATAAAAATATCGGTAAGGCACAAGCAACGGTTGTTTCGCCAAAGTTGAATTTTTATTATACTTTCAATCCAAGACTACAATTATTTTTGAATACTGGAAAAGGATTTCACTCAAATGACACCCGTGTGGTAGTGCCGCAGGGAGGATTAAATATCTTACCACCCACTTATGGTTCAGATTTAGGAGTAATTTACAAACCCTTTCCTGAATTGTTATTGAGTGCAACATCGTGGTATATTTTCTCACAACAGGAGTTTGTTTACGTTGGTGATGAAGGAGTTATTGAACCAAGTGGTCGTTCACAACGCTACGGATTGGATTTGTCTGCAAGGTATCAATTAACGAAAACGCTTTATGCCGATGTTGATTTAACGGCGGCTAATCCTCGTTCATTAGATGCGGAGAAAGGCAAAAATTATTTACCACTTGCACCCACCTTCACCACAACGGGAGGGTTATCTTTAAAAACCCAAATGGGTTTAAGTGGTTCACTACGTTACCGATACATGGCAAACCGTTCTGCCAATGATGATAATTCAATTGTGGCAGTTGGTTATTTTGTGAATGACTTACAGGTAAATTATACGAAGGGACATTATAATGTGGGTTTATCAATCCAAAACCTTTTCAATGTTCGTTGGAAAGAAACCCAATTCGATACGGAAAGTAGATTGAAAGGCGAAAAAGAATCCGTAGAAGAAATCCACTTCACGCCAGGCACTCCGTTTTTTGGAAGATTGAGTTTAATGTATTCGTTTTAAGAAAGTAATTTGAAGAGTAATCCAAAATATTTCACTAATTTAAATTAGATTTTATTAAAATATTTGTTCTTTATTTATAAAAACTATTGTTATACACAAGCCCCTTTGGACTATCCTAAGTTAAAAGTGCCTGATTTTAATTCAAACATTTTAAAAAATAAAACAATGTCAAATAAAATCACACAAGCAATTATCGGTGGAATTATGGCTACTATTGCGTTTACAATGGTAACTTTAATTGCTCCTATAATGGGAATGCCAAAAATGAGTCCACCCGCAATGCTTTCTATGATGATGAGTGTCCCAATAGTAGTTGGTTGGCTGATGCACTTTATGATAGGGATAATTTTCGCATTGGCTTATGCTTTCTTCTTTTTTAAGGTAGTGGAAAAAGTAAATAACAACATTTTGAAAGGAGCAATCTTCGGATTTGCAGCTTTTATATTTGCTCAGATTGCCATGGCAATCATGGGAGCCATGATGGGTGGAATGCCAACAATGGAAGGGAGCATGATGTTAATAATGATTGGTAGCATTGTGGGACATATCGTTTTCGGAATTGTAGTAGCAATGTTTGTAAAAGAATAATTCGTACGAGTTTGATTAGAATAAATGAAATTTATCCTAATCAAACTCGTACGAATTAACAATTATAACTTCCTCCCTATCTCAAACCCTTCCAAATAATCCGAAACCTTTTTCACAAATTGTCCACCCAATGAACCATCCACCACACGGTGGTCATAAGAATGTGAAATAAACATTTTCTGACGAATTCCTAATAAATCTCCTTGTGGCGTTTCAATAACCGCTGGTTTTTTTTGAATCGCTCCAAAAGCCATAATTGCCACTTGCGGTTGCATAATGATGGGCGTACCCATGATATTTCCAAATGTACCAATGTTTGAAAAAGTGTACGTTCCGTCCTCCAAGTCTTCGGGTTTCAACTTATTTTCTCTGGCTCGCTTCGTGATGTCATTAATTTTTTTGGTTAAACCCACTAAACTGTACTGGTCAGCATTGTGAATAACGGGTACAATCAAATTTCCCGAAGGCAAAGCCACCGCCATTCCGATATTGATATTTCTCTTGACAATAATTTTATCACCATCCACCGAAGCATTGATGTTTGGAAAATCTTTAATCGCTTTCACGATTGCTTCTACCAAAATTGGCGTGTAAGTAATATTCTCACCGTATTGTTTTTTGAATGAATCCTTGATACCATTTCGCCAAATTGCGGCATTGGTCATATCCGTTTCTACAAAAGACGTTACGTGCGGGGCAATTCGTACAGAATCCACCATTCGCTCGGCAATTATCTTTCTCATTCTGTCCATCACAATGATTTCGTCATTACCAGAAACAATCACAGGAGCAGATTTAATAGTCTGTTTTTCAGAGACTTGCTTTGAAATAGGCGTATTTTTTTTATTTTCTAAATACGCAAAAATATCGTGTTTCGTTACTCGCCCATCCGCACCCGTACCCGCAACGGCTTCCAATTCAACGCTTGAAACACCTTCTTCTTTACAAATATTTAAGACCAAAGGCGAATAAAATCTTGATCCATTATTATTTGAAATAGGAGAGGGCAGAGGGTCAAGATTGATGCCCGTCAAAGCCTTAATTTCTTCAATTTCAGATGCCAATTTACTCGAAATTTCAACGGGTTTTGGTAAATGATTCGTTTCTTCAACTTCCGATTGTATAATACAAATGGGTTTCCCAATTTCCGCCACTTCACCTTCTGGAATCAGAATTTCGGTTAAAATACCCGAATGAGAAGATGGAACTTCGGTATCAATTTTATCCGTGGCTACTTCCAATAAATACTCGTCCGCTTCCACAAAATCGCCAACGTTTTTTAGCCATTTCAATACGGTGGCTTCCATGATACTCTCGCCCATTTTGGGCATGATAATTTCGATTAAAGACATTTTGTTCTTAATAAATTTAGGATGTTGATGGCTGTTAGATGAATATTTTGCTCACGGAAACCGCCGAGCGTTAATTGCTTTGTAATCGTTTCTTTTTCGGATGAAATGGCTATCCAGATTGTCCCAACGGGCTTTTTGGGTGTTCCGCCATGGGGACCAGCAACGCCACTGGTCGCTAATCCGTAGGTCGTTTTCATCAATTTACGGACGTTTTCAGACATTTCAATGACGGTTTGTTCCGATACTGCCCCGTAGGTATGTAAAGTCTCAGGTTTTACCCCCAACTGATTGATTTTAACGGCATTATCATAAGAAATTATCCCACCCATAAAATAGGCTGAACTGCCCGAAACCTTGGTGAATTGATGAGCCAAATAGCCGCCCGTACAACTTTCAGCCACTGAAACCGTTTCTTTTTTATCCGCCAAAATTCTACCGATTACCTCTGCTAATTCATCATTGCCAAAACCATAAATGTATTCTTGAATGGTTGGTAAAACTTTTTGAAATTGTTCTTCTATTTGATGCTCAATTATGGTTAAATCTTCTCCGAAACCAGTTAATCTCAACTTTACGTTTCCCATGGATGGTAAATAGGCTAATTTGATGTTTTCGGGTAAAGCATCTTCCCACTTTTCAATCATTTCAGCCAAATATGATTCTCCAATGCCGACAGTTCTAATAACTTTATGAAAAATTACAGCCGTTTTAAAATGCTCTTGCAACTTAGGCAAAAGCGTTAAGGTCATCATTCCCTTCATCTCGTAAGGCACGCCAGGCATGGAAATATACACCACATCATTTTGCTCAAACCACATCCCAGGGGCAGTCCCCATGGTATTTTGAATAAAAGTGGCATTGGCTGGCAATTCACCCTGACTCATATTGATTACCGACAATTCACGACCTCTTTTCTTGAAAAATTCCGTTACATCCGCTAAGGCTTGCGGGTGAGTAATGAGGTCAGTATTGAAATATTTACAGAACGTTTTTTTCGTAATATCATCCTTCGTGGGTCCTAATCCGCCCGTTACAATCACTAAATTTGCCCGTTTTGAAGATTCCTCGAAAATACCTAAAATGGCTTCTTCAGAGTCGCCAACCGAAGATTTACGAATGGTTCTGATGCCAATTCTATCCAATTCTGCACTAATCCACTGGGTATTTGTATCGGTTATTTGCCCGTATAAAATCTCATCGCCAATGGTAATTATCTCTGCTTTTATCATGTTTAATGTTGATACTTAATACTTCCTAACTATTTTTGTTCAAAATTACACAATTTCAAGAGTTTTAACGTTTATTGGCAAATGACATTTTTATAAAATCTTTTTTTGCTATTCAAACAATCATTGAAAATGAAAAAAATAATCTTAGCCGCCGTGCTATTGGCAACCGTTAGTAGCTGTCAATCACAAAATTTTGGCAATATCCTCAAACAAGCCAATGATGTTTTGGGCGGTTCAACGGGAGCATTAACCACCGAAGAAATCGGACGTGGATTGAAGGAAGCCTTGACTGTGGGCATCAAAAACAGTTCCTCACAAGCCTCAGCATTGGATGGCTACTTGGGAAATCAAACCATCAAATTATTGTTCCCGCCCGAAGCCCAAAAAGTAGAAGCAAAATTGCGTCAGTTGGGTCTTGGTGCTGAATGCGATAAATTTATCACTTCGCTGAACCGTGGGGCAGAAAAAGCCGCCGAGAAAGCCGTACCGATTTTTGTGGATGCCATCACCCAAATGTCAATTCAAGATGCTTTGGGAATTTTGAGCGGTGATAAAGATGCCGCAACTTCATACTTAAAGAAGACATCTTCTATCGCTTTGACCAATGCTTTTGCACCAATTATTCAGGATGCTATTAACTCAACGGGAGCAACAAAAAGTTACGGAGATATTGCCAGAACGTACAATCAGATACCTTTTACGCAAAAAATTAATCCAGATTTACAACAATATGCAACTCAAAAGGCAATTGATGGGTTATTTTTATTAGTGGCTCAGGAAGAACAAAAAATTAGAGATAATCCTGCGGCTCGTGTATCAGATATATTAAAAAGAGTTTTTGGAGCGAAATAAATATTCTTGTCATAATATTCCATCGTTTTCTCAATTACTCATTCAATCATTGGATTTAATGAAACAATCAGAAATTAATTTTCAAATTAAATTAGACGACCAGAGTATTCCTGAACAAATATCATGGTCGGCAACGGATAACCCAAACGAGGGCATCGAAGAAACCAAAGCAATATTCGTAGCCGTTTGGGATCATTATCATAAAGGACTTTTAGCCTTGCCACTTTGGACGAAAGATATGGAAGTTTTCGACATGAAACGATTCTATATCGAAGTAATAGGAAGTGTAGCTGACACTCTTGGAAACGCAACGGGCGACCAAAAAATGGTTGGACATATCGAAAATCTCTGTAAAGTTTTGAGCAAAGATTTACAAGAAGAAATCAAAGAAGCGGAGAAGACGGGGAGTAATTAATCGCTTTTTGTTAATCATTGTTAATGCCAATCTCTTTTGAAGGGATTGGCATATTTTATGTTTAATTTGTAAGAAATAAAAATAAAATCCATGAAAAAAATATCATTATTATTGCTTTTAATGTTCTCTTTATCAACAGCTAAGGCTCAAAATGGTACAGCTTTTTTACAAGGCGGCAACCTAAGAACGCCTTTTGATTTGGCAATGGCTCAAAATAAACCCGTCATGTTAGAGGTTTATGCCCCCACTTGCCATGTATGCAATGCCTTCAAACCTACCTTCGAGAATGCACAGGTGGGAAATTATATTAATCAAAATTTTATCAGTTACAAATTAGATATTACTACGCCCGAAGGGGCAGCTTTTGTAAATAAACAAGGTATTTGGATTGCTTCAACACCAACGCTTTTATTTTTTGATAAGAATGTCAAATTGATGCACATTGCCGTTTTGGGTGAGAATATGAATACGCCACAAATTTTGATTGATGCGGCAACCAAAGCACTCAATCCTAAACAAAGAACGACTGCCTATAAAGCCAGTTATCAAGCGGGGAATCGAGAAACTAATTTCTTAATTGAATACGGATTTATTTCAAGAATTATGCGTGATACCATTAGTAATATATCTGCCATGAACGAGTACGCCAAGAAAACGCCAGTCAGTAAATATGGGAATAATTCAAATTTCTTGGTATTGCAAAAAGTGATAATGGATGATGAAAACCCGCTTTTCAAATACATGATTTCCCATTTGGATGAATTTAATAAGAAATATGATAAAGCTACGGTAAAATTAACGGCTGAAAATATTTTGATGTATTCTTTGTATAGTCCAAGAGGAATGAAATATTCAGTGGCTAAAATTAATACGGTCAGAGATAATTTGGCTAAATTAGGCGTTGATAAAAAATCAATTGATGGCAGACTTTGGCGAGAAGAAACCAACGCTTATTTTAGAGAAAATAAATCTGCCCAAGCCATGAAAATTTTGGAAGGATTATTAGATGCCAAATCAACCAAAGAATCTTATAAGTTTTTGAGTAATTGGGTAAAAACAAAGACTTCGGATAAGGCAGCCTTGGCGAAAGCGGCGGCTTGGGCTGTGAAAGGGAAGTAAATTATAACTACAATTGAAATGAAAATTTTAGTTAAAAATGTTTTAAAATATCAGGTATAGGCTATGTTGTAGAAATTCAGCATAGTGAAAATGGTTTGCAAAAAGGGCTTAAACTATTGTCTGACAATGGACAGATTTGGGAAATTAAAAGTAGAGTCGTTTTTTCTCACATAGAAATTTATAAATTTTTTCAAAATGAGACGCAATCCCCAATCTTATTTAAATTCTCAGATTTGGAAAAACTTCAAGAATCAAAAGAGTCAATATTAGAAAATGAAAAATTGAATATTTTTCAATATGTAGTACAAAATTCCTCAAATAGTAATACAGAATTAAGTGAAGAAGAACTGTTGCAAATTTTAGTAGAAATATAAAATGATATACTGAAAAAAAAATTGAAATTAGAATGTATTAATATCATAGAAAAGCCTTCCAAATCAAATTTGGAAGGCTTTTCTATAGTTTACCTTTACGGATATAATTGAATTTTGTGGATAGAATAAAATTAGAATCTTCATCGCCTAATTCCACCGCTCGTTTAAAATCATTGATTGAATTGTCTAATTGTCCGATGCAATATCGAGCCATGCCTCGCCAGCGGAGTGTAACGGCATTTTCACCTCGGTAATACCAATCGGCTTTATCAAATTCTAAAAAAGCCTTGTCGTATTCTTCCAATTTATAGAGTGCCTTGCCTTTCCAGACGTAGCTTTCTGCAACCGTATTATCAAAAGAAATGGATTGTTCAAAATCGAAAAGGGCGGAGTAAAAATTCTCTAAACCTAAGTTCGCTTGCCCACGAAACAAAAATGCTTTAGGCGATTTTGGAAATACTTTTAATTTTTCGGTAAAGAATATTTGAGCCTCTGCATATTTTTTTTCTTGCAACATAACTTCTCCATCTTCCAATTTTTCTTTATCCCTAAACGCAAAGAATCTGTGTTCTAACCAATTGAAAAACATCAAGGTCAGAACAAAGGGCATAAAGAAAAAAAGTAATATCCACTCCATAAATTAAATTTAGAATGTTGAATTCAGATTTTAGAATTAAAATAGATTGAACGCTTCTTTTTGTTTTTTGGTAAAACTTGTTACTACTAAATTGTATGAATGGTCTATAAGTTCTTTTAGCCGTTTTGTAGGACAATACTCTCCATTCACCGTATTCCAATGCACTTTACTCATGTGATAGCCAGGCAAAATATAGTCAAACTCTTCTCTTAATTCAATGGCAAAGTTGGGGTTACATTTTAGATTTACCGTAAAAGTTTCACTATCCAAACTTGTTAAAGCAAACACTTTCCCCATTACTTTATAAACCAAAGTATCTGGACCAAAAGGTAACTCTTCGGTAACGCCTTTCTTAGCAATACAATATTCTCTAAATTCCTCAATATTCATTTGCAGTAGCTCGAAGTGGCACTTCGAGAATCGGTAATATTGCTCGAAGTGTCACTTCGAGCTACATACCTAACGGAAAAACGCCCGATATATCATCACACAAATACACACCAAAAACATCGTAATTGATATTTTATTGATAATGTGCATCGTTTTAATGTTAAAATTAGTTGGTTTTGAAGGGTCTGGTTTCTGAAAAACCCTAAAAAAATATCCAAATGCTTCCCCTAATTTGAATTGCTCTTTTAATTTTGACATGATTTTTAATTTAAAAATGAATTCCAAAACTCTTAATTATTGACCGAATTAGCTTCAAACCAAATCCCATCTTCTTTAATCAATTCAATTAACTCGTCCACGGCATTATCAGCATGAACGGATTTTTTGATAACTTCTTGTCCACGGTACAAGGAAATTTTGTCTTTTCCAACCCCCACATAGCCATAATCGGCATCTGCCATTTCACCCGGACCATTCACAATACAACCCATAATTCCGATTTTCACTCCCTTCAAATGCTCCGTTCTTTTCCGAATCATGGCGGTGGTTTCTTGCAAATCGAATAACGTTCTTCCGCACGATGGACAAGAAATATATTCGGTCTTGCTCATCCGTGTGCGAGCCGCCTGCAAGATTCCAAATGCTGTTGAGTTGTAACTTTTTGAGTTAAGTAAAAGTTCTGATTTATTTGATAAATCTGGCAATTCCAACATAATACCATCTCCGAAGCCATCAATTAACAAACCTCCGCAATCGGTAGCTGAAAATAATTGAAAATCGCTTTCGGTTAAATTATTATATTTTCTGACTAAAACAACTGGCGTAGTGATTTGATTATCAATGAGTTCAAAAAAAAGTCTGCGTAATTCAGGCATTGCATGAGCATTATCTGTATAAATGCACAATACAGTTCTGGTATCATTTTTCAGAGTTGAAATCAAATCAGGATTCAATTCTAATAAACTAATTTTCAAAAAATTCAGCACATCATGTTTAGCATCATTTTGTTGATATTCCAATACTGAAAGCATAGGAAATTTATTAACTTTATCCGTTTGATTTTTCCAAATATCATAGTCCAAAACCTCTTTCAAACCCATTGGAAGCATATATTTAGCTGGATTTTTACCCGTGTAAATATAATCCGCCCCCAAATCATTCATCGTCCATTTGTCGGGTAAAGGCAAGTAATAATGCCCAATCGGTTTCAAATCATCATGTTCTGCCACTTCAATCTGTTGATAATCTGCAGTAACCCTTGGCACATTATGACCTCCAAAATTGGCAACTTCGTGCGTAAGTCTTCTGAAATATTGGAACGGATTGATGGGAGAATCGAAGTTCGGAATTTGAATTTGATGTTCGACGTTTGGTGTTTGTTGTTCGATGTTCGATTTTTGATGATTATTACCTACTGTCCGAACATCTAACATCGAATCACGAACATCGAATTTAGGAATTGATTTTGATTCGGCTTTTCTATTGGTATATCTATCAATCAAAGCCTTCGCAACGGGAGCTTCAAATTCTGGATCTTCGGTCAAAGAAACTCTTACGGTATCGCCCAAGCCATCTTCTAACAAGGTTCCAATACCCACGGCAGACTTAATTCTGCCGTCTTCGCCTTCTCCCGCTTCGGTTACTCCCAAATGTAAAGGATAGGGTTTCAAGCCTTCTTCATTCAATTTTTTACATAATAAACGGTAGGCTTCCACCATCACTTGTGTGTTGGATGCCTTCATAGAAAGGACAATATTATAATAATTTTCATCCTCACAAATCCGTAGAAACTCCAAGGCAGATTCCACCATACCGAGGGGCGTATCTCCGTAACGACTCAATATTCTATCACTCAACGAACCATGATTTGTGCCAATCCGCATAGCTGTGCCATATTCTTTACAAATATTTACCAAAGGCAAAAATTTAACTCTAATTCTGTCTAATTCATCTTGATAAGAAGATTCAGTATAATCAATCGTTTCAAAACGCTTTTTATCGGCATAATTCCCTGGATTTACTCGTACTTTTTCCACCAATCGAGCCGCTAATTCTGCGGCATTAGGCGTAAAGTGAATATCGGCAATCAAAGGAACTGAATAACCTCGCATTCTCAATTCTTTCCGAATATTATCTAAATTCTGAGCCTCTTTCACGGACGGTGCCGTTATCCGCACGTATTCACAACCCGACTCAACCATGCGAATCGTTTGTTCCACCGAACCCTTGGTGTCCATGGTATCAATGGTTGTCATGGATTGAACTCTTATGGGATAGTCAGAACCCATCGGTAAATCACCAATGGTAACAGTAGTGGTTTTGCGGCGAGAGTACTCCGTTAATGAATTGGCATAACGGTTTCCGTTTTCAATGAGGTTAATAATATGGGAAGTTTCAGACATAAATTTTAATTCTATTTCAATCACAAAGGTAAAAAAATACCCCGACAAACTGATAACGTTTGTCGGGGTAGATTGGTTGTTATTATCTGGAATTAAAAATCACCAAAAGTATCCACCAAATATTGTTGCACAATCGAAATGTCTCCTTTTGAAGTTAAATCTGGCACATTTTCTTCCACGGCAACGGTGATAACTTTCTTCGGGTTTTCACTCGCCATTTTCATAACTGCCGTTGGTAATTCACGTTCATTGCGGATGGGATTGAAAGGTTCTTTGCTAACGTATTCCAAAATATCATCATAATTGAAATGAAAGACATTCATATTTACCCCGATTTTTCCTTTTGAATCTCTTGCCCCTTCAATTTGCTCCTCGTTGGGTTTTTCAATAATTTCCACTAAATAACCGTCTTCATCTGCTTTAATGACGGCGAAAGATTTAACTCGTTCAGGTTCAACGCCCAAGGCAATACTTTCATAAGAAACTACGGCATTTTGAACGGGATTTTCACTCAATAATTTTAAAACATTTACCGAATATAAATTATCCGAATTACAAACCGTAAATCTATCGCCCTTCCATTCGGGCGTTTGTTCCAAGGCTTGTTGGATGGCATCGGCAGTTCCTGCGGGTTTTTCACGGTCGGGAGCAATTTGTTGGGTTGCGTACAAAAATTTCATGTCCCATGCTTTATTATCCGCTTCTAATTGGTCATAATAGGGTTTTGTTACGTGGTCTTTGGGATTTTTCAGAATTAACACTTCATCATAACCCGCCAAATGAGCATTATAAATCAAATAATCCATAAAAGGACGACCATCTTTACCCACGCCAATCATGCCCTTCGGAAGCGAGTTTGCTTGTTGAACTAAGGTAGAATCTAATGCTTCTGAGCCTTCTGCTTTTTTCATTCTTGACGACATTCCGCCCGCCATAATTAATAATTTTGCCATTCTGTAATTTTATTTTAACAAACGGAAGTCGTCCCTCAAAAGGACGACTTCCGTAAAATGTAACTAATTTTCGATTTCTGTTCCCTTTTCCACTGAAATAATATACGCCTTACCGCCTTGATTTTCAATCGTTTGGGCGATTTTTTCTGGGTTTAGGGGAGCATACATAAACATACATCCACCGCCGCCCGAACCATTAATTTTTCCTCCCAAAGCCCCAGCTTCTAAACTGGCGGCAATCATTCGGTCAATTTTTGGCGTTGAGATTTTTAGTTTATTTCTTAAATTATCTTGATGTAAGTTTAGTAAACTCCCCAGTATTGAATCTTCAAGATTACCTGATTTTAGTAAGTTAAGAGCCTTAATCAAAATATCCCGATTTTCAATATTCCCTTCAATCAATTCAATCTCTTCTTTATTTAATAAACTTTCGTAATCATTTAATTCAGAGCGAGTTACGTTAAATAAAGAAAAATCAGCGTTTGTTTTTTTAATTTTTTCAATGGCTCCCAAAACGCCTCCTTTTACTCTTTTAATCAAACCTACGGTATCTTTTGGCTCTTGGGAATCGCCCAAAACAAATGTCCCTAATTTGGGTTTTAAACTCTCCACTTTTATTTTAGGAGTAGATTCTAAATAAATCACATTGCCAACTGCCGTTGAATAATGATCCATCATGCCACCCGCTTCCTTAAACTCTGCCACTTCCGCTTGATACCCTATTTTTGCCATTTCTTCCGCTGAAATTGGCTTTGGCTTATCCGCCATCAGCGTCAAGAAATGAATCCAACTAACCAACAAAGCCGAGGAACTTGAAGTGCCAGAGTTGATTGGAATATTACCCTTTACGGTACACTCAATACCTTTTTTGAAAGTATAACCTTCTCGCTGTAAGATATTTAGGGCTGAACGGAAATAATCCCGCTTGTGAATGTAAGGCATTTTGGGGAAAATATCAAAAGCATTTTCACGTCTAATATCTGGTAAATGAATGATTGCTTTACCATCATTTCGGTTAAAACCAGTAATATTTACCCTTCGAGAAATTGCCGCTGCAATAACGGGCAATCCTAAATAATCTTGATGCTCACCAAACAAGCAAATTCGCCCTGATGTGGAGACCGTTATGGTATTATTCATTTATAAATCGGTAATAAATTACTGTAAAATTAAGTATTAAATATCAAGTAATGGTATAAAATTAAACGCCGTAGTTAATTTTGTACCTCATGGCGATTAATAAGTGTCAATTATTCATTTATTGGCTATTAAATAGCAAAAAATCCCTCCAAAAGTTAATTTGAAAGGATTTAGTGACGATGAGGAGACTCGAACTCCTACAAGATTGCTCTAACTACCACCTCAAAGTAGCGTGTCTACCAATTTCACCACATCGCCATTTTGATGATGTAAAATTAAAGAAAATTTAGTTATTTGCAAACAAATTAGGAATCTGGAAACGTTATAAAATAAATTACTGTTTTAAGAGTCTGATAATCAATATAATTACCAAAAATAAAAAAGAGCAATGGCATTAGAATTTGAAGGAAGTTTGATAAAAGTCCTACCCGAAGTAACGGGGCAAGGCAAAAATGGGGCTTGGGTGAAGCAAGATTTTGTGTTAGAAACCGAAGACCAATACCCTAAAAAGGCGTGTTTCACGGCTTGGGGGGACAAATCAGCCGATTTGAAAACCTTTTCATTGGGCGAAAAATTGAAGATTCAGTTTAGTGTTGAATCTCGGGAGTATAACGAGCGTTGGTACACGGACTTGCGAGCCATCCGCATTGATGCAACAGGAGGTAGTTTAGCCCCATCATCAGCACCGACTGCAAATCAAGGTTTTGTCCCAACACCAGCCGCCCCACGTCCAGCACCACCCGTGGCTGATTTGCCATCATTCAGTGAAGGCGACCAAGATTTACCATTTTGATTTTAAGTCGTCAGTCTTGAAGTTGTATTTAAGCAAAAGGAAGCCTTCGCATAAAGCTAAGGCTTCCTTAATATCAACTGTTACGAATGTTTAGTTCACAAAAAAAGATCTTCAAATCATTGACTTGAAGACCTTGTGATCCCGCTGGGATTCGAACCCAGGACCCATACATTAAAAGTGTATTGCTCTACCAACTGAGCTACGGAATCATCAAACCGAAGTTTGTATATATAAAATGTGTCAACTGACACGAAGGGAAAGTTATCACGGTGCAACGAATCGCTGATAACCCTCGTGATCCCGCTGGGATTCGAACCCAGGACCCATACATTAAAAGTGTATTGCTCTACCAACTGAGCTACGGAATCATTACTTTTTTCAGAAAAATGACAAAAACTTCTTTTGTTTTTATCGAAATGTTTTCCCTAATTGCGGTGCAAAACTACGATTTTAAAAAACACCATGCAAGCATACTATCTAAAAAAAATCATATTTTTTTTATTTTTAAACCTCAACTTTCTGCAACTCACTAAGAGTCAGACGGATGTAGGGTTGTTGAAAAAAGCGGATTCACTGTATAAAACTGAAAATTTTAATGCCTCTGAATTGATATATGAACAAAGTTTACTCAGAATTAAGAATCCATCTAAATCACTATTTTTGAAATTAGCTTATACCAAAGAAAAAAAGGGCGACTATCTGAAAACGCTTTATTTTTTGAACAAGGCTTACGAAATAGAACCCAACGAAAAAATCTTGGCAAAACTCAATGAAATCGCCACAATTCACGAATTAAAAGGCTATGAATTAAGTGATTTTAATTTTTTGATTCTTTTTTACAAGCAATATTCTGGGTTTCTGGTAGCTATTTTATTAGTGCTTGGCATCTATATTTTTGTAATACTTTTCCTAAAAAATACAAAAATAGCTATGTCCCCTCCAACCAAAAGTTCTTTCTAATCGTTTACTTAGTAGGAGTGGCTTTATTAATGAACTTGCCTGATAAATACCATCAAGGTATCATCAATCGTGATGGTGTTCTATTACGTACCGAACCTTCTTCGGCTGCCGATATTGCGGGGGAAATCAACAAAGGTAACCGCCTAAATGTTATCGGGGGAAATGATATTTGGCGAAGAGTGCTTTGGAACGATCAACTCGTATATTTAAAAGAGAATGACCTTTGGCTTGTTGAATAAATTGTTGAATTGTTGAAAAGCCCTAAAATATGACTCTTTGAAACACCAATTCAACAAATCACCAATTCAACAAATCACAAATTCAACAAGAATTAATAACTGTTAATTGATAATTGAAAATATGTTGCTTAAACCTATCATAAATCTTGTTAATATTTTGGCGAAAAAGGGAGTAAAAAATGCTCTAATTTCGCCTGGTTCAAGAAATGCTCCCTTGACGATCGCCTTAGTCAGACATCCTGATATTATCACAAAATCTATTTCAGATGAGCGTTCGGCGGCTTTTATCGCTTTGGGAATGGCTCAAAATCTTCAACAATCCGTGGCCCTTTGTTGCACTTCGGGTTCGGCGGCTTATAATTATGCCCCAGCGGTTGCGGAGGCATTTTTTCAAGAAATTCCTCTTATAATTCTCACGGCAGACCGACCCAAAGAGTGGATTCATCAGCACGATGGGCAAACGATTTATCAAACGGATATTTTTGGAAAACACGTCAAACAAAGTTTTGAAACTGGGGCTGATTATGGGCATCCCGATTCGGTTTGGCATATTGAAAGAACGGTAAATCATGCCGTTAATCTGGCAAATACTGAACCCCGTGGACCCGTTCACATAAATATCCCTCTGCGTGAACCTTTTTATCCCGCTGAAAATGAGGAGATTATATTTAATTCAGAGGTGAGAATTATTGAATTATTAGAAAATGAGAAAAGTTTGAGTAAAGAATCTTGGGCAGATTTAATGAATCAATTTCAAGATTTTGATAGCATATTAATTGCGGGAGGGCAACAAGAATTAAATCCAGCATTAGCCAAAATTCTCAATAGCTTACAAGATGAATTTCAAGTGGTATGTTTGGGTGATTCTATTTCAAATCTTGGTTTTGAAGCCATTTCAAAACATGATATTTTTCTTAAACTTGAAAATGAAAACCTGAAACCAGAATTATTGATTACGTTTGGTAAATCTTTTATTTCCAAAGGGTTAAAAACTTTTTTACGTAAAAATAAACCCTTGGAACATTGGCACTTGCAATTAAGCGACCATTTAATTGATACTTTCCAATCTTTGACGAAAATTATCCCCATGAAACCGCTTGATTTTTTCACGAAATTATACGAAGACTTAGATTTTGAACAATTCAAAAATGGCGATGAAGATGAAAGGGATGGCAAATTTCAAGAGGATTGGTTTTCACAGGACAGGAAATCGAAGGTTTATGTAGAAAGGTTTTTTAACGATAAAATTCATCAATCAACATTTAATGAATTTTGTTGTATAAAGAATTTAATGGACTCATTACCCAGTGATTGTCAGTTACATTTGGCAAATTCTATGTCGGTTCGATACGCAAATTTTATTGGCGTTGAATCAACAAAAAACATTGAAATTTTCGCCAATCGTGGTACGAGTGGGATTGATGGATGCGTGAGTACCGCCGTTGGGCAAGCTATTTCGACCGAGAAATTAGTATTTTTATTGGTGGGAGACGTTGCTTTTTTTTATGACCGAAATGGATTGTGGAATCAATATTTACCCGATAATTTAAGAATAATTTTACTCAATAATCACGGTGGAGGAATTTTCAGAATGATTGATGGACCGAGTAAGCAGCCAGAATTAGATGATTACTTTGAAACAGTACAATCTCAAAATGCCGAAAGAACTGCTGCCGATGCAGGATTGGAGTATTTTATGGTAAATTCAATGGAAGATTTAGAAAAATATTCGATTGATTTTTTATCGAATCAGGGAAAATCAAAAATTATTGAAATTGAAACTAATCCAATCATAAATACCGAAATTTTCAAGAAATTTAAAGCTGAATTCTGATGCAAATATCACCCACCGACCTCATCATAAACTCAGACGGAAGTATTTATCACCTCAGCCTTCGTCCAGAACATCTGGCAGACACCATCATCACCGTTGGCGACCCTGACCGTGTAAAAGAGGTTTCTAAATACTTCGATTCCGTAGAGTTCAAAATCAATAAACGTGAATTTGTTACGCATACTGGTATGCTGGGTGGGAAGCGTTTGACGGTGATTTCAAGCGGAATTGGAACGGATAATGTGGAGATTTTGATGAATGAATTGGATGCTTTGATGAATATTAATTTAGAAACATTGGAGATAAAACCAAATCATAAAGCCCTAAAAATCATTAGGTTAGGGACATCTGGAAGTTTGCAAAAAAGTATTCCTGTCGATAGTTATGTAGTTTCTGAATGGGGCGTTGGCTTTGATGCTTTGGGTTTTTTTTATGAGACTGAAATAAATCAAACAACCATTGATTTGCAGAATGATTTGAGTTTAGAATTTATGCCTTTTTGTAATCCTGCGGGCGTTGATTTATTTCAATTATTTATGGAAACTGCCCCCGAAAATTGGTTTGCGGGTATGACCGTTACTTGCCCAGGATTTTATGCCCCGCAAGGTCGAGTGTTGAGATATTCGCCTAAAATCAATGGATTACTTCAAAAAATGAATGGCTATTATCGTGATGGGAAAGTATTAACAAACCTTGAAATGGAAACGGCGGGGTATTATTTGATGGGCAAAATATTGGGGCATGAAGTATTGTCCATCAGTGCTATTTTGGCAAATAGAATGACCAACGAATTTTCTAAACAGCCTGAAAAACAAGTAGATAGGTTAATAGAATATGCTTTGGAAAAGATTGTTTTCAGTTAAATTTTCAAGTTCTTCAAAGAATTAAATTCGGGATGCTTGGGGGTAACGTGAAGATATTGTTTTTGAATTTCCACTAAATCTTTTTCGTAATTACCCGTTGGATAAAAGACATTTAAGTAGCCGCCTTCTCTTTTAGCAAAATCCAGAAAACCGAAAATTATTGGCACTCTTGCCGCCAAAGCGATATGATAAAACCCCGATTTCCATTCACTTGCATATCCCCGAGTTCCTTCCACGGGAATTACTAAATTGATGGGTTCCGCAGAGTTTTTTATCATTTCAGCCATATCACTTACCAAATTATTTTTCCGTGAACGATTTACTGGAACACCCCCTAATCCCTTTATTATCAAGCCCAAAGGAAATTTAAAAAGGGAAGACTTGGCTAAATATTTGAGTGGAATATCCGTAGAATATAGCATTGCCATCGTGAAAGGATAATCCCAATTGGAAGTATGAGGTGCGGCAATCATCACGGCTTTTTTATAACTTAAAACGCCATTTGGGGTAGTATCGGTTATTTTCCATCCCCACAGCTTTAGAATAATTTTCCCTAATAATTTTATCATGTTTTTGTTTTGATAATGGTACATTTGTTGTCAGAAACAAAACTACTTATATTTGATTTGGGTTTCACAGGAAACCATATTTATTTATCAACAATATGCAAAAACCCTTAATATTGGTCGCCAACGATGATTCTATCGCTGCAAAAGGCATTAAAATATTGGCAGAAGTGATGTCAGAAATTGGAGAAGTTGTCGTGGTTGCCCCCGATACGCACCAGTCGGGGATGGGACACGCCATAACGCTTGACCGACCTTTGAGAGTCGTTAAAGTAAAGCATTATTTACCCAATGTTGAAGCCTATAAATGCAATGGAACTCCTGCCGACTGTGTGAAGTTTGGCAAGCATTTTTTATTGAAAGGACGCAAAATTGACTTGGTAGTTTCGGGTATAAATCACGGCTCAAACTCTTCAATCGCCATTTTATACAGCGGTACCATGTCGGCAGCTATCGAAGCTGCCATTGAAGGAATCCCAGCGATTGGCTTTTCTTTGGGTGATTTTTCACCCGATGCTGATTTTTCTCATATAACAAGTTATATCAAGGAAATTGCCCAAAAAGTATTAAATAATGGAATGCCCAAAGGGGTTACGCTGAACGTAAATTTCCCAAAAATATCGGCAGAACCCATCAAAGGAATTAAAATTTGCCGACAATCAAATGCTCTTTTTAAAGAATCATTCGAGGAACGAAAAGACCCTTACGGACGACCTTATTATTGGATGGATGGATTCCTTTTAAATGAAGATATGGACGGTGGAACGGATGAAGATGCGTTGAAGGAAAATTATGTTTCCATTGTGCCAGCCAAATTCGATTTGACTGATTATCAGGCAGTTGAGACTTTGAAGTCTTGGTTTTGAAGATGAAAGATTAACAAAATAACCATATGGCAATTGTAGGAAATATCATTAAGAGGGGCATTAAATTGACAGAATTGGTAAAAAGACCCAAAACAAATTTGGCAAAAATTCAACGTAAAACTTTGGTCAAATTGCTGAACAAAGGTCGATTTACGCAGTTTGGGGAGGCTTTTCATTTTGAGGAAATTATGAACTCGGCACTGTATTCAAACGACAAAGAATTTTATACCAAATACAAAAAGAAAGTACCCGTTTTTGATTATAATAAAATGTACAAAGATTGGTGGCATAAAACTTTGGAAGGTGAAAAAAATGTATCGTGGGTCGGCGATATCAAGTATTTTGCCCTCAGTTCTGGTACTTCTGAATCGGCATCAAAGCATATTCCTGTTACGAAAGACATGGTGAAAGCAATTCACCGAACTTCCATTCGTCAAATATTAGCGTTAGCAACCTATAAAAATCTTCCTGCTAAGGTTTATGAAAAAGGCTATTTAATGTTGGGTGGTAGTACGAAATTGCAGGACATGGGTGATTATTTTGAAGGAGATTTGAGCGGAATAACGGCAGGAAAAATTCCATTTTGGTTTGAGAGTTTTTATAAGCCAGGTAAAAATATCGCCGAAACAAGAGATTGGAACGAAAAATTGGATAAAATTACGAAGAAGGCGAAAGATTGGGATATTGGATTTATTGTGGGTGTTCCTGCGTGGATTCAGTTATTAATGGAAAAAATTATTAAGGAATATAATGTCAAAAATATTCATGAAATTTGGCCCAATTTGGAAGTATTTTGTCACGGAGGCGTTAGTTTTGAGCCTTATAAACAAGGTTTTCAAAAGTTGTTGGGTCGTCCGATAACTTATATTGAAACCTACTTGGCTTCGGAGGGATTTATGGCGTATCAAACGCATCCCGATAGTGATATGGCTTTGGTGTTGGATAATGGGATTTTCTTTGAATTTATTCCTTTTACCGATGAAAATTTTGATAGTGATGGAAACATGGTCGAAAAACCCGAAACGATGATGATTGATGAAGTTGAAGAGGGTAAAGAATACGCACTTTTGATTTCGACGGTGTCGGGGGCTTGGCGTTATTTGATTGGCGATACTATTAAATTTACCGATAAAAAGAAGGCAGAAATCATCATTACGGGCAGAACAAAGCACTTTTTGAGTCTCTGTGGCGAACATCTTTCGGTGGATAATATGAACAGAGCCATTGAATTAGCCTGTGAAAAGTTCAAGATTGATATTCGTGAATTTACGGTGGTTGGAAAGAAATTTGAAAATACTTTCGGGCATCAATGGTACGTGGGAACGGATGATACTGTTGATGCCGATGAACTTTTAAAATTCATTGATGAAATCCTTTGTGAAATCAATGACGATTATCCTGTGGAAAGGAAACACGCACTTAGAGATTTGAAAATCAGCGTGTTACCAACTAATAAATTTTACCAATTTATGGAATCGAAAGGAAAAACGGGTGGGCAAAATAAGTTTCCACGAGTTTTGAAAAAAGTCGAATTAATTAATGATTGGGAAGATTATTTGAGGAAATAAGTTATTATTTCTGAGTAAAAGGCTTTATGATTAGCAATTTTGGTCTAATTATAAAGCCTTTTTTGTTTACCTTCGATAGCTCAAATGCTTAAATTTTACAAAAAAATGAAGAAATATTACAATTTTTTAGAGTCAATAAAGTAATAATTTTGCTTTCATAAAATGCTCTTAAAACTTTGACGGAAGGAATACCCATTTACGATTTAGCAAGTTTCAGAACGATTCACCGCACTGAAAGCGGGGAGAACTTTGGTTGTAATTTGATTGATAATCTTGCAACTGAGGGTTTTGAGCTATTTTCTACCGATGGGCAAAAGCCAGAGTTTGGTCCCTTAAAAACTGATTTTTTTTATATTGGTCTTAACCTAACGGGTAGTGCAAATATTGAACTCAATCATTTTTCCCATAAACATTCGCCCAATACCATTTTTTTTAAATCGCCCGATAAAATCTTTTCTATTGCTCAACCATCAAAAGGCTTTTACGGATATTACCTCTTATTTACCGAAAAATTTATTGAGAAAGTTGTCCCCAATTTCAACTATCTCCAACAACAATTTCCCTTTCTGAGTGGTGGCGTTTCTTTGTTTGAACTTAATTTGGACGAAGTGACTGAAATCAAGTCTCTAATCTTAAAAATGGAGCATGAGTTACGACAATCTGTCAGCAATCGGGAGTGGATGGTTGGGTCATATCTATTCCAACTTTTTATTACGGCACATCGCAGTTATACTCGTCAAGACTATATTATTACGGAACAAAATCGTCTTCATTCTTCCATTACTGAACGTTTCACTAAATTGGTGGATGCCCACTATAAAAGTATTCGGGGCGTGAAGGAATACGCTGATATGCTACACGTTACGCCCAATCATTTGAATAGATTAATTAAAAAACAGAGCCAAAAAACTGCCAGTAGTATTATTCAAGAACGCCTTGTTTTGGAAATGAAAACACTGTTGAAATATTCCGCTAAGAATATTTCAGAAATCGCCTTTGAACTCAATTTTACGGATGTTGCTCACTTCTCACATTATTTCAAACAAGCTACGCTGATGACCCCCAAGACTTTTCGTGAAAATGCTTAAATTATACAAAATAATGTTGAAATATTACAATCATTTTAATTTTGAAAATAATACCTTTGAACTATGAAATTAGAAAAAACGACTCCATATTTCATCGGGCTTGACCTCGGCACAACCAGTACCAAAGTGATTGCGTTTGACCAACGGGGCAAAACGTTGGTAACAACAGGAGTAGCTTATCCAACGTTTTATCCCGCTACAAATTACGCTGTCCAAAAACCTGATACAATTTGGGAAGCAGTCAGGGCATCGGTGCAAAGAGTTTTGGAAACGGTGGACGAAAATTATACGCTTGCGGGCGTAGGTATGAGTTCAGCCATGCACACGCTATTGCCCATTGATGCGGAGGGAAATCCGCTATCGGATTTAATGATTTGGTCGGATAATAGGGCCTGTGAGGTAATTGAGAAGATTTTAGATGAAGAAGGAGATGTTTTTTATGATGCCGTTGGGGTGCCGCTTCACCCCATGACTCCCTTTGCCAAACTCCTTTGGGCTTCGGAAACACAAATTGCTTGGGGATACAATGCCACAATGTTTATCGGCATTAAAGAATGGATTTTACAGAAAATCACGGGGCTTTATGAAATGGATTATTCTATCGCCAGTGCCATGGGAATGTTCGATATTCACCAAAATCAATGGTATGAACCTTGTCTAAAACGTGCCAATATTTGCCAGTCTCGACTTCCCAATTTGGTAGATACGCTTGCCGTTAGAAACTGCATTAACGATGAATTATTCCCTATCGGAACGCCCATCGTCATCGGGGCGAGTGATGGCTGTTTGGCAAATTTAGGAGCTGGGGCATTCCGTGATGGAACGATTGCGGTAACATTAGGAACGAGTGCTGCCGCCCGTGCCGTTGTTTCAAAACCTCTTTTAGACCCTAATAAAAGCACTTTTTGTTATTATTTAGCTCCTAATCATTACGTGGTTGGCGGAGGTTCAAACAGTGGTGGAATTGTGATTGAATGGTTTGTTAAAAACTTTGCGGAAAATAATTACGGAACATTTTTCGAGTGGATTGATAGCGTGCAAGCAGGGGCGGAGGGAATCTTATGTTTGCCCTATTTACAAGGCGAAAGAGCTCCCGTTTGGAATTCTTCGGCACAGGGTATTTTTTACGGATTAACCATGCACCACTCACGTCGCCACCTCGCCAAAGCCGTGATGGAAAGTATTTTACTGAACATCAAACAAATCATTGAGACCATCGGTACTTTGCAACAAAAATCCTTTAAATCGGTGAAAGTTGGCGGTGGTTCTGCGGTTTCGCCCATTGTGTTGCAGTTACTTTCGGATGTCTTGGGCATCAACGTACACATCACTCATACGAGCGAACATTCCGCTTGGGGTGGGGCGGTGATGGCAATGTTGGCTTTGGGTTATGTCAAAGATTTTGAGCATCTTTCTGCCCATCCGCCCGTGATTATTTTTGCTCCCCAAATAGATGACAAAACCTTTTATAACAAACAGTTAGAGCGATTCAAGGAACTGTATCAACGAACAAAAGATATGTCTTCTTTATAGGGTTTTAGCTATTGAGTATATAAAATAAATTTAAGATTTTAGTATAAATAAACTTTTAAAAATCGTCCTTCAAAAGGCAGAGATTATGCAAATTGGATTAATTGGATTAGGAAAAATGGGGTTTCCCTTAGCGTTAAATTTACACGATAATGGCTTTGAGGTAGTAGCTTTTGATGTGGGAGAGCAAAGTCGTGAAAATATTGCAAAAGAGGGCGTTGGAGTGGCAGATAGTTTATTGGCAATGGTATTGCAATTGACCGTTCCCCGTGTGATTTGGTTGATGATTCCATCGGGAGAAATTATTGATAAAGTTATCGAAGAAATTACGCCATTATTGAGTCCAGACGATATTTTGATTGAAGGAGGAAATTCTTTTTATAAAGATTCGGTAAAACGACATAACTCGTTGAAAGACAAAGGAATACATTTCTTGGATTGTGGTACGAGCGGGGGTATAAGTGGTGCGAGAAATGGCGTTTGTGCCATGATTGGGGGCGATAAAGCGGTATTTGACCGTTGTGAACCAATTTTCAAAGCCATTTCCGTTCCCAACGGCTACTTACATACGGGCGAAGCAGGAAGCGGTCATTTCGTGAAAATGGTACATAACGGCATCGAATATGGCATGATGCAATCTATTGCAGAAGGCTTTGAAGTCTTTGAAAAAAGTGGCTTCGGGCTTGATTTTGAGGCAGTTGCAACGCTTTTTAATCAAGGCTCGGTCATCAGAGGTTGGTTGATGGAACTGACCGCCAATGCCTTTCAAAAAGACCCAAATCTGGAAGCCATCAAAGGCGTAATGCACTCTTCGGGCGAAGGAAAATGGACACTTGAAACGGCATTAGATTTGGGAGTACCCACGCCCGTAATGGCAATGTCGCTGATGATGCGGTATCGGTCAATGCAAGAAGATACTTTTTCAGGAAAAGTTGTTGCCGCTCTGAGAAATGAATTCGGCGGTCATGCGGTGGTAAAAAATTAAAATAAACCCAATTTCAAAAATATGAAACAAACAGTACGATTTCGACAATTGCTGATGCTTATATTAACCTTTTGTTGGGTTAGTATTTCAGCCCAAAACCGTATTACAGGTACGGTGAATGACAATAATTCCTCCTCGGGAATTCCAGGCGTTTCCATTTTGGTAAAAGGTACTAAAACGGGAACTACGACTGATGCAGAAGGCAAATTTGCCATTAATACCCCCGCCAATGGAACCTTAATTTTTACTTTGGTAGGTTACGCTTCCAAAGAAATGGCGATTGGAAATCAGTCAGTTATTAATGTTTCATTGACAGAAAGTACCGAAAATTTGGAGGAGGTTGTAGTAACTGCCTTGGGTATCAAGCGTGATGCAAAGAAATTAGGATATTCCATTTCAACCATCAAAGCGGAAGCAATTACGGAAAACCGTTCTCCCAATTTTATGAATGCTTTGCAGGGCAAAATTGCGGGGGTAAATATCTCCGCTTTGGGTACGGGACCAGGAGGAACTTCCAAAATTAGAATTCGTGGGCAATCTTCAATTTCAGGGCAAAACAATCCTTTGATTGTGGTAAATGGTGTGCCAATTGATAATACCAATTTTGGTACAAACCCTGGCAATGCGGGTGCGGATAATTCAATTGGAGTTCGTGGTGGAGGAAATACTTCCGATGGTGGGGATGGACTTTCAAGCATCAATCCCGATGATATTGAAAGCATGAGTGTCTTGAAAGGGGCAACCGCAGCGGCATTGTATGGCTCTCGGGCAAAGGATGGCGTAATTATGATTACGACCAAAACCAAAGGCGATGGTAAAGGGCTTGGCGTAACTTATAACACCAATTTCACGAATGATACTCCTCTGGATTTTACGGATTACCAATACGTTTATGGTCAGGGAGAAAATGGAATTCGCCCTACAACTGCTAATCCAACATCTGGACAATGGTCGTTTGGAGAAAAGTTTCAACCAGGTATGACACAGGTTTTGTTTGATAACGTAACCGTGCCATATCAGCCCGTATATAACCGTATTCGTAATTTTTATCGGGATGGGTCTAACTTTTCAAATACAATTTCATTGAATTCTGCCAATGCTAACGGCGGGTTCAATCTTTCATTTTCTAATACGGATAATAAAGGAATTGTTCCTAATAATAGCTTTAATCGTAAGACCATCAATTTAGGTTTTGCCTATGAATTATCGAAGAAAGTTAGCTTTGCAGGTAATGCCAATTATTCTAACGAATTCAATAAAAACCCGCCCAATGTTGCCAATCAGGATAATTCGATTCCTACGGCGGTGTCAAATATGGCAAACTCAATGCCTTTTGATTTGTTGGAAGCCAAAAAGTATGATGCCAACGGTGATGAGTTTGTGTATTCACGTTTCAAGAATCGTACAAATCCCTATTTTGTGCTTTCCGACCAATTTCAAAATATTACCCGAGACCGTTTATTTGGCAATATTTCTGTAAAATATAAGGTTTTGCCGTGGTTGTTCATGCAAGGCAGAGTTGGGCAAGACTACTGGTCAAGAGATCAAGATTATAACAATTTTCCCACGGGACAAGCCTCTCTCGGACCCGCACCCGCTGGTTTTGTGAATGGCGTTTATACCCAAGAATCACGAAGGTTTAGAGAAACTAACGTTGATTTATTAATTTCTGGCAGTAAAATTTTTGGTGATTTTGGGATAGATTTCAACGTGGGTGGTAATCAAATGTACCGTCGTTCAGATTTGAATTCAGTCCAAGCTACCGATTTTGTGGTTCGTGGACTTTATACCGTTATGAATAGCCGAGTAAAAGACCCTCAATATGGTTTGTCAGAAAGAGCCGTTAATTCAATTTATGGGTCGAGTGAATTTTCGTACAAAAACTTTTTATTCTTGAACGTTACTGCCAGAAATGACTGGTTTTCAACACTTTCACCCGAAAATAGGAGTATTTTGTACCCATCCATTTCAGGAAGTTTTGTGTTTTCACAGGCTTTTCAAATGCCTGACTGGGTAAGTTTTGGTAAATTAAGAGCAGCTTATGCGGAGGTAGGAAGTGACACCGATGTATCGCCCTATTCAAACAGCTTGTTTTATGGGGTAAATTCCAATTTATTCAATAATCCAACGGGTTCTGGGCAACCAGTGGGCGGTTCATTGGGTACAACCGTTCCAAACGCAAGTTTACGTCCGATGCGAGTGTCTGAATATGAATTGGGTTTAGATTTGAAATTATTTCATAACCGAGTTTCTGTTGATTTTGCTACATACCAGAAAATCACGAGCGACCAAATTGTATCAGCTCAGGTTTCGGATGCCTCAGGTTTTATAACCAGACTTATCAATAGCGGAAAAAGTCAAACGAGAGGTTTTGAATTATTGGTGAATTTAGTGCCAATCAAAACTACTAAATTTCAATGGGATTTAACTTTCAATACTTCGTATAATATCACCAAGTCTCTGAGTTTATTGACCGATACACCAGGCGAAAGAATTACCATCGGGACGCACGTTTTTAATGGGGAACTTCGGAATGTAGTTGGTCAAGAATTAGGACAGATTTATGGTTTTGGTTTTAAGCGAAATGAACAAGGACAAATGATTTTTGGCACAAATGGACTTCCTTTGAAAACATCAGATTTGATTTCGTATGGCAGTGCATTACCCAAGTGGATTGGTGGTATTACCAATACTTTCAATTACAAAGGCATTTCTTTGTCATTTTTGATTGATTATAAATTAGGGAACATGATGTTGTCGGGAACGAATTTCAATGCGGTTCGGCATGGTTTGCATCAAATGACTTTGGAAGGTCGTGAAACTGGTTTCATTACAGGTGTTGGATTAAACGAAAAGGGAGAACCAAATACAAGTGCTGCGAAAGTTCAAGATTATTGGTCGGTTGTGCGTTCCTTAGCGATTGTTGAGCCAGTTATCTACGATGGTGGATATTGGAAACTTCGTCAAATAACGACAGGATATGATTTTACAAGGTTTTTACCTAAGAGTTTCCCAATTAGATCATTAAAATTCAGCATAGTGGCTAATAATGTTTTCATGTTGAAAAAATGGGTTGCTAATATTGATCCTGAATCTTTTGGCTATTCCTCCGATAACTTGTCAGGTTTGGAATCGACAGGATTGCCAACCACTCGTAGTCTTGGCTTTAATTTGAATGCTAAGTTTTAATACTAATTTTTCCAAAATGATTTTTAAAATGAAAAATATAAATTTTAGACAAAATATGCAATCTCGAAACTGGGCGAGTGTATTAACAATTAGCTTACTTTTATTAAGCAGTTGCGATAAAAATTTTGATGAATTGAACACGAATAAAACGGCTGCATTGGCAATTAATCCCGTTTTTACACTCAATAATGCAACTATCAATTCATCATTTCCTGCGGGAACGATTCTTTATGAAATTGGGATTGTTCAACAAATGGTTTCACCAAATTCAGGGGTATTGGTAGGTGCAAATTTTAACCAAGTTAATGTTGATAATACCCAACAAAATTGGCAACGTTATTATCGTTCCGTAATTCGTAATACTTATGATGTAATTAACACCACGAAGGCATTACCCGCAAGAATAAATCTTTACAACATGGCTCGTATTTTGCAGTCTTATGCATTATTGGTATTAACTGATACTTATGGCGATATTCCTTACTCAGAAGCTGGAAAAGGATATACTGACCAAATAAGTTTTCCAAAATATGATGCTCAGCAAGCGGTTTATACAGGAATTATTAAGGATTTAACCGAGGCAACTGTTGCTTTGGATGCATCAAAAACTATTGAAACCGCCGATGTCTTATATGGTGGAAACATTAGCCTTTGGAAGAAATTTGGTAATTCTCTCTTGCTTCGAGTGGGTATGAGACTGACAAAAGTTGATGCGGCACAGGCTCAACAATTGGTTCAAAAAGCCTTTCAAGCGGGTGTAATGGAATTGAACTCGGAGAATGCTTTTATAAAACATGATGCCAATTATTTGAATGGTATTGGAGCTTTATTAAATTCAACTGAATCAGCCAATATTTATCTGGGAGCTCCATTTGTAAATTATTTACAACAAACTAACGACCCAAGATTAAAATCAATTGCCGTGCGTTACGTAGGAGCAAAGTCTGGAGTTGAACAAACAGCTTCTCGTGCAACAAATGACCCGGCTTTACAAATTGGAATGCCTTTTGGTTTTGATAATGGTTCAATAGTTTCAGAAGTTACGAAGTCGAAATTAGCAAGTTTTAGTGATTATAGTCAGGTCGATAGAACACGAATGGCAAAAACTACTGCTCCAATGTTTTTAGTAACAGCCGCTCAAACGCAATTATTGTTAGCAGAAGCCGCTCAAAAAGGTTGGATAATGGGGACTACTGCCGAAGCGTTTTTTAGCCGTGGGGTAAAATTGCATTTGGAGCAAATGGCGATATTCGATGTTA
>JBBRMR010000036.1:0-46342 GCA_038230735.1 Cytophagales bacterium
ATGCCTCAAAGAACTCTTATAAAATTACTTAACTTTTTAAGCAACTTTCCTGCGGTTTTAATAACAAAACCCGTAATCAACTCTACTATTTTCCCCATTCCACAAACCCGCTACCGCTGTTTGGGAGTGCAAAGTTGCAAGGATTTTATTTATTTACCAAATAAGAAGGAGAAGAAAAACTAAAATATTTTCGAATAAGCCGCTAACTCATTGATTTACAAAACATTTCAATATGAAAAAAATTGAAATTTATTTAATTAAATTTAAATAATACAACAAATTTAAACAACAAAAACAATTATATCATCGAATAGTGCAATTGCACTAAGTCTTTGTATGTTTTTTTTTACAAAAAATCCCCAATCTCAAAAAACGAAATTGAGGATTTAAAAGTTTATGTTCTATTTTATTAATAATCACCTCCAGCACCACCACCGCCAAAATCTCCACCACCAAAACCGCCGAAACCTCCTCCGCTGTCTCCGCCTGAACTTCCGCCCCAGCCTGATGAACCACCCGATGAGAAAATCATCGGACCTAACCAACCACCACTACTATTAAACCCACGTCCGCCATTACGACCTCCTCCATTTCTGGAAGAAATAAAGATTATAACAACAATGACTAAAATGATAATTACAATTGGAATAATTGAACCTTCTGAATCGTCTTGGGGGTCGGCTTGAAATTCTCCCGAAGCACGTTTCATGATTTCAGAAGTCGCTTCGTCAAGTCCTTGATAGTACTGTCCTGCTTGGAAGTAAGGTTTTAGAATGGTATTAATGATTCGTTTTGAAACAGCATCGGTTATGGTTGCTTCCATGCCCCTGCCTGTAACTATTCTCAGCTTGCGGGTTTCGGTTGCCCATAGGAGTACCAAACCATTATTTTTATCTTTTTGTCCAACGCCCCAATCTTTTGCTAATTTTATAGCATAGTCATAAGGGTCTGATTCACCTGTGTTCTTTACAATTACTATGGTTATTTGCGAGGAAGTGCTGTCATTATAACTTCTCAGTTTTTGCTCTAAGGATTGTAATTCGTTTGGGGCTAACTTCATTACGAAATCATTGACCAATCTGGGAGGATTTGGCTTGGCAGGTATGTCCTGTGCTTTCAGAGTGGTAATTAATGAAAGGAAAAGGAAGAGAATATATATTTTCTTGGACATGAAAGTCTTTAAAAGAATTTACGATTTTTGATTTGCGATTTCAGATTATTACAGAGGTAATATTTTGAAAATCAATAGTTTACGATATAATTAAATTCCAAATGAAATATCATCAGATAATTCATTTACATCATCTGACTGATACGGGAAAAAGTGTTTTAATTGTTCGCCCGCCGAATGAATTCCTTTTACTAAGCCTTCGGTAAATAAGCCTTGCGAAAAGTGGTTTCTGAGTAATTCTTTGGTGGATTGCCAAAAGTTTTCGGGAACTACTTTATCAATCCCTTTATCGCCCAAAACGGCAAATTTTCTATCATCAATCGAAAGATAAAACAATACGCCATTTTGTTGGGAAGTGTTTATCATTCCTATTTCTGCAAATACTTCGGCGGCACGGTCAAGTACATCAGTGGTATTACAAACCTTCTCAATATGCACACGAATTTCACCCGAACTATTGCGTTCAGCCATTTGAATAGCCTTAATAATTTCGGCTTTTTGAGTATCGGAAAGAAAATTTTGGGACATTGCTTTTCGGTGAAAGGTTCACGGTGAAGGGTAAACGGTAATGAGAAATAGCATAAACGATTCAAGATAAACATTTGACTGCTTACCGTGAACCGTTCACCAGTATTTTTACTTTGGAAAATCAACGCTTGGGGCTTTTGAAGCTCCTGCATCGGCTTGGAAATATCCTTTGGCAGCAAAGCCTGAGAAACTGGCGATTAAGCTGGCAGGGAAAGTAACTACTTTGCTGTTGTATTCTTTGACAACACCATTGAAACGATCACGCTCTTCTTTGATACGATTTTCTGTACCTTCTAACTGTGATTGCAATTCAGAGAAGTTTTCAGTGGCTTTCAAAGTTGGGTAATTTTCGGCTACTGCCATCAAACGAGACAATGAACCCGATAATTGACTTTGTGCCGCTTGGTATTTTTGGATATTTTCGGGCGAAAGGTCTTTTGAATCTAACTTGATTTGGGTGGCACTCGCACGAGCATTGATTACGTCTGTAAGTGTACCTTTTTCAAAATTGGCAACCCCTTGTACGGTTTTTACCAAGTTTGGAATTAAATCTGCACGACGTTGATAAGCGGCTTCGACGTTTGCCCAAGAGGCTTGAACGCCTTGGTCGCCAGTGGCTAATCCGTTTCTGACACCGATACCCCAAAATAATACTAAGGCTGCAACGCCCAATCCGATAAGAAGTCCTTTTGACATGATTTTAAATTAATTTGAAAATTAGTTAACTTGAAGATTTTAAAATCGGGTAATTTGAAAATCACCCGATTTTAAATTAATCCTCCAAATGTAGATATTTTTTTGAAATCCCCTTTAAATCTGTGATAAATATTTGTTTAAACTAAACAAACGGTCATTTTTGCCACTTTTTTATGTCAATAATTGGATTAGGATAATCGACACCGAGCTGTGTTGAAAAACGTTTTTGCTCTTCTCGGGTCAGTAATCCAACTGAATGAACCTTTTCGGCAGGGACATTTTCAAGTTCGGGAAGCCAATGTTTTACATATTCCCCTTTGCCATCATAATTAGTGGCTTGTTTCAAAATATTAAAGTAGCGGTTTTCTCGTGGGTCATTGCCTACGCCCGCCGCATAAATCCAATTCCCCCAGTTGGAACATACATCATAATCAACCAACTGACTTTCAAACCATGCCGCTCCCCAACGCCAGTCCAATTGAAGGTCTTTTACCAAAAAACTTGCTACATTTTGCCGTCCTCGGTTAGACATGAATCCTGTTGCCAAAAGTTCTTTCATGTTGGCATCTATTAGAGGTACGCCCGTTTCACCCAAACGCCATTTCTCAAAAATATTTTTGTTATGCTTCCAATTAACCGTTTGGTTTTTGATACCTTTTTGATGAAATATTTTGTTACCGAACTTCATCGCTACAAATCGGAAATAATCTCGCCAAATTAGCTCAAAAATTAGCCAATAGGTTGATTCATTGGCAGTTCGTTCATGTTCATACCTTTTAATTTCATCATAAATAAATCTTGGGGAAATGCAACCATTGGCGAGCCAAGGAGAGAATTTAGAGGAATAATCCATCCCTAACATTCCATTACGAGTTTCTTTATAGACTTTCAAAAGGTCTTTTTCCCAAAAATAATCTTCTAAACGGTTAATGGCTTCGGTTTCTCCACCTTTGAAAATTTGTTCAATAGGGACATTGATTGGAAAAGAATCAGAGATGATGTTTTCCTTAAAAATTAAATTTGTAGGTGTTTTGAAGGATTGCCTAATTTTGGCAAATTTTTCTACTTTATTTCTAAATTGCGTAAAAACATCGGGTAGATTTTGGATGTCCATTGGCAGGTCATCCACGTGATAAAGCGTTGATTGCCAGAAGAATTTTGTTGGTATTCCTTTTGCTTTTAAACGTTCTTCCACTAAGGAGTCCACATCTACTTCTTCCTGAGTGATTTCCTCGGAAGTATAGAGTTCATTAGCACCAATTTCTTGGGCTAATTCGGGCAAAATATCCTCGGGAAAACCCGTTCTGATGATAAGATTAGAACCTATTTTTTGTAAGTTTTCTTTCAGATTTTCAACCGATTCAATCAAAAATTGATGACGTAAATTCCCTGTTTTTGGAAATCCATATTCATGCTCACTAAAGATTCTTGGGTCAAAAATATAGACTGGAACGACCTCAGAGGTCTTTTGTGCAGCTTTTGCGAGTGCTTCGTTATCGTGAATGCGGAGGTCGTTGCGAAACCAAAGGAGTATTTTCATAAATGTAGCACGGGAATCCGTCCCGTGCAGCTAAGTCCAATGCACGGGACGGATTCCCGTGCTACATTAAAACCACCTCCCAACGAAATGCCCATTTCCAACGGATTGAATAGTTGATATATCCCGCTTTTTGAATGATGTTTTCTAAATCTTTTCTCCGGAAAGCTCGCCAAACGGAGAGTTTTGCATCGTTCTTGACCAAGTATGATTTGAGGAAAAGTTTTGTTATCCAAGCAATGGAATAATAGGCAAACCAATGGCGATGTATATCATTAATAACTACGCCCAGACGAGTTTGTTCACGAAATTGTTGAAGAATTTTGATGAGAGCCTTGTCTTCAAAATGATGACAAAAAAGGGTCATCGTAACAATATCGAAGTCATGTTTTTGGAATTCTTCGGAGAAAATATTTTGATGTAAATAAGTAATATTTTGATAATTATGAGTTCTTTCTTTGGCAAAATCAATCATGAAATCATTGGCATCAATCCCGATAAATTGAGCATTGATTCCTTTCTTTTTTGCCCAATCTGCCATTACCATCAGCATATCGCCTCCGCCACAACCGAGGTCGGCGATGGTGACTGGTGATTGGTTATTGGTTATTGGAGAATTAGGATTTGATATTAATTTCTTTAGTCCGCTGATTGTAACCTGATTACCACCTAAATATTTGTTGATAATGGCTAATTCTTCTAAATTTTCTCTAAGAGCATCATTATCTAATTCGAGGTCGTCGATGAGTTCTTTTTCGTAACTTCTGTTTGTTAAATTTGGCATATTTTTCGGTTCACGGGGAACGGTAAATAACGGTTAAGGGTGAACGGATTTAGTAATAAAAATTAGTCTTTGTAATTCTTGTTAAATTTGTTATTTACCTTTGAAACATAAACTTTAAATCCGTGAACCGTTTACCTTTTACCTTTTACCGTTCACCAAAAGATATGAATTTAGATTTAACCAATAAAAACGCCATAGTATGTGGCAGTACGCAAGGGCTGGGACGAGCTTCCGCCGTTGAATTAGCCCTTTTAGGGGCAAATGTCACGCTTGTGGCTCGGAATGAAGCTACTTTGAAAGAAACCCTTTTGACCTTGGATAGTTCAAAAGGACAGCGACATTCTTATTTCGTGGCAGATTTTTCAAAGCCCGAAGAAGTAAAATCGGGTATTGAAAATCATTTGAAAACGAATCCCATTATTCATATTTTAGTGAACAATACGGGTGGACCAGCGGGTGGGGCAATTATTGATGCTAAGATTGAGGAATTTACCCAAGCCATTTCTAACCACTTGATTTGCAATCATATACTCGTTCAGGCTTGTGTGCCTTCAATGAAATATGAGGGTTTTGGCAGGATTATTAACATTATCTCTACTTCGGTAAAACAGCCAATTAATGGTTTGGGCGTATCAAATACTACTCGTGGGGCGGTGGCTTCTTGGTCAAAGACTTTGGCAAATGAGTTGGGGCAATTTGGGATTACGGTTAATAATGTATTGCCTGGATATACCAAAACGGCTCGATTAGATTTTGTCATTGGTTCACGGGCAAAAATGGCAAATGTAGGCGTGGATAATATGGAGAAGGTTTTTCAGTCGGATATCCCTGCGGGACGATTTGGTGAGGCTCATGAATTTGGGGCAGCCGTTGCGTTTTTGTGTAGTCCTGCGGCGGCATATATTAATGGAGTGAATTTGCCAGTGGATGGAGGACGTTTGAGTAGTATGTAACATAGCATTAAACGTAGCACGGGAATCCTTCCCAGTGTTTGGACGTGAATACACGGGAAAGGATTCCCGTGCTACGTTATTCTACCGCACTTTCCACCAATCTCACAAATTCTCCTAATTTATTAGTATCTAACCATCTAACGACAATCAATAAATCTTTTTCCTTATCAATCACGATATAATTTCCCCCAAAACCATTGGCATAATAAATCTTTTTGGAAATATTTCCCAAGACGTTTTCTTGATTTAGCCACCACATCAAACCGTAGGATTTGTTGGGTGTAGAGGGCTTTTGAGCCATTTCTACCCATTTTTCAGAAATGAGTTGTTGATTCTTCCATTTTCCATTTCTCAGAAAAAGTAATCCGAATCTGGCTTGGTCGAAGGTGTTGATAAAAATTCCTCCTCCATGATGTCCGCCACCGCTTACGGATTGCATCATGCTGCCGTCCAAATTCACGTAAGAATTATCGTAACCGAACCAACGCCAAGTGGTAGATGCTCCGATATTATCCATAATTTTTTCTTTCAAAATTATCGGTAAAGGCTTTCTGAAAACTTGTAATAATGAATATGAAAGTAGATTTACACGGACATCATTATATTCAAAAACGGAGCCTGGTTCGAGTAATTTACGGTTTTTCCAATCGTCTAAACCACCTTCTTTGGGTGGACGGTCTGCCCAATCGCAATTATCAAAGAGGCATCCTGACCAGTCAGAAGATTGCGTTAATAAATGTCTCCACGTTACTTTGGAATTATGGTCACCTTCAAATTTATCATCCCAAACGTAGTCTTTTACGGGTTCGTCAATATTATGGATTAGATGATTATCAACTGCCAAACCCGCCAGCGTAGAAAGATAACTTTTGGTAACACTAAAAGTCATATCAACACGCTTAGTATCGCCCCATTGTGCTACGATATAGCCATTTTTGATAATTAGCCCAGCCGATTTTCCACGATTTTTCATCGGACCTAAAATGTGATAATTAGGCTCATTGACATACGATTTCATATTGGCAATTCGTAAATCATAATCAATTTTTACCTCATTTTTTATGGAAAAATTAACCGCACTATCTAAGAGTTTGGCATTCATTTTCAGTTCCGAAGGTTTGCGGATTTGCCAAGTGGAATCTGGGAAATAGGGGGTTTGGCTGAAAGAAAAGTTAATGGAAATAAATAACGAAATGATAAAGGAAATTTGTTTTTTCATGGGTTTGGGTTGATGAAAATTTGTTTTGGTAAATGTAATTAAAACCTTTGGAAAATGAAAAAGCCAATTTTACTTTTGGGGTAAAATTAGTCTTTCTATCAATTACTGAGATTCGTTATTTTTTATTACTTCTTCCGCTCAATCTCTTTCAAATTCTCCAATTTCTTATTTCTCAAAAAACCGTTGATGTCTTCAAAATGTTCTAAAACTCGCTTATTACCAAATTCAAAAACCTTTGTCGCCAAACCGTCTAAGAAATCTCTATCGTGCGAAATCAGGATAATTGTGCCTTCAAAGGCTTTCAAGGCATCTTTTAGAATATCTTTGGTTTTTAAATCAAGGTGATTGGTGGGTTCATCAAGAATCAACAGATTGACGGGTTCGAGGAGGAGTTTCACCATTGCCAAACGAGTTTTTTCTCCCCCCGACAGCACGTTTACTTTTTTGTTAATATCGTCTCCGCCAAACATAAACGCACCCAAAATATCCTTGATTTTAGTACGAATTTCTCCGACTGCAATATTATCAATCGTCTGAAAAACGGTTAAATCGCCATCCAATAAAGCCGCTTGATTTTGGGCAAAATAGCCAATCATGGAATTATGACCCATTTTCAATTCTCCTTCAAAATCAATTTCGCCCATAATTGCCTTCACGAGCGTAGATTTACCTTCGCCATTTTTACCTACAAATGCCACTGTTTCACCTCTTTCGATGGTCAATCGAGCATCTTTGAACACAAGATGGTCGTCATATCTTTTTGTTACCTCATCCACAATTACGGGATAATTTCCAGAGCGGGGAGCGGGTGGAAATTTGAGATTTAGGGCGGAAGTATCGACTTCATCAACCACCACAATATCCATTTTTTCCAACATTTTCACCCTCGACTGCACCTGCAAAGTCTTGGAATACGTCCCTTTAAAACGGTCGATAAATTCCATATTGTCGGCAATGATTTTTTGCTGGTCGTTAAACTGTTTTTGCTGTTGTTCCTGCCGTTCTTTGCGAAGTTGGAGGTATTGCGAATAGTTTACTTTATAGTCATAAATCCGCCCCATCGTGATTTCGATAGTACGGTTGGTGATGTTATCGACAAAGGTTCTATCGTGCGAAATCACGATGACGGCTTTGGCAGAATTCATCAAAAAATCCTCTAACCATTGAATAGACTCAATATCCAGATGGTTAGTTGGCTCATCCAAAAGAATCAAATCGGGGTCTTGCAAGAGGATTTTTGCCAATTCAATCCGCATTCGCCAGCCACCACTAAATTCAGAAGTTTTGCGAGTGAAATCTGTCCGCAAAAAGCCCAAACCCAATAAAGTTTTCTCTACCTCGGCATCAAAATTGATTTCTTCGATGGAATAATATTTCTCACTCACTTCCGAAACCCGCTCAATGATATTCATGTAAGCATCTGATTCATAGTCAGTTCGAGTTTCCAATTGATGATTCAATTCGTCAATCTCGGCTTTCATATCCAAGATTTTTGAAAAAGCCTTCGTGGTTTCTTCAAAAACCGTACAATCATCCGCCGTGAGCAAATGCTGAGGTAAATAGGCAACGACGGCATCGTTTGGAACGGATATTTTGCCTCTTGTGGCTTTATCCGCCCCCGCAATAATCTTCAACAAAGTCGATTTACCCGCACCATTTTTACCCATCAAGGCTATTCTATCCTTTTCGTTGATGTTGAAAGTTACATCACTAAACAAAGCTCGTCCCCCGAACTCAACCGTTACATTATCTACTGAAATCATAATTTAGGGATTGGGGATTGGGGGTTAGGGGTTGGAAATTCACCCCAAGATTTTCCCTCAAAAACCAGTATTTTTTTTAATTTTTGAAATGAGGTGCAAAGATACGGGAGAAAATTGGAGGGGAATAAAAAAAGCCAATTTCAATGGGTTTAGGATTGAGATTGGCTTTTTGGAAAGGGTTGATTCACATTAATGATACCGCAAATTTCTAATCAATTTCAAATCATTTAACTCCTTGATAACCACCACATTTTGGGTAGAAACAATACCACGATTTACCCAATTAGAAACCGTTTGAGGGTTTTTTATACCGTGTAATTTACAATAATTCACAATGGTTGTCCATTCTGGAAATGCGTAGGTAACGCCCTTGTATTTCACTTCTGGGTCATTGGCGACTAATTCAATCTTTTGTTTCAAAATATTAGCTCGTTCCAACAAAAACTCAGCAACTCCTTCAATGGGTTTCTGGGCATTTTGTTCCAATATTAAACCAATTTCCATCCCCAATTCTTCGATTTCAGAAGGATTTTGAGCTTCATCTATTTTTTTAAAAATATTTTTAAGTTTATTTACCGTTTTCATCTTGAAGATTCATTTTAAGTTCTGCCAATTGTCTGTTAATTTCCAACAATAAATCCAGCAATTCATCTATTTCGCTTTGCCCTAAATTACTTTGCTGATTATTTAGGACTTGTTCATAGACCTTCTTCTCGGCTTCGAGCATCAATACTTTTAATTGCTTATTCATTAGTGGCTTGATTATGGGAAGACAAATATGGGTATTGTTACGTTATGAAACAATGCTTTGCTAAAAAAAGTCCAATTAATTTAAGCCGAAAGTTTTGCATTTACTATATTTATAGTGCAACCATTTTGAAGCATTTTACGTCTAAATATCAGCATAACATATCTAAATTTTCTAATTTATGAAAACTACAAAAAACTACTTCGTTCTCTTTACAATAATTCTTTTTTCTCTACAATTTGATTATGAAATGTCTGCACAATCATGGACTATTCTTAAAAATGAATATCCCATTGTAACGATGAAACAACTAAGGGATGGACGAGTTTTAGTAATTACTCAGCAACAAATAAACTGGTATAGTTTAGAAGGAAAATTATTAAATGCAATCTTTATACCTACAAGTGGATCTTCTATTTCAACATTTTTGGAGGATAAAAATGGGAATATATGGTTTGGAACAAATGAAAATTCCGTTTTAAAATATGATGGAAAAGATTGGAAGATATTTAATAATCTGCCAAATAATTATTACAGAAACAGTGCTATAACTAAAATTTTTCAAGATAGAGATGGATATATGTGGTTTGGAACAAGTGGAGGGGGAGTTTTACAATTTGATGGTAAAAATTGGATAATTCACAGCACTTGGAATGAACATTTGAGTAATGATAATGTTGGGAATATATTTCAAGATTACCAAGGGAATATTTGGTTTTCGACAGGAAATGGAATATCAAAGTTCAGTAATGATACATGGTCTCAATATTACAAAACAAAAAGTGACGGAGATGGGGCTGTTTATGCAATTTTTCAAGATAAATCTAAAAATCTGTGGTTTGGTAGATATTATGGAGGCTTATTAAGATATGATGGAAATATTTGGACAGAATTTAATGATTTCAATAATAACCACCCCGCTTCAACTGTGTTTACTGCTTTCCAAGATAGCGAAGATAACATTTGGTTTGGCACAGGAAATTCAGGGAATGGAATTTATAAGTACGATGGAAAATCATTTACACCATTTCACTTACCAAGCGGAGGTTATCCTCTGGCAAACTTTATAAGTAATATCGTGCAAGATAAGGAAGGTAGCCTTTGGGCTGGTACTTTATTTGGTATTTCAAAGTATGAAAATAGAGAGTGGAAAGCATTTTATCCACCCTCTGATGGAAGACCTTACGGTTTTAGTGCATTAGCAACACACCTTATTATTGACAGAAAGGGTAACTCTTGGATTGGTACAAATACAGGTTTAATTTTGATAAATTATCTTGCTGACAACAGAAAATTAGAGGAAGGTATTATTTATCCAAATCCAGCAAGAAACGATATAGAAATATTTGGCACTCCCAATGGAAGTAAGATTTCTATTTTTAATCAATTTGGAGCATTAATTAAGCAAATCATTTATGAGAATTTTATCATTCTTGATGAAATTCCAAGTGGAGAATATTACGTCCAAATTGAAACGGAGAATAATATCATTCGAAAAAAACTTGTGATAGCAAGGTAGAATTTACCCATACCAACCTTGCTCCACCTTCCCAACATACTGAAAGCCCACACCTTCCAAAAAAATTCTTTCTATTTCAGCCCCCACATTTGGGTACATATTTAAGTCTTTCAACGTATTAATGGGCTTCCAAACTACTTCTAAAGCAGAGGTTTCTACAGAGTTTAATGCTGGTTTTCCTTGAATTATGTTGGCTAAAAAAACGCAATGTAATACGTCATTTTTAGGTTCAGGCATCAATACTTCGCCCGTCAAAATCATCTTTTCTACGGCTACTTCTATGCCCAATTCTTCCTGTAATTCTCGTACAACGGTTTGGGCGAGGGTTTCGCCTTTATCGACATTGCCCCCTGGCAAATTATACACATCGGTTTGCCCATAACGATACCGCATCAACAGCACAAAATCATTTTCAATAATGACCACACTCGGACGTACTTTCATATTTTTTTGCTTGAATGATAGGAGAATCTTTCTTGTTTCAACAAATCTAAAATTTTAACGATAAATTTGGCATAAATTTGAAAAGTATTTTAAAATTTATATCATTCAACATGACCATCAAAGACATCACCAATTTCTTGGAGCAACTTGCTCCGCTTTCTTATCAGGAAAGTTACGATAATGCGGGCTTGCTCGTGGGTTATCCATACACGGAAGTTAAGGGAGTATTGGCAACTTTGGATTGCACTGAGGAAATTATTCATGAAGCCATCGCTCAAAATTGTAACCTTATTGTGGCTCATCATCCGATTGTTTTTAGGGGTTTGAAGCGTTTCAACGGTAAAAATTATGTGGAACGTGCCGTGATGCTCGCCATCAAAAACGATATTGCCATTTATGCTACTCATACTAATCTTGATAGTGTAAAAGGTGGAGTAAATTATATGATTGCGGAGAAATTGGGTTTACAAAATCCCAAAATATTATCGCCTAAAAAGCAAATTTTGAAGAAACTGGTGGCATTTGTTCCGATTGAAAATACGCAAACGGTCTTGGATGCCTTGTATGCGGCGGGTGCGGGACAAATTGGTGAGTATAAAAATTGCAGCTTCAGAACGGAAGGCATTGGCACTTTCACGCCAACAGGCAAAGCAAATCCACACATCGGAGCGTTGAATCGGGATGAAGAAGTTGCTGAAAATCGGATTGAGGTAATTTTTGCTTCTCATCTCGAAAATCAGATTTTGAGGGCTTTGAAAACTGCTCATCCTTACGAAGAAGTCGCTTATTACTTGAGCCTTTTGGAAAATGAAAATCAAGAAGTGGGTTCGGGCGTAATTGGCTCATTGTCAGAAAGTTTATCGGAAGAAAATTTCTTAACATATCTCAAAGAAAAAATGGAACTAAAGACCTTTCGTCATACGCCTTTGCGGGGAAAAGCAATTCAGAAAATTGCCGTTTGTGGTGGTGCAGGAGGCTTTTTATTGGGAGATGCCATTCGGCAAGGAGCAGACGTTTTTATCACTGCCGACTATAAATATCACGAGTTTTTTGATGCCGATAACCAGATAATTATCTGTGATATTGGGCATTATGAATCAGAAGTTTTCACAAAGGACTTAATTGTTAGGGAATTGTCTGAAAAATTTAGTAATTTTGCGATTCTCAAAAGTCAGGTCAATACCAATCCTGTAAATTATTTTTGAGTCTTATGAGTTATAAATTAGAGCGTTATCTAAAAATAACGACTTGATAGGTAAACCAAATACAAACAAATGGCAGCAGTAGCAACCGAAACAACCATTGCTCAAAAATTAGAAGCTCTTTTGAAGCTTCAAAATATAGATTCAGCCTTAGATTCCATCAAGAAGATGCGTGGCGATTTGCCCGAAGAGGTGCGTGATTTGGAAGATGAAGTAGCGGGGATTGAGACTCGTATCAGTAAATTCAACAAGGAAATTGCTGTTCAGGAGGAAGAGATTTCCAAAAATCGTAATGCCAAAAAGGATGCTGAAAAGTTGGTGAATAAGTACAAAGACCAACAAATGAATGTCCGTAACAACCGTGAGTACGATGCAATCTCGAAAGAAATTGAACTGCAAGGACTTGAAATGGAATTGGCAGATAAGCGTTCTCGTGAATTTGAATTTAAGATTTTGAACAAAAAAGACGATGTTTCTGAAACTGAAACTCGTTTGAGTACCCGCAAAAAAGACCTTGATGCCAAAAGAAAAGAATTGGACGTATTGATTGCTGAAAGTGAGGATGATGAAGTGAAATTGAACAAAGACCGTGATAAGGCAGCCAAGCACGTTGAAGAGCGTTTATTGCGTCCTTACGACAAATTGCGTGGTAATTATCCAAACGGTTTGGCAGTAGTAATGGTGAAACGTGGAGCTTGCGGAGGCTGTTTTAGTGCCGTGCCACCACAACGCCAAGCCGACATCAAAGACAAGAAAAGAATCATCGTTTGCGAACACTGCGGACGTATTTTGGCGGATGTTGAAGATGTTATTATTGTGGAGAAAGTTAAGAAATAGTTTTCTTCAAACTGAAATAGCAAAAAAGCCCATGACATAGCGTTATGGGCTTTTTTTGAGGGGCGATACTGAAGCCTTCGTTTGAAAAAAGACTTCCGTGGATAATCTGCGAAAACAAAAATAGCTTACAATCTTTCATAATATCGTTGTAAAGGAAGCAAGCGTTCTACATACATTGGATGAAAAACGGAAAAAGCCTTTCATTGCTGAAAGGCTTTCTTGTCAACCGACATAGATAACACCTAATCCAGACAAAACTCAAACACTTATAAAATGATCCTTCAATTTGGGTCACCATTAAGGTCGCTTATAAACATATCCTTCAAAAAATTCATTTGCTCTTCCATAAAAAAATCTGTTTAACCTTCATCTCAATCATGCTCGATTGATAATTAATAGTATCATTCAAAGCTTGAATACTCACATCAGAATCTTTAACAAGTTCACACAATCCAGACAGTAACATAGGTTCACTTCTTCTTATAAATCCATCTCCATTCAACTATGGAAATCTGTTTAGAATTTGTTCTAAGCTATCCAGAGACAATTTAATAGTATCATCATGCTGAGCTCTATAAACTCTATATGGTGGAAATTCAGACTGTAAACAAAACTGTGAAATGGATAATCTTGACCACTCAATTGCCTCTCGCAAAATATCGGCAAACTTCACTCTTTCAATAGTTGGTATCATATCGTAAGTTAAGAAAAAACTAAAAAAGGGGGAGGTTCACAACCAGTATAAGGAATGGTATATCTAAGCATATTCAATATTGTTGGTTATTTTGAAGACAAATTTAGTATTTTTCTTAATAATGTTTCTATCATTAAATCTAATACCAAACCCAATACATTTAATGTCAATCGACCAAAAAAACAAATTGAACAACAACTATGGAATATAGCCAATACGCTCAGAGGCAAAATGGATGCCGACGAATTCCGTGACTGTATCCTCGGTTTCATCTTCTACAAATATCTCTCTGAAAAAATACAATTTGCCGCCGATAAAATCTTGCAGGATCCGCAAATTGACATCACTTACGACAAAATTCAAGAAGATACCACCTAAGGAGAAGAATACTTAGAAGAAATTAGAATTGATACCATCGAGACATTAGGTTTCTTCCTAAAACCATCCGAACTTTTTAGCCAAATAGCCAGAACTAAAATCAGTCTATGATCCCACTTGTGGCTCTGGTTCGCTCCTCCTCCGTGTCGCCAAAGAAGTTGATAACATCAGCTATTTCTATGGGCAGGAACTCAACCTTACTACCTACAATTTAGCTCGAATGAACATGATTCTCAATGATGTCAATTATGCCAGTTTCGACATTCGCCAGGAGGACACGCTTGAACGTCCACAACACGAACACCTGAAGTTCGAGGCTATCGTTGCCAATCCGCCATTTTCGGCTCAATGGTCTGCCAGTCCTCTATTTCTGACTGATGAACGTTTCTGCCAATACGGTAAACTCGCACCTTCCAGCAAAGCCGACTTCGCTTTTATCCAACACATGATTTATCGTTTGGACGAAAACGGCACAATGGCGGTCGTCATGCCGCACGAGGTTTTGTTCCGAGGCGATGCCGAGGGACACATACGCCAATACCTCATCAAAAACTGTAACTATCTCGATGCTGTCATTGGTCTGCCAGCCAATATCTTCTACGGAACCAGTATTCCAACCAGTATTTTGGTATTCAAAAAATGCCGTGAAAATCCAAAAGATATTCTATTCATTAATGCCAGCCAACATTTCGAGAAAGTCAAAACGCAAAATGTCCTCCGCCATGAAGACATTGCGACAAGAAATAGACCAAATGCTAAACACAAAACCAAAGCTAAACGAAAGAACAACCACCTTCACCAGAATCAAGGGAAGAAGAATAGAGTTGTTTATTGAAACATTTGTGGAGGGAATTTGAGAGAGGAATAACTAATCATAATCCAAAAGATTCCATCACTCAACTAAAATCCAAACCAAAAAAGTCCTAAGAATCAACATCTTAGGACTTTTGAAATGGATAATTTACCTAATAATTAGATTTTGCTCGAATCTTATCAAGAGAGTATTTTTATTTAGCCTATTGGGCGTTCTAAACTATGATTAAAAGTTCAAAATCATTCAATCAAAAAAGTCCCAAAATCTTAAACGCAGATTTTGGGACTTTTCGTTTTTACCTATTCCAATCAACCTCAAAACTCGTATCTTGCTCCTAATTGAACTTGATAAGTATTGGTTGCATTACCTGGTACCAGTTGTCCGAAGGTTGAATTTACTTGATAACCATAAATATTACGTCCTTGCTTTTTGGCATCGGGGTCTAAACCCAATGCTCTGAATAACTGCTGATTACCCCCAGCAACGACCAGTTGCTTTCCTGCATCTTTATTCAGTAAATTCATAAAATTGAATACTTGGGCTTGTAAAATAATACGATGTTTACCCACCGATTTGATTAGTTGATTATCAATCGTGAAAGATAAATTTATATCCACATTATGCCAAAATGGGTTATACAATTCATTTCTAACCGCCATTTGTCCTGCCTTACTTTTCAAATATTCTGCCGCAGTATTGTCTGGATTATTAATCAAGTTTGTCAGACTTGTTGCTAATGCTTTCTCTAAAGTAGTTGAATTTGGATTGCTGTTAATGGTTGCGGGGTCGAAAATAAAAGCACGTTTGTTGTTGTTGATTGTCAAACTTGTCCCGTCTCCTGTAATATCACCAAATATAACAGGTGTCCACGGATTCCCTGAAATTCCCACGTATTTAAAGCCTAATTGAAACCCTTTCCATTTTGGGGTGATTCCATAAACGACAATTTTATTCCTAAAATCCGAGTTGGCTGCTCCTTGATTCCCCTTTAAATCACGTGGATCATCAAAAATATTTCCACTTGAATAAGTTGTTCTGGCAATACAACAGTTATAAGAATTGTCGTCTTCCGTTTTATTTATCGTGAAAGATGCACTTAAAATAGCTCCTTTGGCGAAAACTATTCCTGCTTCAATGGAAACTCCCTTTTGCCAAAGTGACGCATCTCCATTTAATTCCAGAACCCTACTCAATTCTGGATTCTTGGTTACATCAGCATAATTTATTGGATAAGTAACCACTCTTGGACTGGCTGGATTAGCAACGGCTACTTTTTCAACGGGGGCAAAAACACCACGCCCTGCCTCATTTTCTAACCTGAAATTTGGTTGATCCCTTAAATTCAAATCTTGATAACGATAATTATGAATAGTATTAGCGTAGTAAATATTAGCCCCAACATAAAACATTTTATTAAAAAACTGCTTAAATGAAGCATTCACTTTGTAGGTAATTGGTGCTCTAAAATCCTTACCAATTAAATTTACGTAAGCGGGAGGAATAACCCCACCCGCAGGAACACCAGGCACTTTAGTAATATCGGCTCTATAAGCTGGATAATCTGGCGTTGGTAAAGCATTGCTTGGATAAACCACGTTAGCTAAATTTACCCCTGATTGCAAAATATTACTCAATTGCGTCCAGTGTACGATATTAGCAGAAAAAGCCCCTCCCCCAATCTGAAATACTGAAGTTTGATCTCCCTTCAAATCGTAGGTAAACTGGATTCTTGGTTGGATATTTGTGTAATCGCTGGCAATAACATCAGTACGTTTCCCTAATAATTTATCGACTAAAGGATTGTAGGCTGGTCTTGAGGAAAATATAGTTGCATCCCAACGTAAACCAGCTTGCAAATTCATTTTCGGGTTCAAATTATACTCCATTTGTGCGTAAGCAGACACATCAAAAGCAGTCTGGTCTAAATAAGGGGCTAAACCATTTTCAGGGGCTAAAGGCACTAAACGAGTATAGGCACTTGGTTTCAATTTATCCAAATCATCCAAACTGGCAAACTGAAATAAACCACCTTGCTCATTTGAATTTAAGGTATGAGTGAAAGTAATTAAGTTATCCGTTCCAAAAATAAAGTTAAACTTTCCAGCCTGTAAATAAACATTTTCAACGATTTGAAGCTGTTGTTCTCCTTGTTTCTCAGGAGCAATTCTATTTCCACCAAATTGGAAAGTTCTTGAAACATTGGTTGTTCCATCCGATAAAGTTGAAGCAATGTTCACAAAACCTCTTGGCAAATTGTTGTACGGAATGAAATCACGTTGAGCTTTTAAATACTGAAACTTCAATTCGTTGTTTATTTTGCTTGATAATTGACTTCGTAAACTCAAAGTTGTGGAGAACAAAGTAATGTCGTGAGAACCGTAAGACTCTCTAACCGCAGCATTATCAGGTGAGGCATAAACTGAAAAATCACTGTTTTGGTTTGAATAATTACTCCTTAGTGTGAGTTTGTTATGAGCATTTATCTGCCAATCTATTCTTCCGAAATACGTCCTGCTGGCAGGTTTAATTGAAAACGCCCCCGTTTGAGTGCTTGGAGATTGCAAACCGTATTTTGTGGAAAGAATATTTAAAAATTTATCTAAATTGACTTTTGAAATAGACTCAGCTTTTTCGGTTATTAAATCTGTAACATTTAGAATTGAGAATGGTTGAGAACGATCTTCGGAGTCGAAAGCCACAAAATAATGCAATTTGTCTTTGATGAGTGGTCCGCCCAAAGAAAAACCGTACTGATTAATGCTAAAATCTTTGATAGTTCTTCCTAAATAATCCGTAGAAGATGTTAAACCCTGACTACGATTATAGAGAAAAGCAGAACCAGTTAACTGATTTGTCCCCGATTTAGTGATTACGTTTATAGAACCGCCACCTTGCCTTCCTTGCAAAACATCATAGTTATTGGTTGAAACTTCATACTCTTTCACCGCCTCAATTGACACAGTAAAAATTGGTAGAAGCCCTCCATTCATCATAAAACGCTGATTCATTCCATCCAAACTAACGCCCGTAGAACTTTCACGATTGCCACCAATACCAATGTTTGGATTTGTTGGAGGAGATACACCCGTCATGGGAGATAAATTAGCTAAATCTTGAAAACTACGATTACTCGCAGGTAACAATTTTAATTCTTGCACTCCCAAACGCTTAGCAGTACCAGTTGGAGAAACTTTTGAGAAAACATCATCTTGTGTTTTGATTACTACTTCATTCAACAAAGTAATATTTTCAGAAAGTTTAAAATCTAATTTGAGATTCTCACCAATTGAAATGGTATAACCTGAACGTTTTTCGGTACTACTTCCAACACTCTTCGCCGTAATGGTGTAAGGACCACCCAACGCCATATTTTTGATAACATAAAAACCGACATCATTCGTAATAACCCCATCTATAAAACCCGTAGATTCGTTTTTGAAAGTAACAGTGGCACCAGGAATTGCCTCACCATTTAAGGTGCGAACAAAACCGTTAATGCTCGCATTAGTTTGTCCATAAATTTGAGAGACAGACAAAATCTGAATACTCAAAAAGAAGATAGTCAAGAATTGAAAAGTTGTTTTCATAAATATATGTGTTTAATTTTCCTTAAAATTAGATACGGTTCAAAAAAAGTATTTTACGTAGATGTTATGATTCAGTTAACAAAATGGGTGTATTTATTACGAAAATTAATAATTAGTTTTTAATTATCATTAAAAAAAGATTTTATTGGATTTAAGTAATAATCTAAAACAAAAATAGTCCAAATTAGTTTTAAAACATAACTTTCTATTACTAAATATATTTTGCAATACAATCATATTTATACCCGCTTCTAATCGACTTTGTCCTACAGAAATTACCTTCACTTATTTAATCAACGGTCTCTTCATTTTCACGCAATTCAATATTTTAATCTCTAATCACAAATATGCAGAATTTTAACAACAAAAACCTCGCTGATTTTGTCAGAGAGGTTTAATAGTTCCTAACCAAATAATTTATGGATTTACCTCACACCAAAAAAAGCATCACCATCCACCATACACTGGCTAACCGTGACCACAACCGCCGAGGCAGTAGCCAAATATCCAGCAATCGCCACTACAAACGCAGGCAAAACCGAACAACCCGTCAAAACGGCAGCGGCAACCGCACCAACAAGTAAACCATATTTCCGTAACTTCTTAAAAAACAGAGGGCGAGGAGCAACAAACCGATCCGCCAAATTCATATCATTAGGATTCATAATAGTAAAATATTTAAAAAGTAAGAAAATGCTTTAACTTTATAAAACTCCAATAATTAATGAATTAAGAAATAAACTTTAAGTTCTTTACGAAATCCCGCTGTTTGAGCGTAGCGACCGACGCTCGGCGAGTTTCGGGATTTCTTGATTTTCTTTTGCGGTCCACCGCTGCGGTTACTTTTCTTGTATCAAGACAAGAAAAGTAAAATGATGTGAAAGGAAATAGTTTAATTCCGATACAAACCAAATTTAATTTTTAAATATGCTCTAATACTAAAAAACTCCTCTCTCACCAAGGAGAGAGGTAAATCAATATCGTGTCTTCACCGTCAAAGACTTAGATTCAGTCAAATTGCCACTACTCTTTTGTAATTCGGCAATTCGTTCTTTATGTTCTCGTAAGTAAAGAAGTCCGTAGGGACACGATATTTTCCATTTCACCAGATTGTTTCTGAAATGCTCCAATCAATCCATAAGCCTCAGTATTAAACTTTTTCACCTCCATAACTTTCTGATTCATCAAATGAATTTCATCACTCAATTGTTTCGCAACCATCTTATGTTCAAGCATAACCGAAGCAAAACCAGCCACACAATCATCACAAACACCATTCTGAGTGTCCATGATTCTATGGTATTCAGCCAATTGTTTTTTCAACCTTATCCATTGAACCATCAACACTATACGTTTTCACAGCGGAGACAACAGAAACGGGCGTTTTCAAAAAAGTAGAATTTTGTTTTTCAGACACATCCGCACAAGATGTTATCCAAAGGCATAATCCAATAAAAGCCAGCGGGAGAAAGTTATGTAACTTTTTTATGAGAAAAATGAATTGATTTTAAAATATGTAAACGATTTAACCAACCTATCAAAAACCGTTTCTGACTACGTTTTTTAAGCATTAACTTTTTATAAAATCCAATCCGATAAGCAGAAAGTAAATCATAAACATTTTTAGAATGACCACCATTAACTACCAACAACGTTTTTAGCACCAATTTTGCCATCCGCAACCACACCAACAATTCTTTGTAAGGCTTTAATATGACATTTGTCGTAGCCAACGCCACAATACACCACCATATATCCACCGTAGAGTCTTTATTTAAAGGGGCTTGATTTGTTATTCAAACTTGGTGAGCAAGAAAAAATTGCTAAAATTTATTAGCAAACAAGCCACAAAATCATTGCGAGTTTTTTTTAAATTGATATGGTTCTTTTTTAATGGAAAGTACAGTGATAAACCATATAAACTAAAAAAAAGACACCAGTGTCCAATCGTTATTTTTTGTGCCTTGTCCGCTAAAAATTTCAAGAAGAATAGCAATTTTTTCGAAGGTGGGTGAGGGAAGAGAATCAGTAAATAATAAAGTGTTTGGGCTGTGCTTGCCACACAAATTTTCTGGAAAATTTTCCTTCCGTTTGGTGGTTTCTCAAAATCATATTTCGGGCTTACGTCTCCGCCACCAAAGGCTCAATTGTTGGGTTTCAGCATACTGATGTACTTTAAAAGTATTGATCATTTTAGCAACAAAATCATCACCATCAAATCCTTGATAGGCTAATATTTTAATTAATCTTGAAAAGCGGTTTTCTAACTTTTCCATGACTAATTCTGCCCCTACTCGTTCACCAATATTAGCAGTTGTAACGACCAGAGACATGATGAAACCTAACGTATCTACTATGATAAAACGCTTACGTCCATTCACTTTCTTATTACCGTCAAAACCCTTGAAAGTAGTTACAGACATTGACTTAACTGATTGAGAATCAATTAATCCCAAACTTGGAGACGCTTCTTTACCTAATGCTACTCTGACTTTAATTGCCAAGGAAATATGAATTGAAATAACAGTTTCATCCTGAGCCAATTTGCGAAAATAATAATAGACTATACGCCAGTCTGGAAAGTCATTTGGAAGCATTCGCCATTGGATTCCAGCCTTATCAACGTAAAGTATTGCATTAATAAGCTCACGAATAGAATACTTTCTTTTTCGCTTTAAAATTTTGACATCTAAGTTTTCTTTGATATTTCACCACTGAGAATCGGTTAAATCTGATGGATACATGAGAAAGTAAATTTATGGTATGACAACTCAAATTTACTAACCGATTCTCATTTTTCGTGAAACTTTAAACAACCTCTAAAAGCTATTTTTCATGGGTCGTTTTTTGGGTCACGTTTTGGGTCAACAAAAAAGGTATTAAGTTTTAAAAAATTGTATTATTTCAGAAGGGCTAAAAACAAAAAAAGTCCTTCAAATTCACTTTGCAGTGCTTTTGAAGGACTTTCTAATACAAATGTTTTAATTATATGTTAACCGACATGGATTCGAACCATGAATAACGATACCAAAAACCGTTGTGTTACCATTACACCATCGGTCAATCTAAATCCTATTTCACTTGCGTTGCTTAGAATTATGATGCAAAATTACGCTATTAATCTTTATGTGTCAAGTCAAATTTAGAAAAAATCTTAATTTGATTATTTTATAATTCGCATAATATGTAAATGACAAGATTAAGATTCTGAAAATCAATATTTTATAAAGCTATTTTCAAATTGAATAATTTTCAAATATCAAAATTAAATTCCCGCAGTTTCCACTTCCGAATCAATCTTTTTCACCAAACCTTGCAAAACCTTCCCTGGTCCACATTCTGCAAAGGTAGTTGCTCCATCAGCAATCATGTTTTGAACCGATTGCGTCCAACGAACTGCTCCCGTCAATTGAGCAATCAAATTAGCTTTGATAGTTTCAACATCCGTTGACGGCTGGGCATTTACATTTTGGTAAATTGGGCAAGATGGCGTTGAAAAAGTTGTGTTTTCTATCGCTGCCGCCAATTCCTCACGGGCAGGTGCCATTAAAGGCGAGTGGAATGCACCACCTACGGGCAAAGGCAAAACACGCTTTGCTCCCGCTTCTTTGAGTTTTTCTCCTGCTTTGGCAACGCCTTCATTTGAACCCGAAATCACTACTTGACCAGGGCAATTATAATTTGCCGCTACTACAATTTCATCAGTAATTGAGGCACAAATTTCTTCGATAACGGCATCAGAAAGATTCAAAACCGCCGCCATTGTGGAGGGATTCATTTCGCAAGCCTTTTGCATAGCTAAGGCACGAGCAGAAACTAACCGCAAACCATCTTCAAAGGTTAAAGCTCCCACCGAAACTAAGGCAGAAAATTCCCCTAATGAATGTCCCGCTACCATATCTGGCTGAAAATCAGGAGTTTCTTTGGCTAAAATAACGGAATGTAAGAAAATAGCCGGTTGGGTTACTTTGGTTTGTTTGAGTTCTTCGTCTGTTCCTTCAAACATAATATCAGTGATTCGGAAGCCCAAAATATCATTGGCTTGCTCAAAAAGAGCTTTGGCAGTAGCTGAATTGTCGTAAAGGTCTTTGCCCATTCCTTTAAATTGAGAACCCTGACCTGGAAAAACGTATGCTTTCTTCATTTAGAGAATAATTAATAGTGAATAGAGAATAGTTGAAAGTTTTACGAGATTCTCTAAAATATATCCTGCAAAATTAACTATTCTCTTTTCTCTATTAACTATTACTTACAAAAATCTTTCACGCAATTCAGGTGTGGGCATTCGGCAGGTTTCTGTTTTGCCAAAGATTCGATACCGATTTTTAGCAATAATATCGTAAAAGAAATTGAGAAAAAAGCCAGGAAGAATTCCGAATACAGAAAGATATTTCCAAGCCCCCGAAAGATGTCTGGCAATCTCAATGGCGGCTTCTGATTTTTGATATAACTGATTGTTTTTTAATAATATAACCGAATCGAAATCGGCAGTATTTTTATTAAATTGCTTTAAAATACTTTGTCCTAAATCAGATTGGAGTGGTGCAAATTTAAAGTTTTTCTCGGGGTCATGGTCAATAATGAAATTGATAGAGGAATTGCAAAAATTACAAACTCCGTCAAAGAGGATTAGTTGGGTATTTTGAGGAATGAAGTTAGATATTTGCATTTTGTTATATCGGATTTGAATATTAAATACAGAACATTTTTTCAATAATAATCATTTCTACCCGCAAGAAAATATTTTAAATGACATCAAATAAAATAAGCGGGTAAGTCGTTGCTTATCTATATCCACAAAAAAACTTTAAATAATGATAAGAATTGTACGTATTATTAAATTTCACTCAATTGTACAAAATCTTATCCATTATGAAACACAACCTTAAATTATCCTCATCCCTTTTTGTTGCTCTTTGCTCTTCTTTAATTTTTGCTTGTCAAAAAAATGACAACAACGACAATGTTACACCCACCACTATTGAAGTCAGTCAAGCCCGATTAGCCGCTTTTGCGAACAGTCCTGCTGATAATACTTCGAGTGTTTCTAAAATTGCTTTGGGCAAAATGCTTTTTTATGACCCAATTTTATCGGGCAAAAAAGACGTAGCCTGTGCCACTTGCCATCACCCCAGCACGGGATATTCGGATGGTTTAGACCTCTCTATTGGTGTAAATGCCACGGGTTTTGGGAATAATAGGCATTTTTTAAGCCCAAATACCATTGCATTTGTCAAACGAAACTCGCAAACTATTCTTAACACTGCTTTCAACGGGATAAATACTGCGGGTGTCTACAATCCTTCAACCGCACCCATGTTTTGGGATAATAGAACGCAAAGTCTTGAAAATCAATCGGCTGGACCAATTGCCACTTTGGAAGAAATGCGTGGTACTGCTTATTCTGAAGCTGTGGCTTTGGATAGTGTGGTAGCTCGTTTAAAAAATATTGCCGAATATAGAACGCTTTTTCAAACTGCTTTTGGCAATGCTCAATCTATCACAGCGGTCAATTTAGGCAAGGCTTTGGCATCTTTTGAACGGACTTTGATTACCGCTAATTCACCTTATGACCGTTATCAAAATGGTGATAAATCGGCTTTAACGGCTCAGCAAATTCAGGGAATGCAGTCTTTTAGGGATGCAGGATGTGCGGCTTGTCATTCGGGAGATATGTTTTCAGATTATCAACTTCATGTGCTTTCTGTGCCTGATAATGCCAAAAATAAGGTTTCGGATGCAGGAGCAAATAATACCTACGCATTCAGAACTGCGAGTTTGCGGAATCTGCAATTTACTGCTCCATTCATGCACAGCGGGGTTTTTCAAGATTTGAATCAGATTTTGCAATTTTATGGAAGAATAGCGGGTGGAAATTCTCAGAACCCAAATGTTGATATTCGTCAGATAGATGCTCGAATTAGACAGGTAAGAATTGGGGGAAGACAACAAGAAATTATTGCCTTTATTAATACACTTTCGGATAATAGTTTTGATAAAACCATTCCTGTGAGAGTACCGAGTGGGTTGAATCCTGGGGGAAATATTCGGTAGGAATTGAAGTCGTAAGTCAATAAAGTCGTAAGTCATAAGTTCAAATTCGTAGGCTAAATTCACGGAGCAATTATTCGCTAAGAATTTAACCTACGACTTTAGACTCAAAGACTTACGACTACTTTTTTTCTCCAACAAAATTTTTCAATGTTCCAATGCCTTCAATGGTGATGTTGATTTCGTCTCCGATGGCTAAGGTGAAGCCGTTGGGCGGTACAATTCCAGTTCCCGTCATCAAATATGCCCCGTGTGGAAAAGACATTTCTCTGAATAAATATTCTGCCAATTCATCAAAACTTCTTTTAATGCGATTGATGGAGATATTTCCTTCAAAAACTTGTTCATTATCTCTCAAAATTTCAATCGAAATCTGGGTATCTGGGTCAATTTTGCCTTTTGGAACGTATAAGCAAGGTCCAATGGCAGCGGCTTTATCATAGCTTTTGGCTTGGGGCAAATACAGTGGATTTTCGCCTTCAATATCCCTCGAACTCATATCGTTGCCGATGGTATAACCCACAATTTTACCGCTTGACGTAATGAAAAGAGTCAGTTCTGGTTCGGGAACATTCCAAGCAGAATCTTTACGAATGCGTACCTCCTCGCCAGTACCTACGCAACGACTGGCAGAAGATTTGAAAAATAATTCAGGACGTTCAGCTTCATAAACCCGTGCATAAAAATCTGCCCCACCCGAATCCTTGGACTCATCCATCCGTGCCTCACGGCTACGCATGTAGGTCACGCCCGAAGCCCAAATTTCTTGATGACCGATGGGGGCATGAATACCTTCGTAATCCCACAAAATTTCGTTAAGTGTCTGAATTTCAGTCTCTATGACTTCATAAAGTTTATCTTGATTGACATAATAATCCCAATCTTTTTCCTGAGAAAGATATACTTTATCATCAGTCTGGATGATGATTCCCTGGGTTGTTTTGTATAATTTCATTAACGATTATTTTATTTTGAAAGAAAGTGTAGGCGGTAAAATACTCAAAATATTTATGCAGAAGGCTCTAATTCCTTGTCTTGTTGTAGTGATTTATTATAAGTTTCGCTAATTTCCATCAATTGAATTCCGAGGGCTTTTTCAACTTTACTAATGGTTTCAAGCGTTAAATTTTCAGTGCCTTTCACCATTTTATTTACCTGCTGTGGACTAACTCCCATCATTTCAGCTAAATCTTTTTGGCTATGGGGCAAACGGTTTTCTTTACGATTATTCCGCAAAATACTAAGGATTTTTATCGCAATTTTGGCAGAACGGTCGAGCCATTGTTTGTTATCTTCACGCCATTGTGCCTTTTCAAGCCAGCCCGATGATTCATTACTGACTAAATTCAAGAAATTTTCTAAATTTTTGTTCTGTTCCATGCTTATAAGATTAATTCGTTGAAAGAATCTGCATCAAAAACATCTTGTGATTGAAGGTAGTTTCTACATTTTTCTAATTTAACCAACTCTTCTTTCGTATGCTCTCTTTCTTGCATCTCGTGCGTTAATTTAATTGCTCCACCAGTAATTACATAGTGGTTTGCTTCTATTTTGATAGCATATAATCTCAACCACCTCCTACTTGCTTTCTGTTTAGATAATGAAATTTCTCGAAATTCTAAGTTATCCAGAGGTCTAAAAATATAGTCCAATGATATAGAATTATTGTTTGATAGCTTCATAAGAAGGTTTTTTAATTTCTCCGCTTCAATAATAGTTTCATTAATTGCAGTATCAATGTCTATTCCAAAATATGATAAATAGCTTTCATTTTGTTCAAAAAATGATTCTAAATACTCTGGATTGTTCCAATCATCCAAAAGTCTTTCTAATTCATCAAGTTGTCCATCGTATTTAAAAGTGTATAATCCCTGAACAAAAGTAGTAACTATTTTCATAAAATCAACTTATGGGTTTATTTTTATTGATTATTTATTTTCTTAATATTGAACCATTATATTATCATATTCTCAATTAAGTTTTTCAACTTGCTTTTTCGATTTCAATCAGTCGCTCGCATCTTGCGAGTGACGACTATTATTAGGCATCTTGCCTAACTTACAAGTTTATGCAGGCTGGAAGCCTGAGAATAATCGTCACTCGCAGGATGCGAGCGACTAATTAAGGCAGAATACTCAAATCACTCCCCAATCCCAACCAAATTCAACATAAAAGCATATTCTCGTGCCACATCATGAAAACGCTTGAAACGTCCTGATGCTCCGCCGTGTCCTGCTTCCATATCACAGTGGAAAAGGAGGATGTTTTTGTCGGTTTTCAAGGCTCTGAGCTTGGAAACCCATTTGGCTGGCTCGAAATATTGTACTTGCGAATCGTGCAAACCTGACGTTATCAGCATATTTGGATAATCTTTTTTCGTAACATTATCAATCGGTGAATACGATTTCATGTAGTCGTAATAGATTTTTTGTTTCGGATTTCCCCACTCTTCCCACTCGCCCGTTGTCAAAGGAATTGTCTCGTCCAGCATGGTTGTTACCACGTCCACAAAAGGCACTCCTGCGATGATTCCTCGGTATAAATCTGGACGCATATTGGTGATTGCTCCCATCAATAAACCGCCCGCAGAGCCTCCATTGGCAAATAATTTCTCTTTGGAAGTCCATTTTTCTTTCAATAAAAATTCTGAAACATCCACAAAATCGTTGAAGGTATTTTGCTTTTTCAACAATTTTCCATCTTCATACCATTGACGACCCATCTCTTGTCCTCCACGTATATGAGCAATGGCAAAGGCAAATCCACGATTTAATAAACTCAAACGAGCTGCCGAAAAATAAGGGTCAATCGAATAACCATAAGAACCGTAAGCGTACTGCAAAAGTGGCTGCGAACCGTCTTTTTTGAATCCTTTTTTATAGACAATTGACACGGGAACTTTCACGCCGTCTCGGGCGGTGGCAAAAAGGCGTTCAGTAACATAATTAGCTTTATCAAATTCGCCCAAAACCTCTTGTTCTTTCATCAATTTATCTTCTTTTGTGTCCATATTATAATCGAAAGTTGAACTTGGGGTCGTCAAAGAGGTATAATTGAAACGAAGAATATTAGTCTCAAAATCAGGATTTGACCCAACGCCAGCATCGTAAGCGGGTTCGTCAAACTGGACGTAATGCTCTTTTTTAGTCGTTTGGTCGATGATGCGGAGGTGCAAAAGTGCCTTACTTCTTTCCTGCAAAACCAAATGATTTTTGAAAACTTCCATACCGTCCAAATACGTGTCGGCACGGTTAGGAATCACTTCTTTCCAGTTTTTTATATCGGTCGTTTTTCCTTCGGCAACTTCCATCAACTTGAAATTTGTCGCTCCATTGGCATTGGTTCTCACATAAAACTTATTGCCAAAATGCTCAATAGAATACTCTAAACCGTGTTTTCGAGGATAGAAAGTGGTGAATTTACCATTCGGGTCGGCAGCATTTAATAATTGATATTCCGAAGAAACCCCATTATGGTCAGAGACAATAATGATGTATTTCTTGGATTTTGTTCTGCCCAAACCCATATAAAATTGGTCGTCTTTTTCGGTATAAACCAACACATCAGTTTTAGGGTCAGTTCCCAATATGTGGCGATATACTTTGGAAGCCAAAAGGGTTGTTTGGTTTTTCAAAGTGTAAAAAAACGTCTTGTTATCCTCCGCCCAAGCGTAAGAACCGCCTTCGGTATTTTTGATTTTTTCTTTATAAACCTCGCCCGTTTTCAGGTTTTTGAACTGAACGGTATAATTTCTACGGCTCACGGTATCAATGCCATACGCCATAAGTTCCTCATTATCAGAGATTTCATATCCGCCCACGGCAAAATAAGATTTCCCTTTTGCCATTTTATTTCCATCCAAAAGGATTTCTTCGGGAGCTTCCAAAGAGCCTTTTTTTCTGCAATACAGTGGATATTCTCCGCCTTCTATGTATTTTGAATAATAATAATATCCACCATCTTTCACGGGTACTGACTCATCCTTTTCCTTGATTCTGCCTTTCATTTCATTGAAAAGTTTATCTTGCAGAACCTTCGTGGGAGCCATTACGGTATCGGTATAGGCATTTTCATTGGTCAAATATTTGAGAACTTCTGGACTTTTGGGGTCGTTCAACCAATAATAATTATCTTCACGAGTGTCTCCGTGGAGGGTCATGGGGTGAGGCTTTATAGCCGCCATCGGGGCTTTGATTACGTCTGGATTCATTGATACGGCTTTTTTTTCTTCTTTACAGGCTGTCGCTAACAAAGCAACGCCAAGTATGAGGGATAAGTTTTTCATTAGAAAATGTTTTAGTTTTTGAGCGATGAGTATTTTTCTTAAAATTAGCCAAAATTCAAGAACATTGTTGCTTTAAATTGTTGATAGTATATTTACCGTAAATTATCCGACATGAAAAACATTGCGTACATACTTTTAGGCATTGCTGGGCTACTAACAACGGCATTAATTATTTGGGCAATAATGGCTCTTTTTACGATTGGCATGAATGAAAAAATAGTTTTTATTCTCATTTTTGGAAGTATTGGCTGTTTTGGACTGGTTGGAAGGGTTGTTTATGTGACGAAGGATTCGAGGAAGTAATATGTTTTAATTATGATTTACACGGAAATTTACGGAAGTCGTCCTTTTGAAGGACGACTTCCGTGTCTAATATTTTGAATAAAGAAGCCTTAATAAAAGCTGCCAATTTTTGTGCTTATCAGGAACGAACTCAAAAGGAAGTTCGGAGTAGATTGGCTGAGTTAGAAGTTGTTGGCGATGAATCTGAACAAATCATTGTGTGGTTAATTGAGAATAATTATCTCAATGAAGAACGTTTTGCTCGAATCTTTGCAGGAAGTAAATTCCGACAAAAAAAATGGGGTCGCCTCAAAATTCGTCAGGAATTAAAAATGCGGGGGGTATCTGATTATTGTCTTCGGGTGGGGATGAGTGAAATTGATGGCGATGATTATATGGAAACTTTACAGACCATTATTGAGAAAAAATCTAAGGAAGTAAAGGAAAGCAATCCCTTAATCAAAAAACAAAAAATAGTTAAATACGCACTCAGTAAAGGTTTTGAACACGATTTAGTATTTGATATTGTTCGTAATTTGTCAAAATAAAATTTTAAAACTACCTTTGTTCCATGCAAAACGCAAACAACACATATCCAAATTACTATTACTACTACGGTCAGTAAGAGTCGGGTGTGTTCCAAATAAATTAAGAACTAATTATACACAAGCCGACTCCTCAAGAGTTGGTTTTTTTTGTAACCACATTGTAACATAGATTATATAGAAATCAGCAAAAACTGATAACTGTTAATTGATAACTGATGACTATAAACCCCGCTTCCCGAATGAATTTGGTACAAGAATATTACTTCTCGACCAAACTAAAACAAATTGCCGAAATGCGTGCTTCGGGCATTGATGTCTTGAATTTGGGCATCGGTAGTCCCGATTTACCACCCTCTGCCGAAACGATTTCTGCCTTGGCAGAGTCTGCCCAAAAACCTCAAAATCATGCTTATCAAAGTTACGTGGGCATACCAGCCTTGCGTGAAGCTATGAGTGCTTTTTATCAAAATGCTTACGGAGTTTCTTTAAATCCTGCCAATGAAATACTGCCCCTGATTGGCTCAAAAGAGGGAATTATGCACCTCTCAATGGCGTATTTAGAGGCGGGCGATGAAGTTTTAGTGCCAAATCCTGGTTATCCAACGTATCGGGCGGCTTCACTTTTGACGGGGGCAACGGTGGTTAATTATGACCTTTCGGAAGCCAATGGTTGGTTGCCCGATTTGAAGGAATTAGCCAAAAAAGACTTGTCGAAAGTAAAATTGATGTGGGTAAATTATCCTCATATGCCTACGGGTGCGAAGGCGACAAAAACTTTTTTTGAAGAACTACGAGATTTTGCGTTGGCACATAATATCCTCATTGTCAATGATAATCCGTACAGCTTTATTTTGAATGACAACCCGCAAAGTATGCTTGCGGTTGAGGGCATGAAAGAAGTGGCAATGGAACTAAATTCGCTCTCAAAATCGCACAATATGGCGGGTTGGCGAATGGGAATGTTGATGGGAAAAGCCGAGTTTATCAATCCAGTTCTCAGGTTTAAATCTAATATGGATTCGGGGATGTTTTTACCTTTGCAAATGGCAGCGGTGAAGGCTTTACAAAATGACAAATCATGGTTTGAATCCTTAAACGAAACCTATCAAAAACGTCAGCAAAAAGTATTTGAGATGATGCGATTACTTGATTGTCAGTACGATAAAAACCAAACGGGAATGTTTGTATGGGCAAAAATACCTGATACTTATATTTCTGGCTTTGCTCTTACGGATGAAATTTTAGAAAAAACTGGCGTATTTATCACTCCTGGCGGAATCTTCGGAACGGCTGGTGATGCGTATATCCGCACGTCTTTATGTGCTGAGGTTTCAGTGTTTGAAACGGCAATTTTGAGGATTCGGAAGGAAATGTAAGTCGTAAGTTTTATAGTCATAAGTCGTAAGTTTGCGGCTACTTTTATCACATTAGCTACCTCAAATCTTACGACTTATATACTTATGACTTACGACTTTTCTATCACCATCTTCTCAATCAACAAAATCAAAATATGAATCACCTTGATATGGATTTCTTGAATTCTGTCGGCATAGCCAAAGTGTGGCACACGGATTTCTACATCGGCTTTGTCCGCTAATTCCCCCCCGTCTTTTCCAGAAAGAATCACTACTTTCATGCCTTTCAATCGGGCGACTTTAACGGCTTTGATGATATTGGCGGAATTGCCACTAGTAGAAATTCCCAATAACACATCTCCCTGATTTCCAAGCCCTTCGATAAAGCGAGAGAACACATATTCATAACCAAAATCATTACTCACACACGAAATGTGCGATACATCCGAGATAGCAATGGCGGGTAATGCCCTACGATTTTCACGATAACGTCCTGATAATTCTTCGGCAAAGTGCATGGCATCACAGTGCGAACCACCGTTGCCACAAGACAATATTTTGCCACCATTTTGTATAGCATCCGCCATTAATTGGGCAGCCGCTTCAATGTTAGCAATATTTTTTTCGGTGGAAAGAAAATTTTGAAGGACTATTTGAGCCTCGTTTAGCTCTTGGGAGATTATGTCTAACATTTTTGAGTTGAATATTTCTTCAAAATTAAGAAAAATGACTCAGATTTACGCACAAAAAAACCTGACAGTTTAATGTCAGGTTTGATGTTAACTAAATTTGATTTTGAAGGTAACAAATGTTGGAAGGTGTAGGCTATTTAGATTTCTGAAATACCACTTTCGAAATATGATACAAAGCAACACGATAAAAACTATACAATCAATAGTCGTTTTTCTATCATTTTTCAGAATCCAATAGTCGTTTCCCCAATAATTTTCTCTTTTTTATATAGTAGATTTTATCCATAATAGTTTTTCTGCGAAATGGCATACTGCAAAAGGATACTTTTTCCACCTTTCAAATCTAACTTTTTTCTAATATTGGCTCGATGATTATTGACCGTATTTGAAGCAATATTCAGCATATCGGCAATCTCATCGTTAGTTTTTCCTTCGGCTACTAAGCTCAACACTTTATTCTCTTGTTCCGATAGTTTATTGTTTCGGATTGGTTTGGCTGGTTGCTGATTATCCAACAAAAATAGGTCATTTCGAGTGATATGACATAAGTATTTTGAACCATTAATGATGGTTTTCACGCAAGTAATTAACTCTTCTAAATCAGTATCTAAATTCAGATAACCCATCACTCCCTTTTTAATGGCAGTCAGCGTTTTTTCTAAATCGGTACTTCGAGAATAAAGAATAATCTTCGTGGAGGAGCTAATTAGGAGGTTTTCTAACACTTTCAAATTATTCATCCCCGATAATTCAGCACCGATAATCAAAATGTCAGGGGTAAATTTATTGAGCAAATTGCTGGTTTCAGCGAGTGAAGGGGCAGTACCTAAAATCTCAAAACTCTCTTGAATCAAAGCACTTTTGATGGCTTCGACCATGATTTTTTCCTGTTTGGCGATAATGATGGTTGTATTATTCACTTCAAATGGAGCTTGGTGGTGTTATGAGAATTGCTTATTAACTACAAATTACGCATATTTTACTCAAAACTCCACTTCAACCCGACTCACACCAAGATTATCTACTGAAAAAACCAAATATTCCGAAGATTCTATTCGATTGATTATCAAAGATTTAGTATTTCCATTCACCCGTAAAGCCGTTGGTTTGCGGTTTTGGGGCAGTAAAATCTCCCAATCCGCTTGCGTTCCCGTGCCTGTATAAGTGAGATTAAGTTTGTTACCCGAAAATTTATATTGATAAGAAATATACCCACCCGAAGCCTCATATTTCACCGTTACGGAAACTTCTTTTTCACCCGATGCTTCCCATCGGGGCGAAACTTTCACTTTTTCAAACATCGTAGCGGTATCTTTTACCCCCGCCAAACCTTCCAGAAGGGCATACGTTACGGCGGCAGCCCCCCAACGGTCGGGGATTCCGAAAGATAAATTTGCTTTTGAGGTGTCTTTTGATTTAATTTCTATTTCAGTATCTCCCAAGGTTAAACCCGCAATCATCCAACGGGATTTGGCATTTTTCATCCCATAAAATTCAATTGTTCCAATTACTTTTTCAGGATTTGGATTCACAATTTGCGTAATACCTAAACCCACAAAAGGTGATTTTTTATTCTTCCCAAACCAAGCCACTTTAAAATTGGGCTTGTCTTGCGGAAACCACCAATTATCAATTTTATCACCATGAACATAATCCACAAAGGTTGAGCCATCGGTATATCTCACCGTCATCATCCCAATCATTTCTCCTTTCGAGCGAGCATGAAGTAGGAAAATACTTTTGGCAGTATTCCCGATTAAAACAGCCGTTGAAATTTGATAATCCTTTTCCATATCGTCAGAAAGCACAACACAGCCCTTTCCGTTGTTTTCAACAGGGTCGGTTATTAGGAAAGGAATATTTAAAAATAAATGTTGTCCTATGGGAATTTCAGCGGCATCATTTCCTTCACCATCACCATTCCAACCCGGGATTCCTTGACTGCCTTTGCCCGAAAAATCTGCGTTGGCGGCTTTGGCTAAACTGATGGTTGTGAAGTTGCCTGCTTTGATTTCGGGTAATTTTCCTTTGTAAGTTCCGTGAAGATAATTGTCATGTTTTCGGGATAAATCCAAGATTCTATTCAAAATATCTACGCCATAATTTTCATAGCCATTTTGGAAAGCCCCGTGTGCCAATTCTCCCGCCACAATGGTACTCACGCCCCCGTTCATATACTCCCACATTTCGCCACCTTTCTGAAAACCATTTTCAAAAGGTGGATAAATATTATAAAATTCACCCGCCGAAGTTTTGGGCATCATATCCCGAATTTTCTGATATTCATTCAAAATTCCAAGGGCTTGCAAGTGTGAAATTCCACGATTTAGGGCGTAAGCATTTGACATAGAAACCTGACTTTCAGGCTTCGTTTTTCCGATATTTCTTTGCAGAAAAAATTGAGTATCTTCTGGAATAAAATGGGTATAATGTCTTCCATTCCAAGCCAATTTATCCAATCTATCTTGAATGTTAAGTGCCTCTTGTTTTAAGTAAAAACTCTCATCTTTTCTCCCGCTCGCCGATAGCATTTCTGACAGCATTTTATAAGCTGAAATCAATCCATTATTGTCGCCAAACATGATACCGAAATCAGTCTTTTCGTTAATCATCATATTGGCTTCATCGGTGGCTTTGGTATCGTACTCGTGCGTGAAGTCCCATGTATCAATCGTGAAGGCTCTTTTTACTAATTGATATTTACTTGACCATCTATAACTATCTGACGTTAAATACTTTAAGGCTCTTATGGCGATGTCCAGATTCCCCCGCATCCAAGCATTATCACCCGTTGCTTTCCATGAATTATAGAGACATTCCACGAACAAATATTCCACATCAGCCTCCACTGGCTGGCGTTTTAATTCATAGGTTCCGCCTTCTATTTTCTTGATAAAATTATCTTTTTCTAAAATTGAATCCCACCAATTTGGTTCTTTAGTTCGGGCATAAATATTATCCCAAATCATCCCGTCTTCTCGTTGATTATTGGCGTATAAATCGAAGCCGTCTTTGAGGTTTGGATTAAAATATTTCATCGCCTTCATCGTGTGCGTATGGTCACGTAACCAACCCACAAAAACCTTATAAATTCGCCCATTGATTCGATAGGCAGAAGTCTCGCTAAATTCGCCAATCATCGACCAATAAAGGGTGTTTAAAAGCTCTTTGTAAAGCCCAGAACTGTCCAAGATTTCGGTTTGACAATTTACCGAAAAATAGATTGAATCAATTCTATCGCCATTACCATTCCTTAATTCACAAAAATGATTTCCCAATGCTCCACCTACTTTGAAAGTGATGCTATTAACTTTCCCATCTCCTTTGCGATACATTCTAAATCTTCCATCACGGATAAAAAAATAGCCCGCTTCTGAAGTGCTAATGGTAACGACATCAAGCGGTTTGATTATCTGTCCTTTTTCATGAGAAGTTATCGTTAATTTACCATTTTGACTTTCAATCGGGAAAATTGTGGTTGGATCTTGGGCAAAGTTACTAATGCCTATTCCTGTGAGTAGAGAGGTATTTTTAATAAATTTACGACGACTTTCGTGGTTCATTAGGTTGAAGGTAGTTAATTAGGGCTTGGTAAGTTTTAAGAAAAAAACATGGAAAAATGTTATGTTTCTAAGATTTTTCGGGCGGAAAAATTTGGAGCGGAATGGAATTACGAAATAACAAAATTTTACCTTAGCGTACAAAGAATATCGATTGAATTTGTGATTTTTTGGTGGGTTTGTAATACCAACAGTCTTATCTGTGGTTAAATATCACACGGATACGACTATTCGTACTGTACAAGAGGCAAATAAAATTTGCATTTTAACTTTTCCAAGTTTTACTTTGCAACATCAAATCAATTTTTCCTCCGAGAGAATCCTCTCATTTGGTAATTTGATTTATAAAGAAGAAGGGAGAGAATAGGCTCAATGAACTTCTGGCAACCTACCAAACCGTAAAGGCAAGGTGCTAATTCCTACCTGTTTCAGTTATCAGTTACCAGTTATCAGTTATCAGTTTTAGAGTCATCTCTTACTGTTCACTGTTTACTGTTTACTGTTCACTGTTGTCGGGAAATATAAACCAATTACGATTCAATTCCAGTCTATTTTACTGTTAATTTTTCGTCAGGTTTAGGGTAATTTTTATTTTCAATATTCAAGAAATCACTTGGACGTTGCGCATTGAATATTTTAGATTTTCAATGTCTAACGCTCAATGTTCAACTTTTAAGTAAAAAAACAACAAAATGACACTCGAACAAATCCAGTATCCCATCGGAAAATGGGCTGTCAAAGAGAACTATTCATCCGAAGAAATTCAAGAAAATATTGCTCAAATCAGGGCTTATGGCTTGAAATTCAAGGAATTAACCCAAAGTCTTTCGGAAGAAGATTTAGAAAAAACGTATCGTGAGGGTTCGTGGACTATCCGTCAAGTGGTGCATCACGTAGCGGACACGCATCTATGGCATTTTATCAGAATCAAACAGGCTCTCACGGAAGGAAGTCCAATTGGGCTTTTCGGAAATGTAAATGCTCTTTCAGCCTTAGCGGACTCTGCCAAAGCTCCGATTTTGGATTCATTGCAGATGATTGAAAGTACGCACAATCGGTATGCGTATTTGGCTGAAAATATCGCAGAGAGTGAATATCATAAAACGTATTATCATCCTTTTAGACAAATTCACGTAACAATTCCACAAGCAATTGATATGGTAGTTTGGCACGCCAAGCATCATTTTGAGCATATTTTGATTGCTTTAAAATCTGTCTGAATTAGGATTCGTTGGATTTTAGGATTAACAGGATGATTGTAGAACAAAGTGTCAAGTCAAAAACCCAAATAATCCATAAATCCAACGAATCCCAATTCAGACTGAATCGCTTAGACTGAGTCGCATGAACACAATATTCTAATTACACAATACTCAAATTACTCAATACTAATAACATGAATTTCGAAACACTCCAGTTACACGCAGGGCAAGAAATTGACCCTGTAACACAATCAAGAGCCGTGCCTATTTATCAGACGACGGCTTATCAATTTAAGGATTCTGCTCACGGGGCGAGGCTTTTTGCATTGCAAGAATTCGGGAATATTTATACTCGTTTAATGAACCCGACCAATGATGTTTTTGAGAAACGGGTGGCGGCTTTGGAAGGCGGTGTAGCAGCTTTGGCTACTTCGTCGGGACATTCGGCTCAGTTTCTTGCCATCAATAATATCACTTCGGTAGGAGATAATTTTGTTACGACTTCGCATTTGTACGGTGGTTCGTACAACCAATTCAAAAACGCTTTCAAGAATATTGGCGTAGAAGCCCGTTTTGCCGATGGCGTAAATGTAGCAAGTTTCGAGCCTTTGATTGATGATAAAACTAAGGCAATTTATTTGGAAACAATTGGCAATCCAGGGCTTTCAGTGCCTGATTTTGAGGCATTTGTGGCGTTGGCGAAGAAACATGATTTGCCCTTAATTGTAGATAATACCTTCGGGGCGGGCGGTGCCATTTGTCAGCCTTTGAAATGGGGAGCGTCAATTTTGGTAGAATCTGCCACCAAATGGATTGGTGGACACGGTACAACGATGGGCGGAGTTATTGTAGATGCAGGAACTTTCAACTGGGGTAATGGTAAATATCCACAATTTACGTCTCCTTCGCCAAGTTATCATGGCTTGGTGATGAACGATGTTTTTGGCATCGGCGGACCATTTGGCAATATCCAGTTTATCATTCGTTGCCGAGTAGAAGGTTTGCGTGATTGGGGTCCTTCGCAAAGTCCATTCAACTCGTTTTTGTTGTTGCAAGGTTTGGAAACGCTTTCATTGCGAGTAGAGCGTTGTTGCGAAAATGCTCTGGCTTTGGCGAAATGGTTGGAAACGCAGCCAGTCGTAGAATCGGTCAATTATCCAGGACTTGAAAACCATCCATACCACGCCAACGCCAAGAAATATTTGACTCGTGGATTTGGCGGTGTGCTTTCGTTTAAACTGAAAGGAGACCGAGCCGTTGCCGAAAAGTTTGTGAACAGCCTAAAACTGATTTCGCACTTAGCCAACGTAGGCGATGCCAAGACGTTGATTATCCACCCAGCCTCCACAACGCACTCGCAACTATCTGAACAAGAGCAAATTACAGCGGGCGTAGAACCCAATATGCTAAGAATGTCTTTGGGTATTGAACATATTGAGGATATTAAGGAGGATATTTTGGGGGCTTTAGCGGGTTAAGGAAATGTTAAAACCTTGACAGATTTGCAATTGGATTGCAGATTTGTCAAGGTTTTTGGAGAATTTAAGAAACAAAATCATACAATGACAAATAAATCAATTATTTCGACAATAATTCTACTTTTATTATTTATATCTAAGTTGACTGCACAAGAAGACGATTATAACTTCAAAATAAAAGAAAGAAAAATATCTAAAATGACTTGGACATTTTATGATTTTACCACAGATGTTAAAGATAAAAAACTGACTTATTCATTTACAAGCCATTATAATATTGATGGTTTGGAAACTAAAATTACCTATAAATTGAAACCTAATGAATATGTAATTATTTCGTATGATTCTTTGAAAAGGGAGATTTCAAGAGTTAGTTATGAAAACAAAAAAGCGGTAGATAAAATATTATATACTTACCAAGAGAGCTTCAATGACTACTTTCAGTTGAGATTGAACCGTAAAATGAAGTGGGATACATTAGTTCATCAACGAAGTATTGTGGCAAAAGATACAGTAAAAAGTATGATAACATTTGAAGGTCGTGATACAATTAATATTAATGAATATGCTTATATCAAAGGCTCAAAAGAGTCTTACGATAGCACAAAGACATATATTTTTTTAGGTGGTGAAAAAGTACTGAAAGAGACAAATAAATACTTTTATAAAAATGATAAAGTCGAAAGAGTCGAATTTATTAAAAATGGAGAAGTTAGTATTTCAAAATTTTTTCGTGGATATGATGAGAATGGTAATATCCTTTACAGAAAAATTTATTATGATGGTATTTTAACATATGAATTTCTTTTCAAATATGATAAAAGTGGAATATTAACAGAAAAAATTGAACATAAAAAAAATCAAGAAAGCACCTTAATGACTTTTAGTATTGATGAAAGGTATAAATAGAAATGCAAAAAACCAGACTCCTATCCATCACCATAGCCATTCTCCTAATCCCCATCGGTTTGGCGACACGGCAATATGGTAATGAATGGATGAAATTATACGCAGGAGATGCTCTTTGGGCAGCTATGATTTATTGGGGTTTCAAGTTTTTGTTTGCTCAAAACCCTAAAAGAACCGCTTTTTACGCCTTAATATTTTGCTTTTTTATAGAATTCAGTCAGTTATACCACGAGCCTTGGATTGACCAAATCCGCAATGCTCGCTTGGGCGGCTTGGTTTTAGGTTTCGGCTTTCTTTGGAGCGATTTGGTTTGTTATTTGGTGGGGGTGGTTTTTAGTTATTGGGGTGATTTTTTTTTAGGAAAGGGCTTGTGATTTTGTGGGGTTTCGTATATTCTTGTAACTCATAGTCTCTACATCCCCCCTGCCGAACGTCGGTCGCCCACCTTCAAAGGGGGAATTCCAAATCGAAGACTTTTTGCAAGAATTAAACTATTGATATTCAGATATTTATGTTTGAATATAACAGTATTTGGAAGAATACAAGCATACATATACACAAACATGATAAATTATATTTTTAGGAAAAATTTATGACCTGAAAAATTCCCCCTTTGAAGGGGGCAGGGGGATGTAAAGACTCTAAATATCAGACAACTAATTCACTATCAATAAAATATGAAAAACAAAATCATTCCCTACAACCCTAAATTAAAAGAACTTGCGAGAGAATTACGGAAAAATTCTACCCTTGCAGAAGTATTACTTTGGCTGAAAATTAAAGGAAAAGCGATGGGAGTTGAGTTTCATCGGCAAGTACCAATTGATAATTTTATCGTTGATTTTTATTGCCATGAATTAATGTTAGCCATTGAAATTGATGGAAGTAGCCACGATGATAAACAAGATTATGACCAAAATAGACAACTAATTTTAGAGAATTTGGGTGTGAGATTTATTAGATTTAGAGATATTGATGTGAAACAACGAATGGGCTGGGTTTTGGAAGAACTTATGACTTGTGTGGAGGAGAATAGAGGACTTGTTGATTCGTAGATTTACATCCCCCTACCCCCTTCAAAGGGGGAATACTCCAAGTCATAGACTATTTCTAAGAATTAAATCATTGATTTTCAAAAATCTACCTACAAATTGAAATGATTGTTGAACTTATAAAATTCCAAAAACTATTAATTTATTTTTGGGAAGAAACTATAACGTGAAAATTCCCCCTTTGAAGGGGGCAGGGGGATGTAAAACTATGAGCTAAAAGAAATATGCCCACACCCAAAAATAACAATTAACAAACTTGGAAACAACAACTTTCAAATATAAAAAACCCTTCCATTTAGAAGCAGGGGGCATTTTACCCGAACTTGAACTCAGTTATCAGGCTTTGGGAGAACTCAACCACGACCGTTCAAATGTGGTCTGGGTATGTCATGCCTTTACGGGTTCGCAAGATGTTTCCGAGTGGTGGCAGGGTTTGGTGGGGCGTGGTAAATTATTTGACCCCGACAAGCATTTTATCATTTGTGTCAATGTGCTGGGTTCGCATTATGGCAGTACGGGACCACTTTCTGTAAACCCCGAAACGGGCAAAGCCTATTTTCACGATTTCCCCTTAATTACTATCCGAGATATTGTTAATTCTTTTGACATTTTGCGTGAATATTTGGGGATTAAAAATATTTACACCTGCATCGGCGGGTCATTGGGTGGTCAACAGTCCGTAGAATGGGCAATCTCCCAACCCGATTTGATTGAAAATCTCATCCTTATTGCCACCAACGCCCAACATTCTCCTTGGGGTATTGCCTTCAATGAATCCCAAAGAATGTCGATAGAGGTGGATCCTACTTGGCAAGAAAGCCACGAAAAGGCGGGCATTAGAGGCATGATGGCGGCAAGAGCAACGGCATTGATTTCGTATCGAAATTATGAGACCTATGGCGTAACTCAGGCACGCAAAGATGAACCTCTACACAAGCCACAAAGGGCAGTAACTTATCAACGTTATCAAGGTGAAAAATTGGCACAAAGGTTCAATGCTTTTTCGTATTATGTACTCTCACAGGTGATGGATTCGCAGGATGTGGGGCGTGGTCGTGGGGGCGTATTGGCAGCACTTTCGCAAGTAAAATCTCGAACATTGGTAATGGGGATAAAGTCAGATGCCTTATTTCCAATCAATGAGCAAGCATTTTTGGCGAAACATATTCCAGATTCCACCTTTCAAGCTTTAGATTCCCTCTATGGACACGATGGTTTTTTAATAGAAAATGAACTCATCACAAAAGCCATAAAACTGTGGCAAAAATTCGTAAGTCTGGATGTTAATCCGATGTATGATTTTTTTAAGGGCTTGGAGAATCGGCAGGTTTTGGAAAGAGCTTAGATGAATACTATTCACCCTTATTCCAAAAATTCAAAAGACTTTTCCCATGCCAATCCTTCGGGATATTTTTATACATTTTCATTAACAGATAATATACCAATACACTACTAAAAACGCCAATAAAAGCTCCTGCAAGCACATCCACGGGAAAATGTTGAAATAAATATATCCGTGAATACCCAGTAGTCCAAGCTAAAATAACGAAGGGTAATCCCCAATTTTTATTCCTGATAAATAAAGTTAGCATCGTGAAAATGGCAAAAGCCGTAGTGGTATGTCCCGACGGAAAACTTAGATGATAATTTACATAGACCCAATCAACGGTATGCCATTTTAGATTAAGCTTCTCAAAAAATCCAATGGGACGTAAAGTATTGAACCAAAATTTTGCGGAAGTTGAAATCAAGGAACTCAGTAATAACGAAGCCCCTAAAATTAGTGCCTTTTCAAAACCAATAAAAAGAAACAACAAGATAATTGCTCCCCAAAACCACCCCTCTCCCATTTGCGTAGCCCCATAAAAAAACCAATCTTCCCATAGGTTATTATGCGAATTAATCCACTGCATTTGCTCCAATTTTGTAGTCATTAGCACAATGCCCAACACAGCCAGCCAGATAATTATATATGGAATGAAAAAAGAAAGATTTTTTTGAAAGATTTGTTTCATAAGGTAAAGTTCGTGAGGAATTTTTAGTTTATAAAATTGAAAATATTAATGACTGTCTTTGTAAGGCATTTAAAGCAAACAATATATCCTTTTTTCACTATTAATTATTAATTGTTAATTGTTAATTGCATAATCGTTTGTCATTCTAAAAAGAAATCCATAATTTTGCAGTCTTTTCAATCAAAATCTGTGAAAAAGAATAGCATAGACACATTCAAAATTAGCATTTTCCACCTTCAAAACAAGCAATACGTGCATGAATTTGAAGGCGATGATAGCTTCTTTATGGATTTGGAACAGGAATTAAAATTGATTGAAAAAGGGCATTTCAAAGCAACGGTAAGCCTTGATAAGTCGGAAACGATGATTCAGATGCTTTACAAAATCAAAGGAAGCGTTGAATTAACTTGCGACAGAAGCCTTGACCTTTTCGATTTTCCATTCGATATTTCCCAGAAAATGATTTTAAAGTTTTCTGACCATACTGAAGAAATCACCGAAGAATTGATGTTTATCGACCGCAACGTCCAGTTTATTAATGTTGCCCAAGACATTTTCGATTTTATTTGTTTACAGATTCCAATTAAAAAACTTCATCCTCGATATACTGAAAATGAAGTAACGTATGAAAGTCTGATGCAAAAATTTGAAGAAGAATACGTTGAGGAAGAAGATTCGGACGAAGATGAAGACGATGATAACTTCTTAGATTTTTCAGATGATGAAGATGATTTAGAATTAGAAGAAGACAATGGTTTGGAAGTTGAAGGAGAAATCGTTTTCACAACCCTTTCGGAAGAGGAACAAAAAGCAGCAAAAGAGGCGATTGACCCACGTTGGGCAGCTTTGATGAAGCTAAGAAAGAATTAAAAAAAGTATTAAATAAATAACGAATCATAATTTAAGGAAATAAAGCAATGGCACATCCTAAACGCAGACATTCGACGGCACGTAGAGATAAAAGACGTTCGCATGACTTTGGAACTCCAAAAACAATCACAACTGACCCAACTACTGGCGAAATTCACTTACGCCACCGTGCTCATGTATTCGAGGGCAACCTTATGTACAAGGGTAAAATGGTAGTTGAAGGTTACGCACCACAGGTATAAATCAGTAGTATTAGGTATTAAGTTTTTGTACTTATAACTTAGTACCTAATATTTGGTACACAAAAAATAGTTTCAAGTTTCAAGAATTTACTGACTTATGTCGTATCAACTTGACACTTGAAACTATTTTTGTAAAAAAAATACCGTTTCGCAATCATAATCTGTTATTTTTGTGACTAAACTTGTTTAACCAGAATAACACATTAATGAAGATAGGAATAGATGCAATGGGCGGGGATTTTGCCCCCAAAGCAATCGTTGAAGGAATAATTTTAGCCTCAAAAGAAATACCTACCAATGCCACCATCGTGTTGATTGGTAAAAAAGAGGTTATTCAAGAAATATTTGATAATCAGGGATTTATAGGTTCCAACATTGAAATAGTTGAAGCAAATGAGATTATTGAAATGGGCGACCATCCCGTGCGAGCATTACAGGCTAAACCCAATTCCAGTATTGGAGTTGGGTTTAGGCTTTTAAAGACGGGCGAAATTGATGTTTTCGCTTCCGCAGGCAACACTGGAGCAATGATGGTGGGTTCTTTATTCTCCATAAAAACCATCGAAGGCGTTCAACGTCCGCCTATTGCGGGATTTGCTCCACAGATTGATGGCAAACTTGCCGTGATTCTGGATATTGGAGCAAATGCTGATGTAAAACCCGAAATGTTAGCCCAATTTGGGGTTTTGGGCTCAATATACGCCCACGCCACAATGGATGTCGAATCGCCAAGAGTTGCTTTGATGAACATTGGTGAAGAAGAAGAAAAAGGCTCACTTATTGCCCAACAAGCCTATAAATTGATGAAGGAAAATAAAAGCATCAATTTTATTGGAAATATTGAAGGAAAAGATTTTTTTAAAGGTAAAGCCGATGTAATTGTTACGGACGGTTTTACGGGAAATATTCTCTTGAAAATGGGCGAATCCCTCTACGGAATTATGAAAGACAGAGGTATCAGAGATGAGTTTTTGGATAAAACAAATTATGAAGCCGTAGGTGGCAGTCCAATAATTGGGGTAAATGGAAATGTAATTATCGCCCACGGTTCATCATCGGCATTGGCGGCAAAAAATATGATTCACCTCTGTATAAAAGTAGTTGAATCAAAAGTTACAGATAAAATTAAAGAAGCGTTACGGGTTAATTAGAGCTGAGTTGTGAATTATGGGTTATGAGTTAGCGGATTTACAACAGTTGATACGCAAAATCCATAACTAATAATTCATAACTCATAACTAAAAAACTCTTCTCCATTATGACCAAAATAACAGCTGCTATTACAGGCGTACAGGGATACGTACCAGAAGACATACTCACCAATGCCGATCTCGCAAAACTTGTTGCTACTACCGATGAATGGATAACCAGCCGAACGGGAATTAAACAACGCCATATTTTGAAGGGAGAAGGCAAAGGTTCGTCAGTGATGGCGATTGAGGCGGTGAAAGGGCTTTTAGTTAAAACCAATACCGCACCTTCGGAGATTGATTTATTAATTTGTGCCACTATTTCACCTGACCATTTTTTCCCTGCCACTGCCAACATTATTTGTGATGCCGTTGGGATTATTAACGTAGGTTCGTATGACTTGGCGGCGGCTTGTTCAGGTTTTTTGAATGCCGTGGTAACGGGTGCAATGTTCATAGAATCAGGGCGTTACAAAAAAGTTGTGGTTGTTGGGGCAGATAAAATGTCTTCAATTGTGGATTATACCGACCGCACCACTTGCGTACTTTTTGGCGATGGTGCTGGGGCAATTTTATTAGAAGCTAACGAAGAAGGACTCGGAATTCAGGATTTTATTTTGCGTTCAGACGGTTCTGGACAACATCATTTGATTCAGAAAGCGGGTGGAAGTGCCTACCCACCTACCCACGAAACCATTAATAACAAAGAACATTTTATTTATCAAGATGGGCAAACGGTTTATAAATTTGCCGTAACAAAAATGGCGGATGTTTCGGCAGAAATTATGGAAAGAAACAACCTAACGGGTGATGATATTTCATTTTTAGTGCCTCACCAAGCCAATAAACGTATCATTGATGCCACGGCAAACCGCATGGGCATTGGTTCAGATAAAGTAATGATGACGATTCAAAAATACGGAAATACCACGGCAGCCACGATTCCACTTTGTTTGTGGGATTATGAATCTCAATTGAAAAAAGGCGATAATCTTATTCTGGCGGCTTTTGGCGGAGGCTTTACGTGGGGAAGTATTTATTTGAAATGGGCGTATTGAGGTTTTCCTACTAAAAAATAATAACATGAAAGTATTATTAGATATTCCAGATAGTAAAGCGTTCTCATTATTAGAAGTATTGAGAAGTATTTCTTATGTCAAAGCTAAACCAATTACAGATGCAAAGGCTTTATTGATGGAAGAAATCAGAGAAGCCGTTGAAGAAATGAGATTAATTAAAGCTGGCAAAAAGCAAGCCCGTGACGCAGAAGATTTTTTGAATGAATTATAACGTAAAATCAATTGCTGTATTTGAAAAGCAAGCCAAGAGGCTCATTAAAAAATACGCCTCTCTGAAAAACGAACTGTTAAATTTAATTCAGGAATTAAAAGAAAATCCCGAACTCGGAACATCAATTGGTCAGAATTGTTTTAAAATTCGTCTTTCGATAGCTTCAAAAAATAAAGGTAAAAGCGGTGGAACAAGAATTATTACCAATTTTGTAGTAACCGAAGATATTGTTTATCTACTTTCTATTTATGACAAATCTGAAAAGGAGAATCTTTTTGATAAAGAACTGGATGAGCTTTTGAGTTATATGGTTCTCTGACAGTTTTTGTGGATTCAGCAAGATATAGCTAAAACCCTTAATTTTAAGTTTTCAAAATTAGTCATTCCAAAAGCCGTTCTTCGGACACTTCTTATGAGGTTATTGAGTCCTTCTGTTACGGCATTTGA